>DAOULA010000001.1:0-105073 GCA_034420735.1 Dehalococcoidia bacterium
CAGCGCCTACCTGGCGAACGAGGAGACGCGCGGTATGACTCCCGAGCAGATCAACGAGGCGATACAGGCCCGGCTGACCGATGCCGTCCGCCTCCGCGTCGAGTCCCTCGACCCCGAAATGCCCGCCGTGCTGGCAGGCCACGTCTCGGTCAGCGAGGCGGTTACGAGCTCCGAGCAGTCCATGATGCTGGGCCGCGACCACGTGCTGCTGCGCAGCAACGTTGCCATGCCCCAGCTCGACTACGTGGCGCTCGGCCACATCCATCGCCACCAGGAGTGGGGCCGGGAGCCTCGCGTCGTCTATTCCGGCAGCCTCGAGCGGGTCGACTTCGGCGAGGAGAAGGACGACAAGGGCTTCTGCGTCGTCGAGCTCGATCTCGAATTGCCCCAGGGCAGGCGCGAGACGCGCTTCGAGTTCGTGCCGGTCAACGCACGCCGCTTTCTCACGGTGTCCGTGGACATCCCGCGCGACGACCTGGATCCGACCGCGACCGTGATCAGGGCTATACAGAGCCGCCACTTCGAGGGCGCGGTCGTGCGCGTCCTCATCAGGGTACCCGCCGACCTGGAGACCCACCTGCGTGACGGCGAGATTCGCGCCGCGCTCGAAGGCGCCCACTACGTCGCGGCCATATCGCGCGAGATCGCCGATCAGGCCCGGACCCGTCTGGGCCCAGGCCGCGCCCAGACCCTGGAGCCGCGGGAGGCCCTTCGTCTATACCTGGAGAGCCGCAAGACCCCCGAGGACCGTGCCAAGACGCTCATCAGCCATGCCACGGCCCTGATGAGTGAGCCGGACGAGGAGTAATTGGGTCCGGGCTGCATCGCCCGCCCGCGCCCCTTCATCGAATATACAAAGGGGACTTCCCTGTCCCAGTTGCGCCCTAACCTGGAGTGGAGGACGAAGACTTGAAGATCAGACTGCACAGGCGTTGGGCCGCCGTCCCGCTCGCGGTCATGGCGGCTCTCCTGTTCGCGGCTTGCACCACGTCAGGTGTGCCCGCGGGGCGAGGGGATGAGGCGGCCCCGGATTTCGAGCTGGAGGTGTTCGGCAACGAGAACTACGAGAAGGGCGAGTTGGTAAGCCTCTCGCAGTACGAGGGCCAGCCCGTAGTGATCAACTTCTGGTACCCGTCCTGCCCGCCCTGCCGCCTTGAGATGCCGGACCTCGAGGCCACGTGGCAGAAGCACAAGGACGACGGGCTGCAGTTCATCGGCATACAGTCGCTGTCACTGGACACCGTCGAGGAGGGGCAGGAGTTCGTTGACGAGTTCGGCATAACCTATGCCATCGGCCCCGATACCGAGGGCAAGATACTCATCGACTACAACGCCGTTCACTGGCCGACGACGGTCTTCCTGAACAAGAACCACGAGGTCGTACGCTCCTGGGCCGGCGTGCTGACCGAGGAGAAGCTCGACGAGATAGTTGCGCCGCTTCTCGAGTAGCCGCACGGCACGATAGCGACCGCCCAACACGTCGGCGGCTATAATTCCCCACTATGGACGCGCTCGATATCTTCCTGCTGGCCGTGCGCTGGCTTCACGTCTTGTCGGCCGCGGCGTGGGTCGGCGGCAGCATCTTCTACCTGGTCGTGCTGCGCCCGGCAATCAGGCGCAATCCGGACACGCCTCGCGGGCTGACATCGGCTGCGGGCGCCGAGTTCAAGACCCTCGTCGACGCCTGCATCATCGTCCTGATAGCCACAGGAGCCGTATTGGCCTTCGACAGGCTCACCGAGGGTGCGGCGGGCGCTCCCTACGCCATCGCCCTCGGCGTGAAGGTGGTGCTGTCGCTGTGGATGTTCTTCCAGGTGCGAGCCCAGCGCCGCAGGTCCGAGTTCCTCGAGGCATTCGGACGCCCCGACGAGTCCCCTCCGACCGGAATGAAGCGGGTCCTCAGCTCCGTGTCGGGCTACAATGCCCTCGTGTACCTGGGCATCGTAGTCTTCCTGTTGTCCGACCTGCTCGGCGTGCTGTTCGAACAAGGACTGAGGTGAGCGTCTCGTGAGACCCGATCTGATGGAGATACTTGTCTGCCCCGTATGCAAGGGCGAGCTGGACCTCACAATTGCCGAGTCCAACTCCGACACCAGCGAGATCGTCGAAGGCGCCATACACTGCTCACGGTGTGGGGAGACCTACCCCATCTCCGGCGGCATTCCCGACCTGCTTCCACCCGACCAGCGGGCCTGACAGACCTAGGCATAGACCGCAGTGCGATTGGCGTCCTGAGCTGTGCGAAGGACCTGGGGCGGGTCTCTACGACCTGCGCTAGGTTCAGCTTCTCGACCAGCCAGCAGGCGTCCCGTTCCCAACTCAGGCCCGGGCGGCAACCCTTTCGAGCAGCTCGGCCACCGTCGCCCCAAGCTGCGGGTGCTCGTATGCCGGCGCAATGTCTGCCAGCGGGCGCAGAACGAAGTCCCGCTCCGCCATTCGCGGATGCGGCACCGTAAGGAGCGGCGTGTCGATGACCAGCCTGTCATAGAGCAGCACGTCGATATCGAGCGCCCTCGGAGCGTTGGGAAACGTGTGGGACCCGCCCACCTTGTCCTGTATGCGCTGCACCTCGTGAAACAGCGCAAACGGGTCGAGGCACGTCCACAGGCCGCAAGCGGCATTGAGGAACGAGGGCTGGCTCTCGAACCCGGCGGGCTCCGTCTCGTACAGCGGCGAGAGCCTGAGCCCCGACGACACCTCGCGCAGCAGGTCGACGGCGCGCAGGATGTTCGCCCTCCTGTCGCCCAGGTTAGACCCCAGGGCCAGGTACGCCTCGGCCTGCATCAGCCGCCGCTCCAGCCCCGTACCACCGCGTCGCTCATACGCGCCACCCTCACCATCTCGCGCACGTCGTGGACCCGCACGACATCCGCACCTCCGGCTATCGATAGCGCGACGGTAGCCGCCGTGCCCTCCACGCGCTCGTCGACGGGCAGGTCGAGCACGTAGCCTATAGTCGACTTCCTCGACATCCCCACCAGCAGCGGCAGCCCAGTGGCCCGGAACTCGCCCAGCCGCCGCAGTATCTCCAGGTTGTGCTGGGCCGTCTTGCCGAATCCCATGCCGGGGTCCAGCACGATGTTGTCCCGGCGCACTCCCGCCTCCTCAGCCCTGTGGGCGAGCCACGACAGCCGTGATATGACGTCGGGCACCACGTCGTCGTAGTCCGTATGGTCCTGGTTGTGCATCAGCACGACCGGCACGCCCAGTTGTGCCGCCGCGCGCGCCATATCGGGGTCGCGCTGAAGCGCCCACACGTCGTTTATCATGGACGCCCCGGCCCCGATGGCCTCCCGCGCAACCTTGGCCTTGTAGGTGTCGATGCTGACCGGGATGTCCGTTTCCTCCGTGATTGCCCTGACAATAGGGAGAACCCGCGCCAGCTCTACGTCCGCCGGCACGGGCTCGGACCCCGCGTACAGCGATGGCGGACGCGTCGACTCTCCTCCCACGTCGATGATGTCCGCGCCTTCGCGCTCGAACGAGCGGGCCTGCGCAAGCGCCGCGTCGACGCTCGACCCCACGCCGTCGCCTGAGAACGAGTCGGGCGTCGCGTTGATGACCCCCATGACGTAGGTACGCGAGCCCCACTCGAAAGTGGACTTGCCGATCTTCGTTATGCCCCGGACGTCGTTCTGTAGTGGTCTCATCACCCTGGTCCGGCTACGGGAAGGCTGTGCTTTGTTGCTGAGGCTTCCCGCTATCTGATAACTTGGGACGCAACGATTATTCCACGGTACGCGGGGCCGAATCAATTATGGTCGTGAGAAGCAGGGTCCAGGAGAGACTCGACGAGCTGCGGCGCAAGCGGGAGCAGTCACAGCTCGGCGGCGGGCAGCGCAGGATCGATGCCCAGCACAGCAAGGGCAAGCTCACGGCGCGAGAGCGCATCGCCATGCTGATGGACGAGGGCACCTTCGAGGAGATCGACCGCTTCGCCGTTCACCAGTCCTCCGAGTTCGGACTCGCCGAGCAGCAGTTCCTTGGCGACTCGGTCGTGACGGGGTACGGCAAGATCGACGGCCGGCTGACCTTCGTCTACGCGCAGGACTTCACGGTAATGGGTGGCTCCCTCTCGCAAGTGGCCGCCCAGAAGATATGCAAAGTCATGGACCAGGCTGTCGCCACCGGGGCGCCGATGGTCGGCCTCATCGACTCCGGGGGCGCGCGGATCCAGGAGGGTGTGGACTCCCTCGCGGGCTACAGCGAAATCTTCCTGCGAAACGTGCGGGCCTCCGGCGTCGTACCGCAGATATCGGCCGTCTTCGGCCCGGCCGCCGGGGGCGCCAGCTACTCCCCCGCCCTGACCGACTACGTGATGATGGTGCGAGGCCAGGGACAGCTCTACATCACTGGGCCCGACGTCATAAGGGTCGTCACCGGCGAGGACATAACCCACGAGGACCTCGGTGGCGCCGAGAGCCACGCCAGCAAGAGCGGCGTCGCCCACTTCGACATCGAATCAGAGGTAGCGTGCATCGCCGCAATCAGTCACCTCCTCAGCTTCCTGCCCCAGAACAACATGGAGGAGCCCCCGCGCACCAGGGCCGACTCTGCTGACGACGACAAGAGCCTGGACGAGATTGTCCCCGACTCACCTTCCCAGTCCTACAACATCCTCGACGTGATCCGCCGCGTGGTCGACGACCGGGGCTTCATGGAGGTCCACGCCTCCTACGCCCAGAACATAGTCGTCGGACACGCCCGCATTGGCGGCAGGTCGGTCGGCATAGTGGCCAACCAGCCGGAGGTGATGGCCGGCGTGCTCGACATCAACGCCTCCGTGAAGGCGGCTCGATTCGTCAGGTTCTGCGACGCCTTCAACATACCCCTCGTCACCTTCATAGACGTGCCGGGCTTCATGCCGGGCTCGTCCCAGGAGTACGGCGGGATCATCCGCCACGGCGCAAAGCTGATCTTCGCCTACGCCGAGGCCACGGTCCCCAAGATCAGCGTCCTTACTCGCAAGGCATACGGCGGCGCGTACATAGTGATGAGCAGCAAGAACCTGCGGGGCGACGTCAACTACTCCTGGCCCTCAGGGGAGGTGGCCGTGATGGGGGCCGATGGCGCGGTCAACATCATCTACCGCAACGAGATTCGATCGGCCGCCGACCCGGACGCCGTCCGGTCGCAGCGGGTGGCCGAATACCAGGAGCGGCTGATGAACCCCTACGTCGCCGCGGGCAGGGGCCTGATCGACGACGTCATCGAGCCGTCCGAGACGCGCGCGAAGATCATCGGCGCGCTGGAAATGCTGGAGAACAAGCGGGAAGTCCTCCCGCCCAAGAAGCACGGCAGCATCCCGCTATGACGAGCCCCAACGGACTCGATCCCAAGATGGTCGCTGCCGTCCTTGCCGCGGTCCAGGTATACATCGAAGACGAGCAGGCTGCCGCCAAGCTGCCGCCGTCAAGGCGCTTGAGCTCCTGGAAGCTCGCGGCGTGGCAGCCCATGAGGAGCCGCCCGCACCCCCTGGACATGGGCTGGCGTCTGGCCGGGTAGTCTACCGAACGCTCCATTCGTCAGCGAAAGAAGTAAACAAGGTACAGGTGGGACAAAGATGGTACACCGACTGGACCCGTTGGATCTGAGTCTCGACTTCGACGATCGCACCTACCGGCTCGGTGAAACTATTGCCGTGCGCGTAGAGATTTCGCCCAAGGGCCGCGTCACCATTCGCAAGGCTGGTGTCGAGCTCCTGTGCGACCAGAAATTCGCTGAGTCCTACACGGTCTCCGGCCCAGGGCTCTACTCCAACCCGGGCGTGGCATCCCCGCGCCCGGACATCCCGAACCAGGTCGGCAGCGAGCGGGTCGAGAGCTACGCCCATAGCAGAACTGCATTCCTCTCGGATCTGACGTTGGAGGCAGGCGAACAGAAGGCCTTCGATGTCCGTCTCCCGATCGGCGCTGCTCCGCCCCGGAGGCTCGACGACGCAAGGGCTCTCGATGACGACGCCGCCAGGTCGTGGTCGTTCGACTGGCGGATGGTCGTATCGGTCGACGTGGCCGGTGGCCGCGACGCAAGGCTCGAGAGGGACATAAAGGTGCGGGTCTACTGAGTCCTTAGCCGCACCCCAATTCGGTATAATACAAGCTCCATTCAATCTCGCCCCTAGCGCGTTCGAGCGTCACAAACCCGTCGTTCCCGCGCGGTCGGGAATCCATCGCCAAAGAACAATATGCCGCGGATCAAGATAACTGACACCACATTCCGGGACGCCCATCAGAGCCTGATGGCCACCCGCCTCCGCACCGAGGACATGGTCCCCATCGCGGAGAAGCTCGACTCGGTCGGCTTCCACTCGATGGAAGTCTGGGGCGGCGCGACCTTCGACGCGGCGACCCGGTTCCTGGCGGAGGACCCGTGGGAGCGCCTCCGCACCTTCAAGTCGCTCATGCCCAACACGCCGCTGCAGATGCTGCTGCGCGGACAATCCCTCGTCGGGTACCGCAACTACGCCGACGACCTGGTCGACGCTTTCGTAGAGCACTCCGCCGAGGCGGGCATAGACGTGTTCCGTGTATTCGACGCCCTGAACGACGAGCGCAACCTCGCCAGGTCTGCCGAAGCAGTCAAGCGGGCGGGCAAGCATCTGCAGATGACCATCTGCTACTCCGTCACCGGCGAGGGAGGCCTGAGCGGGCCCATATACAACCTCGACTACTTCCTGGAGCGGGCCAGGGTCTTCCGCGACATGAACGCCGACAGCATCTGCGTCAAGGACATGGCCGGGATCCTCGCGCCGTACGACTCCTACACCCTCATCGGCGCGCTAAAAGAAGTGCTGGACGTGCCCGTGCAGCTCCACACCCACTACACGAGCGGCATGGCCTCCATGACCTGCCTGAAGGCCATAGAGGCGGGCGTGGACGTCGTCGATGCCTGCCTGGCGCCCCTTGCATTGCGTACGTCCCAGCCCGCCGTGGAGCCGATGATCATGTCCCTGTCGGGTGGCGACAGGGATGCGGAGCTGGACCTGGACTCGCTCCTGGAGGCGGGCGACTATCTGGAGGAGGTCCTGCCGAAGTACCGGGAGCACATGGAGACCCCACGCGCGGCGGTGATCGACGCGAGAGTGCTCAGCCACCAGATACCGGGCGGCATGGTCAGCAACATGACCTCCCAGCTTCGCCAGATGGGCGCCCTCGACCGCCTGGCGGAGGTAATGGAGGAGATACCCCGCACCCGCAAGGAGCTGGGCTACCCTCCCCTAGTCACCCCGATGAGCCAGATGGTCGGCACACAGGCGGTGAGCAACGTTCTGGCCGGGCGATACGAGCTGGTCAGCGACGAGATCAAGGACTACGTGGCCGGGCTGTACGGACGCGCCCCGGCGCCGGTGGAGCCTGAGGTTGCGGATAGGGTCATGGGAGACGGCGAGGCCGCAACGACGACTGGCCGGCCCGCGGACCTCCTGGAACCTGAGATGTCCAAAGCCCGCGAGGACATCAAGGACATCTCGACGGACCTCGACGACGTGCTGACGTACGGACTCTACCCCAACACGGGCATGAAATTCCTCCGCATAAAGCACGGGCTCGATCCGATGCCGGAGGAGATGAAGGCCAGGAGTGAGGAGACGGCACAAACCGGGGAGTCCGCGCCGCGGGTCGAGATGCCCGACGGCCCGCCGCCGCCCCTGAGCGAGAACGCGAGGACGTTCAACGTCCACGTTGGCGGGCAGTACTTCCGCGTGGAGGTCGACCCGGCTGATGAAGACGGCGCGTCGAGCGGACAGCGTGACGGCGCGGCAGCGGCGCCCAGCAACGAGGAAGAGGCGCCCGACGTCCCCGTGCCCGCGCCGATGCCGGGCCTCGTATCTAGCTACGCAGTCGAGATCGGCCAGGCAGTGAAGGTCGGCGACACCGTGGTGGTGCTCGAGGCCATGAAGATGGAGAACTCCATGCCTTCGCCTGTGTCCGGGACCGTCAAGAGTCTCCCTGCCGCCGTCGGTTCCACCGTCCGCAAGGGAGACGTCCTGGCAACCATCGCCCCCGACTGACAATAGTCCCTTCTCCCTTGACGGGAGAAGGTTAGGATGAGGGTGATCCCCTCAACACCGCTTGCCGAAATCACAAGAAGAGGAATCACAACTTGAGCGACAACAGATCCGTAGAGGCAGCTAAGGAACACTTCGGCGTTGTGGTGGCGGAGCAGCTCGCCCGCGTGGAGAGATTGCGACAGGAGGGCGAGTGGGCTGACTACTCGACCATCTCCCCAATAGTCATCGGGATGATTGGCGGCGACGGCATCGGCCCGACCATCAGCGCGGTCGCGCAGAACGTCCTCGAGTACATTCTCAGGGACGAGGTCGGCCGCGGCAAGGTTGACTTCAGGGTCATCGAGGGCCTGACTATCGAGAACCGTGCCGAGAAGATGCAGGCGATACCCGACGACGTGATGGCCGAGATCAAGGCCTGCCACGTCACCCTGAAGGGGCCCACCCACACGCCCGAAAAGGGCGACGGTTGGCCCAACATCGAGAGCGCCAACGTGGCGATGCGCAAGGAGCTCGACCTTTTCGCAAACGTCCGCCCCGTGCGTATTCCCGACGAGGGTATCGACTGGACCTTCTTCCGGGAGAATACCGAGGACCTGTACGCGGTCGGCAGCCAGGGGATCAACGTTACGCCCGACCTCGCTATCGACTTCAGGGTCATCACCACCCCGGGCTCCGAGCGCATAATCGACGCGGCGTTCGCCCACGCTGCGAGGACCGGGAAGAAGCGCGTCACGGTGGTCACCAAGGCGAACATCGTCAAGACGACCGACGGCAAGTTCCTGGAGGTCGCGGGCCGGATTGCCGAGAGCTACCCCGACATCGAGTGGGACGGCTGGTACATCGACATCATGACCGCAAAGCTGCTCGACCTGAGACGGCGCAGCGAGTTCGAGGTCATGGTGCTGCCGAACCTGTATGGCGACATCCTTACCGACGAGGCCGCCGAGATACAGGGCGGCGTCGGCACCGCTGGCAGCGCGAACGTGGGCAAGCAGTACGCCATGTTCGAAGCGATACACGGCAGCGCTCCCCGCATGGTGCAGGAGAACCGCGACCAGTACGCAGACCCCAGCTCCATGCTGCGCGCCGGGGCCATGCTGTTGGAGCACCTGGGATTCGCCGAGGAGGGACGCAGGCTCCACATGGCGATAGACGTTTGCGGCATGTTCGAGAGAAAGGTCCTCACCACCGGGCGAAGCGACGGGGCGACCTCCCAGCAGTTCGGAGAGTACCTTATGGAGACGGTCGAAGACCCCGCGCTGGACACACGGTGGGCATCGCACTCCAGCTAGCATGAGGGTCTCGGCGCAGCACGGCACCACGAGACAGCAGGCGCGGGAGACCATCGTCGAGGAGATGCCCAGGCTGCTGGCCCGTTTTGGAGAACAGGTCTCGAACCCGCGGTACTCGTGGAGCGGCGATACCCTCGAGTTCTCGTTCAGGGCAGCCGGAGCCGACCTGTCTGGGCTGCTGCACGTCAATGATCGAGACGTGGAGATCGAAATGGGGCTGCCGCTCCGGTTCCGCCTCTTCCAGGGGGCGATCGAGCAGGAGATGCGCAACTGGTGCGACCGCACATTCAGCAACGCAAGGTTTGATTGAAACAGTCTCTGAGCAACGAAGGGGAAAAAGATGCGAAGCAAAGTTACAGTGGTCGGTGCAGGAAACGTCGGGGCGACCGCCGCCCAGAGAATCTTCGACGGGGGCTACGCCGACATAGTCCTCGTCGACATCGTGGAGGGCCTGCCCCAGGGCAAGGCCCTCGACATGCTTGAGTCGGGTCCCGTCGTCGGCTCCGACGCCAATGTTGTGGGAACCAACGGCTACGAGGAGACGGCCGGCTCCGACGTCGTCGTGATTACGTCGGGCATAGCCCGGAAGCCGGGTATGTCCCGCGACGATCTGCTCCTGACCAACATGAACATCGTAACGAGCGTCGTCGAGGAGGTCGCGGCACGCTCTCCGGACTCCGTCCTGATGCTCGTGACGAACCCGCTCGATGCCATGGCCCAGCGGGCCTTCGAGGTGAGCGGCTTCCCCAAGAGCCGCGTCGTCGGACAGGCCGGCATACTGGATACCGCTCGCTTCAGGACCTTCCTGTCGCTGGAGCTGGGCGTCTCGGTCGACTCCATCACCGCCTGGGTGCTTGGCGGCCACGGCGACACGATGGTGCCCGTCGTGGGCAGCACCACCATCGGAGGGCGGCCCGTCGCCGACCTGATCGCTCCCGATCGCCTCGCCGAAATAGTCAAGCGCACCCAGGACGGAGGAGCGGAGATTGTCGGCCTGCTCAAGACCGGGAGCGCCTACTACGCGCCCTCCGCGGCCGTCGTCCAGATGGTCGAGTCTGTGCTGCTGGACAAGAAGGAGATACTCCCCTGCACGACCTATCTGGAGGGCGAGTACGGGATCGATGGCCTCTTCGTCGGTGTGCCCGTAAAGCTGGGAGCAGGCGGCGTCGAGGAGGTCATCGAGTTCGACCTTACGGAGGACGAGAAGGCCGCCCTCGACTACTCGGCCAACGCCGTCCGCGAGCTTGTCGACGTGATGGCCGCCTCCAAAGACGGTTGAACCACCACACGTGTCTTGACACTAATGTTCTGGCAATGTAGACTGTGTCCTTGCGTTCGATCCAATTCAAGTGGCACAGGAGAAGAGATATGCCCAACCCAGTAGTCCATTTCGAGATAGCTTCGAGTGGCGCGGAAGAGCTGCAGAAGTACTACGCCGACCTGTTCGAGTGGCACGTCGACGCCTCTAACCCGATGGGGTACGGTGTCGTCGATACCAAGTCCGAGACCGGCATCAATGGCGGCATCTCGGGTACGAACGGCGGTCCCAACATGGTCTCCTTCTACGTCGAGGTGGAGGATATCCAGGCGAAGCTTGACCAGGCACAGGAGCTTGGCGGTACGCTTGTAGTGCCGGTGACCACCATCCCCGGGATGGTGACCTTTGCGATGTTCGCGGACCCCGAGGGCAACTGCATCGGCCTCGTGAGCAGCGAGACACCGGGCTAACCGGGGCGTCCGTCATTCCGGCCTTGAGCCGGAATCCAGTCCCAGGCCGCCAACGCAAACCAGGTGGCTATAGGCAAACCGGGGCGTTCCCTTAGCCTCCTATGTGGCGGCATCGCGGCGGACTTGTATGACTCGCGCAATACTCCTTGATTTGCGACGGTAGGAGCGCCAGAATCCGGGCAGAGGGGTAACGCATCTCCCTGCCGCCCGTTGTATTGTGTAGAGGATGAAGTCGTTCTGGGCGAACAGCGTGCTCCTGGCCCTGCTGCTGGTCGAGCTCTTGACCGGCTTCTTCGGCCTTGTCTCCGGCTCGGCGGGCGACGCCATCTTCATCGCAATCCACAGGATCGCCGGCTTCGCCATCGTCGCCGTCCTGTTCTGGAAGATTGCGATCATCGTGTCGTCGGTCAGGAGGCGCAGGTCCGGCCCGCGCCAGTATGCCTCCCTCACCCTGCTCTCCCTGCTGGCCGTCACCCTGTCCCTCGGCTTCGCATGGTCGTACGCGGGCCCGTTCACGTTCGCGTGGTTCAGCGGTGTGAGCTGGCACATCTACGTCGGCGCGGCCCTTGCCCCGGTCGCGGCATGGCACGCGTACACCTACACCAAGAGGCTGCCCCTGTCGTTCTGGGCCGAGCGCAGGTGGTTCCTCAGGGCTGCCGGCATCGCAGTCGCCGGATTCGCCTTCACCCAGACCACGGAGGCCGCATCCGCCTTCTTCCGGCCTGCCGGCTCAGAGCGCCGCTTCACCGGGTCCTACGACTCCGCGCGCCGGTACGGGCAGCGCTTCCCGGTGGTCTCGTGGCTCAACGACTCGGCGCCGCACATCGACCCGGCTGAATGGCGTCTCTCCGTCACGGGCGCCGTGGAGCGCGAGCTTGATCTTGGCTACGAAGACCTGGAGCAACGAAGCGGCATCACCGCGGTGATCGACTGCACCGGAGGCTGGTATTCCGAGCAGCACTGGCAGGGAGTGCCCGTCGCGGACATCCTCGCCCGTGCCGGAATCAGACCCGGAGCCGGCAGCATCACCGTCACGTCGGCGACGGGGTACTACAGGCGCTTCTCGATGGAGGAGGCCGGCGAATACCTGCTGGCGACCCACGTCGGGGGCAGCCCACTGTCGCGTGGCCACGGCTATCCTGCGAGGCTCGTGGCGCCGGACAAGCGTGGGTTCGAGTGGGTGAAATGGGTGACCTCGATCGAGGTGAACGAGTCGCCGAAGTGGCTGCAGCCTCCCCTGCCCTTGCAGTAACCTGAGCTTTGATGTGACTGCTCCCACCAAGCTCTGCCATCGCCTGGCTACTGCGGCCGGGGGCTGGATTCCGGCTCGCGGGCCGGAATGACGGATGGGTAGCCGGCTGGCTGCTACTCCTGCTGCAGGCTTGGAGACCGGCGCGGAGCGGCCAGCTCCTGCGGGGTCAGGGGGATGGCCTCCTTGACGTACACCTGCACGCGGTAGGACCCGTTGTCGGGAATGAACATGAGTCCGTTCTCGTCCACGGCCACCGACTTGGGCCTGCGCAGGTACTTCTGCGGCTCCAGGTCGGCCATGTCGCGCATACGGTTGGGGCTGGCGTTCGTCAGCATGTACTCCCGCGACACCTTCGACAGCGTTGCGTCGCCCAGGAACTTCTGGACGTACCGCCCCTCCTGGTTGAAGAGCTGGACGCGGTCGTTGCGCCAGTCCGCTACGTAAATGTCGCCGTGTCCGTCAAGGTCGATGCCGGATGGCCGGTCAAGCTCGCCGTTGCCCGATCCGGAGCTCCCGAATTCGAGCACGAACTCCCCGTCAGCCGTGAACTTCTGGACCCTGTCGTTGCGCCAGTCGGCCACGTAGACGAAGCCCTCGTCGTCCACCGCGACCCCGTACGGCATGTCGAGCTCTCCGGGTGCGCTGCCGTGGCCCCCCCAGCCCATTATGTACTCGCCGTCCTTGGTGAATTTCTGGATGCGGTGGTTCATCGCGTCGGCCACGTACACGTTCTCATCGGCGTCGAATGCGATCCCTGCCGGTCGGTGCAGCTGGCCGGGCTCCGACCCGTGCTCGCCCCAGGTGCCCCGGTGCTCGCCCTCCGTGTCGTAGGAGATGACCCTGTGCATGGCCTCGTCCGACACGTACAGGTTCTCCTCGCTGTCCGCGATGATGCACACCGGCCACTTCATCTCGCCCTCGCCTTCGCCGTGCTTGCTGATCTCGCCCAGGTCCTCGTCCTCGACCGTGTACTTGCGGATCATCGCGGCGAGCCCTTCCTGGCGGCACAGGACGTAGATGCGCCCCTCCCTGCCGACGGCGACGTCGATGGGGAAGTTCGTGAGCCTCCGCATCCCGAGCGTCTTCAGGTACGGGAATCCGGCCCTCAGAAGTCCGTAGGGTCGAGCCATGGCGCAGCTCCTGTTAGGCGAACTGGTACTCGGTGGTCGAAACGATGAGCCGCATCAGGCTCACCACACGCTCCTCTGCCTGCTCCCTGCCCTCGTCCGACGCGAAGTCGAGGTCGCCGCCCGCCCCGGCATGATTCCGAAGCGCCGCCCGCGTGTCCTCCCCGACCTCCAGTCGCCCTGCAAGCTCGAGGCAGCGATCGACGAGGCCGTCCGCCGAGTCCGGCGGCTCGGCCTGGATCCGGTCCAGGGTCTCCCTGATACCAGGCTTGCTCGGGTCGCTGACCTCGTTAACCGCGAAATTCACACGCTCGTTCATCGTTCCGCCGTCGATCCACTCCCTGCCCGTGTGCCACCCCTCGACGGTGGGCGGGTTCAGCAGCTCCTGTCCCATCAGGTCCGTGGCGCTGGCGTACTTCATCAGGTCGGGCTCCAGGGTGCGGTATGTGCCTGTGAGCTTGAGCACCCCCATCACGAGCTCGGTCGGGCTCTTCACCTTCGCGAACCTGGCCTGCTTGAAGAAGTCCGACTTGAACAGCGTCCGCATCACCTCGCGAATCTCCCCGCCCGACGCGAAGTACGAAACAACCAGGGTCCGTATCGCCTCTGGGTCCCGCGGGGGTTCTATCGGCCACGCCGGCACCTGCGGCTCGTCCGCCACGAAGAAGTTGTACAGGTGCCGCGATATGAACACCGCCGTCGCCGGCTGCTGGACGATCGTTGCGATTATGTCCTCGCCGTCGAGGTTGCCCGACGATCCCAGGAACGTCTTGACGCCGTTGTCGTGGTCGTCTTCCCGCTTCATGAAGTGGGCCGGGTAGTAGCCGTGGGGGTAGAGCGGGATGGGCTGCGTGAAGGTCCATCCCGTGAACGCCCGGGACGCCATCTTGATGTCCTGCTCGGTGTAGTTGCCGGCACCCATCGAGAAAAGCTCCAGCAGCTCGCGCCCGTAGTTCTCGTTGGGCTCGCCCTTCCGGTTCTCGTTGTTGTCTAGCCAGAAGATCATCGCCGGGTCTCGCGAGAGTTCGTTCAGGATCTCGTCGAGGCTCGACAGGCCGACGCGCCGGAAGGTCACGATCTGGTTCGCAGCCGAGAGCATGTGCTCGTTCTTTGCGAGCCCGGTCGCGAAGACGTGGTGCCAGAAGAGCGCCATCTTCTCCTGGAGCTGCCGTCTGCTGTTCAGCATCCGGTAGAACCACTCGCCCACGCGGATCTTGAACAGCTCTCCGAAGTAGTACCGCTCCAGGATGTCCACGTCGATGTCGGGCACGCTCTCAGGCTCGACGAGCATGTCGACTACGGCGTCGTACCCCAGCTTGGCGTACTCTTCGAGCTCGTCCTTCGAGGCCCCGAATCCGGCCCGCCGCATCAGGTGAGCGATATCGGCCAGGTCACTTTCTCGCATCGGTTGCCCTCCCGACACCGTGTACCAAATGCCCCCGCGCAGTGGGCGCCGCATCTATCGTGCGTCGCCCTGTAGGCGGGTTTGAAACCCGCCCTCGCCTCGCCCCACGGCAAGGTCGCCTGTTTTGGGAGTGCCTATTGGGTGTTACCGGAGTTTAATAAGGGTTATAGTTGGTGTCAATTGCCGTCAAGGAGGCCGGGCATGGCCAGAGTAAGGGTTGGGTTCATTGGTTGCGGAGGTCGCAACCGCCGCGGGCACATGGGCCACATGAGCGAGTTCGAGGACGTCGAGATGGCCGCCGTGTGCGATCCGGTCGAGGAGGCACGCAACGGTGCCGCGGACCAGTACGGCATAGAGGCCCGCTACGCCAGCATAGACGAGATGCTGGAGGCTGGAGGCTTCGATGCCGTGGTGGTGGCCACTCCCGCTCACCTGAACGGCGAGGCCGCCCTGCCCTGCCTGGAGCTGGGCATCGACACGCTGCTCGAAAAGCCCCCCGGCATGAGCGTTGCCGAGGCGGAGACGCTGCGGGACACCGCCAGGCGGACGGGCGCGAAGGGCATGGTCGGATTCCAGCGCCGCTTCCACCCGATGGTGCTGGAGGCGCGTGCCCTGATAGAGGAGCGCGGGCCGGTCACCCAGGTCCTGGGCCAGTTTCACAAGAGCATTACCTCAACCGAAGCGGCGGGCAGGTTCCCCGAGATCCTCCTGGACAACGTGCTGCTCGAGACGCCCATACATTCCATCGACCTGGTCAGGGCCATAGCCGGGTCGGACGTTGCAGAGGTGCACAGCGTGGTCAGGCGCGCCATCTCCTCGCACAAGGACGTGCACGCCGCGCAGGTGGTCTTCGAGAGTGGGTGCGTCGCGCAGATCATGGCGAATTACACGGGCCCAGAGCGGCTCCAGCGCTACGAGATTCACGGTCGAGACATATCGGCCTACCTTGAGGGAATCGGCGAGGGCTGGGTGCTGACCCACGACGGGCGGGTAGACCTGATGGACCCAGGGGGCACCGGCGGCGGCATGGAGCTCGACCGCTTCTTCATCGACTGCGTGAGGGACGACAAGCCCATCACTGCACCTGCGGCGGACCTCGACGAGGCCGTCAAGACGATGGAGCTGGCTGAGGCAATCCTGTCGGGTCTGCGGGAGTAGCCGGGGAAGTCACCGCGCACTCAGGCAGCCCGTCGTGGGTGACCTGCAGGGCGGGCCTGTTAGCTAGCCGGTGGGATATGCAGCCGGTTATCCGGTTCTCTTTCAGGTGCAGCAACCCGATTTGGCGGAGGTTGCCGAGCTCCGGCGGAATCGGTCCGCTCAATTGGTTCTTGTAAAGCAGCAGCCAGTATAGATGGGAGAGGCTTCCCAGCTCTCGCGGGATCGGGCCGCTCAACTGGTTGCGGTGGAGCCACAAGTCCACCAGTTTGGAGAGGCTTCCCAACTCGGGAGGAATGGGTCCGCTCAACTCGTTCCCGCCAAGGTACAACCCCTCCAGATCTATGAGGTTTCCCAGCTCAGGCGGGATAAGTCCGCTTAGCTGGTTGTCATATAGCAGCAGCCACTTCAGGCCGGCAAGGTCTCCCAGTGCCGGTGGGATGGGCCCGGTCAGCCTGTTGTCATTGAGCAGCAAGCTCTCCAGGTTGACCAGGTTGCCCAGCTCCGGCGTGATGGACCAACGCAATAGATTGCCGAAGGACAATCTGTCCAGGGCGGCAAGATCGAGAGAAGCGAGATCGCCCAAGTCTAGCGGCATAGTCCCGCTCAGTTGGTTGCCGTGAAGGTCCAGCACCTCCAGCCTCGTGAGACCGCCGAGCTGCGCGGGGATGGGACCGCTCAGCCGGTTGCCGTGGAGGTCCAGCACTTCCAGCCTTGTTAGACCGGCGAGCCGCGCGGGGATGGGCCCGCTCAGCCGGTTGCCGTGGAGGTCCAACACCTCCAGCCTTGTTAGACCGGCGAGCTGAGCGGGGACACCCCCGGTCAGTCCACTCCAACCGAGAATCACCCGCCTCACCCGAACCGGCGATCCCCCCGTGGTGATGCCTTCCCATTCCGCGACTGGGAAGTCGGCGCTCCAGTTCAGCCCCGCGTCCCCTGCGAGTGCGTCCCGTGCCGCGAGAAGTACGTTGCAGTCGTTAAGAAGCCCCCGGTTCTTGTGTGGGTCTGGCACGGCGACCCCATTCGCACATGGCCCCGTTGCAGCGGGGTCGCCCACCACCAGGATCGTCCATATCCCGCCGCCCTGGGAGTGGGCGGCGAAACTATACGTGCGGCCATCCACGGTGACGCTCCTGGCGTTCAGAAGTCCCCCGGCCGTGAAGGACAGGAAGCGCCCTCGCCCGTCGCTGTCGACCCTGAACTCGTCGGACGTGCCTGGGTATGTGCAGCTCTCCCCTTGCGTGACGATCATGCCGGCCCGGCATTCCCGGTCGCCTTCATCAGCCGAGGCCACGCCGCTGGCCACGACCGGGCATACGGCGAGGGCAGCTACGGTCAAGGCGACCAGGAAGCGTCCGGCACGACGGCTATGCATGTGCAGTTTCCGCGATGGTTCTCCCGTCCTCGGTTCCCCAGTGTACAATCTATGGTATCGAGTACCAAACCAAGGAGGCCGTATTGAAAATCGACAAGCATGAGCCGGGGATGTTCAGCTGGGCGGACCTGGGGACGACAGACCCTGAGGGGGCCAAGCAGTTCTACTCGGAGCTCCTGGGGCTGGACGCCGTGGACATCCCGATGGGAGAGGGCATGTCCTATGCGATGTTGAACAAGGGCGGCAGGAGCTCCTGCGCCCTCTACCGGATGCCCCCGGAGATGGAGAAGATGACCGGCGGCCAACCCTTCTGGGTGAACTACTTCACGGTCGACAGTGCCGACGAGGCCGCCGAGCGCATCAAGGAGGTTGGCGGCGGCGTGATTAACGGGCCCTTCGACGTCTTCTCATCCGGCCGCATGGTCGTGGCCCAAGACCCCACCGGCGCCATGTTCTCGGTCTGGGAGCCGAAGGACCACATCGGCGCGGGCGTGTTCGGCGAGCCCGGCGCCCTGGCCTGGAACGAGCTCTACACCCACGACACCGGCACCGCCGCGAGGTTCTATGGCGACCTGTTCGGCTGGTCTGCCGACGCTGCGACGGGGGGAGACGGCGGCGATTACACCGTGTTTCAACTGAACGGAAGACCCGCGGCTGGCATGATGAGGATCAGGCCCGAGTGGGGCGAAGTTCCCCCCAACTGGTCGATCTACTTTGCAGTAGCCGACCTGGAAGCCTCGCTTGAGAAGATCAAGACACTCGGCGGCAAGCAGATCAACCCGGCGATGGAAGTACCGGACGTGGGCAGATTCTCGTTCGTCCAGGACCCCCAGGGAGCCTACTTCTCCATCATGCAGATGATGATGGGCGACTCCGGCTAGGTGATCGTAGGACTCTTCAATTGAGTTGACTAGCAACCCATCGGCCTGTCACTGAAGCGACCTCAGCCAAGGCATCCGACCTCGTTCTGCCTGACCCTTCTGGCATGTCGTAGAAGTGGTCGGCTCCTTCTACGACGTGCAGGCTGGCCCTGCTTCCGAGTTCGTCGACTACGGGTTGAAGTTCCCGTAGGTCACAAAATCTCTCATCGCGGCTACCCTGGACGAACAGCATCGGCACATGCACTTGCTGAAGATGGACGACTGGGTCCTCCAGCAAGTTCCGCCACCGCATCGGGAAGACGTACAACGCCACGCCGCGCACGTCCAGCCATTTCTCCCGCGCCATTGCCAGCGAGACGACCTGACTGCTCATCGAACGGCCTCCAAAGAACAACGGCAGGTCAGAAGACAGTGCCCGAGCGGCGTTCATCGCTGAGCTCGTTGTAGCTAGAAGGACATCGAGAGGGTCGATCAGCTCAGGCGAATACTCGGCCATAGTCTCGCTGTACGGGTAGTTGTAGCGGAAGCTCGCGATCTTCTGATCGGCGAGCGCCTCGGCCATCTGGACCATGACAGGCCTGTGAATCGGGGTTCCAGACCCGTGACCAAGGGTCATCAGTGCAATTGCATCATCCGGCTCGACTAGCACAGTGGAGACTTCCGGGCCACCGGAAATCGCACACATCCTGCTCCTTGTAGCCTCAACGGTAGCCATTGCCCATCACCCGGCTTCGGAATCACCATAGATCAGTTCCCGCACGTTCTGCCACGAGTGCGCTTCCAGTGGGTCCCGACTGTCCGGGTTGCCCACACTCAGGTCGGGCAGCTCGTACTTTTCGCGCGTGTAGTTGGTGGACAGCACCTGCCTGAGCCCATCCTCCACCAAGGCACCGAGCGGGCGCCCTGTCCTCTTGGAGTGGCGCCTAGCGCGCGTTATCAACTCGTCATTGATGTCCAGGTATATCTCCATATGTGGTCCTGCTACACCTCCTTGCCGAAGCTGAGCATGAACCCGTTGGGGTCGCGTATCCCGAACTCGCGCATCCCGTAGGGTGTCTCGCCAAGGGGGTAGGCGACGGGGGCCTGCTCCTTCAGCCTCTCCCAGAGTGAGTCGACGTCGTCCGGGTAGACGTAGAGCGTCCACACGCCGGTCGGGCTGTGGCGATGGTGTCCTTCGCCTTCGTCGTGACTGTGGTCGTGTTCGCCTCCGTGCTCATCGTGGCCACGTTCGTCGTGGTCGTGGTCTGGCTCTGAGAGGCTGGAGAACATCAGGTACGCGTCCCCGCGCTTGAGGTAGCACCAGGTCGGTTTGTCCTCGGGAAACGTGCTGATGACGTCGAACCCCAGAGTGTCACGGTAGAAGGCGATGGTCCCGGCTAGATCGTCCGTGGTCAGCATGGGTACGAGACGTCCGAACGAGACGTTGTCATCAGGCATGATGTGTCCTTCCTGTGCCTCGATGATACACCATGCCTTCACAGCCGTCCGAAGCTGGACGAGTCAGCCCGTTCGACACGAGCCGCATAGCCTCCACGGCTAGCGAGGAGCGATGATTGGGACTACGAAGTCACTCCTCCATATACCCCATAATAAGGTCGCGCAGGGTCACCTTGCCAATAGCATTACGCTGGCGGTCGACCACCACGGCGCGTGAGAGCCCAAAGCGCACCAGCAGGCGGACCGCATACTTGGCCAGCATGTCATCCGGCACGTTCAGCAGCGGTTTGGACATGACCTCGTAGACGTTGACGCGCTGTGGGGAGCGATTGTCCGCGATCACTCCGCGTGCGATGTCGCCTACCGTCAATACCCCCAGCTCGTCGTCCTCGTTACGTCGTTTGACGACAATGGAGTCGACCTGGTGCTGCCTCATCAACGCCATCGCTTCGGCCACTGTCGCGAGCCCGTCGATAGCGTGCAACTCCGTGGCCATTAGGTCCCTGACCCGGATGGAGACGTTCTCTGTCATGTGTCGTATTCCACCTCCTCCAGAATCGCCGGCAGCTGCGTCGTCAGACCTACGGCATCCTCAATCGGTACCTGGAAGGCGATGCCGGCGCCGGGTTCGGAGTCGAGGCTTCCCGCGTCGCGGATGCGCTCCAGGATTTCCCTGGCGCGCGTCTCGACTACCAGGAACAGCACGACGTCGCGCTTGGCCGACAGGTCGAGGCCGAAGAAGGTCTTTTCGGGCCTGAGGCCCTCGCCACGCACGCTGCTGATAATCGTTTCGCCGGTTGCGCCGGCCGCCCGCGCCGCTTCCACGACGACGTCAATCTTGTCGTCGCTAACCAGGGCAACAATTAGCTTTAGTCTCACGTCTCAAGCCTCCTCGCGAAGTCTGGTCTTTCGCCTGCGGCTCAGCCAGGACGCTGCCATAGAGTATCCCAGCACGGACATTACCGGAAATACGCTGGCGAAAGCAATGAGTCCAAATCCATCTATCAGGGGGCTCCGGCCAGGTACACTGGAGGCAAGGCCCAAACCGAGTGCTGCAACAACAGGCACTGTGACGGTCGACGTGGTGACCCCGCCACTGTCGTAGGCGAGTGGGACGATCGCCTTGCTGGACCGGAAGGTCTGTAGCATCACGACTACGTAGGCGGCCATGATGTACCAAGGCAAGGGCGTTCCGGTGACGATGCGAAAACAGCCCAGCGCCACGCCCACGGCCACGCCGATGGCCACCGCTATCCTCAGTCCCCAAGCGTGGACCGCGCCCCCGGACACCTCGCGAGCCTTCAGCGCCACTGCGACCAGGGAGGGCTCCGCTATCGTAGTCGCGAAGCCGATAGCGGCGGCAAACGCGTAGACCGACATGTAGTCCTGCCAGTCCACGCCGTCAGCCAAGTTCGCCGTCCCGATGGTCTCCGGTGCGGTGAGCTGACGCGCCATTGTGTTGCCTATTGGAAACAGCGCATTCTCCAGGCCTATGAGAAAGAGAGAGAGTCCCACCAGGACGAGGGCGGAGCCAGTCGCTATCTGGCGCAGGTTGGCCGGCTTGCGGCGCAGGACCACGACCTGGAACAGGAGGAGAATGAACACGATGGGAGCGACGTCGAGCACGGTTGACAGCATCGCGTCCGCGAATGCGCGCGGGAAGTCGCTCATTACGCCACCATCCCGTATCCGAGCACGCCGACCATAGGAGTCAGGCTGGCGAACGCTATGAGACCGAATCCGTCGACCATCGGGTTCCGCCCTCGAATCGAAGTGGCCAGCCCGACGCCCAGCGCAGTCACGAGCGGCACAGTGACGGTGCTGGTGGTGACGCCGCCTGAGTCGTAGGCGACTCCGACGATCTCGTCGGGTGCGAACAAGGTCATAAGGGTGACCACCAGGTACCCACCGATGATCAGCCTGTGAATCGGCCAGCCCTTCAGGATGCGCAGGACGCCCAGCAAGAGCGCTGCTCCCACGGAGAGGGCGACAACCATCCGCAACTCGAGTGCATATGACCCGCGGGCTCGGTCGTCATCGACGATTGCGCCGGCTTCCGCGGCAACGTCGGCGGCCTCGGCAGCTATGGCAATCAGGGCCGGCTCGGCAATCGTAGTGCCGAAGCCCAGGCAGAAGGCGAAGGCAAGTATGGCGGCTACACTGCCCTTTTGGCCGAAGCCCTGGGCGAGCCCCTCCCCAAGTGGGAAGAGGCCGCTTTGCAGACCCTGGATGAAGAGCGTCAGCCCGCCTATGACGCAGAACAGCCCCACGACGACGCCCAGCAGATCGGGAAAGGGCTGACGCAACACCACGATCTGGAAGAACGCGATCACGGCGATGATAGGCGCCAGGTCGCGCAGAGCATTTACTGCCAATGCAGGGAAGTGGGACACGCCTCTCTGTCGCTCCTTTGGTTTCCCCAGGACTGTTGGGAAGGTAAAGGGCTTCATGAGGACGGTCAAGGCGCCACGAGCGCACGCAGCCCCATCCTGCCCGGCAAAGCGTCACCCGCAATGACAGATCTGCGAGTCTCTATGCACCTGTTGTCATCGCTGTTCATCACGGGCAGGTATTGTCATGCCTGTGGGCGCGGTGCTACACTCGCCTTAGTTTAGGCCGGGCACTGTGTCGCGCCGAGCAATGACGCCGACACCGGATGTCCGGCTGAATTGTGGTAAGGAGCAGGGCATACCGCGATGAGATACAGGCTGGGCGTCGACGTTGGCGGCACATTCACGGACCTGGCTCTCCACAATGTCGATACCGACGAGCTCGAGTTCGCCAAGACTCCCTCCACCCCCGAAAACCAGGCCAGCGGCGTCTCGAACGGCATCAACCTGCTGATAGACCGGCTCGCTATTTCGCCGGACGAGATCGAGTTCTTCAGCCACGGTACGACAGTAGCCACGAACACCCTGCTGGAGCGCAAGGGTGCGAAGTGCGCTCTGGTCGTGACGCGCGGCTTCCGGGACGTGCTGCAGATCGGCCGCCAGGACCGCCCTCACCTGTATGACTGGCGCATCCAGAAGCCGGACCCCATCGTTCCCCGCCACCTCAGGTTCGAGGTGACCGAGCGCATTCTGTACACCGGCGAGGTCGCAACGCCCCTCGACGAAGGCGACCTCGAGGACGTGATAGCGCAGCTGGCGGCCGCGGACCTGGACGCCGTAGCCGTGTGCCTGCTCCACTCATACGCCAACCCGGCCCACGAGCGGGCCGTCGGTGAGGCCGTCCGGGCCGCTCTGCCCGACCTCACCGTCTCGCTGTCGTGCGAGGTCGTGCCGGAGTTCAAGGAATACGAGCGCATGAGCACGACTACAATTAACGCCTACGTGGCCCCCGTGATGGGCCGTTACCTCAGGCGCCTGCAGAAGGGTATCGCCGATCGCGGCATCCCGTCGGACGTGCATATCATGCAGTCCAACGGCGGGACCATGACCGCCGGCCTCGCCGTCGAGAAGCCGGTGCACACCATACTGTCGGGCCCCGCGGCGGGCGTGATAGGCAGCGTGGCCATAGCCGGACAGGCGGGCGAGGCCAACTCCATCTCCGTCGACATGGGCGGCACCAGCTTCGACATCAGCCTCTGCTACAAGGGCGAGGTGCGCCGGACCCAGGACAGCGAGATCGAGCGGCTGCCCGTCAAGGTCCCGATGGTGGACATCCACACCCTGGGCGCGGGAGGCGGCAGCATCGCCTGGGTCGACCCGGGAGGAGCCCTGCGCGTGGGCCCCCAGAGCGCCGGCGCCGAGCCTGGCCCTGCATGCTACGGGCGCGGGGGCACAGAGGCGACGGTCACCGACGCGAACCTGGCGCTGGGCCGCCTGAACTCCGAGAGCTTCCTCGGGGGGCGTCTCGGCCTGGATGCGGACCTGGCGCGCGGGACAATCAGACAGCGCATCGCCGATCCGCTAGGAATGACGGTCGATGAGGCCGCGGAGGGAATCGTCCGGGTCGTCAACGCGAGCATGATCAAGGGCATTCGCGTGGTGTCCGTGGCCAAGGGCTACGACCCCCGTGAGTTCTGCCTCGTCACCTTCGGGGGAGCCGGCCCCGTACACGCGTCGGAGCTGGCCGCCGAGCTGGACATTCCCCGCGTGCTTGTGCCCATCGCCCCAGGCGTGACCTCCGCCCTGGGGCTCCTGATGGCAGACCTCCGCGACGATCTCGTCCGCACCATCCTGAGGCCGTCGGACGAGCTCGAAGTTGCAGAGCTCAACGCCCGGTTTGCGGAGATGGAGGCTGAAGCCTCGGCGACGATGGAGCGCGAGGGCGTGGCCGAGGACGACGTGGTGCTATTGAGGGTTGCCGACGTCAGGTATCTGGGCCAGGGCTTCGAGTTGGAGGCTCCGGTCGGCGCGGGAAGCCTCGATGCCGACGACCTCGAACAGGTATACGAGAGATTCCACCAGGCGCACTCCCAGCTGTACGGCTACGAGCGGCGGGACTCTCGCATGGAGATTGTGAACCTGCGGCTCACGGCCCTGGCGAGGATGCCGCGCCCAAGGCTCGAGGCTTCGCAGAACGGGCGCAGGCCGGGAAGCCCCGCAGAAGCCGCTACCAGGGCCGTCTACTTCCACGGGGAGCCCGTCGAGACTCGCATATACGACCGGGCGACCCTGGTGCCCGGCGACGTGGTCGCAGGGCCCGCGGTCATAGAGCAGCTCGACTCCACGACGCTGGTCTGGCCCGAGCAGGCCGCGTCGGTGGACGGATACAGGAACCTGCTGCTGGAGCGTGTCCGATGAAGATCGATCCGATCACCCTCGAGGTCATGCGCAACGCCTTCTACTCGATCGCGGATGAGATGATCGTCGCCCTCATTCGAGCGAGCTACTCGACCAACATCAAGGACCGCCGCGACGCGTCCTGCGCGATATACACGTCCACCGGAGACGTCGTCGTTGTAGCCCAGAGCGAGATCGGCACGCCCCTGCACCTTGGCACGATGCAGTCCGCGGTCAGGTCCGCCATGGCGGCGTACCCGTTCGACGACCTGAAGCCCGGCGACGCCGTGGCGATGAACATGCCCTACCCTGCGGGCCCCGGCCACCTCAACGACCTGTGCCTGATCTCCCCCGTCTTCTACGAGGGCGAGATGATCGCCATCACGGCCAACCAGGCGCACCACGTCGACGTCGGCGGATTCGCGCCCGGCTCGATGCCATTCGGCGTGCGGGAGATATTCCAGGAGGGGCTGCAGATCCCGCCCATCCGCCTCTTCAGGGGCGGCGAGCTGGAGCCGGAGCTCTGGTCGCTGATAGCCCAGAACGTCAGGCCGCAGGTCGAAGTGAAGGGCGACCTGCTCGCCCAGTACGCCTGCAACCTCACCGGCGCCCGCAGGCTGGCCGAACTGATGGACAGGTACACCCCCGAACGGGTTGGCACCTATCTCGACGAGATGATCGGGTACTCGGAGCGGCGCATGAGAGCCGCGCTCCAGAAGGTCCCCAAGGGCACGTACAGCTACGAGGACGTGATCGAGGGGGACGGCATCTCCACCAAGCCATACACCATTCGGGTGGAGATCGAGGCGAGGGGCGACTCCATTCGCACGGACTTCTCCGCTTCGGACGACGCGGCGCTCGGCCCGATCAACTGCCGCTGGCCCTCCGTGGCGGCGTGCGTCTACTACGTCTTCAAGGCCATACTGGACCCGGAGTTGCCTCCCAACGCGGGCGCCTACCGCCCGTTCGACATCATCGTGCGCGAGGGCAGCGTGCTGTCGGCCATCTACCCGACCTCGGTCTGCAACGCCAACATCATCACGACCCAGCGGATCACCGACGTGCTGCTTGGGGCGCTGGCCGAGGCCATCCCCGAGCGGGTCCAGGCGGCCTGCTCCGGCACGATGAACTTGCTCAACATCGGCGGAAGGGACCCCCGCAGCGGCGTCCTGTACAACTATATCGAGACGTACGCCGGCGGCCAGGGCGCAATGCACGACCTGGACGGCATGGACGCCATCCAGAACCACATGACCAACACCCGCAACGCGCCCGTCGAGGCGATTGAGGCCGCCTATCCGCTCATAGTGGAGAAGTACGGCCTCCTGCCCGACTCCGAGGGCGCAGGCGAGCACAGGGGAGGCGTGGGCCTGACCCGGGTCCTGAGGACGCAGGGAGACGTCCAGCTGACGCTGAGCTCAGACCGCGGAGAGGTGCCGCCCTGGGGTCTGGAGGGCGGGAGCAACGCTGAGACCTCCAAGTGTGAGGTAATAGAACCCGACGGCTCGGTCACGCGTCTCCCCTCCAAGGTGACTACAACCGTTCCGTCTGGACGAGTCATAGTGACCGAGACACCTGGAGGCGGTGGCTGGGGCACTCCCCGGAATAGAGACGCGGATGCGGTCCGGGACGATGTCGCGGCGGGCCTGCTGAGCCTCGAGAGGGCCCGAGAGATCTATGGCGTAGCTGTGGACCCGGATACCCTGAAAGTCGACGAGGGCGCCACCAGCCAGCTAAGGGGTGACTAGGTAGTCCCTACTAGGAGCGGCATATGGCAACGAATGGAAGATACGGGGCCAGGGCCAAGATCGCGTTCATGCTGCCGTCCTCCTGCCTGGCCTTCGAGCAGGAATTCCTGAAGGCCACCGCCTCGCTGGACGGGGTGATAGGCATTCCCGCCCGCCTGCTGCTGGGGCACACCGACGCTGATGCGCTGACCGGCATGAACGAGGGCATCGACCTGGCCGCAAGGCAGCTCGCAACGACCAGCCCCGACGTGGCCATCTACATGTGCACTTCGGGCAGCTTCAAAGACGGCCAGGACGGCAACCAGGCCATCAAGGACCGCCTCGCGGAGCTGGTGCCAGGCGCGAAGACCATGACCACGAGCGAGGCCATTGTCGGCGGAATCAAGGCCTTTGGGATGAAGCGCGTCGTGATGACCACGCCCTACAACGAGGATCTCACCAACCGCGAGGTCGAGTTCCTGGCTTACCACGGAGTTACGGTCACCGCATTCGAGAACAAGGACATCGAGGACAACCTGGACAGGGGCGACCTGCCCGCCACCGAATGGCTGAAGTCCGCCAAGTCGCTGGACTATTCGAACGTTGACGGGTTCTTCCTTAGCTGCGGCAACGTTCGCACCCTGGACATCGTGGACGAGCTCGAAGCGGAGACCGGCCTTCCGGTGGTCTCAAGCACGCAGGCGACAATCTGGATGGCCCTGCGCCTGGCTGGCGTCGACGACACCATTCCGGGCTTCGGCGCGCTGTTCCGCGAGCACTGAAGTTCACCGCAGAGGACGCAGAGAGCGCAGAGGCTAATGCAGCTTGGGGGGCGAAGAATGCTGATAATCGACGGCGACTATCCGATGGCCTACGGGGCATTAGACCTCGACCGCGACCTCACCCTGCCCATCGACGAGGTGCGGAGCGCAACCGGGAGGCAAAGCGCGTCCCACGGCTGGCCCGATGCCGAGACGATGGCGAGCCTGCCCGAGATGCGCAAGGGCGGCGTTGCTGCCGCACTGGTCAAGGTTGTGGGGCGCATTCGCCGCCCCAACAGCCCCATCTGGGGCTACCGCACCGGCCACATTGCCTATTCTGCCGCGCAGGCCCACCTCGCCTACTACGAGGTCCTGGCGGCGGAAGGCGAGGCGCGTGTCCTCGCCACGTCGGGCGACTTTGCTGCCCACATGCGGGAGTGGTCAGACGCGGAAGACTACAGCGCCCTGCCCGTGGGCTTGATCATCGGCATGGAGGGCGCTGACCCGATCGTCTGGCCCGAGCAGGTCCACGAGTGGTGGGAGAGGGGTCTGCGCGTGATCAGCCTTTCACACTATGGGGTGAGCACATACTCCCACGGCACGGGGACCGGCACGGAGGGCGGGCTCTTCCCTCCCGCCGAGGCGCTCCTGCGCGAGATGGACGGCCTCGGCATGATCCTGGACGTGACCCACACGTCCGACCGCTCGGTAAGGGAGGCTGTCGGTATGTTCGACGGCCCGCTCCTGGCGAGCCACCAGAATTGCCGCGCCGTCAGCCCAGGCGAGCGCCAGCAGCCAGACGACATCCTGCTCGAGGTCATCTCGAGGGGCGGCGTCATCGGCCACTCGATGGACACGTGGATGCTTTACAGGGACGGGATCGACTGGGCTAACGTGCCGAAAAGGCGCGACGTGTTCGAGCGCAAGGAAGTGACCCTGGACAACATGGTCGATCACGTCGACCACGTGAGCCAGCTCGCGGGCAACACCCTGCACAGCGCCATCGGCGGAGACACAGACGGCCAGGGAGGCCGCGAAGGCGCGCCCTACGAGGTCGACACGGTGGCGGACTACCAGAAGCTCGCCGAAGCCCTCGACCGGCGCGGCTACTCCGGCGGCGACATCGAGAATATAATGTACCGCAACTGGCAGCGCTTCTACCAAGAGTACCTGCCGCGGTAAGAGCAGGTTACCTCTGACGGGGACCTGAGCGGGCTACGGCGTGGGGCGCGAAGGAGCGGGTATGCAGGGTCCAGGCAGCATCGGAGTATTCTCGGTAGCAGCGCGGCAAGCTGCCCTGATGGCAGTTGTAGGTCTCGTTGCCGGGGTACTCTACTCATTTGGCGGAGCCGCCGTCGACGTACTCGTAACCACTGGCGTGATCACCTCCACGTCGACCCCGGGACTGAGCTGGGGCACGGCGCTGGCATTCATGGCCCTCATAGGGATGCCGTTCTTCTTTGCTGTCTTTGGATTCGCCGCCGGATCCATCGGGGCCCTCCTCTATGGACTGATTGCCGGTAGGGTCCGCTTGTGGAACAACGATGGAGATAAACCGTGGGTCCTGTGGGCCATCTGCATCGTGGGTTTCAGCTTCGCAGGCGCTGTAGTCGGCGCAATCTACGGCATGTTGACCGGCGGCCTCGAGGCGAGCTTCACGGGCGGCTTCTATGGCGCGCTCATAGGCGGCGGCGTCCTAGGCAGCATCGCCGCCCTCTTGTCCCAACACCTGCAGTGGCCCTCCCTGCCCTAACGCGGATCATGCCGAGGCACCAGCTACCCTCGGGGCGGCATCCAGAATATAATCGGAGTCGTCCTGCGCCTGACGTGCCGGAGACCGCCTTGCTGTCGGAGGCATCGCTGGCAGAGGACTGGGACCGGCCCGAGGAGGATGAGGCGTGGCGTCATCTGCTGCCCCGGGTTGTGGAAGCCGAGTTACAACGGAGAGATGGATATAGAGGGCAGTCATGAGAATCCTGGTGGTCAACCCATTCGGGGACACTGAGTTTCACGGCGAGGAGAACCTGTCGCGGATCGCGCGGGACGATACCGAGTTCGAGATGGTCAACATCGCGGACATGTACCCGCTGCGAAACAACCAGTGGCTCTACTTCCGGTACATGTGCACGGACGGGACGCTGGAGAAGGTCATGTGGGCGGAGAAGCAGGGGTACGACGCCGTGTTCCTCTCGTGCAACCTGGACATCGGCCTTCACGAGGCGAGGCAGCTCGTGGACATACCCGTCACGGCGACGCTGGAGTCGGCGGCGCTTGTCTCGCACATGATGGGCGCTACCTTCTCGCTCGTCACAGTCGACCACCAGAACGGCAAGATTCAGGAGTCACTGCTCGAGAAGTACGGGCTGCACGACCACTTCGTATCGCAGCGTCCCTTCGACATCGACGCCAACGACCTGTATCCCGATAAGACGCCGCCGGGCGAGGTGATCGAGGCCGTGGTGGATGCCGCGAAGCGGTGCGTCGAAGAGGACGGCGCGGAGGTCGTAGTGCCGGGGTGCACCCTGGCGGGCTCGGTCCTGACCCACGACGTGCCGGACGTCGAGAAGGTGATCGGCGCGCCCGTGCTGGACGGCATGGTGACGGGATTCAAGATGGCGGAGATGATGGCGGACATGAGCGCCGCGGGCATACCGACGGTCAGCCGCAGGGGCTGGTTCGAGAAGCCGCCCGTCGAGGACATGGAGACCCTGCGAAGGTTCCACGGCCGGCCGGTGTAGTCACCAAAACGAACACGGAGAGCAAAGGGATAAGATGGCTAAGAAGACGGCAGATGCGGTTGTCATTGGCGGCGGGGCGCTCGGCGCGAGCATTTTCTACTACCTGACCAAGCTGGGCATGAGGGATGTTGTCCTGTTGGAGAAGGGCGACCTGGCTTCGGGGTCGACGGGAGACTCGGCCGCCTTCGTCCGCCAGCACTACTCGAATGAGGTCTCGATACGGCTCGTCAGGAAGAGCCTGGAGTTCTTCCAGGGATTCGAGGACGAGTTCGACGGAGCGGACGTGTTCACGTCCACGGGCTGGCTTTTCCTGGTGCCGCCGGAAGCTGCGGACGTGTTCGACGTGAACATAGAGCGGCTCCAGCGCGAGGGCGTTAAGACGTGGCCGATCTCGGTCGAGGAGGCGGCTGAGGAGCTTCCGGGCCTCAACACCGAGGGAATAGGCCGGGTGGCTTTCGAGCCAGAGTCCGGCTACGTGGACCCGGTCGCGATGGTGCGGGCGATGGTTGCGAAGGCCCAGGCGAACGGCGGCGAGGCCCGCGACCACTCCCCTGCGACCGGCCTTTCGGCCAGCAACGGCGTCAGCACGGTAGGAACCCCCGGCGGCGACATCGAGACGCGGGTCGTCGTGAACGCGGCCGGGCCGTGGGCCTACGAGGTCGGCAGATGGATGGGGCTCGACCTGCCGCTGGAGATTTCGCGGGAGCAGGACATCGTAGTTCGCACGCCCGACGGCGCGCCTGAACTGCGCCGGTGCGTGTCGAACATGGTCGACCGCACCTACATTCGCCCCGACAAAGAGGGCACCGTGCTCGTCGGCACGGGCCATCCCAAGGAGAACGAGCCGGCAGAACCCGACTCGTACGTGAAGGAGGCCGACGAGAAGTTCGTGCGCGAGACCAGCGGGCTGCTTGCTCACCGCTTCCCCGCGATGGCCGGCGGCGAGGTCGTCCACGGCTGGGCGGGTCTGTACACGATCACCCCCGACTGGAACATGATCCTCGACCGCTCCCCCGCCAACGACCATCACTACCTCGCCGTGGGCGGCAGTGGCCACTCGTTCAAGATTGCGCCGGCGATGGGGCTCTGCCTCGCCGAGATGATAGTGGGCGGCGCTCCGAGCACCGTGGACATCTCGCCTCTCAGGGCTGGGCGCTTCGACGACGGTACAGCCTTGCGCTCAACCTACGGCGGCAACAGGGCCTGAGTCGATGGCTGAACACCTGGAATACCTGGTCATGGACGGCAGGGTCGTAAGACACGACCAGGCCGTGCTGCACATAAGCACCCCTGCGGTACGATACGGCGCCACGGCTTTCGAGGGCATACGCGCATACTGGAACGACGACGACGGGGAGTTGTACCTGTTTCGCGCCCGCGAGCACGCTTCCCGGCTCCTACAGTCCGCCAGGCTCATGGGCATGGACCCGATCGAGTACGGCGTGGACGACGTAATAGGGCTGATCACCGAGCTACTCCAGGCCAACGACGTCCGCCAGGGAGTCCACCTGCGGCCCAGCATGTTCGTGGCGGGCGATGGCTCGATACAGGCGCGCGGCCCTGTCTCATTCGGGATCGTCGCCGTGCCGGCCGGGGCCGTCGTCGACACAGGCGGCTGGGACGCCCGGCCGTTCCGCTTGGCGGTGTCGTCGTGGCGGAGAATCGAGGACAACACCACCCCGCCGCGGATAAAGTGCGCGGCCAACTACCAGAACGCCCGGCTCGCCCTGCTGCAGGCGGAGACCGATGGGTACGACGGCGCGCTGATGCTCGATGCCAGGGGACACGTGACGGAGGAGGCCCGCGCGTGCCTGTTCGTCGTGCGCGACGGGACTGTGCTGACGCCGCCCGTGACGAGCGACATCCTCGAGAGCATCACGCGCGACACGGTCATCACGCTGCTCCGAGAGGTGCACGGCATCGAGGTGGTGGAACGGGACATCGACCGCACCGAGCTGTACGTGGCCGACGAGGTGTTCCTGTCCGGCACCGCGCTTGGGGTGACGCCGGTTGGTGCCGTTGACCGGTTCGACGTGGGTGACGGCGGCCCCGGCCCCATCACCTCGGCGGTAAACGGGACCTACGTCTCCGCCGCGTCCGGGCGCGACAATAGCCGCTCAGGCTGGCTGACGCCGGTATACGGGAGGTAGGCCTGGTGGCGGAAGCGATTTCAAGCAGCGCGTCGGTGCTCGTCGACAGGCCCATCGCCGAGGTGTGGGCGTTCGTCTCCGACGTGGAGAGGATGGACCTGTGGGCCAAGGGGGTCACGCAGACCAGGCTCACGTCGGAGGGCGACGTGGCGCAGGGCTCGGTCTTCACGGGTAAGTTCACGCACCGCGGGCGCGAGTTCGACGTCCGTTACACGGTCACGGTCTGCGAGCCACCGTCGCGTTTCGGCGTAGAGTCCGAGGGCATGCTGCGGTATTCGGGAGTCATGGAGCTGGAGGAGGCAGACGGCGCGACCAGGGTGACCAATACGGTCGAGACGGGTGCGGAAGGTTCTGTGGCCGGGCTGATGTCGGGGCTCTTCCGATGGGGGATGCGCCGGCAGCTCTCGAAGGAGCTGGGCGTGCTGAAGCGCGTCATTGAGCGAGGGGAGTAGCCGCAATGCAGGACCAGGCCAGGGTCGTGATAGTCGGTGCCGGAATTGTCGGCTGCAGCCTTGCTTATCACCTGGCCCAGCTGGGATGGAAGGACGTAGTGGTCGTGGAGCAGGGGCCGCTATTCGACACGGGCGGCTCCACCTCCCACGCCCCCGGCCTGGTCTTCCAGATCAACCCTTCGAAGACGATGGCGGGCTTTGCCAAGTACACAGCCGAGCTGTGGCCCAGCCTGACGCTGGACGGCGAGCCTTGCGCCAAGGCTGTGGGCAGCATGGAGGTGGCCTGGACGCCGGAGAGGCTCGAGGAGCTGAAGCGGAGGGCCGGTACCGCCATGAGCTATGGCATAGAGGCCCACCTGGTAAGCGCAGCCGAGGCACGCGAGAAGGTCCCGATGCTGACCGACCGCATCTACGGCGCCCTCTATGTGCCGGGAGACATCCAGAGCAGGGCGATCAGACCCGCGGAGGCTATGGCCAAGTTTGCGGAGGAGCGCGGAGCATCGTTCCACGGCCACACCAAGGTCACGGGGTTCGACATCGACGGCGGGAGGGTTACGGGAGTCCAGACCACTAGGGGGAGCATCAAGACCGACCTGGTCGTCGCGGCTACCGGAATCTGGGCGCCGAAGGTGTGCGGCATGGCGGGAGTGCCCATCCCGCTGTCCCCGATGCAGCACCTCTACGCCGTGACTGACCCCCTGCCTGACCTGGCCGGGGCCGAGGACGAGATCTCGCAGCCGTTCCTGCGCAACCAGGACAAGGCCATGTACTTCCGGCAGGTCGGAGAGAGCTACGGCATCGGCTCCTACCGGCACGAACCGCTGCTCCTGGACGCCGAGGAGATCCGCGAGCATGGAGACGGCCCGCTGCCACCGGCAGAGATGCCGTTCGCGCCGGACCATTTCGAAGCTGCGCTGGAGGCGGCGGGCGAGCTGTTGCCAGCCCTCCGGGACGTGGGGCTCGCCAGGGAGCTCAACGGCATGTTCTCGTTCACCAACGACGGGTTCCCTGTGCTGGGAGAGTCATCCCAGGTTGCGGGTTTCTGGTCCGCGCAAGCCGTCTGGATCACCCACTCGGCCGGTGTGGCGAGGGCGGTAGCCGAGTGGATCGTTGGTGGGGAGCCGTCTGTCGATCTCCGGGAGGCGGACATCAGGCGGTTCCATCCGCATGCGCGCTCCCGTCCGTACGTTCGCGCTAGGGCGGCTCAACAATACCGCGAGGTCTACGACATCATCCATCCGCTCCAGCAGATGGAATACCCGCGCGACCTCCGGCTGACGCCGTTCCACGAGCGCCAGAAGGAGCTGGGCGCCGAGTTCTTCGAGAACGCAGGTTGGGAGCGGCCCCAGTGGTACGAGGCCAACGCCGGGCTGCTGGACTCCCTGAGCGTGAAGGGAGAGGCTCGCACAGGCTGGGAGGCCAGGGGGTGGTCTCCGACCGTCGCGGCGGAGCACGTGGCGACCCGCGAGCGTGTTGCGATGTTCGACCTCAGCCCATTTGCCAAGTTCGAGGTGTCCGGGCCCGGCGCTCTCGACGCGCTCCAGCGTCTCGCCTCGAACCAGATGAACAGGCCCGTCGGGAGCATCACGTACACGTCGATGCTGACTCCCAGCGGCGGCATCAAGTGCGATCTCACGATAACGCGGCTGGGCGAGCAGGAGTTCATGGTCGTCACCGGCGGCGCGATGGGGCTTCACGACCTGGACTGGATCGAGTCGAATCTGCCCTCTGACGGCTCGGTAGTGGTGAAGGACTCCACCACGAGCCTGTGCTGCATCGGGCTTTGGGGGCCGCGCGCCCGTGACCTCCTGGAGCAGGTGTGCGCCGACGACGTGAGCAACGACGGTTTCCCGTACATGACCGGCAGACCGATAACCGTCGGAGACGTCCCCGCCCTGGCCTTCAGGATCTCGTATGTGGGCGAGCTTGGGTGGGAGATATACGCCCCCACGGAGCAGGGCAAGCGGCTCTGGGACATCCTGTGGGAGGCGGGCCAGCCCCTCGGAGTCGTCGCGGCGGGCGGCGGGGCCTTCGAGTCGCTGCGGCTCGAGAAGGGCTACCGGCTCTGGGGCAACGACATCCACACGGAGTACAACCCCTACGAGGCAGGCATCGGCTTCGCCGTCAGGCTGAAGAGCGGAAACTTCATCGGCAGAGACGCCCTGAAAGAGAAGAGGGCGCGGGGCCTGACCCGGAAGCTCAGCTGCATGACGCTTGACGACCCGGACGCAGTGGTGATGGGCAAGGAGCCGATACTCGACGGCGACCGTGTGCTCTCCTACGTGACGAGCGCCGGGTATGGCCACTCTATCGGCCGCGGCATCGTCTACGGCTACCTGCCGACGTCCCACAGCGATGTGGGTACGAGCGTAGATGTCTTATACTTTGGTAACCGCATCCCGGCAACGGTCGTGGAGGAGCCCCTCTACGATCCGAGGGGCGAGAAGATGAAGGCGTGAGTATGCGCAGAGAGGAGCCGGTTCGTGAATAAGTACAAGTATGGTCCCGGTTTGCTCGGGATCCTGAGCGTGTACGGGTTCGGCATGAAGCTGGTGCTGGCAATCGTCATCGTGATGCTGATAGCGACGCGCACCTGATCAATCGACTTGGGGGAGCGTGCAATGGCCGGGAAGGGCATCCTGGAGCGCCTGTCGGAAGGCGTCGTACTTGGAGACGGCGGATACATCATCGAGCTGGAGCAGCGGGGTTACGTGGTCACGGGCGCATTTACGCCCGAGCTGGCCATCACGCACCCCGGCGCGATCCGTGAGCTTCACCGCGAGATGAGGAACGCGGGCTGCGAGGTCCTGCAGGTGATGGCCTTCTACGGCAGCAGGGAGAAGCTCAACACAGTCGGGTACGGCGACAAGGTCACTGAGATCAACCGGGCTGCTACGGACATCGCCCGGGAGGTCGCCGGCGACGACATGCTGGTCGCGGGCGACCTGAGCTCGACGTGGATGTGGGAGCCGGACGACGATAAGTCGGAGCGGCTCGTGGCCGACATGTTCGACGAGCAGATCGACGCGCAGGCGGGGGTCGACTTCGTGATCGGCGAGCTCTTCTTCAAGCTGGGGGAGGCGCTGCTGTGCGCCGACAGGATCAAGCGCAAGACCTCCTTGCCCGCCATGATCACGATGTCCTTCCGAGAGAGCAACGTCTCGGAGGACGGCTTCACCGTTGCGGAGTGCGCCCGGCGGCTCCACGACGCGGGCGTGGACATAGTCGGCCTGAACTGCATGAACGACCCCCAGCGCATGCTGCCCCACATCCGCGAGATGCGGGGCGCATTCGACGGCTACCTGGCGGCCCAGCCGGTCGCCTTCCGTTGCACCGACGAAACGCCGTGGTTCACGGGCAACCCCGGCTTTCCCGACCGGCTCGAGCCGAACCAGCTCACCCGGTACGAGCTTGGCGAGTTCGCGTCGACCGCAAGGGACCTCGGCGTCAACTACATAGGCGGCTGCTGCGGCTGCAAGGCCACCCACATGCGCGAGATGGCGAAGGCCCTGGGCAAGTTCGAGCATGACGACAAGTGGAACCCGCGCGAGGGCATGCCGATGAGCGAAACGGAGTACAGCAGGCCCAACCGCGAGGCCCTGGCTGAGCAGTCCTCGTCTTAGGGCGGTCCGCTAGCTCTCGGCGCGGGCGGTGCTCAGCCGCGCCAGGGGCCGGTCGTTGATCGGCAGGTGGACTACGGCGGCGAATAGTCCGAAGAACACACCCGCCCACCACATGACGTCGTAAGAGCCGGTGCGGTCGTAGAGCACCCCGCCGAGCCACACGCCGGTGAAGCTCCCTAGCTGGTGGCTCAGGAATACGATCCCGAACAGCGTCGCCATGAACCTCAGCCCAAACATCTGCGCCACTATCCCGGTGGTCAGAGGCACGGTAGACAGCCAGAGCAGCCCCATCGACGCGGCGAATAGGTAGATCGTCAGCTCGTTGGCAGGGGCGAGCAGGAGTCCGGTCATGACCAGCGCCCGGGAGAAGTAGATGGCGGAGAGCCCGACCTTCTTGGGGTAGCGCTGCCCGAACGCGCCCGACATCAGCGACCCGAAAATGTTGAACAGTCCCACCAGCGAAAGGGCCAGCGCCCCTGCTCGGGCCGGGAGACCGAGATCGGTAACGTACGAGGGGAAGTGCACGGTGATGAACGCAACATGGAATCCACATACGAAGAACCCTGCCGTTAGGAGCAGGTAGCTCCGGTGATGTATCGCCTCGCCCAGGGCGTCGGTCAGCCCCATTTCCGATGCTGCTTCCCCTCGTGGTCCCGACCCGCCTCTGAGGCTGAACGCCAGCGGGACGATTACCAGCGCGACGACCGACATCACCAGCAGGGAGTCGTACCAGCCGTATTGGGATATCAGGGCCTGGTTGATTGGAGAGAACACGACCTGGCCCAGAGACCCGGCGGCGGTCCCCAGCCCAAGGGCCAGGGAGCGACGGTCCGGGCCGATGACCCGGGCGATGGCCGCGAGCACCAGGGATAGCGAGCAGAAGGCCACGCCCAGGCCTACGAGCAGCCCCGCGGTCAGGTAGAGAGCGAGACTGCTGCCGGACATCGCCATCCCGGCGACGCCGGCAGAGTACACTGCTGCTCCCACCACCACGACCCTGGCCGTTCCGTACCGGTCCGCAATCGCTCCGGCCACCGGTACGCCAATGCCCCACAGCAGGTTCTGGATCGCGAGGGCCAGGGCGAAAGTCTCCCGCGACCATCCGTTGTCGGTCGTCATCGGCTCGAGGTAGAGTCCGAAGCCGGAGCGGATTCCGAACCCGATGAGGGAGACCAGGCACGCCGCAGCGATGACCGCTGTTACGGCAAGGCGACCGGGAGAGTCTTTGACGGAGGCTGGGCTCAAGAGCTTTGGTTCTATCGCCAGGCGTTGTTGGCCGGGTGGAACAACTCTGCCTGGGCGCTTCCCCCGCCTGCGACGAGCACCGTGCCGTCCTGGAGTAGGGTCGCCGTGTGACCGGAGCGCGGCACTGAAGTCCGACCCGCCGGAGTCCAGGTCCTGGCGTCAGGGTCGAAGACCTCCGCGGACCTGAGATTGCCCTCTACACCCGTTCCCCCGATCAGGAGCAGCTTCCCGTCATTGAGCAGAGTCGCGGTGTGGAACATGCGCCCATCAGCCATTGGCGGCCCTGTCCCCCACTCGTCCGCCCTCGGATTGAACAGCTCGATGTTCGGCACGCCGGCGGCAGCGACGCCGCCGAATCCACCAGCCTGTACCACGAGGCCATCCTCGAGGAGCGTCAGGGTGTGGGACATGGTTGCCCTGGCGAACCCCGATTGCGACCACTCACCTGCAGTGGGATCGTACATCTCGGGCCCGCTGGTCCTCGGGGAACGCCCGGTCGCTCCTGCGTCTTCTCCGCTGCTGTCGGACTGGACCGCGCTGGCCGTCTCAGCGCCTGCTGTCGTCATTCCACCTGTCACCAACACTCGCCCGTCCTGGAGGACCACGGCCTCTAGCCCAATGTGGCCCACCTTCATATCGGCGGCGTTCGTCCACTCTCCGGACGCAGGATCGAAGGTCTCGACCATCTGCAGCGAGTCCGATTCGAGGAGCCTCACAGAGATCTGACGTCCGCCGAAGACCAGCACCCTCCCATCCGACAGGAGCAGAGCCCGGTGGCCGCGCCGCGCCACGTCCATGTTTGCGACGGGAGCCCACTCGCCCGTCTGGGGATCGTATATCTCCGCAGATGCGAGGGCCTTGCGATTCTCGTCCAGGCCGCCCATCGCCAGGACCCTGCCATCCGCAAGCACGACGGTGCTGTGCTCCCTCCTGGGGACGCTCATGGAGCCCGTTAGACTCCACCTGGCTGTCTCGGGGTCGTAGAGCTCGGCCGACGCGAGGGGCACCAGTTTGCGGTCCTGCCCGCCTACGACGAGGACCCTGCCATCCTGCAAGAGCTCGGCGGTGTGGAACTTCCTCGCGTGCTGCATGGGCCCTGGACTTGCGAGCACAGGAGTAGGAGTTACGGTGGGGACAGGCGTCGCAACGGGAGCGTCGGGTTCCGGGTCCTGGCTGCAGGCCAGCAACAGGCCCGCTATCAGCGCGCAGGCCCACAGGGGCAGCAGGTTCCGTGCCGCCAGGCGGCATCTTCTCGCGAAGATCATGTGCATTTGGTGCGAGGGAGGGCGCTTTCGGTTCGCCATGCTACGCGGTGACTTCGTCGATGGCGACTTCCCTGCCCTCTTTGCCGGACCGCAGTATGGCCAGCGAGAAGCGCAGCACCTCGCGCGCCTCGGCGCCCGTCATCTCCGTCTCGCGTCCGTCGAGGGCCGCGTCCACGAAATCCCTCACCGCCAGGGAAAAGCTGGTGGCATAGTCCGGGTCGATGTCATCGAACCGCGTGATCTCACCGTCCCTGTACATCTCGAGCGGCGCCCTGTCCAGGCGTTGGCCGATGAAGTTGTTGGCCCACAGTACGCCGCGGGTCCCTGTCACCTCGGCCGACACGTATATGGGGTAGTACTGCGACCTGATGACCAGGTCGTCGGCATAGACCGCCTCCCAGGAGCCGAACCTGTCGCCGCTGCGGTACTTCCAGCTGGCCATGGTGGGGTTGTCGAGGAGGGCTCCCGGCTGCAGCTCGTGGTGTGCCTTTACGCGCTCCCTCCCCACGTAGGCGAAGGCCCGCTCTATGTCGCCCATAAGGAACCTGGCGATCGACCAGATGTGCTGTCCGTGGTCGAAGTTCACCGAGCCCTCACCGGAACGCCCGGAGTCGGAGCGCCAGTCCTGGGCGTTTGGCGGCACGTCCCAGCCGTACTTGAGGTTGCCCGTCAGCGACTTCAACCTGAGGGACAGCGGCTCGCCTATCTCACCGGCATCCACCATCTCCCTGGTCCTGGCGAACAGCGGTGTGAATCGGTAGTTCTCGATGACGCGGAATAGACGGCCCGAGCGGTCGGCTGCCGCCAGCACCGCGTCGGCCTCGGCGATGTTCATGGCCATCGGCTTCTGCACGGAGACGTGCTTGCCGGCCTCTAGGGCTGCGATGCTCATCTCGGCGTGCAGGTGGTGGGGCGTGATGATCTCCACCGCGTCGATGTCGGGGTCGTCCAGCAGCCGCCTGTAGTCGTCGTAGGTCTTCCCTGCGCCCCACTCGGCGGCCCGGCGGCGGGCCAGCTCCGGGTCGACGTCGCACACCGCGTCCAGGCTTGCCCTGGGGTTGTCCCGGTAGCCCTCGTAGTGCATGTCGGCGATGCGGCCGGCGCCTATGAACCCAACCCTGAGCCCGTCGGTCATCCTGCCGGTTCCCTGACGAATGTACCTAAACGTGCCACTCTTCCATCCTGTATGCCGCGTCCCAGAAGAGGTACTCGTACTTGCTGTTCGAGACGAATACCTCTGCGAGGCGCTCCCGCTGCTGCTCAGACAGGCCCAGAGCCGTGCGGTCGATAAACGAGCGGAGCCATTCGGCGAGCTCACCGAACTCGGGCGAGCTGTACATCTCGATCCACCGGCAGTAGAGGGGATGGTCGGCAGGCTTGCCGCGCTCCTCGAGGGCCTGGCCGATCTCCGCGTACCCCCACGAGCAGGGCAAGAGGGTCGCGGCAATCTCGCCTATGGTGCCCGAGTGGGCATTGGCGAGCATGTGGTTCGTGTACGCGAGCGTCGTGGGTGAGAGCCGGGTTGCCAGAAGCTCGTCCTCGGATATGCCGAAGTCATGGCAGAAGCTGACGTGGAGGGCCATCTCCGTGTTCAGCGTCTCGTGGAGCAGCCTCGCAAACCAGCCCATGTCGTCGAGGGACTGCGCCTTGGCAACGCCCAGTGCGATGACCCGCGAGAACTCGATCAGGAACAGGTAGTCCTGCCTCATGTACCACTGGAACTTCTCGAGTGGCAGGGTGCCTTCCCCAAGCTCGACTACGAACGGGTGCCGGTGTTCCTTCTCCCAGACGCCCGAAGCGCGGTCTCTAAGCAGGTCGCTGAAGCTGTTCACTCGTAGGTGTTCCTCACGCAATGTCGGGCTGGACGCGCCCCCATGTCGCCATTCTGATCACCCAGGGACTTGGGGCGGGCTATACAATGGCTCATTGATCCGTATTATCGCGAATTCTGCGCCTGGCGCAATGGAGTGGAGCACCATGGACCTTGAGGGACGGCTGCGCACGCAGTGGACCGGCGCGGCACAGAGCTGGATCGAGACCGACCAGTCCATTCGCAGCGATATGCTGGATGCGTGGATGTTCGAAGCGCTGGGGGATGTATCGGGCAAGTCAGTGATAGACATTGGGTGCGGCGAGGGACGGTTCTGCCGCTTGCTGGCCGAGCGCGGCGCGATCGTCACGGGCGTAGACCTGACGAGGCCGCTGATAGACCGGGCCCGCGCGCTTGGCCGGGAGGGACAGACCTATCTCGTTGGCGACGCGGTCGATCTCGCTGGCGTGGATGACGCCGGCTTCGACCTGGCGGTGTCATACATAGTGCTAGTGGACCTGCTCGACTACCGCAGGGCGATAGAGGCCGCATACAGGGTGCTCAAGCCCGGCGGCAGGCTCGTCGTGTGCAACGTACACCCAATGAGGAGTGCGGACAGCGGTGGATGGGTGAGGCAGGGTACGAAGAAGCTGTTCTATCCGCTCAATAGCTACTGGGACGAGGGGCCTCGGGATCTCGAATGGCTGGGGACCTCCATCGTGAACATGCACAGAACATTGTCCAGCTATGTTGCCGCGTTCCTCGATGCCGGGTTCGCGATCGATGGAATCCTCGAGCCCACGCCGTCCGAAGCCCAGCTGGCCGAACACCCGGAGTTCGAAGATGAATTCCGAGCCCCCAATTTCATTGTGTACAAGCTGAAGAAGCCTCACGGTCCATCCCCCGGGTAGCCCGCATAGCCCCAGCGGCCTTCGGCACCGTGTCAGAAGTACTAACTGTTCAGTCTCCATGAGTTGAGCGGTTCTCCACGACTGTCATTCCGAACGCAGTGAGGAATCTACGAATCTAGCCTAAGTACGGCCCTGCGTGTGCAAGGCTCGTAGATTCTTCGTCGCTGCGCTCTCCAGAATCACAGCTAGAGTGTGGGGCGATTCCTCTGTCACATCGACTCTGAACAGCTGCATTGCCGGTAATCAGGGGTACATGTGTGCTATTATGGGCGCCGGATGAAGTTATGCAGAGAAATACACGCAACGCGTTGACTGCCGTTAATGAGTTGCTTAGCATGTCGAGGCCTGATTGCCGACCGGGAGCTGCTATGCTGGCCAAATCTAAGACCTGTGCCGTGGTGGGACTCGACGGGTACATCGTCGAGGTTGAGGTGGACATCTCGCCCGGCCTGCCATCCTTCACGATCGTAGGCCTTCCGGACACGGCGGTGCAGGAGGCGCGGGAGCGCGTCCGAGCGGCCATCCGCAACTCCGGCAGCGACTTCCCGATGCGCCGCATCACCGTCAACCTGGCCCCTGCCGACCTGCGCAAGGCGGGCCCTGCCTACGACCTCCCCATAGCGCTTGCGCTCCTTCACAGCACGGGCCAGGTGGAGGACGTGCCCGACCGCTCCGTATTCCTGGGGGAACTTTCGCTCGACGGCGGGCTGAGACATACGACGGGCATCCTGCCGATGGTGGTGGTCGCCAGGGACGAGGGGTACGACACTGTGTTCGTACCCGAGACGGACGCCGAGGAGGCGGCGCTCGTGGAGGGCATAGACGTGGTGCCGCTGCGAGACCTGGGGGCGCTGGTGAACCACCTCGACCGGAGCAGGCCCATCAAGCCGGTCGTGAAGAGCGGCCTGAAGCGGCCGGACAGAAACGGAGCTAAGCCTTCCGGGATGGACATGGCGGACATCCGGGGCCAGGAGTTCGCGAAGCGCGCGCTGGAGGTCGCTGCCGCCGGAGGCCACAACATACTGTTCAACGGCCCTCCCGGCAGCGGCAAGACCCTGCTGGCGCGGTGCCTGCCGTCGGTGCTGCCGGCCATGACCCGCGAGGAGGCGCTGGACGTCACCAAGATATACAGCGTCAGCGGGCTCCTGCCGCCGTCGTCGCCCCTCATCGACGAGAGACCGTTCCGGTCTCCCCACTACACCATCTCGAACGCGGGACTCGCCGGTGGAGGACGCTCGCCGAGGCCCGGTGAGATAACGCTGAGTCACCGGGGCGTGCTGTTCCTCGACGAGCTGCCGGAGTTCGGTCACACGGTCCTGGAGGTGCTGAGGCAGCCGCTGGAGGACAAGGTCGTGACGATCAGCCGCGCCCAGGGCTCGGTCACATTCCCTGCGAATTTCATGCTCGTAGCGGCGATGAACCCGTGTCCGTGCGGCTTCTCGAGCGACCCGGCGAAGGAGTGCACTTGCTCGCCAAGCACGATATCGAGGTACAAGAAGCGGATCAGCGGTCCCCTGCTCGACCGCGTGGACCTGTTCGTAGAGGTCCCGCGCGTGGAGTATGAGAAGCTGGCCGCCCCGCAGAGCGCCGAGAAGTCGGCTGATGTGAGGAAGCGCACCGAGAGGGCGCGGGAGATCCAGCACCGGCGCCTGGCGGGCAAAGGCATATTCACGAACGCTGAGATGGGCCCGGTCGAGGTGTGGGACAACTGCCAGGTGGACGAGACCGCCCAGGGCCTGCTGCAGACTGCAGTCAAGCAGACGTACCTGTCGGCCAGGGGCTATCACCGCGTCCTGAAGGTCGCCCGCACCATCGCCGACCTCGCGGGGTCGGAGACGATCGACGCCTCCCACCTGTCCCAGGCCCTGCAGTACAGGCCGACGTCCTGGACGTAGACTGGCGACAGATCCATGAGAATCGAGTACGATAGCGATGTGGACGCTCTCTACATCCAATTCAAGGACGTGACACCGGATGACAACGTAGACTTGGAAGAGGGCGTGACCGTAGACCTCGACGAAGAGGGACATATAGTGGGACTCGAGATTCTCGATGCGGCCGAGAGATTCGGTTTGGAGTCTCTGCGAAATGTGAGCATCGAGAATCTGTCCATGGAGGGTGGCCGCCCATGACCGACTACACGGCTTACTTCAACGGAGAGTATGTTCCATACAGCCAGGTCAAGATCGATCCTGGCGACCGTGGGTTTTCGCTCGGCGACGTGGTCTTCGACACGGGCCGCACCTTCAACGGTGTTCCCTTCAAGCTCAAGGAGCACATGGACAGGCTCTACCGGTCGCTCACCTACGTGCGGATCGACCCGGGCGTCACCCATGCTGAGATGACGGCGATCACTGAGGAGGTGCTGCGCCGCAACGAGGCGCATCGCCCGGCGGTCGGCGACTTCACATACACACAGTTCGTGACGCGCGGCGCGGGCGGAGTTGACGGCGGCGGGCAGCCAACCGTGTGCGTCAGGGTCATGCCGGTGGGGTTCAGCCGGTCTGCAAAGGCATACCGGGAGGGAGTGCACGGCGTCATCACCAAGACCCAGAGCTACCCCGCGGCCTCGGTGGACCCCAAGATCAAGCACTGGAGCCGGCTGAACTTCGTGCTCGCTGACCTAGAGGCCAACGACGTCGAGCCGGGCGCACTGGCAATCCTGACGGACGGCGACAGGAACATCACCGAGGGCACGGGCAGCAACGTATTCATCGTCACGAACGGCGTCCTGCGCACCGCAAAGGACAATGCGCTTCTGCAGGGCGTGTCGCGCGGCATGGTGTTCGACCTGGCGCGCCAGCTTGACATCCCGGTGGCGGAGGAGGAGCTGCAGGCCTACGACCTGTACACGGCCGACGAGGCTTTCTTCTCGACTACGAGCCCGTGCATCATGCCGATGACCCGGGTCGACCGCCGTCCGGTCGGCGACGGGGTGCCTGGCCCCATTACGATGCAGCTCCTGGCCGCCTGGAGCGAGTTCGTGGGGATAGACATCATCGACCAGGCAACGCGCTTCGCCGAATCCGAGGCCTGATTCGCCCTCTTGTCGCTGCGCAAACTGTTCGGCGGGGTTGACCTGCGAATCGAGGACCTGTACCTCCTCGAGCCGTTTCAGATCGAGTACTTCGAGGGCTGGGTACCTGAACGAGAGTTTGCTGCTGTCCTCTGGGCACACCCGCCTATCGGACGATTCCTAAGAGAGCAAGCCCCTGCCGCCTCCGGCTTTCTGGACGATGTGAAGGGACGGTTTGGTCCGGCGCCCGACCAGGGTGACTTGGCAAAGGCCGAGGACCTGATCGTGTGGACCATCGCCGACCTGCTTGTGTACAACAAGTGCCCGGAGGTCTACGACGGCCTGCAGTTCCACGACTGGGACTTTGTCGAAGTGACTGGCATTACGCCACTGACCGGCAGGGTGGTCGTGGACGTCGGATCAGGGACTGGCCGTGTGGCGCTGGAGGCTGCCACTATGGCCGATGCCGTAACTGCGGTCGAACCGGTCGGCCGGCTTCGCAAGTTCATCCGAGACAAGGCCACCCGCAACGGGCTGACCAACGTCCGCGTGGTCGAGGGCTTCTGCCATAGCATCCCCCTGCCCGACGCCTCCGCAGACGTGGTGATCACTTCGCACGCGCTGGGGTGGCGCCTGGAAGACGAGCTGCGAGAGTTCGAGCGTGTAGCGATGCCCGGCGGTTACGTCATCCACTGCCCCGGCACTGACAAGAGCGAAGTAGAGCAGCATGAACGGCTCATATCCGCTGAGTGGAGGTACGAATTCGCCCGGTACCGGGAGTCCGACGGCTGGAAGCGGAAGTACTGGAAGCGGGTCTAGGCGCCGAAGACGTGGGGACTGTCTGTCGGTGCCTCCGGTTGACCGGATAGGTGGCGTGTAATAGAGTTGCCGACACATCAACCGGTCAGTACGACTCTATACAACCGGGGACTGGCCCATGTTGGAATACATCGCGAGACGCGCCCTGCTGGGCCTCTTCACTATCTGGGCGATCTCGATGCTGGCGTTCTTCATCATCGAGCTGCCCGAAGGCGACCTCGCCGAGAACCGTTTCGACAGGACGACCTTCCTCGTTGGAGACGCAGGCCACAGCCGCGAGATTGTGAACCAGATGCGCAGCTACCTCGGCCTGGACAAGCCGATATACATCCGGTACGGCGTGTGGATGTGGAACATGCTGCGCCACGGCGACTTGGGACGTTCCTTTGGACCGACCGGAGGCGGGCTCGTCAACTTCGTTTCGGTAAAGCAGGTCATCGGCGAGAAGCTGTGGATGACGATGGCCCTCACAGGCTTCACCATCATGGTGACCTGGACGATGGCGGTCCCCATCGGGATCTACTCCGCCGTCAGGCAGCACTCAGTTGGTGACTATGTATTCACGTTCATCGGCTTCACGGGTCTGGCAATACCGGACTTCCTCCTGGGTCTCGTGCTGATGTACGTCGCGTTCGCCTACTTCGACCAGAGCGTGGGCGGCCTGTTCTCCGCCGACTACCAGAACGCGCCATGGAGCATCGCCAAGGTCCGCGACCTGGTAGCCCACCTCTGGGTGCCAGCCATCGTGCTGGGCACGTCGGGTACTGCGAGCCTGATCCGCATCATGCGGAACAATCTTCTGGACGAGCTCAACAGGCCCTACGTCGTTACCGCCAGGGCCAAGGGTGTGCCCGTATGGAGGCTGATCCTCAAGTACCCAGTGCGCGTCGCCATCAACCCTCTCATCAGCACCGTCGGCTACCTCCTCCCTGCCCTGATCAGCGGCAGCGTGATCGTTTCCGTCGTGCTGAGCCTGCCGACTATCGGTCCAGTCCTGCTGACGGCGATCCAGGACGAAGACGTCTACCTGGCCGGGTTTGTCGTGCTGCTGGCGGGCATCATGACCGTCGTAGGCACCCTGGTTTCCGATGTCCTGCTAGCCATCGTCGACCCCAGGATCAAGTTCGGCGGACGCTGACGGCTGGCGGCATGGAGATCGTACTCAACTCGAAGTTCTTTGGCTCGCTGTCGGTCGATGAGCTGGGCGCCAAGGTGGCCGAGCTAGGCTACGACGGCATCGACGTCAACGTCAGGGAGGGCCACCCGGTCAACCCGGAGAACGCCGTAGGCGCCCTGAAGATGGCCGTTGACCGGTGGCAAGAGATGGGCTTGTCGTGTCCCCTCGCGACGGCCCCAGTGGACATGGTCGACCCGGACTCACCCGATGCAGCGCGGCTGTACGAGGCCTGCGCCGAGGCCGGGGTCCCCCGGCTGAAGCTGGGGTTCTGGAAGTACTCCGCGGGCGACGACTACTGGGATGAGGTCGCGCGAGCCCGCCGCGCCTTGGAGGGCTTTGCGTGGTTCAGCGCTCAGACGGGTGTGCAGACGTGCTACCAGGTTCACAGTGGTCCGAACTTAGGCTCGAACTGCGCGGGACTGATGCACCTGATCCAGGATTTCGACCCGCGGCTGGTGGGCGCATACCCGGATACGGGACACATGGCGCTGGACGGCGAGGACTGGGACATGGGGTTCTCGATGGTCGCGGACCACCTGTCGATTGTCGGTGCCAAAGATGCCCATCACGCGCCGCGACAGGCCGGCGCGTTGCCGCGGTACACGCCGAAGTTCGTGAAGCTGGGCGATGGCAGCGTCGACTGGGACAGGTGCGTTGGCGCACTGCGCGGCGTGGGATTTGACGGCCCCATTTCAGTCCACACCGAGTACGACTTCGACGAGACGGTGATCCGGCAGGTGGGCTATGCCGACTCCACGCCTCCGAACCTGGAGGAGTGGGCCGCGGAAGACGCGGCGTTCCTGAGACGTGCGCTCAGCGAGCCCTCGACGCCGCGCAGCCAGGACTGATCTGCAAATGCTTGCGTATATCGCCAGGAGGCTCCTGCTAGCCGCGTTCACCGTGTGGGCGATCTCGCTACTCGCCTGGTTCATCATCCAGCTGCCCGAGGGGGATCTGGTCGACGAGTACTTCGAAGCGCTCATGCAGGAGAGCCTGTCCGGGCCAGCGGGCGAGGAGCGCACCGAGGCGATGCGGAAGTATTTGGGGATGGACCAACCGCTGATCGTGCAGTATGGCAGGTGGATATTGGGGCTCATGCAGGGCGACCTGGGCCGGTCATTCGCCGGGAGCTTCGCGGGCGGAGCGAACACCCGGGCCGAGGATCAGCCGATCAAGCCGCTCATAGGCGACAGGCTCCTGCTGACCGTCGTGCTGACCGGATTCACCATCGTCGTGACGTGGACGTTCGCCATTCCCGTCGGCATCTACTCGGCGGTGCGGCAGCACTCTGTGGGCGACTACCTCTTCACGTTCATCGGATTCTCGGGGTTGGCCGTGCCGGATTTCCTGCTGGGTCTCGTGCTGATGTACGTGGCCTTCGCATACTTCGACGTCAGCGTGGGAGGGCTATTTTCGGGCGAATATCAGAACGCGCCGTGGAGCATGGCAAAGGTCAAGGACCTGCTCGACCATCTCTGGATCCCGGCCGTAGTCCTCGGCACTTCGGGGACGGCGGGGCTGATCCGCATAATGCGGAACAACTTGCTGGACGAGCTGGGCAGGCCCTACGTCGTGACCGCCCGGGCAAAGGGAGTCGGCTCGTTCAGGACCATCGTGAAGTACCCGGTCAGGGTGGCCATCAACCCCTTGATCAGCACGGCGGGCTACCTGCTCCCTGCCCTGGTGAGCGGGAGCGTGATCGTATCGGTCGTGCTGAGCCTGCCGACGATGGGTCCCCTGCTGCTGGACGGCATAGTGAGCCAGGACCCGTACCTGGCGGGCTTCATCGTACTGATGCTCGGCGTGCTGACGGTCGTGGGGACGCTCATCTCTGACCTCCTGCTGGCCGTGGTCGACCCAAGGATCAAACTCTCCGCGTAGCGAGGCGATGGAATGCCCTACAACACCGTCGGAAAACGAAACCTCCGCAAGCTGCTCGAGCAGAAGGTCGCTGCCCATCCACACAGGACGTTCATGTTCTTCGAGGAGGCCGACCAGGTCGCGCGAACGTACAGCTATCTGCAGTTCGACCAGATGGTCAACCGGACGGCGAACGCGCTCCTGGAGCTCGGCGTACGCAAGGGAGACAAGGTCAACCTGCACCTGACGAACTGCCCTGAGTTCATGTTCCTCTGGTTCGCCACGGCGAAGATAGGCGCCGTGATGATGCCGACGAATCCGCTCTCGCCGCCCGCCGAGCTGGCGTACCCGCTCGATCACTCGGAGAGCGTCATCAGCATCACCCAGCCGGACCTTCTGCCTCACGTCGAGGCGGCGAGAAAGAGCTGCCCGAAGCTGCGCGCTATCGTTCTTGCGCGCACGGATACTGGCCCGGAGGGCGTGCCCCTGTTCGACGAGCTGGTCGAGTCGCAGTCCGAAGAGCTGGCCGGAGCTGATATCGAGCCGCTCGACGACGCGGCCATCATGTACACGTCCGGCACCACGAGCCTGCCCAAGGGGGTGCTGGTCACCCACGCCAACTACGTCTGGCTGGCCGAGGTGCTCGCCAAGAACATGCGGATGGGCCCCGACGACCGCCAGCTCGTGACGCTGCCGCTTTTCCACGCCAACGCCCAGTACTACTCCGTCATGTCGGCCCTGACAGTGGGGGCCAGCGTGGCGCTTATGCCCAGGTTCAGCGCTTCGAGGTTCATGAAGCAGGCGATCAGGTACGAATGCACGGTAACCAGCCTGTTCGCCGCGCCGATGCGGATGATCCTGGCGCAGCCTGTCGATCCCGACGACCGGCAGAACAGCTTCAGGCTGGTCATATTCGCCCAGAACATCACGGAAGCTCAGCTCGCCGAGTGGGAGGAGCGGTTCGGGGCTAATCTCATGCAGATCTACGGCATGACCGAGACGATGGGCCAGCCGCTGACCAACCCCCTCGACTACGATAGGGACAACATGACCATCGGGATGCCCACCCTGCCCTACGAGTGCAAGGTGGTCGACCCGTTGGGGGTGGAGGTGCCGGAGGGCGAGGCGGGCGAGCTGCTGGTGAGGGGCACGCCGGGCTGGTCGATCATGAAAGGGTACTTCAAGAACCCGGAGGCGACGGCCAGCACCATCCAGGACGGGTGGCTGTGGACGGGGGACGTGGTGCAGGTCGGCGAGGACGGATACTTCAGGTTCGTCGACAGGACCAAGGACATGATCAAGCGGGCGGGCGAGAACGTTGCCGCAGGCGAGGTCGAGGCTGTGATCAAGGAGCATCCCAAGGTGGCCGACGCGGCTGTGATCGGCGTGCCGGACGAGATGCGCGACGAGTCCATCAAGGCCTTTGTGATCCTGAGGGACGGCGAGTCGGCCGCGGCGGACGAGATCATCGACTACTGCGCCGCGCGCCTGTCCAAGTTCAGGGTGCCGGAATACGTGGAGATGCGGGACGAGTTCCCGCGCACGTCGGTGGGCAAGATACAGAAGCACATCCTGCGCCGGGAGGAAGAGGCGGCGGACGCATAACGGCCCGTTCATCGTAGGACTCTCCGTAGTGAGGTGAAGCTTGGACCTTGGATTGTCGTTGAAGGTGGCGCTGGTGACCGGCGGGAGCAGGGGAATAGGGCGTGCGACCGCTCTGGGGCTGGAGGCTGAGGGGTGTCGCGTCGCGATTTGCGCCCGGGAGAGTGAGCAGCTGGAGCGCACCCTTGGCGAGCTTCGTGAGGGCGCATCCGGTGAGGCGTGGGGGCGAACCGCGGACGTTACTGACAGTGCCGATGTGGAGGCGTTCGTCGGCGGGGCTGCAGAGCGGTTCGGTGGCATAGACGCTCTCGTCTGTAATGTGGGCGGGTTCAGCGGCGGCGAAACGCTTGACGCGACCGACGAGGAGTGGATGGCCACTCTCGACGTCAACCTGCTTCACGCCGTCAGGACCATCCGGGCAGCGGTGCCCCACATGAAGGGACGCCGGGACGCCAGCATCGTGATAGTGTCGTCAATCTCCGGATGGAAGCCGGGGCCTCGTGCCCAGTACGGCGCGGCCAAGGCAGCGGAGATATTCCTGTCCTCGGCGCTGGCGTGGGACCTGGCCGCCGACCAGATCCGCGTCAATACGGTCTGCCCCGGCTCGATCATGTTTCCCGGCAGCGGGTGGGAGGACTACCTGGCGAACGACCCTGCCGGCTACGCCAGGTTCATGGAGAACGAGCTTCCCTGGGGGCGCCTGGGCACTGACGAGGAGGTCGCAGACGCGATTGTCTTCCTCTGCTCGCCCCGGTCACGCTGGATCAACGGAGCGATGGTCCCGGTGGACGGGGGCCAGAGCCGCCCAACGGGCCGGTGGTACAACTAGGCCTGTTCTACCGGCCATACGTCAATCGCTCGGCTAGGTAGTGAGGCAGGCCTCGCTCCTGCATCTTGCGCTGGGTCGTCGCTATGTCGTACTCGACCCTGCGGTGGGTGATCGTCCCCGATTCCGAATCGTACACGGCATAGCTGGCCCGGGGGTCGCCGTCCCGGGGCTGGCCGACGCTGCCGGGGTTGACTATTGCAAGCCCCTCCTTGAGGTCCTCAGGCCTGCCCGTCGCCAGCTTGAAGGCGGGTGCGCCGCCTTCGAGCCGGCATATGAAGGGAACGTGAGAGTGCCCGACCAGGCACAGCCGGGTCTCGATGTCCTCGAACGCGGCGAGGGCCGCCGCCGAGTTGACGACGTACTCCCACACGGGATCGCGCGGGCTGCCGTGAACGGCGGTGAAACCGTGCATCTCCAGTCGCAGTGGCAGAGCGCGCAGGTACTCCAGATCCGCTTCGCCAAGCTGTCCGGTTGTCCACCTTGCCGCTGCCGCCGCGTACTCGTTGAACCACTCCAGGCCCATCTTGCCCGATACAGCGAGGTCGTGGTTGCCTGCAACACACTTGGCGTCGTGCTGTCGCAGCAGCTCGATGCAGGCTGCGGGGTCGGGACCGTAGCCCACCAGGTCGCCCAGCGCCCACACCTCGTCGAAGCCGCCGTTGCTGTTGGCGTCGTCGAAGACAGAGGTGAGCGCCTCCAGGTTGCTGTGTATGTCCGACATTACCAGGGCCTTCATACGCGCCTGCTATAATACATCCACCTCATTTGGCGAGTCCCTGCATTTGTCCCCACCACCAGTAGAGATAGATTCCGCGTGCGCGGAAGACACCCACGAGCTCGGTCGTATCCTGGGAGAGCACGCTCGCGCCGGCGACATCTTTCTGCTCACCGGCGACCTGGGCGCGGGCAAGACGACCCTGACGCAGGGCATTCTCTGGGGCATGGGGTCGGACGACTACGTGCGAAGTCCAACCTTCGTCCTGGCCACCGAATATGACGCAAGCATACCCCTGCACCACGTCGACCTCTACCGAATCGAGGGCGTGGACGAGATGGACGAGCTCGGCCTCGACGAGCTGGTGGAGGACGGCGGTGTGGTCGTGGTGGAGTGGGCCGAGAAGGCTGCAGAGCTGTTTCCGGAAGGCAGGCTGCAGGTGAACATCGAGCGCCGGGGCGGCGATTCCAGGCGGCTGATCCTGGCCGCCACATCACCCGAGTACGACCGCTTCCTCGAGCTGGTATCCGGCCGCGCCACGGCAGGCTGTGCGTAGCATGGAGCTCGTCCTCGACACGTCGACCAGGTACGCGTCCGTGGCGGTTTCGCGCGAAGGGGAGATCATTGCGGAGCTGTCCTGGCGCTCCGAGCGTAATCACTCAGTGGAGCTCGTCCCAGCGATTCGCCGCGTCGCCGAGCAGGCCGCCGTGACCCTCGACGATGCGAAGGCCGTGTTCGTGGCACAGGGGCCGGGCGGGTTCAGCGCTCTTCGTGTCGGCATCAGCATGGCCAAGGCATTCGCGATGGCCCGCAACATTCCCCTGGTTGGCGTGAACACGCTGGACGCGGAGGCGCAGCCCTACCTGGCATTGGGCCTGCCCGTCTGCGCGGTAGTGGGTGCGGGCAAGTCCAGGGTCTACACAGCCATGTACGCCGGGGGCCAGTCCTCCGGGTACCGCGTCCAGTCCCACGAAGAGTTTGCTGCGGGGATTACGGAGGCGACACTGCTGTGCGGAGAGGGCCTGCCGGATGTCGCGGGGATCATCGAGGAGCGAGCGCGTGACCTGGCCACAGTCGCTGCTGCGCCTCCTCCCACGAGGAGGCCGGCGGTCCTGGCACAACTTGGATACGAGCTGCTTCGGGGCGGGGGCGCACAGTCGCCCGAGTCCCTGGAGCCCATATACATGAGGGCGGCGCAGATAGCGGCCGCCCAGCGCAACATGAACAACAGGAAGGAGTAACCTGGACTTGCAACACACACTGGTATTGCTGAAGCCCGACGCCGTGCAGCGCGCGCTTGCGGGCGAGATCATAGCGAGAATCGAGCGGAAGGGCCTGAAGATAGCCGGCATGAAGCTCATGCTCATCGGCGAAGACCTTGCGAGGGAGCACTACGGGGAGCACGTGGGCAAGCCCTTCTTCGAGGGGCTGGTCGAGTACATCACGTCGAGCCCGGTGGTGGCCATGGCCGTGGAGGGCGAGAACGCCGTCGAGGTGGTGCGGAGACTGCTTGGCGCAACCAACCCGCAGGACGCAGACCCGGGAACCATCAGGGGCGACTACGGCATGTCGATAGGGTTGAACCTGACCCACGGCTCGGACTCCGAGGAGTCCGCGGCCCGGGAGTTGGCCCTCTTCTTCTCCAGCGATGAGGTGCTGGGCTACGACAGGGCGACCGAGCCCTGGATTACTGAATCCTGACGGTCTCTACCGCCGCGGGCCAGGCTTCCTCGATGCGATAGAAGTCCCGGGTCTCGGGCCGGAAGATATGAACGACGACGTCGCTGAAGTCGAGGAGCATCCAACCGCCCTGGGCGGTGCCCTCTCGATGATGAAGCCTGCCGTCGCCCTGCTTGACGGCAGCCTCAATGTCTTCCACGAGGCTGTTCATCTGGCGGGGTGACTCGACGGTGGCCACCACGAAGTAGTCGGCGAAGTCGCTGATGCCCCGGATGTCGAGCATGACGACATCCGACGCCAGCTTGTCGGACGCGACATCTACTATGAGCCTGGCGACGTCACTCGCACTCGGTGGGGCTTTTGAAATCACGCGGGCATTATAGGTACGGCCCTCTCGGGGGTCAACCGGAGTCCAAACTCCCCACCTAAGATCCCGGCGCCGTTACGGCGACGGGATGGGTTCCCGCCTTCGCAGGAACGACAGTCGTGTGTGCTAGAATGCGGCCCTGCACGTACCCCCAATGGAGGTCATCGAATGGCCCTACCCTCCCGGATGAAATTCGGCATCTTCATGGCGCCGTTTCACCCCGTCGGCGACAACCCAACCCTGGCCCTCGAACGGGACCTGGAGCTGATCGAGCTGCTCGACCGGCTCGGATACGACGAGGCGTGGGTCGGCGAACACCACAGCGCGGGGTGGGAGATCATCTCGTCGCCGGAGGTGTTCATCGCGGCGGCCGCCCAGAGGACCAGGAACATCAAGCTCGGCACGGGCGTCATAAGCCTGCCGTACCACCACCCGCTCATGACTGTGAACCGCATGGTCCAGCTAGACCACATGACCAGAGGCCGCGTGATGATGGGAGTGGGCCCCGGCGCCCTGGTGACCGACGCCTACATGATGGGCATAGACTTCTCGACGCAGCGCCCGCGCATGGACGAGGCACTCGGCATCATCATCCGGCTGCTGACCGAGACGGAGCCGATCACCTACGAGTCGGACTGGTTCGTGCTGCGGGAGGGACGGCTCCACCTGCGTCCCTATACGCAGCCATACTTCCCGATTGCAGTCGCCGCCGCCGCGACGCCGTCGGGCCTGATACTGGCCGGGAAGCATGGCACTGCGGTGCTGTCCCTCAGCGTCCTGGCGTCGGATGCCATCAGGTCGACGCTCAAGGACTTCTGGAAGATCGCGGAGGATACGGCCGAGGAGCACGGCAACACGATGAACCGCGAGGACTGGCGGCTTGTTCTGCACGTCTTCCTGGCGGAGACGCGCAAGGAGGCCATGGAGCAGGCGCGGATCAAGGCCGGGCAGTACCAGCGCGGCTACTTCGAGGATGCACTCGGCAATCCGGCCCCGTTTGACGGTCCGCCCGACAAGATCGTCGACGCCATGGTGGATAGGGGCGCATGGTGCGTGGGCACTCCCGACGACTTGGTCGATTCCATCCACAGGCTGGACGAGGAGAGCGGCGGGTTCGGCGGCCTGCTGATACAGGCGACGGAGTGGGGCACCCGCGAGCAGGTCTTCCGCAGCTACGAGCTGCTGGCCCGTTACGTAATGCCCCAGTTCCAGGGGACTATGGATAGCCTGGCCGGCTCATACGACTGGGCGGTCGACCGCTGCGAAGAGCTGACCACCCTGCGCAAGGAGTCGCTGGCGAAGGCGCGCGAGGCGTTCACGGGCAGGAGTGGTTAGCGGAATGAACAGGAAGGTCCGAATCGAGGCGTACACGAGGCGCGAGTTCCGGGAGGCGCTGCAGGCCGGGTCATTCAGGGCGGCTATCATCGCGACCGGCAGCATCGAGCAGCACCTGGAGCACCTGGCCTTCGAGCAGGACATCGCCTCGAGCACCTACGTCGCCGAGCGTGCAGCCGAGGCGCTCTACCCAAATGTCGCGGTCGTCGTGCCGCTGTCCATAGGCATCGCCGAGCACCACATGCACTTTCCCGGCACCATGTCGGCGAAGCCGGGCAGCTGGCTGGCGGTGCTGTTCGACGCGGTGGAGAGCCTGGTCAGGCACGGTATCGGGCGCGTGCTGATTCTCAACGGCCACGGCGGCAACGTGAAGCCGGTCGAGGGCGTGATCGACCAGTGGCGGATGCACCTCACGTCCGTGCACGGCGCGCCCATACCCGGGGACTCGCTGGAGGCCATCCACACGCACAGCGACTACACGAATGCCCTGCTGCAACGCGACGAACCGGGGCTCGACCTGCGCTTCAACAGCTACTGGGACCTGATCCCGGAGGAGTTCGCCAACGAGGTCCTGGACGTGGGGCACCACCCGGGTCACGCCGGCGAGTTCGAGACTTCGTTCACGATGCACGCCATTCCCGGTAATGTCAGAGCCGACGCCGTCCAGCACAATCTGGAGGAGGAGACGGCGGCGGGCACCGCAGAGAAGGGCCGGGTGCTGATCGACAAGGCCGTCGAAGGCACCACTGCCCTGCTCGAGGAGATGCTGGACTCGGGCTAGAAGGCTGTCCCGGTCCCCTGCTACGGCGCCAGCACTGTGAACGCTGCGAGCGGCACGTTCCTCAGTACCCAGAAGGCGATGACGGCAGCCAGGAGCGCCCAGATCCACCTGGGGTGAACGAACGCTGGGCGGGGCGCTCTCAGCCCGAACGCCCTCATCGCACCTGTTCCAAGTGAATAGGCGATGAACGGCAGCGAGAGGACCGCCAGGACGTTGTAGCCGAGCGCCCCGGCTATGTCGCCGCGGAGCAGCACGTGCAGGGCGCGGAGGGTGCCGCAGCCCGGGCAGTAGCAGCCGGTGAGCCCCAGGAACGGGCATGTCGGGAATAGTCCCGGGTTCCTGGGGTCGAAGGCGTAGAGGAAGGCTAGCCCCGCCGCGCCCAAGAGGGCGACGCCAACGTACGTCGCTCGCGACGGAATTGAGCGTCCCATGACCGTGACGCCGCTCGTCTTCCTTGGTATTGCGACTCTGGATGCTGCAACCACTCTGCTACCCCTGCGGTCCTCTTGCCAGATACGATTTAGAAGAACAGACCTGCGCCGAGGCCCAGGAACAAGAACGTCCCATAGCCTACGACGGCGAATAGCCCAACCCCGAACGAGACCCACATCCAGGTCCTTGCGTTGTTCGAGGCCTGCATCGCGCCTGGAACGTCGCCCGCATCCAGCTTTGAATTGACCTGAGCGGCGTAGACGATCGACACGATGCCGAAAGGCAGGCAGCAGAAGACGGTGACGAGTATGGCTGGCACGAGGTAGTTCGGGACGTGTGCCGGGGGTGCCGGCGCCTGAGCGTCGCCGGGTGATTCCGGCTCGAATCTCTCAGCGCTCGGCGTCGACCCGGACATGGCCCTGCCGCAGTCCTTGCAGAACCTGGCGTCGTCGTCGTTTTGCGACCCGCAACGTGTGCAGTACATGGCCTATTACCCCTGCGCAAACGACAATGCACCCATATCATATCATCCATGATCGGTTTGCTTGACCGCCCGTCGGGTGCGCCCTTATTATGGGTCTCACTTACTATGTGGGGCGGCAACCGGAGGCCGAGAGGTGAACATCACGCTGAGCATCGACGAGGACGTCGTCAAGAAGGTGCGCAAGATCGCCATCGACAAGGACACGACCCTGACGGCGATGGTGAGGGACTACCTGACGTCGGTGGCCGAGAGCGACGCCGCCGCCAGGCGGGAGGCTGTCGCCAAGCTGAGAGAGTCTATCGACCGCTACAGCCGCGACATGGGTCCGCGCACCTGGACCAGGGACGACCTGTATGACCGGCCCAAGCGCTTCTACCAGTAGAGACTTCTTCGACAGCAACATCCTGGTCTATATGTATGACCGGCAGAACCCTGCGAAGCATGGACTGGCATTCGACATTGTGAGACGGGCCATGAAGACGGGGACGGGTGTACTTTCGGCCCAGGTGTTGGGTGAGTTCTACAATACGGTAACCAGGCGCATCCCAGAACCGCTCTCCGATGACGTTGTGGAACACGCTATCGGGCTGCTTTCCGCGATGCCGGTCGTGGAATTGGACCTGAGCCTGGTCCAGCGGGCAATCGGCACGTGCCGGCGATACCAGATTTCATACTGGGACGCGCTAATCGTGGCCGCGGCCGAACGGGCCGGATGCAGCCGGATACTTTCCGAGGACCTGAACCCGGGCCAGCTCTACAACGGCATTCCCGTCGTCAACCCCTTCGAGTGAGCATGTCGCCAATCCCAGGGCGGGAACGATGGTTACTCATCTCACTCCTTCGGGCACGCCGTAGGGGACGTCGTTGCGGTTGCCGGGGATGGGCCAGCCCTGGCCTCCCAGGAGCTCGAACTTGTCGTGCTCTCCCCTTAGCCAGAAGTACATCTCCGCAGCGTCGTAGCAGTCCTGGAACTGCTTCCTGAACGTGGGGCCCTTGAACGTATAGTCGGCCGTTGCGGGGTCGAAGTCGGGGTCGATCACCCAGTCGCGCGTGGGGGGCGAGGTGCGCCAGTAGTTGTACTTGACGTTGTTGCGCAGGCCGGAACCCCACGACTCCGAGCGCCTGTGCCAGATGGAGTAGTCGGTGAGGAAGATCGAGCCCGCCGACGAGACGGCGTGAAAGGAGCCGCGGATCCTGCCCAGGTGCTTGGTCATGTCCCTCTCCGAGTAGAGGAAGTGCGACCCTGGGAGCAGCTCCGTCGGGCCGAGCTCACGCGGGCAGTCCTGGGGGTAGTAGAAGACCTGGATGTAGTTGAGCTGGGGTCCGAAGATGTCGCCGCCGTCGTAGTGCCACTCCTGGGCCGGCTGGGGACACTGGATGCGGTGATTGGAAACGAGGTTGGGGAGGCCGAAGTCCTTGCCCAGGAGTGAGCGTAGCGCGCCGGCGACCGCGGGATGTTTGATCACGCCGTCCATGAACCAGTCCTCGTCCAGGATGTCGGTAGGCTCCATGCCGTCGTTCTCGTCCAGGTACTCGTTGGTACGCCGGTTGATCTCGTCGGATACGACGCCCTCGAACATCATGAAGCCGTTCTTGCAGAACTCGAGGACCTCCGTGTCGTTCAGCGTGGGCTCGCAGTCGTACTGCCTCATAGCCTGCCCTCCCTCTCCAGGATGAATTCGAAGCCCAGCCCGTAGGTGCGCGAGTCGTCGAGCATCAGGGCAAGCTCCGGGAACTTGATGACCCGCCAGCCGTCACGCACGGCCTCCAGGACTGTCTGATACGGCCAGTCATCCGGGTCATGCGGACCGTCGGAGATCTCTCCGTTTTCGATTATCCTCATGCCGACCACCTCGGACGTCGGCGAGGTGGTAGTCGCCTGAAGGTAGAGTATGTCCTGGACCGTCGATTCGCCGTCCATCTCCGCGATCCGTCGCAGGCTAGACGCGGTCAGGGTCCCGGCCCCCAGCTCTTGGACGCACCGCTCGACCTGCTCCCCAATCTTCGATCCCATGTTTGTCTCCCAGGTGTGGATGTGCAGCCGCGGCCCTGCTGCCGGTGACCAGACCACGGCCCGCCGCTCCTCGGTGAGCTCAGTCGTGCTCTCGGCCAGCCAACTACGCGAAGCAGGGCGACGGCGAGTCGTTCGCCCAGAGAGTAGACACGCGTATTATACGCGCATCACCTCTGCTGGGGATGTCGCAAATGGTCCAGTACCTGGCTCGACGCAGAGCCCTCCCAGGCCAGGTTCGTAGATTCCTCACTGCGTTCGGAATGACATTTGTGGCGTTTGGAATGACATTTGTGGCGTTTGGAATGACATTTGTGTAATGACAGGCGGGCTTCGCTGCGTTCGGAAAGCCAGACGCAGATACTGTTCGGGGGTCTCCCCTAGTCGCGTTGGCCCGTGGGGCGCTTGGGCCTGGACATGCTCGGCTTGGCGCTGGATGTTCCCGCGGGGAGCGGGGGCAGCTTGATCCCGATCTCACGCTCGACCTTGATGTCGCGGCCGCGCGCGATGTCCAGCGAGACGGACAGCATCCATGCAAAGCTCCAGGCCGCTGCGGCGTTGCGGTCGTCCTCGACGGCCTGGTCCCAGCGCTTCGGCGGCGTCGGGTCTATCCTCAAGTCGACGCGGTGAGTTTCCGTGACACCTGCCCTAAGAGGGGCGTCCCTGAGTGTCGTAACGGTGCTGTGCACGTATGATTCGGTGCGCTGGTCGACGTCCATGCCTCCCGCGACGTAGACACCCCTGCCGCTGTAGCCAACGCGCGGGGCGGTCCCTCCTTCCCATGCCGAATGGTGGGTGTAGGTCTGGTTGCACAGGAGGTCGACGCGCGCATTTCGAATCCGGACGTCCCGTTCCGGAGCCAGGATGATGCGAACGTCGACGCGGCCGCCGAGCTCGTATTCCCTGTCAGGGAAGTCGATATCCAGCATCGGGCGGTCTCCTATCTCGTGGGAACCTGAGGCCGGTCCGGGCGGTAAGGAGGCTGCAGCACGGCCCTCTGGTCCTCGGTGAACTCGTCCAGGACCTCTTCCACGCCCTCCGGCAGGTATTGGGGGGCGTAGGAGATCGAGCCAGGCGAGTACTTGTAGAGCACGGTGCGCCGCTCGTGGTCCGCCTGCCAGGGCAAGGTCCCGTGGCACAGGGCCTCGGTGAAGATGATGGCCGAGCCCGCCTTCGCCTCTACCTGGCGCACGACACCGATGTCGGTCTCGAGGCGCTTCACGTCCATGGGCGGCTCGTAGTTGGACTTGTGACTGCCGGGGATGCAGGCAAACCCGCCGTCGCCCGGCCCATGATCGCTCAGCACCCACGTCACGACGGTCAGGCCGCAGCGCATCACGCCGTTGTGGTACTGGTAGGTGTGGGTGAGATCGCCCGTGTCCCCGCCGCCGTGCAGCACGAACCCCTCGGCACCCCTGGTCATCATGATTCCGTACAGGTGGTCGAGCCTGAACCCCGGTCCGAGGAGCTCGTTCATGTACGGCACGATGACAGGGTGGGTGAGGAGGTCCCGGAAGGGCTGGGACCAGGGCTTTGGCCAGGTGAGCATCCCGCCGACGTCTCCCCTGCCCTGCGCCCCTTTGAGGGCTGTCGCGCCCCTGGCCAGGGACTCCTCGGGCGGGCGAATCCTGATGCGCTCCCGCTGGTGTTCGATGGCCTCGTTGCAGGCCGCGACCTCGTCCGGAGTCAGGGCGTCTTCGATCACGAGGTAGCCGTTCAGGTCGAAGAAGAAGCGTTCGTAGTCGTTCAATCCGGGCCTCCGTAATGTGCGGTGATGGACGCGGGAATCCTAGCACCTACCAGGGCCAAAGGCCACAGGCGACTATCCTCGATGGGGTGAGTCACATACTCTTGCCCTGTATGGGCACTTAGCCTTCTCTCACGGTCGAGGGATGGGTTCCCGCCTCAACTCCCGCGTTGGGACGCGGTCAGATCGACGGTGGGCGCCAGCCTCCCGAAGCCGATTCGATGGTGCCGGCTGCGGCGAGCGCTACATCCTCGCGCCAGGGCAGAGAGGCGATCTGCAGGCCGATTGGCAACCCCTCGGGCGACGTGCCGCCTCGCACGACCGCGGTGGGCCATCCGGTGAGGTTGTGAGGTCGGGTATATGACCCGTATTCAAGCCGGTTCGTGCGTATGACGTCGTGGGGCTGCGCCGGCACCGGCATGATGGGCGACAGCAGTATGTCGTAGTCCTCCATGAAGGCGAGGATGTCGCTTCTGAACGCGTCCACCTGCTCCATGAGCTCTTCCAGCTCCGCCGCCGTCGACGACTGCGAGGACTCCAGCACGCTGAGGGTCCAGGGATGGGGTTCGGTGGTGCCCGCGGCGTCGAGGAGACGCTGCGTGGAGCCGTCGTAGTGCGGCAGACTCTTCCATGACAACTCGTACTCCGTGAGGGCGCCCGGCCTGTTCTCGACCACGGTCGACCCGGCATCCGAGAGCGCCGAGGCTGCGGCCCTTACAGCATCGATCGTCTCGGGCGTGGGCGTCATGACGCCGTTGTCGGTGTAGAAGGCCACCCGCAGCCGTGACGCATCCACACTATCTGGGTCGCCCAGCGGCATCGGCACGATGGCGGGGTCCCTCCAGTCCGGTCCGGCGATGATGGGGAGCACGAGCGCCAGGTCCTCGACGTACCGGGCAATGGGGCCGACCTGCGTGAGGGAGTCCCGAATGCCCATGCCGTAGGGGATGATGTGGCCGGTCCTGGGCACGCGCCCGGAGGTGGGCTTGATCCCTGCTACACCACAGCAGTGCCCGGGGAACCGGATGCTCCCTCCCGTGTCCGTACCGATGTCGAAGGCCGACCCGCCTGATGCGACTATGGCCGCGCCGCCCCCGCTGCTTCCGCCGCAGGTCCTTTCGGTGTCGTATGGGTTGTTTGTGCGGCCGTAGACGAGGTTCTCCGTCTCCATTCCCATCGTCAACTCTGGCGTGTTGGTCTTGCCGAGCAGGACGACCCCGGCCGCGCGCAGTCTCGCGGTCACGGTCGAGTCCCTGTCCGGTACAAAGTCAGCCCGGCCAAGTGTGCCGCCGGTGGTGACGACGCCGGCGGTATCGTGGGAGTCCTTGAGTGTGATGGGCACGCCGTGGAGCGGCCCGACCTCGTTGCCCTTGGCCAGGGCGTCATCGGCCACGCGCGCCTGGTCCATCGCCGTGTCGTCCAGCATGACGACGGCATTCAGGGCCGGGTTGACCTGCTCGATCCGGTCCAGATAGGCCTGCGTCAGCTCAGCAGATGAGATTCGCTTCTCTTGAATGGACGCAGCCAGGGACGCGGCGGAGTCAAAGATGATCTCAGTCAATATCCTCTCCCGGGTGTTGGATGGTTGTTATCGCGACGATGGCCGTACGCGCGAAGACGGGCGGCCCAGCTGGGGTTCGAGCAAGTCAATCGAAGTGCGCGGAGGCTCCGCCCTGCTACTGGCCCAGTATCTTGATGCGCGGGTCGACCAACGCCAGCATTATGTCGGAGAGGAGCGTCCCAACTACGGTGAGCACGCCCATCATGAAGATGATAACGCCCGAGGTGTACACGTCCTCGATCTGCAGGGCGAAGAGCAGTATTGGTCCAAGGGTCGGCAGGCTGAGCACGACCGACACGATGATGCTACCGCTCACCAGTGACGGAAGCAGATAGCCTATCGTGCTGATAAGTGGGTTGACGGCGACCCTGACGGGGTACTTGAGCACCATTCGCCACGGGCGGAGGCCCTTGGCTCGGGCCGTGACGACGTAGGGCTTGTTGAGCTCATCAAGCAGGTTGTTGCGCATTATGCGGATGAGGCTCGCCGTCCCGGACGTGCCCAACACTATGGCGGGGATCCAGAGGTGGTTGATGAGGTCCAGGACTTTCTCCAGGTCCCAGGCCCTCTCGACCTGGTCAGGCGAGATCAGGCCTCCGACGCTCGCGCCGAAATAGGCAAAGGCGATGTACATGAGCACGAGGCCAAGCAGGAAGTCGGGAATGGCGAGGCCGCTGAAACCGATGAAGGTAAAGAAGTAGTCGCCCAGTGAATGCTGACGCACAGCGGAGTAGATGCCGACTGGGATAGCGAAGGTCCAGGTGACAAGAATCGTGAACCCCGTCAGCGCAATTGTCATGTAGATTCGATCGCCCACGACCTCCTTGACGGGCTCGGCCGTGATGTTCTCGCCAGCCCGGAAGGACACCCCAAGGTCTCCCTTAAACAGGTTGAACAGCCACTTGAAGTACCGGATGACCATCGGCTGGTCGACCCCGAAGTAGTGGTTCATGTGCTCTTTCTGCTCATCGGAGAGCAGGCACGTGTCGCCGAGGTTGCCGCACGCGGTCTGGTCCATGTAGCGCTGGACGATGTCGCCCGGAGGAAGCTGGATGATGAAGAAGGCGAGCGCTGAGATGGCGATCACGGTCAGTGCGCCGATTGCGAGCCGCCTAGTTATGTAGAGGATCATGCCAGGGCCTCCCGGGGATCGTAGGAGGGCGCTACGCCTCACCCACTCTGGCGAACTTCTGGAAGCTGCGCACGCCGTCCCGCGGCGCGCCGATGTTGTTCAGGTTGGTCCACGCCACCTCGCCCAGGTAGAGGTCGCCGCGGGAGTCGAGGCAGATGCCGTGGGGCGCCATTAGCTGGCCGGGCCCCTCGCCGAAGCCGGCGCCCATGCGCGCCAGCAGTTTGCCGCTCGTGTCATAGACGCTTATGCGAGGGCCTATGTTGGGCAGGTCGATGTTCACCCTCATGCCCGCGCCTAGCTCGCCAACATACACGTGCTGGTCTGGGGTAATGTAGATAGCGCACGGGCGGTGCATGTTCACCCACTGGGTCTCGTAGCGCCCGTTGGAGCCGAATATCTGGACCCGGTGGTTCTCCCTGTCGGCCACGTAGACCCAGCCGTCCTTATCAGTAGCGATGTTGTGGACGATGTTGAACTCGCCCGGGTCGGTGCCCGCGGTGCCCCACGAGAAGAGGAGCCGTCCGTCCGGCGTATACTTGTGGACGCGGGAGTTGCCGTAGCCGTCCGATATGTAGAGCTCGCCCGTGTTGGGGTCGATGGCGACATCCGTCGGCCGGTGGAAAGGGTCGCCGCTCTGGTACGGCGATGGCATTCCAGGGGTGCCTATTGTCATCAACACCTTACCGTCGAGGGTGCACTGCCTGACGGTGTGGTCGTCGTCGTCGGTGCAGTATAGGGTCTCGTCCGGGCCCAGAGTCACGCCGTGGGCCCGTGGAAACAGGCCTTCACCCCAGGAAGACAGCACGTTGCCGTCGGGATCGAAGACGATCATGGGGTGCGGTCCCCTGTTGAATACGTAGACCCTGTCCTTGGAGTCCACGGCGACCGCGGCAGCATCGGTCCAGGAGTAACCCGGAGGCAGGCGTTCCCAACCTTCCACGGGGGTGTACGTAAACGGCCCGCCCCCAAGCTGAACTGCTGTTGCCATTCGATGAGGCCTCCGGGACAGTCTCCGTGCACCGCCCGAATACTATCTAACGCCCATGGCAGTGTCAACGAGCGTGGGATATAAGGATGACAAAAAGAGCAGGGGCCGGGGTTAACCCCCGGCCCCTGCTCTTCGTCGTTGCTAGTTGGACCCTTAGTCGGCTGCGACTGCGCAGACTACGTGGACGCTAAGCCTCCAGTTGTCTCCGACGGCGCCGATGTTCTTCGCGATGGCCCCCCAGCGAGGAGACTTCTCGCCCGAAACACCGAGCGGATAGGACGCTACGATCGCGACGTTAGTCGGGATTTCGTCCTGCCGAGAGCCAGCCGGACCGAGAATCCTGGCGCCGCCTCCGATGGCCACCTTGCCGTTTGTGCATTCCGCGACGAGGCTCTTGTCCTCGTTGTTGGACACGCTCTCGACCACCAGAATCTCGGCGCCGCTCACGCCAGCCGGTCCCCGAATGCCCTGCGGGCCGTGAGGTCCTGGCTCACCCTGCGGTCCTGCGAGACCCCTCGGTCCCGACGGACCCTGTGGCCCCTCGGGGCCCCTGGTACCCTGCGGACCCTGCGGACCCTGCGGACCCTGGTCACCCATCAGGCCTTGCGGTCCCTGAGCGCCCGGAGGTCCCTGCGGACCGACTTCACCCTTGATTCCTGCCGGTCCCTGCGGGCCGGTGTCACCCTTCTGGCCACGGTCTCCAATGGGACCCTGCGGGCCAGTCGGGCCCTGAGCTCCCTGAGGCCCTGGCGGGCCGCCGGGATCGCCCTTTTCACCCTGGTCACCCTGATCACCCTTCGGGCCCTGAACGCCCTGAGGTCCCTGCGGGCCGGTGGCACCGGTGTCACCTTTGTCACCCTTCGGGCCTCCGGGATCGCCTTGCTCACCCTGTGGACCTTCCGGACCCTGCGGGCCAGTAGCACCGGTTGCACCCCTCGGGCCCTGAATGCCCTGTTGGCCTTGCAGGCCCCGCGGACCCTGGCCTCCGGTGTCGCCCTTGGGGCCCTGCAGACCCGTGTCACCGGTCGCTCCCCTGGGGCCGGAGGGCCCCGGAGGTCCCTGCAGTCCCTGAGGCCCGGGGTCGCCCTGCAGGCCTTGTGCTCCTCGCTCGCCCTGCGGACCCTGCAGGCCCATAGGACCTTCAGGCCCTTGAGGGCCCTGCAAGCCTTGCTCGCCCTGCGGGCCTATTTCGCCTGTACATGCGGCAAGCATTAGCGCGGCGCCGACAATCAGAACCAACAGGCCGAGCTGCCTTCCAATGAAGCCTTCGGACATCCCATACCTCCATCACAGTCATTTCAGACTTGGCCGAACCGGGTGATATTCTACAACCTTGTTAACGTTATGGCAAACAGTTGTTGCTTCTGATCATACTAGGATTTTGAAACATTTCAAGACTTTTTCGCGGATTGCCTGGCAATCAGGGACTCAGGGCTCTCTATCCAGACCTCCCCGCCTTCGAAGTACTCTTTCTTCCAGATGGGCACGACTTCCTTGATGCGGTCGACGCTGTACTGGCAGGCCTCGAAGGCGTCGCGCCTGTGCGGAGAAGCCACCGCAACCACCAGGCTCACGTCCTCGATCTCCAGCCGGCCGAGGCGGTGGGCAATGGCAACGTCCTCCACCTCCCACCGGTCCCTGATCTCGGCTGCAATCTCAGCCAGTTTGTCGCCGGCCATGGGCTCGTAGGCCTCATACTCAAGGTAGAGCACCGTGCGATCGCCGGTCTGGGCCCTGGTCGTTCCAAGGAAGGTGATCACCGCGCCATTCGAGGGCTTTCGCACGCGGGCCGTTATGGCTTCCGGGTCCAGGCGCTCGTGTGTGACTACGATGGACCCAGCGCCCCCGCTGACCGGAGGAATCAACGCGACTTCGTCTCCGTCCCTGAGCTCATGGAGGTGGTCCCTGTATTCCCTGTTCACGGCGATGACAAGAGAGTCCGGGTCCTCCGTCAAACCTGGGAAGCGCCGGTTCACGTCGGCTGCTAGCTTGCCGACGGTCGCCCCTTCAGGAATCTCGAGCTCGACCGTGGACCTTCCTGCTCGTTCTCGATGACCGGCGAACAGCCTGACGTTGATCCTCAACTATTCCCCACCCTGAAACTTGAAGCTATTCTAGCACCTGGGGGCCATCCCGGAGAGAAACCAGACCGCCGTTTTGGAGGGACTTCGGGAAAGGCCGGTTACGGGATTCGTGCGGCACCTTCGACCGGACGGCCCGGGACTCCATGCCCTCGTTCCTGCTACTGCGCCTAGGCCGGCGCAGGTCCGCTTACTGCGACGACGTTGTCTGCGACAAGCTCTTCCAGGCGCTCCGAGGGGTAGCCGAGGATGTCGCGCAGCACGTGCTCCGTGTGCTCTCCGACGGTCGGCGCGGGCCCGACCTCCATGGGTGTGCGGCCGAACTTTATGGTCTTGCCGCTCACGTGGATCGAGCCGGCATGCGGGTCCGGCATCTCGACGAGGACCTCCCGCTCGTGTACGTGTGGGTCGACTGCCGCCTGCTCGATGCTATTCACAGGGGCTGCCGGCACGCTGAACGCCGACAGGTGGTCGACCGCCTCTTTGGTGGTGCGCTGGGCGAACCAGCTCTCAAGGGCGACAGCGATTTCGTCGATCCGTTCGTCCCTTCCGCGTCTCGATGCCATGTCCTCGTCGGCGCTCCAGTCCGCCCACTCCAGGGCTTCGCACACCCTGGGCCAGATCGCGTCGCTCGCCGCGTGCAGCAGGGCCCATCCGTCCCTGGTCCTGTAGGCGTTCGTCAGGCCCTTGCCGTTGCCCTCGCGCTGCACCACAGTGCCGTCTGCAAGGTACGCGGCGATTGGGATCTCGTTTGCCGTGAACCCGGAGTCGGCCAGGGAGACGTCAATAGTCTGGCCTCTGCCCGACACGCCGCGCTCGTGCAGGGCCGCGAGGGCGCCGATGGTCGCGTGAAGGGCGGTGATGCGGTCTATAAGAGGAAAGAAGGTCTTGGTAGGAGGGTCGCCGGGAAACCCAGTGAGGGACATCATGCCGCCCAGCGCCTGGCCTATCGGGTCGAAGCCTATGCGGTCGCTGTACGGGCCGTCCTGCCCGTAGGCCGAGACATTGATCATGATGATGCCGGGGTTTAGCCGCTCGAGCACGTCATATCCGAAGCCCATCTTCTCGATCGTGCCGGGCCTGAAGTTCTGGAGCAGTACGTCGGATGCGCGAACGAGATCGCGAAGCACGGCCTTGCCTTCGTCCTTGCGAAGGTCTATGGCGAGGCTCTTCTTACCGCTGTTGTACTGGACCCAGTACGCGCTCTGGCCTTTCACGATGGGGCCGTTGCTCCGGCTCTCGTCGCCCTTGAGCGATTCGACCTTGATGACCTCTGCCCCAAGCCTGGTGAACATGAGGCCGCAGCGAGGCCCGGCCTGGTACCTCCCCAGGTCGAGCACGCGGATACCGGCCAGCGGTGCCGTCACTTCCTGCCCTTGCGGTCCAGGAAGCTCTGGAAGCCCTCGTTGATAGGGGTTGGGGCCAGCTTGCCCGCCTGGGCTTCCATCTCGTTCTGGTGCATCTCCTTCCAACCCAGTCCCACGTCCTCGATCATCAGCTCCTTGACGCCCTGCACCATGCGGGTGTCGTTCGCGGCGATCTGCCTGCCTATCTCCATGGCCTTGGGCAGCAACAGGTCGGCCGCGACGAGGTGGTTGAGTAGCCCGATGCGGTGGGCCTCCTTCGCCTGCACCACGCGAGCTGTGAAGAGCAGCTCCTTTGCGATGGGCCAGCCGACCTGCATCGGCAGGTTCCACGTCGAGTTGACGCGGCCGTAGGAGGCGGCAAGGAAACGGAAGCTGGTGTTCTCGGAGCCCACCCTGATGTCGAGACTTGCAGCCAGCACCGCTCCGCCGCCGTACGCCAGGCCGTTGATGGCGCCTATCGTGGGCTTGCTGCAGCTCGCGATGTGCCAGGCGTACTCGGAGCGGCGCGGGTCTGGTGCCGATGATTCGGCCTGCTCCGCGAGCCTGGCCATTTCGTGGATGTCTGCGCCGGCTGAGAAGGCGCGCCCGCCAGCCCCGGTGATGACTATCGCGGCGATTTCGGGGTCGTTCTCGAACGCGGCAATGGCCTCGTCGATCTCCCTGCTCATCGCCCTGTTCATGGCATTCAGGACTTCGGGCCGATTCAGCGTGATGACGCCGACGCCACGATCTTTCTCTACGAGGATGGTCATGCGGGGATTATATGTGGCGTGTGCACCGAGGGCAATCTCTCGCCTCAGGCCGCAGTTCTAATCCCCCAGGCTTCGTCGCGCAGTTCCTTGACTCTACCGGCAAGGTGGCCGACCCTCGCAAGTATGTCGTCTAGCGTACCTGAGAGATCGAGCGCCGCGACCTCCAGCCGCTTGCCGGTGTGACGGACATGATGTGTCACCGTGTCTGCCTCGCCTTTCGCGTAGACCAGCAGGCCACCCGGCAGATCCAAAGCGGTGACGTACGCAAGCATCTGGTACAGGTCTGCATTGGGCACCCACCCTCCGGTGAGATTCTTGTACTTCGCGTCGCCCACGAACAGGCACTCTCCGCCGTGCCACCAAGTGAGGTCGGGCCGGAGGCTTACCTTGCCTCCCACATCTAGGCTGCGGATGCTCTTCTCGAGGAATACGCGCTGCGAGACGCCCAGTGCTTCCCTGAGCGCCGCCGTCACGAATTCCTGGAAGACGTCGTTCATGTCCATGAGGAACCCGGACGCCCGGACGGTCCCTCGGTTGGACTCGAAAGCGGTGTGCCTCAGGACGAGCGTCGATAAAGCGATTACTTCGTTGTAGTGCTCATTCAGCCTGTCGAGACTGACCTCAGGCACGGCGTTCGGCTGGAACTCAACCAGCGAAACGTTGTCGAGGATCCCTAGAATCCGCCCCATATCGGAGCGAGCCCGAAGCGAGCGCAGCCCGGCCATGGCCAGCCGCACGGCTGCGGCCTTGACCAGCCTGTTGGCCAGGATGTCGTCGGTAAACTCATCGTACCGCACCTCGACCGGGAGAGGCACGCCGAACCTGCGGCTGACCTGCTCGTTGAACCGGATGCGCCCGCGCAAGGTGTGCAGTGCTTCCTCCTCTGTGCGGTAGCCATGGAGCAGGCCGCGGGAGAATGCACGCCGGGCAGCTGAGGCGAGCGCGAGGGCCAGCACGTCCGGCAATGCGTACTCGCGGGGAAAGTCGAACAGCTCCCGTCGCGGTCTGAATCTGCTCATCGCGAAGCATGCCAACGAGAGTAGCTGAGGGATGCCTATCTTGGGCTTGATGAGCACCGACAGTTCGCCTACCTCGACTGCCCCTACGATAGACCCCGGCGTCACGTAATACGCGCCGTCAGAGCCCGGCGCAGGTTCGAGGGTAAGGGATGGCAGCGCCTCCCGAATAGCCCCACGCTCGGCGACCGACAGGGCTACCGGCTTACTCTTCTCGTATTCCTTCAGATCGACTCGGCGCATTACTGAGCTTCGCCGTTCCTTGTCCCGCTATCGTCCCTTACCCAATAGTGATTGGGCTTCCGGTCCATGTCAGTCCTGTTTGCGCACGCTTCGAAAGCCTCTCCGTCGATTACCGTTACCAAGTGCATTCTCACTCTTGCTATGAAGCCCTGGTTGACTTCGGCTAACTGGCCCAGGGTGGGCCTCCCGTCCTTTGGGAGAGTGATTCGCTTTAGGCCTGCGGCTTTGAAGGCCGCGTGCCAGTTCTGCCAGCGGCTCGAGATGTCGCCCTGAGTCGCACCGCCCTCAGCCTCGATTCGGACTGCTGCTTCCTCTTTGCTGATGCCTAGCATCAGGCTAAGGCCGTCCACGATGCAGTCGAGGGGAGATACCTCGGACATCAGCTTATCCAAGTCGAACTCGTCGAGGCGGTTGTCGTCCCCATAGAGGCGCTCCTCGATATACGGGAGGACGCTGTGCTTCCATATGCGCTCGACGGCGGCATCGTCGAGACCGTCCTTCATGAAGTAGCTCGGCCCAATGGCTGCGTGGCGGTCGCCCTCAAGCAGTTCATTGGCACGCTCGACCACGTCGGCTACCCACTCCATGGCGGGCGCCTTGGCCTCCAGCCAGCGCCTGAGCACGCCCTTCACAGGCTCGTCGTCCGGGTGGAACTCCACGAAGTAGAAGCGGCGGCGCAGCGCGAGGTCCACCAGTGCTATGGAGCGGTCGGCTGTGTTCATCGTGCCGATGATGTAGAGGTTGCCAGGTAGCGAGAACGGCTTGTCTGAGTACTGGAGGCAAATGCTCTCGTCGCGGTACTCCAGCAGGAAATAGAGCTCGCCGAGCACCTTCGCGATCTGGCCGCGATTGATCTCGTCGATGATGAGAAAGTGCTTCGAGTCTGGATCCTTCCTAGCGCGCTCGGCAGCGCTCAGCAACGGGCCACCCCGCAGCTCGAATCCAGGTTGCTCATCCCCTACGAGCGCCGGACGGAAGCCCTGCACGAAGTCCTCATAGGCGTAGGACGGGTGGAACTGCACCAGCGTAACGCGCTCCCCCGACCCAGCGAGATGTCTGGCCAGCTTCTGCGCAACGTAGGTCTTGCCTGTGCCGGGCGGCCCCTGGAAGATGACCTGCTGTTTGTCGTAGAGCAAGGTTTCGACCTCGCGTAAGAACTCGGCGGGTAGTTGCAACTCCTCGGCGAGGTCCTCCAGCGAAGTTACTTCAGCATCAGGCGTGATGCCTCTCGTCGTTTCGTCTTCACCGGAACCATTACGCTGCAAGGAGTCGGGATAGCGATACACCACCGACTGAGCTTCAAGGCGGTTATTCGGCCTGGCGAGGTTAAGTAGAGTTGCTCGTTCGACGAGTTTGTCCAAGAACGCTAGTGCATGCTCATATATCTCGGCCTCGTCCGCGCCCCTAGGAAAATCGGGATACCCGAGGGTCTTGCATGCCCTTGTGAACTCGGTCCACTTGAAGGGTGGGTACTGCTCAGGCCCCAGTGCCATCAGAAGGACGGATACAGTCCTCATCCTGTTTCCGGCACCCTTAAAGTTTCTGGGGTGCTCTGGGTCGTCCTGCACCCGTGCCACGAACGCACTGATACGGTCCCCAATCGGTGTATCGTCCTTCGCCCAGAGTGCTTGCATGGCTTGCAAGGCGTCGTCTGGCTCAGCCTTGAACCATCTCGTTAACACTTGTGCATCACGCCAAGTCATGAGACTGGTGCTGAGTCCCTTCTTCACCGCCTCTGGCCACTCACTCTTGCTTGAGAGTACTAGGTCGCGCGCCCTTCTGAGGTCTCTGCCGATCGCGAGCTTGTAATCTATCTCCTCCGCATCCATTCGTCCTGAAGCTATGAATTCTCTGGCACGATCGAGATACTCTCCCCACAGATTGCGTTCTCCCATCGTTCTCCCCTACTCCATTACCAGCGAGTCGATTGTGGTGTCGAGGGCTTTGGCGATGCGGGACAGGCTCGCGGCGGAGCCGGGCTTGAGGCCGCGCTCGATCTCGGAGAGGTAGCTCGCGGGGACTCCGGTTCTGTCGGACAGGTCGCACAGCGTGATGCCGGCGTGACTTCGGAATGCGGCCACGGGGTTTGCGCCTCGCATGATGGCAAGGGCTACGTCGTGCGGGATGCGGCTCCCGTCGTCCGCTTCGAAAGCGGCCATGCTGTCCTCTAGATCAATTCTGTGGGCGACCAAGGCTCTTATTCCTCCGTGAGTGGAGCTAGGCTACCGGTGCCAATGAAACGTCCCCATCATACGTTTGTCAAGGGCTGCTGCCCTACCCTATAATCGGCGCGTTTCTGGCCGTACAGGAGAGTGAACCATGGCGGATGAACGCCTGCTGGAATTGGCCCAGCCCTGGATAGAGAATCAACTTGGGGTGCCGCTGTCGCGGATGAGCGGCGACTCGACGCCGGTTGTTCCCATCGGCACGGACGCGCACGGTCCGCTGAGGGGGCTGAAGATTGGCGAGAAGACGATAGTCGCGTGCCGTGGCGAGTGGGTCGACAGGCTGCAGGAGATCGTCGACGACCTCGACCCGGACCTGCTCTTCTCGATGTTTGGCGCGTACGAGCTGGCCCGCGTGACGCTGCGTGACGACGTCGGCATCTGGGGCCCGTCGTGGTACCTCTTCGGCGACGAGCAGTCCTGGAAACCCCTGAAGGACGACCGTGTTGTCATGCTCGAGCCGGCTCAATTGAAGGACGTGGACTACCGCTTTTTCTGGCACTGCGACCCCAGGGCCCTGGCCGGTTTCGCCATCTACGACGGCGACCGGCTGATCGCGCTGGCGAATGTCTGGGACGAGGGCGGCGACGTGTGGGAGATCGGCATGGACGTCGTCCAGGACGTCAAGCTGCGGGGACTTGGCCGAGCGGTTGTCAGTGCCGCGGCGCGGTGGATCCTGGACAACGGCCGGCTGGTCGTAGCGTCCACGGCGCAGTTCAACGTGCCGTCGGCCCGTACCCTCCGGTCGGTGGGCCTGCGCCACGTCATGACGTCGATGCACGGGAGCGAGGGTGGGATGAATCTCGCGCCGCAGCCGCTCGGCGCGCCTTACCCGGGCGCCAAGACACACAACCTGTATCCGAAATGGGCGATGAACCACGAGATTCTCCCAAAGAATGGGTAACCAGGGGCAAGCGCGCACGATGGCAGACACGAACATATACGACAGACTTGGCGTGCAGCGGCTGATCAACGGCCACCACTGGCGTACGGCACTCGGCGGCAGCGTCATGCCGCCGGAGGTCGTGGACGCGATGGCGGAGTCGGCTGGGTATTTCGTCGACCTCGAGGGGCTGCACAGGAGCGCAGGCAAGTACATCGCGGAGCTCACGGGCGCGGACGCAGGACTCGTCACGGCGGGCTGCTCGGCGGCGCAGGTGCTGCAGGCAGCCGCGTGCATGACGGGCACTGACGAGGAGAAGATCGCCCGCCTGCCCGACTCGTCCGGCATGAAGAACAAGGTCCTCATCCAAAAGTCCCAGCGCAACCACTACGACACGTCGTACCAGATCGCGGGGGCTACCCTGGTGGAGATAGGAGACGAACAGGGAGCGTCGCGGGCCGAGCTGGAGGCCGCAATCGACGACGACACGGCAGCGGTCGCGTACGTGTGGGTGATGCGGTTCTACGCCCTTCCGCTGGAGGACGTGATCGAGATCGCCCATGCCCGGGACGTACCGGTCGTACTGGACGCCGCTTCGGAGCTGCCGCCGGTCGAGAATCTCTCCCGGTTCATCAAGATGGGCGTCGACCTGGTGGCATTCAGCGGCGGCAAGGGCATCCGCGGTCCCCAGTCCACAGGCATGCTTGTAGGCCGGGGCGACTTGATGCAGGCGGCCTGGGAGAATTCCTTCTTCTTTGGCAAGGACAAGGCGGGGATAGGCCGGCCCATGAAGGTTGCCAAGGAGGAGATCATCGGCCTCGTGAGGGCGCTGGAGCTATTCGTCGAGGCCGACCACGAGTCGGAGTGGGTGGACTGGCGCGCGAAGGCTGCGACGATCGCTGCGGCGGCCGACGCTCTCGACGGCGTGAAGGCGTGGGTGCATGAGGGCCCGATATACGAGGGGCCGACCGCTCCCACGGCCACCATCGAGCTGGGCGAGTCCTGGGAGGGCCCCACGGTCGAGAAGATCGAAGAGTCGCTGCGGACCGGCGAGCCGTCGATCCACATTGGTGTAATACCGGACCAGCGGAGGCTGTGGGTCGCGCCGGTGGCCTTCCAGGGGGACGAGGCGGGCGTCGTAGCACGCCGCATGGTCGAAGAGTTGACCAAGTCTCCGTAGCTTGGGCCAAAAGGGAGAAAACAAACATGAGCGACACGACGCTGCCGACGGCCGTACTTGGGCGCACTGGGCTGGAGGTCACCAAGCTGGGCTTCGGTACGGCCCTGAGCAGGAAGATGCCCGACTCCGAGTGGGATCAGCTCCTGGGCGCCGTGCTGGACTCAGGGATCAACTTCATCGACACCGCGAACGACTACGGCGTGAGATGGGGTGTGCCGGCCGAGGAGCAGATAGGCAAGCACATCGCGGGCAGGCGGTCGGAGTACTACCTGGCCACGAAGTGCGGGTGCGGACCGGACGGCGGGGACCACGTATGGTCTCGCGAGAACGCGATGCGTGGCCTGGAGGAGAGCCTGGGCCGCATGAAGACCGACTACGTGGACATCATGCAGTACCACAACCCCACCGTCGAGGAGGCTGAGGACGGCGACCTGATCGTCGCGCTCAAGGACATGCAAGCCCAGGGGAAGGTCCGCTGGCTCGGCATCTCGACGACCCTGCCCCACCTGCCCTACTACCTGGACACGGGTGTGTTCGACACCTTCCAGATACCCTACTCCGCCCTGGAGCGTGAGCACGAGGACTGGGTGGCCAGGTCGGCGGAGGCGGGCATCGGGATCATCATTCGCGGCGGCGTTGCCCAGGGCGAGCCCTCGGGCGAGGTCAACGAGCGGCGGTCCAGGAAGTGGGGCATGTTCGAGGACGCGGGTCTCGACGAGCTGCGAGAGGAGGGCGAGAGCCGTACGACGCTGATCCTGCGGTACACGCTTACGCACCCCAACGCCGACACGAACATCGTCGGAACGAGCCGCATCCCGCACCTGGAGGAGAATCTCGCGGGCATCATGAGCGGCCCCCTGTCGGCAGACACCTACGCCGAGATCAAGCGCCGTCTGGACTCGGTGGGCGAGTCGCCCGCGAGCGCAGGCTAGATTTGAGGATGCGGTATAATGCTGTGAGTACGATTGAGTGAGGCAGCTCCCGCGTCGGGCCGACGGAGGGATTCACCATGACCACGACGCTCCAATACCACCTCCAACCCACCGCCATCGAAGACCTCATCGACTTCAACCCGGACGAACCGGGACCGCTGCCCGACGCCATGCAGCAAGACCAGCCGCTTCAAGAGCTCCTTTCACATACTCGAAGCCCGTTTCACCGACTTCGGACGCATCCCGGACGTATTCCTAAGCAGCAACACCTTCATCTGCTACGACCCCTCCAACCTCAATGTCAGGGTGTCGCCAGACTGCTACCTGGCCTTCGGAGTCGATGCATGGGCTATCCGTCGGCGCCGGATATACCTTCCCTGGGAGGTGGGCAAGCCCCCGGACCTCGCGATCGAGGTCGCCTCCGAGAGCACCGGATGGCAGGACGTCGTCGAGAAGCGGGCCATCTATGCCAAGATCGGCATCGGCGAGTACTGGCGGTTCGACCCCACCGGCGGGGAGTACCACGATCGCCCGCTGGCAGGCGACCGGCTGGTGGATGGCGAGTACAGGCCCGTAGAGCTGACCGAGGAGCCGGATGGTCTGCTCAAGGGATACAGCCCGACGCTCGATCTGAGCCTGTGCTGGAACGACGGACGCCTCACTTTCTACGAGCCCAGCAGCGGGGCCTACCTCAGCAATCTGGGGGAAAGCCAAGCTGCCCTCGAAGCAGCTCAGACCGCCCTCGAAACAACGCAGACTGCCCTTGAAGAGTCGCAGGCGAGGGTAAAGCGGCTTGAGGAGCAGCTACGCCGGACGCAGCAGAAGCAGTAGCTCAACCCTCACGCACTCCCGCTCGCGCCGCCTGGCGATCCAGGCCGCGGACCAGGATCCCCCCTACGACGAACACGAGGCCCACGATGGTGGAGGCGAGTATCTGTTCGCCCACCACCAGGCTGATGAATATCAGCGATATGAACGGCACCAGGTAGATGAGGTGGCTGACGTGCGCCGTTGTCTTCGCCAGTGACAGCGCCTTCGCCCACGTGACGAAGGTCACGCCCATCTCGAACACGCCCACGTAGGCCGCGCCAAGCAGCCCCTCGTTGGTCTCGACACGGAAGTCCGAAAACAGGGCTGTCGCGATAGCCACGAATACTAACCCGGCTGCGAAGCTGGCGGAGAGCTTGGCCACCTCGTCCCTCTTGTCCCTCACGTTGGCTATCCAGAAGGTCGCCCACAGGATTGCGCTGCCGGTGGCGAGCAGCGTGCCCCTTGGGCTGCTGAACTGGAAGGCGAGGATGTCGCCGTGGGTGGAGATGACCAGCACCCCCGTGAAGCTCACCCCTACCGCGGCGATGCTGATCCAGCCTATCTTCTGCTTCAGCAGCGGCACCGACAGCAGCACGACGACCAGCGGCCAGATCATGTTCAGCGGCTGCGCTTCCTGGGCGGGCAGCAGCGAGTAGGCCTGGAACAGGACGATGTAGTAGACGCACGGGTTGATGAAGCCGAGCCCTACCGACCACGCCCACTGTTTCGCCGTGAAGGTCCGGAGCAGGCCGAGCTTGCCCTGGACGGCGAGGATCGCGAAGAGCACCACGACCGACACTGCGGTGGCGTAGAAGAGCATCTGGTACGGGTCGAGATGCTCCAGTGTGAGCTTGAACGCCGAGGCGACCGTCGACCAGAACAGGATCGTGGCCGCCGCGTAGACGTAGGCCTGCCTGTGTCGCGTCATTTCAGGGCCCGGGCGGTCGCGCGCCGTCTAGCCGCCGGGTATGTAAAGGGAGCGGTCCTCGACCGGCAGCGAGACCCGGCAGCCGCCCTGCAGGTGCGAGTAGGCGATTCCGAACTCCGGCTCGACGCTCTGCATGGTCACGTCGATGTTGCCGCGAGTCCTCTCGCCCGTCTCGATCTCGTTGATTATGTCGCGGATTGTGCAGACGGTCGGGCTGTCCCCTTCGGGGTGGAATTCGGTCTCCTCCACGGGCGAGCCCCTGCGGCCCCGGACGGGCTTGCCGCCTCCACGGCGCACTCGCCACACCCCCTGCTGCTCCCAACCCCAGGCGCGCCCCTCGGTGCCGTGGACGTCCAGCTCCCAGCGCCCGGTGATAGGCACGAATATGCCCTCCGCGCCGCTGTCGTAGCCCACCCGGTAGAAGCCGACTATCGGGTCGGCTATCTCCTCACCTTCGGGAGGCACGAAGCGGTGCCCCTCGGCATCGTAGTCAGGGAACGCCCGAGGGCGTTCCTTCGAAGCGCCGCCGTCGAGCGGGTCGCCCTTCTGCACCAGCGTGCCCTCCACCCAGACGGGCTGCGGATCACCAAGGAGCATGGACACGGTGTCAAGGGTGTGGGGATGGTGCTTGATGATGTCCGTCAGGGTGTACATGATCGCGTACTGCGGCTCGCCAATGTCGCCGCGGGCGATGGCCTCTGCGACCTGGATCCAGGCGCTGTGCTGCCGGCGGGACGCGCCCCAGTTGAAGGCGACGTTGTTGCCCTTGACCGCAGACCTGATCCGGTCGGCCTCCTCGAGAGAGGCGCACAGTCCCTTCTCTGCGTAGATGCCCTTCACCCCGTTCTCGGCCGCGAAGATTATCGGCTCCGCCCGCCTCACCGAGGGGGTGGTGATGCTGACGATATCCGGCTTCTCCTTCTCGATCATCTCGCGGTAGTCGAGGTAGCCGTTGTCGAAGTCGAAGCGTTTGCAGAAGCGGTCGAGACGCTCCTTGCCCCTGTTGGCGACGGCGACGACCTCGGTCTCCTCGATTGCCTGGTAGGAGCTGAAGTGCCCGTAAGGCTTGGAATACTGGTTCGTAAACGGGTTCTCGTCCTCCATGAGGCCGCCCATGCGACCTGTGCCGATGATCGCGACCCGATACTTGGCGTTCGACATAGATGTTCCTCCACTAGCCAGTGACGCTGATGGTGTGTAGGATAATCGCTGATCCCGACTTCTTCAATGAGCGAGGGTTGGCTGCAAACATGCCTACGAGAGACGCTCTCAGGGTTGCGCTTGCTGGAGTGCACCGGCAGGTCGACAGCACGCCCGGAGGCCACAACTGGGCTTCGGCCTTTGCCGAGGTGCCTGAGACGGCCGTTGTCGCCGTTTCCGATGGAGACGCGGCGACACGGCAGCAGTTCCAGGAGACCTGGCGCGGCGTCTGGGGCGACGTCGACGGCTACGCCGATTACGGCGAGATGCTCGATAAGGTCAAGCCCGACATCGTCTGCATCGCCACACGGCAGACCTACCACGCCGACCAGATCGAGGCTGCTATTGCCGCGGGTGTGAGAGGAGTCGTCTGCGAAAAGCCCCTGTGCACCACGCTGGAGGAGATGGACAGGATCGTGGCGGCTGTGAGGACGAGCGGCGTCCCCTTCGCCTTCGGGCTGGAGCTGCGCTGGTCGGAGTCGTACAACGAGATTTTTCGTATGCTTCGGGACGGCGTCGTAGGTGACGTGACGTCGGTGGTGTCGCACGGGGTTACCGAGCTGATCAACCACGGCTGCCATTTCTTCGACGTGGCCCTGGGCATGGCGGGCGACGCCGAGCCCGTGTCGGCGTCAGGCCTGATCGACGACCCCAGCAAGTGGGACGACTGGCGGCGCGGCGATCCCCACGGCCGGGGCTGGGTGTCGCTGGACAACGGCGTCAACCTTGGCATCATGTCCGAGGGCGGACGAAGGTCGTACACGATTACGGGCACCGCCGGGCGCATGGTAGTGATGCAGGAGGGCGAGCGCGCGTATCTGTGGGGCACGGACGACGACTCCGGCGAGTTCGTGGACGCGCCCGTGGAGCTCGACGTGCCGCGCCCCGATCACCCGTGGCACAGGGGCCCCGCAGTAATTCGCGACCTCGCGGACAAGGTGAGCAACGGTGGCAGGACCGCGTGCGACGTTGAGGAGACCCGCCGGGCCACCGAAATCGGTTTTGCAATTCATGCGTCGGCGGCGCTCGGAGGGGCGGAAGTATCCTTCCCTGTCAAGAACCGAACCATCAGGGTGGACTCGCGGCCATGGGGCAACGATGACTAGGGACATCGGGGTCTGAGGGCGCTATAATCGGGCTGATAGGATTCTCAGCAAACCGGAAGAATCACCGCAGGAGGGCATACGATGGCTGACAAAGACCTGGAAATGATGGCGCACCTTCTTCGACGGGCGGGATTCGGAGCGACGCGGGCCGAGCTCGAAAAGTACATGTCGATGGGCTACGAGGCGACGGTCGAAGAGCTGCTCGAGCCCACCGAGCGCCGCACCATGCCCCAGGACCTGATCAACAGGTACCACGTGGACTTGCACGAGTCGCGGTACGGCCCCAGCGCGGCGGCCAACTGGATCTACCGGATGATCTCGACGACCGCGCCCCTGGAGGAGAAGATCGCCCTCTTTTGGCACGGCATATTCGCCACCGGCTACACGAAGACCAACCAGGCCCGCGCGCTGCTGAACCAGATCGACATGTTCCGCAGGCTGGGGTCGGGCAAGTTCGATACGCTGCTGCTCGAGATGTCCAGGGACCCCTCCATGATCATATGGCTGGACAACCAGGACAACCACAACGGCGCCATCAACGAGAACTTCGGACGGGAGCTCCTCGAGCTCTTCTCGATGGGTGTGGGCAACTACACTGAGGACGACATCAAGGAGGCGTCCCGGGCCTTCACCGGGTGGACCCTCGGCAACGCGGAGTACATGGCCATGCGGGCCTCGAAGGACTCCATATGGCCCTATGGCAGGATCGCCTGGCACTTCGGGTATCGGGAAGATGACCACGACGAGGGGACCAAGTCCTTCCTGGCTGAGGAGGGCAATCTCAACGGCGAGGACATCGTCGACGCCATCTGCCGCAACCCCGCGACCGCGGACTTTGTGGCGCGTCACCTGTACGACTTCTTCGTGGCCGACGAGCCCCCCGTGCCCCAGTGGCCCTACACTCCCCCGCGAGACCCGGCAGCCATCAAGGTGCTGACCGACGCCTACTTCGAGAGCGGCCACGAGATCAACGCCATGCTGCGGGCCATGTTCAACTCGGACTTTTTCAAGGCCGAGGACGTGCGGTACGCCCGGGTCAAGGGCCCGGCCGAGCTGGTCATCGGCGCTGTAAGGATGAGCGGCGACTTCCAGGAGCCCAGCAGGGACATCGTGCAGGTCGGCCAGCTCTCCGAGTTCATGGGGCAGAGCCTGCTCGCGCCCCCGACCGTCGAGGGCTGGCACGAGGGAGTCGAGTGGATCAACAGCGGGACCCTCGTGGAGCGCGTCAACTTCGTCTCCAACCAGCTTGGCGACGTGAGCAAGCCCGGCATCAGGGACGTGATTTCGAGGCTTTCGGAGATGGACGGCGGCCACTTCGAGCCCGAGGAGTTGGTGGACAGCTGCCTCGATCTCATCGGTCCGCTGGACGTTTCGGACAAGACTCGCGAGGCCCTGGTGGCCCATGTTTCACGCGACGGCGACCTGTCGCTTCGCGATGAAAGCGACGAGTCCGAGGCCCGCGTGGGCGGCCTCCTGAGCGTCATAGCCGCCACCCGGGAATTCCAGCTCAACTAGCGATTCAGCCTGTCTCCTCCCTATACCGAGGAGGAGGCGGGGACAGAGCGCGGCGCCGCGACGGCTCGGCAGTACACCGGAAGCCGACGGGCGCCTTGTACGTGGAGGCTATTTATGACCACAGGAACTGCCGCCATAGAACTGGGCTACGTCAAGACCGTCGGGATGACGAGCAACTCGCCGACTGGCCGAGGGTTCGCCAACCCGATCGACCTCGCGTTCACGCAAGATGGGCGCATACTCGTGGCGAACCGGGGCGAGTACGTCTTTTCCCGCGTCACCATATGCGACCTGGACGACGAGTACTTCGGCGAGATCGGCTCCGACGGCGAGGGGGACGGCCAGTTCAGGATGCCCAGCGCAATTGCCATCGACAGCAAGGGCAACGTCTACACCGCCGACGAGTACCTCCACAGGGTAACCGTGTTCGATTCCTCGGGAGCCTTCACAGCCAAGTGGGGCGAGCACGGGTCCGGGCCCGGCCAGATCGACGGTCCGTCAGGATTGGCGATCGACTCCGATGACAACGTGTACGTCGTCGACCAGCGCAACGACCGCATCCAGAAGTTCACGTCCGAAGGCTCCCCAATCACGGCATGGGGAGAGTCCGGCAGCGGTCCGGGGCAGTTCGACCGGCCATGGGGCATGTGCCTCGACTCATGCGGCAACATCTACGTGGCCGACTGGCGCAACGACCGCATCCAGAAGCTGTCGCCCGACGGCGAGCCGGTAATGCAGTTCGGGGACCCGGGCGAGGACCCCGGGCAGCTGCAGCGGCCGTCCGCCGTGGCAGTCGCGGACGACGGCTATATCGCGGTCGCCGACTGGGGCAACGAGCGCGTCCAGGTCTTCGACGAGGACGGCGGCTTCGTGAAGCTGCTACAGGGCGAGGCTACACTCTCGAAGTGGGCGGAGGACTTCCTGGCCGCGAATCCAGACGAGGCGAGCACGCGGGCGATGTCGGACCTCACGCCCGATCTCCCCGACCACCTGCAGTCCAACTACCACGTAGCTTCACAGACCGAGCCCTACTTCTGGGGACCCACCTCGGTTAACTTCGATTCAGAAGGCCGTCTCTACGTCACGGAGTCAGCCCGACACCGCTTCCAAGTATACGAGCGAGCCTAGCAGAATTGTGAATGGTGAATTGAGAATGGTGAAGCGGAACGGGATCCTGCGCCTCAGGCGCTGTTTTCCCTAGTGTTTTTGATGATGGTGGTGAGAATAGCTACTAGCTGGTTGGACTCGTCGATCAGGCCGCCCAACCGCTGTTGATCCACGACATCGGTTGCTGCTAGCAGCCTCAACCAGTAGTTCGTCTCCCGTGCCTCCTTGCAAGCGATGGAGAGCTTGTTGACAAAGTCAGCTTTGCTCTGGGAGGCCTGTCCTTCTTCGACGTTTGCCCCAATGGAAGTGCCGGACCGCAGCAATTGACGAGCTAGGGTCCGGTTCACTCCAGGCGTCTGCTCCAGGTACTGACAGAGCTTGACCGACCTCTCGGCGAATGCAAACGTCCTCTCGACCAAGTCCCGCTTCGCCGTCACATCATCTGTCCCACTCTTGATTCACCATTCAACATTCTCAATTCACCATTCCCCTCACCAGCTGGAGACGAACCTGTTTCGGTTTGGCACTGGTGGATGCACTACTGTCCCGCCGTTCAGGTGGGATTCGTAGATGCCGAAGCCGATCTCCGTGCCGATCATCGTTGCGCGTAGGTTGCTGACTCCCGGCTCCCCTGTCCTGATGGACTGGCCCAGTTCGCGAATCTTGCGGACGGTACCACTCCAGTGTTCGACCTCGGGCACCTCGACCCGCTCGTAGAACCTGGAGCTGTCGATTGCCTTCCGGACAACGAGTGACGAGCCGTCGTTGATCGTGCGGATGACGCCGTTCTCGCAGACCAGCTCGAACTCGAGGCCGACGCCGGCGCCCGCTATGTAGATGGACTTGCCGTCGGCGAACTCGACCAGGGCAGACTTGATCGGCGTGTCCTTCACGAAGTGCATCCCCGATGTGTCCCCCTCCGCAGGGTGGAGCTCCGCCAGGGTGCCCCTGATGGCCACGGGGTCGGGATCGCCGATCAGGTACAGGAGCGTGTCCAGGTAGTGGCCCCCCACGCTGTTGCCGCCGAAGCCTACCACCGACTCGATCGCGCCCAGCTCTCCGCTCTCGGCGATCTCGCGGGCCTGCCTGTAGATGGCCCAGTTCCGGCGCATCGGCCCGAACTCCAGGAACACGCCGTTGCGCTCGAACGCGTCCCTGATCGCGTCGGCCTCCTCGAGCGTGCAGCAGAGCGGTTTCTCGGCGTACATGCCCTTCACGCCGTTCTCCGCGCCGTAGATCATGGGCTCGGCGTGCTGCTCGGGACGCGTGCCGATGCTGAGGATGTCGAGCTGCTCGGTGTCGATCATCTCCTTGAAGTCCGTGTACCCCCTGGGAACGTCCCACCTCTCCTGGAACTCCTTCAGCTTCTCGGGCATGATGTCGCATGCTGCGACCAGCTCCACCTCGTCCACCGTGACGTAGGCGGCCGCATGGCTGTGGGGAAGCCTGATGCCGCCCAGGGTGCGCCCCCGCACCTCATCCTCGATGGTGCTCGTCATCCGACCGCAGCCGATCACACCGACCTTCAGCTTGTCCATGATGTCTCCTTTGTACAGCCCGGATCAGCCTGTTACGCCTACCGCGTCCAGGCGGCGCTTTGCTTCTTCATATGTGTCCTGGACCAAATCACCCTTGCGGGCTGCCGCAACGTTCTCCGCGAGATGGTCGGGGTTCTTGGTCCCCACTATGGTGGTATGGAGACCGGGGTGCGTAAGGGTGAAGCGCAGCATGAAGGACGTGCGGCTCTCCCCCTCGTCCCTGAGATCATCGAGTCCGGCCTCGTCGAACTTGGCCCAGGCATCCGGTCTGGAGACGCCCGACTGGCCCGGCTCTCCCTTGGCGACGCCGCCCCGGATGATAGTGCCGATGCCGGCGTTCGCAGCCTTGCTGATCCAGGTCTCGTGCTCGCGGTTGAGCGCCGAGTAGGGGATCTGGAAGACATCGAACACGCCCATATCGATGTGGTCGGCGAGGTTCGGCATGACAGACGACGAGCCGAGGAGGCGTATCTTGCCCGCCTCCTTCAGGTCCGAGAGCGTCTGGATGGCGTCTTCCTGGTCGATGATGTCCTTCGAGGGAGAGGAGTGAAACTGGACTGCGTCGAGGTAGTCGATATTCATACGCTTCAGGCTCTGGTCGACGCCTGCCGTGATGTTGTCCCGGGTGAAGACGTGGTCGCCTGGGGGCAGGCTGCCGGCCGGGCAGCCGCACTTGGACGCCAGGAAGAACTCGTCGCGCCGGTGGGAGATGTACCTCCCAATGAACTCCTCGCTCCGCCCGTAGTCTATGGACGTGTCGATGAAGTTGATACCGGCGTCGAGCACGGCGTTCAACACCCTGCCCGCCTCGTCGTCGTCGATGGGCCTGCCTCGATCTCCGGCCCTGACCTCCATCGCTCCGTACCCGAGCTTCGTGACTTCGAGCCCGCTGCTTCCGAGGGTTGTCTTCTCCAGTCCTGTGTCCATCAGTACCTCCTTGGCTTGCTCTCTGTTCCGGACTATGGGAGCTCCGACGCAAGGGCGCTGACCACCGACTCATAGTCGCCCGGCAGCTCCACCGGCTTGTTGCCAAGCTGCGCGGTCACGTCCGCCAGTTTGTCGTTGTGGTAGTCGACCTTGAAGTCGACGAACTTCAGCCCGTTTGCCGTCGAGATGACGATCACCCGGTCGCCGCGTCCGATTTCCTTCCGGTCCACCAGCTTGGACATCGCCGCCAGCGCGACCCCCGTCTGCGGGCAGCTGAAGAGGCCGGTGCGGTCGGCCTGGGCGGCGGCGTGGGCCAGCTCGCCCTCTGTCGCCTGCTCCACGATGCCGTCGAACTCCTTCAGTATCGGGATGGCGCGCCCGATGCTGACGGGGTTGCCTATCTGAATGGCGCTTGCCGCGGTCGAAGATGCCGGGACGGGCTCGTACTCGGTGAAGCCGGTGAGGTAGCTGCGGTAGAGGGGGTTTGCGGAGGCGGACTGGGCGCAGACGAGGCGCGGAAGCTGCTGGATGATGCCAAGGTCGCGCATCATCAGGAATCCTAGTCCGATTGCGGTGATATTCCCAAGATTGCCGCCCGGCACGATCACCCAGTCGGGCACCTCCCAGTCGTCCTGCTGGGTTATCTCGATGCTGACGGTCTTCTGCCCTTCGATGCGCAACGGGTTGACCGAGTTCGCCAGGTAGAACCTGGGGTCCTCGCTCAGCCGTTTCACGATGGCCATGCACCCGTCGAAGTCCGTGTCCAAGGCGAGTGTGATTGCGCCGTTGGCGAGCGGCTGGATGAGCTGGGCGACCGACACCCTGTCCTTGGGCAGCAGCACTGCCGACGGGATGCCGGCGGCGGCGCAATATGCCGAGACCGACGCTGACGTGTCGCCTGTGGACGCGCAGATGACCGCGGCGACGTCTCTCCCCCGGCTCATCGTCTCCTTGACGGCTGACACAAGCACGGTGATGCCCAGGTCCTTGAAGGAGCCTGAGTGACTGTTGCCGCTCTGCTTGATCCACAGGTCGTCAAGGCCGACGATCTCGCCGAGGCGCTCGGCGCGGAACAGGTTCGTGCCTCCCTCGTACATCGAGACGATGTTCTCGTTCGATATGTGTGGGTAGATCCACTCCTTCTTGCCCCAGACGCCGCTGCCGAAGGGGAACTCGGTCGTCATGTAGCGCTGGTCGAAGAGGGACATCCATGCGGCGGCGCTGCGGTTCCTGAGTGCCTCGACGCTGTGCGCGACCTCCAGGAGTCCCCCGCAGCGCGGGCACTCGTAGAGCACGTCCGTAAGGTCGTACTCCGCGTCGCATCCCTCGCTGCACTGGAACCAGGCGCGGTACTTCATCGTCCCCTCCTCGCCCCGATTGTACGGCCTGCCCGCGAGAGATTCCATGCCTGAAGCACCTCATGCCTCATAGCGCACGGGGTTTCCGCACAAACTCGGTGGGACATAGACAGCACTACTCGTCGACAAGGGCGAGAGCCCCCATCTCGATCTTTCACCTTAGGAGAAAGAGGCCGAGCCACCTCACCTCGACCCTGAACACTTACCTTCCGCACGATTATTGACACACCCTTGCGCCTAGCATAAGCTCAGGCGCCTCAGATTTCCGAATGCGCCTCAATTACGAAAGGGGCTTCCTTCAACAGCCTCTCTGCTACGGAGGATCATCAGGTGAAGGATCGCCGGAACTGGTTGATCTTGGGCTGGCTGGCAGCGTTGAGCGCTGCGGTTGCTACTCTGTTCTGGGTTGAAACGCCCGTTATCAACCTAGGTCCTGAGCCTACGCCCACATTCGTCCCTGTCAACCTGAATTCAGAGAGCATAAGGTCGGAGAGCATAAGGACTGAGAGTCTAACGGTAACGGGTGATCCAGGGCTCGTGCTTCGAGCCGATAGAGGTAATGCAGTCCGCCTAACTCAATTCGATGTGACCTCGTTTGGACTGGTCATTCGAGAATCGAGATCGTTCAAGGGAAAGCTCACTCACGTAAGTGAGTTTTGTCTGTGGATGTTATCGTACTGTCACCCTGAGCGGTATACCGGCGGTAATGCTTTCATCCTCGAGTACCATCCGGTGGGCATTGACGAGTGGTGCCTGCTCGACGAGGTCAAATACCGGCTACCGAGAGAGCCATGTAGCAAAGCGGGCGGGAACTACACCCCGTCCGATGGGTTGGCACAGTAACTACACTCAGGAGGCCAACAACCCCAATTCGCTGGTCTGCCCTGCTAGTGCCGTAGACCCAGGCGGTGCATGCGGTCGTGGATGGCCTGCCGGGCCTCGATGAAGGGGCGCTCCAGGTAGGCGATGTGGTCGTCCTCCCCGTGATGGTGGGTGACGTTGCCGTTCATGTACTGGGCAGAGGTCTCCCGGATGTAGGAGAGGTCGCCCTCGATCAGCGTGAGCATGTACTGGAAGGTGGCGGGGTCGTACATGTCCCACTCGCCGCCGACCGCGACATAAACGGGTGACGTGTGGGCGAAGACTCCCCGCTGCCATACGTCGTGGTGCAGCATCTCGTCGTAGCCTGGCCCGCCGCACCGCGCCGCGATCCAGGTATGGCCGTCGACGCTGAGCTTCTCCCTGATCTCCAGCCGCCTCGTCCCGCCGGAGGACTCGGACGACGCGACCACCTTGCCGTCAACCACTACCTGTAGGGTATTGATTGGCAGGATGCTCTCGGCCCACGCCTCGACCTCGACCGTGCCCGCGCCGGAAAGGTCGAGCGTGTCGCCGACCTCCCGGCCGTCTACCGACAGGTGGATGATCGGCCCGCCGCTCAGGAACGTCCTGCCGGCGGCGACGGCCTTGCACCAGTTATCGTAGGTGAATTCGACGTCGCCGAGTTGCGCGTACGTCCGGTAGAGGCCGACGGGCACGTCGCTCGACATCTTGTCCGTGCCGCCGACCAGCGGCAGCCGGTACCCGCCGCTCAGGTACCGGTAATACTCGCTGTGGTTGAACGGGTTCTGCCTGATCATCTCCACCCCGTCCAGCCGGCCCGTCGCGACCAGCGCGGCAGGCTCCCCGTTGGGATTGGGGAAGTGCGGGTTTATGACGTAGCCGCCCTGGGCGTGGGCCCTGTCGGCCCAGTCGCTGAGCGTCGTCTCCATCGTGCCGCCGATCTCGGCCTCTCCCAGGCCGTCGCTGCACCACGGCATCACCGGCTCCTTCAGCCCCCACAGGATCATGTGGCCCATGAAGTGCTGTCGGTTCTCCTGGGACGTGTAGACGATGCTGTCGCCTGCCCGCGAGACGCTCGGTTCGCCCGTGAAGTCCTCGGTGTTCGTGAAGAGGCTGCCCCACTGGGACTGGAGCAGGTTGACGACGTTCAGATCCTCGCCCTGCGCCTCGGCATGGGCGCCCTGCGTCCCAAGAAAGTGCACGTGGGAGTCGCCGCTGTACCAGCCCTGCCCGTTCATGTTGGTCCATCGCTTCAGGCGCAGGGTGAGCTCGCGCTGGCCCGGCTCGATGTCGACCTTCGCGCGGAGCGGCTCGTACTCGAAGCCGCGCGCCACGTCGACGATGACCTCGCCCCGGGGGAGCCAGCCCCTGCACTTGCCGTCGATGTATGCGTAGGTGATCTGCCCCAGCCGGGTGTCGCCGCCCACGTCGATGTGCCAGGTGCCCAAGTTCGAGTTGACCTGGTTGTGGTGCCCGTGCGGCTGGTACGGCACGCCCTCGGGCGACCTGAAGTGGACCCGGCACGGCACGGGGCGGCCCGTGTCGTCGTCGACCACCGTGACCTCGACCCAGTTCCTGCCGGGGTCGACAAGCTCCATTTTCATGCGGGGCGTGGCGGCGCTCCCCTTCTCCTCGACGTCGCCCCACCTGACCAAGCCGACCTCCTCGTCGCCCAGCTCGACCTTGACCGTTGCGGACGGGACAGCGGATACCTCCGCGTAGGCCGGGCTCGACTTCTCGTTCTGCTCCTCGCCGTAGCCCGTGTAGGGGTCTGTCAGGAATCCGTCGCCGTCGTTCTCGGGCAGCGGATGGACGTACGTCGTGTCGCCCCTGTCGACCTTGACATCGAGATCGAAGGGCTTCTCAGCGTCGCCCTGGTCTGTCAACGTGATGCGGACCGGCCTGCGCCCCTGGCGTGCGAAGGGGAACTCGTCCACGTGGCTTGCGGTGACCGCGCCGATGGCGAGTTTTGGCCCCTTGGTCACGGCCTCGAACGCCTCGATCTCATTTTCTGGCGATGGGTTCCTGAAAGCCCACAGGTTCCACCAGGCCGGAGAGACGGATGATGCCTCGGTCTGGCGCCGTCCTGTAGCCTCCCATTCACCCTCGTACCTGGGAATCAGTGCCGCCTTCTGGTCAGTGAAGGCCCTGAACGGCGAGCCCGGCACTCCGGGGATGTCCTTCGGGCCCGGCAGCGCGACTATCTCGAACCTCTCGCGAATGGTCACCCGCTCCTCGCCGCCGTCCGCGTACCTCAGCACGTAGTCGGCCACCTCGACTCCCAGTGGCCCGCCCGAGGGCACGTCGGTCTCCAGAAGGCGGTGTGCGACCAATAAGTACGTCGCAGTGCCTCCGACAGGTATGACGACCGAGTCTGTCCCATCTCCGAGGACCACTAAGCGGTCATCGTCCCTGCTTCCACCCTCCCCGCCAACGAGGAACGGCAGCCCGCGAAACGAGACGCGCCCTATAGGCGGTTCTTCATCGGGCACGGGTGTGAGCGCCGAGTAGGACCCGGGCTTGCCCAGGATTCCAACGTCCGCGTTGCACCACTGGGAAATGTCGAGCGGCTCGTAGTCGTTCATGGGATTTCCTCCTGCGCGGAATGTACGTGCCGGGAACGTGGCGAGTCAACCTAACATGTGGGCGACAAGCCTCTCCGGCGGTTGGCCTCGTTCAGACAGATGTGAGACAGGTTGGGTGAAGTGTAATCAGGCGGGGGTGTATCCTTGACAGTCGCCGTAGCTGGTGGTACTGTCCCATCACCACCCCTATCGATTCGACGGTAGGGTCGAGGCCGCCCTTCGAGGCGGCCTCTGTCTTGTATGGGAGTAGCGATTGATTACCAACCTATACATAGACGGCTTCAATCTCTACTACCGCGCCCTCAAAGACACACCGTTCCGATGGCTTGACCTGCGCAGGCTGGCTGAAAACCTCTTCCCCGTGGACTCCATAAACAGGGTCTGCTACTTCACGGCTCGGCTTGACGTACGCCCGGGCAACCCTGGGCAAGCCCAGCGTCAACTCATATACCTGAGAGCCCTAGCGACCTTGCCGGGATTCGACGCCTACTACGGTGTCTTCCGGTCCGGCGTAAAGCGCCGCCCTCTGGCCGAGCCGGTGGAGGGACTGCCCAGCCACGTTCTGGTCAAGGACTCGGAGGAGAAAGGGTCGGACGTGAATCTGGCCACCCGCTTGCTGGTGGACGGGTTCAACAGAGAGTATGAGCAGGCAGTCCTTGTCTCCAACGATGCCGACTTCGCCGGTGCGATGCGCTACGTCCGGGACGACCTAGGGCTTCGCGTCACGCTGGTCAACCCGGATCCCAAGAACGCCAGTCCCCGGGAGCTTGCCGACGCCGCCACCTATGTCAGGCGTCTGTGGAAGAGTCACCTGAGACGGAGCTTGTTCCCCGATACTCTTGCTGACGAGATCGGAGTCATCACCAAACCAGAAGGTTGGTGACTGAACCTAACCAGGCCGCTTGGCTGAGCTTGTCGAAGCTCCGCGGTTCGGCGGGCTCACCGCGAACGAACTTTAGGTGGGTCCTGGGACGGATACACAATCCCGTTAGACACCCTTGCTGCTTGGTGGTAGGATTTCCGGCGGCCTTGCGCCGGTTCGTTCGAGGATGGAGGAGCGTGAATTGCTGGATCTGGGAATCGTCACATACAACCTGGCGAAGAGCTGGGACCTGGACACCATAGCCGAGCGGTGCGTCGCCCACGGCATCGAGGCCGTCGAGCTGCGCACTACCCATGCCCACGGGGTTGAAGTCACCACATCCCCCGAAGAGCGGGCCAGGGTGAGGCGGTTCTTCGCGGACTCACCCGTCCGGCAGTTGAGTCTGGGCAGCACCTGCGAGTACCACTCCACCGATGCCGCCGAGGTCGAGGCCAATGTCACCGAGACGAAGCAGTATATCGAGCTGGCGGAGGCTATCGGGGCAATCGGCGTGAAGGTCCGCCCTAACGGGTTCCACGAAGACCGTGGCGTCTCCAGGGAGGCCACCCTGGAGCAGATCGGGCGCGCTCTGCGTCGTTGCGGAGAGGCGGCCGAGGGCACGGGTGTGGCCGTCTGGCTAGAGGTGCACGGGCGCGGCACCGACCAACCGCCCTACATCGCGCGAATCATGGAGGTGGCCGACCATCCCAAGGTCGGCGTCTGCTGGAACTCGAACCCGGCGGACGTCGTCGACGGGTCTGTTCGCCAGCACTTCGAGCTCCTGCGCCCGTGGCTCATGTCGGTGCATATCAACAACCTGTGGAACGAGGCCTACCCTTACCGGGAGCTGTTCACACTCCTGCGCGAGTCGGGCTACTCCGGCTACTGCCTCGCCGAAATCGCCGACGAGAGCGCGGAGCCGGACACCTTCCTGCGGTACTACAAGGCCCTGTTCAGGGAACTAACGAGGTGATGCAATGAAGATCGGATGCTGCGCGTACTCCTACCGGCAATACCTGCTGGCGGGAGAGATGAGCCTGGAGGAATTCGTCGACACTGCCGCGGACCTGGGAGTCGAGGGCGTCGAATTGACGGCCTACTACTTCCCCACCACCGACCGGGACTACCTGAACTCGCTGAAGCGCCACTGCCTCGTGAGGGGCGTCGACGTGTCGGGCACGGCGGTGGGCAGCAAGCTGACGCTCGCCGACCCCGACGAACGCGCCGCCGAGGTCGCGATGGTGAAGGAGTGGCTGGGCCACGCGGTCACCCTCGGCGCGCCGGAGCTCAGGGTGTTTGCAGGCGTGACGCCGGACGGCCATACCGATGAGGAGGCCTTCGAGTGGGCCGTCGCGGCCCTGCGGGAGTGCGTCCCCGTCGCGGCCGAGAACGGCGTGGTGATGGCGCTGGAGAACCACGGAGGCATTACGACCACGTCGGCGCAGGTGATGCGCCTTATCGAGGCAGTCGACTCGGAGTGGCTCCGGGTGAACCTCGACACGGGCAACTACGGGCTCGACCCGGACGTCGATCCCTACGAGGGGATGCGTCGCGTCGCGAATCTATCCGTTACCGCCCATCACAAGGTATCTATGAAGACGCCCGGCGGCTCACTGCCCGTCGATATCGATAGAGTCGTCTCGGTGCTGTCCGATGCCGGGTATCGCGGGTACCTGAACCTCGAGTTCGAGGAGGACGAGGACCCCAAGACCGGCGTGCCCAGGGTCATAGCCGAGATGAAACGCGCCCTGGGTAAGGGATAGGAGGCACAGGTGGAACAGGTAGGTATCGGGGTCGTTGGATCTTCCGGAGTCATTGGCCGCAGGCACACGGCCGAGGTCGCCGCACTCGCGAACACGCGGCTCGTGGCGGTCCATGACCTGAACGCGGATGCCGCCGCCGAGCAGGCTGCGGAGCTGGGCGTGCGGTTCCACGCGTCGCTCGACGACCTGCTGGGCGACCCGGACATCGAGGCCATCACCATCGGTACGCCGCACCCGTTCCACCTCCCTGTGGCGCTGGCGGCGTTCGACGCGGGCAAACACGTGCTCACCGAGAAGCCGATCACGGCGACGCCGTCCGAAGCCGACCGAATGGTCGCCGCTGCCGCCGAGGCCGGAGTGAAGCTCGGCGTCGTCTACCAGAACCGCTTTCGTCCCGAGCTGATACGCATCAAGGAGATGATAGACGGCGGCGAGTTTGGCGAGCTGTACCGGACGGTGCTCGACGCGGCCAGCTACCGCTCCCAGGCCTACTACGACTCGGGTGGCTGGCGCGGCACCTGGGACGGCGAGGGCGGCGGCGTCCTGCTGAACCAGGGCATCCACTACATCGACTACTTCCAGTGGCTCGGCGGGATGCCTGCGTCCCTGACCGCCCGTGTCTCTGCGCTGATGCACGACATCGAGGTCGAGGACTCCGCCAGCGCCCTGCTGGAGTACGAGAACGGCGCGCACGGCTTCCTTCACTGCAGCACCGTGCAGGCCCCGTCGCAGACCAGGCTGGAGCTGTGGGGCGAGAAGTGCGGCGTGGTAGTCACCGACGACGAGGTGACGCTCTACAGGCCCGAGGTCGGCCTCCGCGAGTTCTCGGAGCGTGAGAAGGATGTACCCTTCGCCAAGCCAGAGATCGAAGTATCGCCGCTGGAGCCGGGCGTGTCCTCAGCAGACCACATGAACACGATCGACGACTTCGCCCAGGCCATAATCGACGACCGCGAGCCCGCCGCGCCCGGCGAAGAGGGAGTGAAGGGCCTGGAGCTTGCCGCGGCGATCATCTACTCAGGATGCACCGGCGAAAGAGCCACCTTCCCGCTCGACCGCGCCAAGTACGACAACCTCCTGGCCGAGCTCAGGGCAGGCCGCCGCTTGCCGTAGTGAACACCTGCCGGGAGTAGGGCCGTCCGGTCACCAAGTTCTTGGTTGACGAACCCACTTATTCGGGCATCTTTACTGTTACTATCTCTGAGGCTGGGCCCCGTCCCCATTCGTCTACTACCCGGATTTTGTACGAGTAGACCCTTCCAGGCTCCACTTTGTCATCGGTATAGCGTTCCCCGGTGGTCGCCTTACCGACTGTTGCCCATCGACTTCGAATCTCATCATGACGGCTTATCCGATACTTTGTCGTCTCCGTTTGTGTCTGCGGTGCATTCCATGTGAGAGTGATGTGTGCCCCTTCTATCGTGGCCATCAGATTATTGGGCGCAAACTGTGGGAGACAAGGCCTGTATATCCTATCCTTAATATCAGTCCAATCTAGTATTCTCTCTGCATCAACATACTGAACGTTGAGTCTACTGTGTATGCAGTACTCATAATCTTCCACACTCTGGCCTTCCTCAAAGTGCTGGCTTTTGGCTAGTGCATAGTCCAGATCCCTAAGTCTTGCTCGGAATTCAGATAGGGACATAACAGGAGAAGTGGACTTTGTTTCGAATGTGGTTTCGTTTCCAACTAGCCCAGTAGTAGTTGCGAGGAAATACATCTCCCGGTCTGTGTGGTAGTCCCACACTCGTCGTGTACGGACATTCAACCTGTATTCGGGAGAAGGGTCTCCACTATCGCGATTTAGCAGCATCAAGACTTGATGATTCTCATGTCGACTGTTTCGGGCGAAGAGAAGTCGCTCAGAATATGCCTGTGCGGCTGATTCACTTGAACACCACGGCAGGCGATTCTGTGGCAAATAGCCCGGAGGATGGTCTGGACGCAAGAGTACTTCGATCTCACTTGGGCCACCACCTCTGAGCCATTCATGAACAGAGTATTTCAATCTGTGTACTGGTCGATAACCGGTGGGCACTGCTTCGGATTCTGCCCTTATTGACACCAAAGATGCGCGAACGACGTGGTCATATCCTCTGAACAACGCCTCGAATGGCTTAGGATTGCCGAGGTATGGAGGTGGAATGGCGGACCCCGATGAGCTTCGAGGCGTACGGTTAGAAGTTGATGAGTCAGGAGTTGAAGATGGCCCAGGACAGACCTCAAATGACAGCACCAACGATGCGACCAAAGCGGTCATTAGGACTATGGGGGCTGAACGGAGAATTCTCTTCGGCTTAAGCTGCGGTCTTTCCAGCAAATGGCGGGGCAACCTCAATGCCTCTACCGCCCTAGGCTTCCGGAACGCCTGCCTCGGCAATCAGTGCGCGGAGCGCAGTGACCGCCCGTGTCATCCCCTCTGCGCCGCTGAATCCGCCGCGCTTGCCCGCGACCTTGAGGTGAGGTTCGAGCGCCAGGAAGCCCCTGTAACCGGCATCCCGGAGTTTGGCGAGGAGCTCGGGAATCTGCCCGTCCCCATCACCCGCGACGGTGATCGTCTGGTCCGCAACCAGGGCGTCCTTCACCTGCACGTAGTCGGTGTACTCGGCCAGGAGCGGCCACCCGCGATCGACGGCGCGCTCCACTCCTGAATGGGGGAAATTCCCCGTGTCCCAGACGAACCGCAGGCTCGGGCTTCCCACTCCCTCTACGATTGCCCTGCACCGCTCAGGAGTATCACCGACCAGGCCGCCCTCGTTCTCCAGCAGCAGGACAGCGTCTCGCTTGCTTGCCGCTTTCGCCATCTCGCCAAGCCTGGAAATCGACTCGTCGACGCAGGCGTCCTGCTGCCCTTCGGCGTCAGGGTAGAAGGAGAAGATACGCACTCTATCGGTGCCCAGCATCCCGGCGATGTCCAGGATGCGCTCCAGGTCGCGGACCACCTCGCCGATGGGCTGGCCTATCGGTGACTTGCCGACTGGGCTGCCGATGCAGCTCACGCGAATCGAGTGTGCCTCGCAGCGGTCCTTCAGGCGGCTCACCTCGCCGTCCGACAGCTCCAGCACGTTCGTCCCCCAGGCCCTGCGAAGCTCCAGGTAGCCGATGTCGAGCTCGTTCAGGACTCGCAGCTGCTCGTCGACATCATCTGCAATCTCGTCGCCGAATGCGCTCAGGGTGAACTGCGCGGTCATAGCCCCTCCCCTATGAAGGCGGACACACGCTCGCCGATTACCAGCGAGGTGACGTTGGTGTTGGCGCGGATGCAGTCGGGCATGATCGATGCGTCCGCGATCTTCAGGTTCTCGAGGCCCCGCACGTTCCCGAACTGGTCCACCACGGCCATCGGGTCGGAGTCAGGCCCCATCTTGCAGGTGCCCGATACGTGATGGCTGGTCATCACCCCGCGCTTGAGCCACTCGTCCAGCGCCTCGTCCGACTCCAGGTCCGCGTCGGAAGGCTCCACGCGCTCCTTCACGAGGGAGGCCCAGCCCTCGTGGTCCGCAAGCTCCAGGCAAATGCGGACGCCCTCACGCATCCGCGACCTGTCGAACTCCTCCTGCAGGTAGTTGTAGTCCAGGAACGGCTGGATGTGCGGGTCGCTGTCACGCAGCCGCAGGCTTCCCGCCCCCACAGCAAGGTCGAGGCACACGACCATCAGGATGCCGCGCTCGTATTCGGAGTTAGCGCCGAAGGGCCTTCGGCCGACGAGGCCCCGCGAGCCAGGGTGTATGAGCATGTCGTTCGGTAGATGCGAGCCCTCGGCGGTGTAGCGAAGGGTCATCTGGATGCCGGGTATGCCTTCCGGCTGGTCGAAGTCATCGGCCTTCCGCCACGTCACCCACACCTGGGGGTGGTCGCGGAGATTTTCTCCCACGCCAGGCAGGTCGTGCACGAGAGGCACGCTCATCGACTCCAGGTGCTCCGCGGGTCCTACGCCCGAGAGCAGCATGAGATGAGGCGAACCGATCGCGCCCCCGGCCAGGATGATGTTCCGGCCCTCGATGTCCTTGATCTTTCCGCCGGTCTCCGTGGTGACGCCAACTGCCCGCTTGCCGTCGAACAGCACCTTGTGGACGAGGGTCTTCGGCAGGATGGTCAGATTGGACCTGCCCCGGATGCCCCTCAAATAGCCTATAGCCGTGCTCCAGCGTATCCGGCCGGGATTGTTGAGCGGCGTGGGGCCGACCCCGGTTGTGTCGGGAGCGTTGTGGTCCGGGCAGTCGGGGAAGCCGCGTGCCAGGGCCGCCTCGTAGAAGGCGCGCTGGTCTTCGTTCCACTGGTCGGGCTGGAAGCGCCTCACTATGATCGGGCCTTCGGACCCGTGGAAGTCTCCCGCAAAGTCGGTGTCCGTCTCGACCATGCGGAAGTAGGGCATGAGCTCCTCGAAGCTCCACCTGTCATTGCCCCACGATGCCCACGTGTCGTAGTCCTCGGGCACGCCCCTGAGGAATATCTGGGCGTTTACGGCGCTGGACCCGCCCACGACCTTGCCCCTGGGCACGATGCCGGGTGGAGCCTCGTCCGTATACCGCGCTACGAAGCTCCAGCGATGATCGCTGACGGGGGTCCTCCACGCGGGTTCCTCATTGCCGTAGCCGTACTTCACATCGTCAGGGATCTTGTCGAAGTTGGGGTAGTCGGGGCCCGCCTCGATGAGCAGCACCGAATGTTCCGGGTCAGCCGACAGGCGCGCCGCAAGGATGGCTCCGGCCGACCCGGCGCCTACGATGATGGTGTCATATGAGTCGGGGATGTTCGAACTCCCATGTATGACTTTGCGCAGGAACGATTATACGCCGAATCGCACCCCTACTGCATATCCGGAATGTGTGTTAGTCGAACCAGGTCTCGCCGGGCATCAGGTACCGGCGCGCCTCCTCCTCGTCCAGCTCGACTCCCAGTCCGGGCCCCTCCGGCACGTCGATGAAGCCGCCGGAGATCGACGGCCTGTAGTCTCCAAGTATCCTGTCCCAGCCGGGCATGGCGTGGAACTCCAGCGCCAGCAGGTTCGGGATGGCAGCGCATGCGTGGAGCGCCCCCGCGATGCCGATGGGGCTCGACGCGTTGTGCGGGCAGACCAGCATCTGCTGCATGTCGGCCATCTCGGCGACCTTCTTGCCCTCGTACAGTCCGCCGCATATCTGGAAGTCGGGGGCGGCGACGCGCATCGCGTTCCGCCGGTAATACTCCAGGAACTCCTGCCTCAGGTGCAGTCCCTCGCCCGTCAGCGTTGGGACATGCGTCGATGCGGTGAGGGCCGCCCAGGCGTCGACGTCCGTAGGCGGCAGCAGGTCCTCGGCCCACGCGAGGTCGTACGGTTCCATCGCCTTCACGAACCTCATCGCGTTGGCCAGGGTGCCGCACCGACCCTCAACCGACACCTCGATGTCGTCGTCCACCCTATCGCGGATTTCGTCCATCAGCCCGACGATGCGGCCCAGTCCCTTCCGCGTCAGGTGCTTGTCCATGACGGCGCCGGGGATGTCCTTGACGGCATTGGGAGTGACGTCGAACTTCAGGATGGAGATGCCCATCTCTGCGTACACGTCCTCCAGCTCCAGGTACGAGTCGAGCCCACCCACGCAGCAGTAGAGCCTCACCATGTCCCTGTGCTTGCCGCCGAGCAGCTTGTACACGGGCACCCCGGCGGCCTTGCCCGCCAGGTCCCAGAGCGCCGTCTCGATCCCACTCACCGCGTGCACGGCGTTGCCGCTGTTGACGTGGGAGCCCGCAAAGACGGCATATGCCGTCGGCACCATGCTGCGGTGCAGGACCTCGACGTTGGTCGGGTCCCTGCCGATCAGCAGGTCCCTGAGCTCAGTAACCGCGGCGTTGGTCTGTGGGCTCGCCCAGGTGTCGCCATAGCCGACCAGTCCCTCCGCCGTCTCCACTCGGATGAGCAGCCAGCGACGCGTCCACTGCCCCCACGGGGCCTCGATTGCCGCCGTCTTGACGTCGGTGATCGTGAGCGTGTTGGAGCTCATGGAATAGTGACCTGCCGTGTGCGGGGGATTTGCCCAGTGGCGATTCCTACTATATCGTTTGGCGTCGTGACACGCACTGAAGATATGAGCACCCCTCCAGTCCTGCAGCACATAGCGGACCGGTTCGAGCCCGACCATCTCGACAGGGTGTTCCGCTATCTCGCCCAGCCCAGCATCTCGGCACTGGACATTGGCGTCCGGGACATGGCCGACATGCTGGCGGCGGACATCCGTGAGCTCGGCGGCACGTCGGAGGTCGTGGAGACGGCGGAGCTGCCGGTCGTCTTCGGGCGCATCGACGAAGGGGCCGACAAGACCCTCATTCTGCACGGCCTCTACGACGTTACGCCCGCGGACGAGCCCGCGTGGGGGACCCCGCCATTTGAGCCGCAGATCAGGCGCGTCGAGGGCGTGGGGCGGGCCGTGGTTGGCCGCGGCGCGGAGGACATGAAGACCCCCATCGCGGCGGCTATGAACGTCGTCGCTTCATACCGCGCCGCCAACACCCCGCTGCCGGTCAACCTGGTGTTCGTGCTGGAGGCGTCAGAGCTCGGCAGCGGCGGCATACGCGAGTTCGTGCCCTCCCGTGTCGAGGACCTGCGCATGGTCGATGCCGTGCACTGGCTCTGTCCCCTGGCCCATCCGGACGGCGTGCCCATCGTGCCCCTCGGTGTGAAGGGAAACCTGATGGGGCGGCTCGTTTGCAAGGGCGGCGGCTGGGGCGGGCCTATCGGAAACGAGATGCACGCGCTGAACTCCAACTGGGTCGGCAACCCGGCGGTCAGGCTCAGCCAGGCCGTCGCTTTCCTGGAGCGCAGCCTAGAGGACGAGTACGCGCGAGGCGGCGGCTGGCAGCCGTCGGACATCCAGCGAAGGCTCGCACATGAGCTAGCCGCCCGGCTCGATCCGGAGCGAATCAAGGCCGACCTTGGGGTGAGCCGTTTCCGGTACGATACCTTCGAAGAGGCGGTCGCGGCGCACCTGTTCCGCACCCAATTCACCGTCACCGGGCTCCGGTCCGGCTTCGTGGGGAGCGGCAAGTCCGTAAAGGTCAGCATACCGTCGGACGCCGAGGCGGTCGTGAACATGCGGTTCCAGCCGGGACAGGACCCGGATGACGGCATCGCCAACATCCGGCGGATGCTCGACGAGGGCGGCTGCGCCGACATCGCATTCCGGGTCGGAAACGCGTACGCTGGAGGCGGGACGGAGCCCGATCATCCGCTCGTGCGGTGCTTCCTCGAAGCCCACCAGGATATGGCGGCGGAGCCGGAGGTCTGGCCCGTGCATCCCATAGCCATCCCCGTAGCCCTGTGGACGCGGGACGTCGGGCTTCCCTGGGTTGGAGGTGTGCCGTGCCACGCCGGGAACAAGCACGCGGCGAACGAGTACGCACAAGTGGAAGGTATCCGCCGCTCCGAGGAGTTCCTGGTCAGGTTCTGGGAACGCCTCGCGACAGCAGACATGGAGAGGAAGTGAGATGAAGAAGCGAGTATTGGTGACCGGCGCGACCGGCTACATTGCGAGCCTGATGCTCCCCACGTTCCAGGAGCGTTATGAGCTGGTGCTCACGGACGTGTCGAGCACCATGAGGCTGACCGGCGTTGAGATTCCGGGAGTCGTGACCGCGGACCTGATCGACCACGACCGCACCAGTTACGCGGACCTGTTCGAGGGCGTCGACGCAGTGGTGCACCTGGGTTACCGGCGCAGGGACGACCGGCAGCCCAGTCCGGAGAATCCGCGCTCCATCGACTCCTACTTCGAAGAGGTGCAGAACGTGCACATGGCCTACAACGTGATGCGGGCCGCTTTCGAGGCCGGCGTGCGGCGCTTCGTCTGCGCAAGCTCGAACCACGCCGCCGACTGGTACGAGCACAACCTCGTGCACGACCGGAAAATGGAGATGGTGGACCCGTACGACCTGCCCCTGGCCGACAACTTCTACGGCTGGGCGAAGGCCGCCTACGAGCACATGGGCTTCCTGTTCGCGTGCGGCGAATTCGGCCGGAAGATGGAGGTCGTGATGGTCAGGATTGGCTCTCCGGTCGAGGTCGATCTCGAGAGGTTCGGCGGAGACCCCCAGGCGCTCAAGAGGAGCTTGGGCGCCCACATCAGCCCGAGGGACATCACCCAGCTATTCGTGCGGGGCATCGAGGCGCCCGACATCGAGAACGAGCACGGCATCCCGTGGCAGGTGGTGTACGGGATCAGCGGCAACACGCGGGCCTTCTGGTCGCTGGAGAGCGCGCGGACCGTGCTGGGCTACGAGCCCGAGGACGACTCGGAGGTCAAGTACGCCCCTGAAGCCCAGCGGCTCCTCGCGGCCCTGGGCGAGGGCGCGAAGGGCCGCCTCGGTGCGAACAAGACCTCCTGAGTCGTGCGCCTAGGGGCCGCCGCCCTGCCCTCGCTGGCGGCCGCCCACACCCGGCCCTACTGCAAAGCCCTGTCCGGCGCCGAGGTCCATGCCCTCTGGGATGATGGTGATCGTGCTGGCCTCGATCGTTCCGCTCTCGTCGCGGACACCGCCGACGGTGATGAGAGTGCCGGTCGCCAGTTCGTCGGCACTCACGTCCGAGATCTGTCTTAGAGTCGTATCCTCTGTCAGCTTGACAATGACCACGCCGGCGGGGCTCTCGATCCTGAGCTCGGACCCCTCCACGGAAGTGAGCGTCCCAAAGGCTCCGCCGCCGAATCCTGCGGCCGCAGCGAAGCCCCGGAAGCCCGCGGCTCCCGCGCCAGTCCCAACTCCACCAGCTGCCCCTGCTGTAGTTCCGGCAGAAGCGGCGGCCGTTCCACCACCCTGCGCGGCTCCGGCAGCCGCCTGACCTCCGCCCTGCCCTAGCTGGCCGCGGATCTGCTGCCTCAACTGCGCGGCGGCCTGGTCGGCCTGGCCCGACTGCGCCTGCTGGCGGAACTGGGCGAACGCCGCCGCAGCGCCATCGGGCAATGCGGGCGCGTCTGCCGCCGCCTCATCCTCGGCCTGGTTCTTGCCGACGACGGTCCCACCAAAGAATGCCCCGGCCACCACTCCGACGAACACGAGGGTCAGCGCCACAAGCACTATGAACGCCTTCGTGTTGCCCTTATCGTTCGGCTTCTGCTCAACGGAATCGTTGTTCAACTGTCCCTCCTGTCACGATCATTCATACCTCAATGCTTCGATGGGATGCAGGTTCGATGCCCTTACGGCCGGATATATGCCGAAGAATAGCCCTATCGCTACCGATACCACGATTGCCAGGATGGTGATGTCGCCGGTAACGACCGTCTGGAATGTCTGGCCCCCAAGCTCCCTGTCATCGACGAACCTGGACACGCCTACGCCGCATACGGCCCCCACCAGGCCTCCGCCGAGACTCAGCAGGACGGCTTCGAGCACAAACTGGGACAAAATGTCTCGCTTCTTTGCCCCCATGGCCTTCCTGATGCCGATCTCCCGGATGCGCTCGGTCACGGACACCAGCATGATGTTCATGATCCCTATGCCGCCTACCAGCAGCGAAATCCCGGCGATCACCCCCAGGAACACTACGAAGGTCTCCTGCGTGTCGGTCAGGGTATCGATGGTCGCCTGCTGGCTCGCTATCGTGAAGTCGGGGATGTCCGTGACCTGGTGACGGAGGCGAAGGATCGTGTCGATCTCCGTGATCGCAGTATCGATCAGGTCGACGCTGGAAGCCTGGACGTTGATCGACCCAACCGTCACTTCGCCCTGCACGGTCCTTTGAGACTCCAGCCTGTAATACGCGGTCGTTATCGGTATGAGCGCGTACGAGTCCAGGTTGCCGAATGGCGAGCCTCCCCGGCTCTCCAGCACCCCTATCACGGTGAAGTGCCTGGCCGACCCTGTGCCAGTTCCTATCCTGACGGTCTGGCCCACCGGGTCGCGAAACCCGAACAGGGTCTCCGCAATCTCCGGGCCCAGGACCGCAACCTCGGAGATGTTCTGCACTTGCACCCCGCTGATGAACTGCCCGGACCCCATCTCGTAGTTGCGTACCGAGAGGAACTCTGGCGTGATTCCCAGCACCTGGCCGAACGTGCTCTCCCGCCCTGCCACCAGGGTGCCCCCCAGCGATATCTCAGGCGCTACCCTGGCCACGGAGGGGGCCGCCTGCGGATCGATGAGGGAGTAGGCGTCGTCCAGGGTCAGCGTCGACCCTCCCTGGCCTCCTCCCGTAGGACGGACGAATAGCAGGTTCGTTCCCAGCCCCTGTATCGTGGCCGTGACCTGGGCCTGGGCGCCCCGGCCGACCGACATGGTCGATATTACGGCCGCAACGCCAATCACTATGCCCAGGAGCGCCAGCACGGTGCGGAGCTTGTTGGCCCCCAGGGACGAGAGCGCCGTCGTGATGACCTCGATCGGGTTCACTCTCTGCCCCCTGTCCAGGCGCTGCTTCCGGCCGCCGCGGTCTTCGGCACGGCACTGTCATCCACAACGAGGCCGTCGCGGACGGAAATCACCCTGTTGGTGTGGTTGGTTACTTCGATGTCGTGAGTCACGATAACGACCGTCATGCCATCGTCGGAGTTGAGCTTCTGCAAGAGTGTCATGATCTCCTGGCTGGAGGTGCTGTCCAGATTGCCGCTGGGCTCGTCGGCCAGCAGCACGGAAGGCTCCTTCGCCAGCGCCCTGGCAATTCCCACACGCTGCTGCTGGCCTCCTGACAGCTCCGTGGGCCGGTGATGGACGCGGTCGCTCAGGCCAACCCTGTCCAGGGCATCGAGGGCCCTCCGGCGCCGGTTCTTCTTGTTGCCGTACAGCATCGGCAGCTCCACGTTGCCCAGGGCAGTCAGCCTTGGCAGGAGGTTGTAGGTCTGGAACACGAACCCGATCTTGCGGTTCCGTATGTTCGCGAGGCCGTTGTCGTTCAGCGATCCGACGTCCTGGCCCTCGAAGTGGTATGTGCCGGATGTTGGCGCGTCCAGGCACCCAAGTACATTCATCAGCGTCGATTTGCCCGACCCCGAAGGTCCCATGATCGACATGAGCTCGCCCTCTTCGATGTGGATCGAGACCCCGTTGAGGGCTGCCACGTCGATCTCACCCATCCTGTACACCTTCGTAACGTCTTTCAGGTCGATCATGTTCTGTCTCGCGTATTGAGAGTGCCTGGCGCCCGGTGCATCAACGCTGTCCCCCGCCGCCGCCGCCCGGAGGCCGTTGGAATCCACCGCTGACGCCTCGGAATATTGCGCCAAACCCAGACTGGAACGAGGTGTCGCGGGTCTCCAGCACCACCATTTCGCCTTCGTTCGCGCCAAACTCGACAACTGCCCAGAACTCGTCGGTATTGCCCAGCACTACCTGGCGGCTCTCCAGCGTCCCGGAATTCATCACCTGCAGCTCAGGCTGCTCGAAGGAACCGAACAGCGCGTCTATCGGTACCAGCAGCACGTCGCGCTCTTCCAGGATGATTATGGAAGCGACGGCGCTCATGCCCTCGGGGAATTCCAGCCCCTGGGTCTGGACCTCTACCGTGATCGGGTAGCTCACGACGCCCTGCTGGTTCGTCGCCTGCGTCCCGATGTCGGTAACAGCTCCGGACAGGGCCTGCCCGGGGAAGGCGTCCATCGACACGCTCGCCTGAGCACCCAGGCTTACGTAGAGGACGTCGATCTCGTCTATCGTGCCGGCCACCTGGACGACGCTCGGATCCACCATCGCGATAGCCGCGGTCCCGAGCGAGACTTCCTCGCCCTCTTCGATCCTGACGGTCGTCACAATGCCGTCCCACGGAGCGGTGATGACCGACTCGGCCAGCTGCTGGTGCACCGCGTCAAGGGCGGACCTGGCAGCCGCCACGTCCCCTTCCCTGAGGGAGACGACGAGAGGATCGGCCCCCGACCGGACCTCCTCCAGCTTGTCACGCAGGTCTTCCACGTTCGCAGTCGCCAGGGCGAGCTTCTTGCTGCCCTGGTCCAGATCTGCGGGGTCAGGACCGGCCAGCAGGTCCGCAAGGTCCGCCTCGGCCGTCTCGAGATTCGCCGCAGCCAGCTCGGCTTTAGCCCGGGCCGCGTCGACATCGGCAGGGTCGGGCGACGTAAGCGCATCCAGGTCAGCCTCGGCCGACTCCACGTTGGCCGTTGCGAGTGCGACCTGCGACTGCGCGGCGTTGAGATCGATCACGTTGGGGCCCGCCCTGAGCTCGGCAAGGTCGGCCTCGGCATCCTGCAAGCTCGCCCTTGCCACGATCAGCTGGGCCTGTGCCGCGATCACGCGGCTGTCGCCAGCGCCCGGCGTCAAGTCGGCAAGGTCGTTCTCAGCCGCGTCCAGTGCGGCCGCAGCCACGTCCACTTGGCGCCTCAACTCCTCGACCCTGAGGCCCGGAGGATTGCGAAGCTCGTCCAGTGCTGCCTGCGCGTCCTCGAGCCCATAAGTCGCTGTGTCCAAACGCCTACGGGCCGCTTCGACCGCCAGCGGATCGGGCTCGTCACGCAAGTCGGACACCTTCTCCTCCAGGTCGTCCACCGTCTCTTCGGCCCGTCTGACCGCTGTCTGCCTCTGCGAAAGAGCCTTCTCGCTCTCTAGCTGCACGGTCTCCAGATTGTCCAGGGCGACCCTCACGCTGCTCCAGGCGGCATCGAGGTCGCGCATGATGCAGAGAGTGCGTGCCGGCTCGTCGTCGTCGCAGGTCGCCACGATGTTCTGAGGGTAGAAGTGCAGCCAGAAGTAGACGACGCCCTCGTCCCAGCGCGTCTCCGGATCGTCGCTGCTGCCCTGGGCAAGATACACCTCGGGACGAATCGCCCGGGCGGTCGGGGCGAACAGCGCCTCGATGTCGGCGTCCCAGGCTTCGAGAATGGCATCAGGTTCCATGGTGAGCTCATCCCCGACCGGCGGGGAGCCGAGCCACCCGGAGAATACGGTCGCATACTGCTCGGATGCCGAATTTAGGGCGTCGGCGGCAGCCTCAAGCCTGTCGTCCCAGTCCTTCGCCGCCAGGATGTGGTCGACCTCCGCCTCGTCTAGCGACGCAAGGGCCGAATTGAGGTCTGACAACGCATCCGCATACTCGTCGCCCTCTGGGCCGGCAAGCAGCTCTTCCAGCGCGGTCGAGGCGTCCTCCAGCTCCTCCTTGGCCCGCGTGACCGCCGCCTCGGCGGCGGCTACGCTGCTGTTGGACGGTTCGAGGATCGCGGCAAGGGCATCCTCAGCGTCCTGCAGAGTGAGCTTGGCTGTCGTAACGCCCTTCTCGGCCCTCGCGAGCACGTCGGCGGGGGGAGACAGCAGGTGGTTCAGGGAATCCTCCGCACTCTGCACAGCCTCCTGGGCGGTGGCAACCGCCTTCTCGGCTTCGGCCACCTGCAGGTCCGAGCGGCCCAGGTCTGCCAGGGCGTCCTCCGCGGCCCGCTTGGCAATGAGCGCATCCGAGACGGCGGTCCTGGCCCTGGCGAGGGCCTGAGGGTCGGCCGTCAGCATGTCCGACAGATCGTCGTCCGCAGCCCTCGTGGCAATCAGTGCATCCGAAACTGCGGTCCGCGCCCTGGCGATCGCCTGCGGATCGGCTGTCCGCAGCTCGTTCAGTGCATCCTCGGCAGCACTCCGGGCAACCAGGGCGTCGGCCAGGTCCGCCTCAGCCCGGGCCAGGTCGACGGCCGAGTAGGGATTGCGCGCCTCAGTGAGGGCGTCCTCCGCATCTCGCAGCTTGCCCTCCGCCTGGACCGCTGCCCTCTCGAGCTCGGCAATCGTCTCGCTGTCAAGGCGCGCCAGCACGAGGCCCGCCTGCACCCTCTGCCCCACTTCCACCGCCACTTCCGCTACTGTCCCGGCGGTCCCGAAGCTCAGGCTGTCCCGGTCCTTGTACTCCAGGCTGCCGCTGACCGAGACATCGTTAACGAAGTCGCCGCGCTGCACCGCCACGAGGCGCTGGCCTTCTCCCAGGCCCGTGGACTCTTCCCCGGTCCACTGCGTATAGCCAAAATACCCACCAACGCCGGCTATGACGACGATCCCCACGAGGACCGCTAACTGCCACAGCCTGATGTTTCCAAATGTATCGAGTATGCTCGTCAACTCTCCCTCCCTACCGGTAACTGTTCAGTCCCCATGAGCCGAGAAGTCCTCCACAAATGTCATGCCGAACGCCAACAAGGTCATTCCTAACGCCATGAGTGTCCTTACGAACACCACGAATGTAATTGCTATGAAAATAGATGGTTCATGCAGCTATGAGACTGACCTTGTGGCCCAACCGTTCGAGTTGCCTGACGGCTTTGCGGGTGACGGCGTCCGTGTCTCGCTTCTCGAAGT
>DAOULA010000002.1:0-11947 GCA_034420735.1 Dehalococcoidia bacterium
GCCGGCTCAACGGCTATGGGCTGCACCGCCGGCTCAACTGCCGCGGGCTGCACCGCCGGTTCAACGGCTGCGGGCTGCACTGCGATGGGCTTGTCGGACGGCACTACCTCTACTGGGACCTGTTGGCCATCCGACCTCAGCACGATCATGTCCGAGAGCTTGGAGAACATGGCGCCGCCGAACTCCGCCGTAAGCTGAAGAGCGACGGAGTAGGTGCCAGGTTCAGACACGGTCAGGAATATGTCGTAGTCCCAGGTCGGTCCGTCGCCGAACAGGCTCCTCGAGACGACCTCGACCTCTGCCTCCGTGCCCGGGGCGGAGTTGACGACTGGAATCAGCGCTTCGGCGGGCACCGCGTAGGGTGCGCTGTCGATGTGGACCAGTACGTCCGCGATGTGCGTACGCACGCCAGGCGCCAGCTCTCCAACTTCCAGGCTCTCCACCAGGACGCTGGGATACGCCTCGGCCTGGAAACTCGAGAAGGACGTCAGGCTGTGGTTGAAGTCGGCCCAGTAGAGCTCCATCTCCACGTCGTATTCCCCGGCCGCGGACAATGCAGGCAGCTGTATCGAGTAGATGCCGTCGCCGGCGACCTGGTCTGGACCGGCGCCGTCGTCGTGCAGCTCGAGCTTGAACTTCGAGCCGTCCGGCGCCGAGACGCTTGCTATGACCTGGGCATTCTCAAGCTTGACCAGCCGCTCATCCTCGGCGACGTGGGCCGCGATGGTTGCCGGTTCCCTCAACGGAACAGTGCCCAGGGCCTGCAGGACGACCGTGTAGGCATTGCTGGCGTGGTCCCATACGGAGACATTGCCGCTAACGCCGCTGCCGTCGATCTTCCAGTGTCCCGGCAGCGGGTCCTCGATCTCCCACACAATTGCGTTCGGCGACTCCTGCACCCTGTATGTGGTGCGCTCTTCCGATATGGCGAACCCGGTCGGATCGCTGAGCTGGAAGGAGCCATGCCGGGAGTCCCTGAAGATGAAAATCGAGGCGTTGCTCGTCCCCGGTGCAACGCTGACTATTGAGCTCATGGTCTCGTGGGGTTCCAGGGTCCGGCTGCCCACTTCGGACAACGTGCCGCGGGCCTGCTGGCCGAGCACTACGTGGGCAGCGGCGGTGAGACCGACGTGGGTGGTCAGGTCCACCATGTCGCCTCCGGAGGCCGACGAGACCTGGTTCAGGAAGCTGCGTGCCGGATTGGAGGCGCCCGGTAGGCTCACTCCACTGATATTCCAGCCTTGTTCCGCCATCCTTGCCACGATGGGCTTGATGCTGGAAGAGAGACTGTCGAAGTCGTTATGGGGAGAGTCTCCCACTAGCAGGTAGACGTCGGACCCCTCCGCCGCACGCGCTTCTGAGAGGGCTGCATGGGTCTCGATCAGCACCTTTTGAAGCCCGTCAGACCGTATGGTGACCGGCCACCTGAGGATCGCGTCGAAGTCGGCGCGTACCTGGTTGTAGGCAGGGTCCGTGGGCCGGTGTGGCCCAACGAAGTGCGTGGAGTCGTCGGTCACCATCAGCATGAACAGCTCGTCGCTCTGAAGCGTGTCGAGCAGGCTCACGAAGGAGATGGCCAGGTCCGCCGCGTCTTCCGACGAACGGGCCGAGAAGCCATCGACTATGATCGTCGTTATCGGTCGAGAGAAGCTCACGTCGGCCGACACTTCTCGGGCCACTGCCCACTGCGTGCCGGCGAGGAGAACCAACGCCAAGATGAGGATTGCCGAGCGCCTTGCTTTTTCCATGAGAAACCTCCGCGTGCTGACAGCCTAGCCCCATCTTGGAAAATTAGTCAACTATGTTCTATCCAAAGTTTTGACTTTGTTCGAGAATCGAATCCCGCCGCCGCGTGCCGCCCGTCTGCTTTCACGACGACCGAAAATCCCCCGTTTTATCGACAGTGCTCGCGTTGAAACCCAGCTATAGTTGCTATAGAGTACGGTGTGCTCAGGATTGCCATCCTCCAGCTAGGCGTTTGTCACGGGGCAGTGGCAGACGAAGAATTACTGAATCAACGAGGGCGAGGTATTGTCATTGCTGGCTGCGCTGAAGCGAATCGAGAGTCACGTCGTTGGCAGGACCTTGGCCGGGTTCCTCGCCCTCATCCCGCTCATTGTCACAATCGTCATTATCCTCGTCATCATTGGGCGGACAGACGAGGCGGTCGAGCCCTTCGTAGATGGAGGGCCCCTGGACTTCCCCGGCTTTGGGTTGCTGGCGCTGATAGCTCTCTGCTATGCAATCGGTGTGACGGTCGCCACGATGCCCGGGCGCAAGATAATGGAATTCAAGAGCATGGTGCTGAACCACATCCCCATCGTCAGCACCATTTACGGCGTCTCCGAAAAGGCTATGCGGGCGCTCACGTCACAGCAGCACTTCAGCCGTGTCGTCTTCATTGAGTGGCCCCGGGAAGGCTCCGTCGCGATCGGGTTTGTCACGGGCTCCCTCAACGCCCCCGATAGAGACGAGCCGATAGTCATCGTCTACATCCCAACGGTGCCCAACCCTACCTCAGGCAACATAGCCTTCGTGCCGGAGGGAGAGATCCTGGAGACCGACCTCGCGGTCGAGGACGCCATGAAGCTGGTCTTCTCCGGGGGCATCGTCCTTCCTGAAGAGATTGCCCTCATTGGGTCCGGTCTCAAGAACAGGGAAGGTTCCAAGTTCGTTGGCCGGTTCCTGGGAAGCAGTTCAGGCTAGATCGGGACAGGAGCGGCGAGACAGCCTAGTGATGCAGGCGTCTGACATCGATCCCCTCAATAGAGTTGGACCCGGTCCCCTTGCCCATGTCTCGGTACTCGATCTGACGGTCAACGTACCCGGCCCTTTCTGTTCGACCATCCTTGGAGACCTCGGCGCGCGCGTCATCAAGGTTGAGCCTCCCGGCGGGGACCCTCTCCGCCACAGCCCCGGCATCTGGGCGAGCATCAACCACGGCAAGGAGAGCATCGCCCTCGACCTGAAGACCGGTGGAGGGAAGCAGGTCCTGCGCGGCCTGGCCGCACAGGCCGACATACTCCTCGAGGGATGGCGCCCCGGCGTGTCTGCGCGGCTTGGGGCGGACTATCCCACCCTGTCTGAGGACAATGCCGGGCTGGTGTACTGCTCCATATCCGGGTTCGGCCAGGATGGGCCGTGGCGCGAAAGGCCCGGGCACGACGTCAACTACCTCGCCCTCAGCGGGTACATGGGCCTGCAGTCACAGGTCGAGTCCCGGCCGTGGCCTCCCGCCGTCCTGTTCTCCGACCTCGTGTCGGGGCTCTACGCCGCCATCATGACACTGGCCGCCCTGGCGGGCCGGAGCGTATCGGGAAAGGGAGAGTACATAGACCTCTCCATGACAGACGCTGCCCTGGCGCTCATGGGGCTCGAGGTCGGCAGGTCCAACGACCCCGAGGAGGAAGGCCGGAGCCCCAACGTTACCTTTATTCCTCACTACGGGCTCTTCCCCTGCGCCGACGGACGCTGGCTCAGCCTGGGCATAGTCCATGAGGACCACTTCTGGGACAGCTTCTGCAGGGTGGCAGGGCTGGATGGCATGGTTGGCATGGACCTGGAGCAGAGGCTTGGGGAAGCGGACTCGATCCGCGCCGCGCTTGCCCAGGTCTTCCCCACCAGGTGTGCGGCGGACTGGGAGGAGGCCCTGCTGGATGCGGACGTGCCCGCCGCTGCAGTAACCGGCCTCGACGGGGTGCTGGACACGCCCCACTTTAAGGAAAGAGGCATGTTCGCCACCGTCGGCGGGAACACCTTCCTGGGCCAGCCGGCGCGACTATCTTCGGGGCCGATCGGCCCTTCGAAGCCACCGCCGGGTCTCGGAGAGCAGGCTGACGAGATACTGGCCGGGCTGGGATATACTCCCGGTCGAATCGAGGACCTGACGGCGGCAGGAATCCTCGGGATTGTGGAGCGAACGGCAGCGATATGACCCACGACTACCAGGTCGGCGACTACGCCGAGACGTACCGCACATTCCGGCAGACCGTGCCCGAGACCTACAACTGGGCCTACGAGGTCTTCGACGAATGGGGCAGGGACCCCAACAAGGTCGCTATGGTCTGGGTCGGGCAGGACGGCAAGTCGCGAGAGGCCACGTTCCGCGAGATGGGCGAGAGGTCGAAACGCATCGGTAACGCCCTCGCAGGGCTGGGGGTGAAGCCCGGCGGGCGCATCTTCACCATGCTCCCGCGGGTCGTCGAATGGTGGGAGATCATGCTCGGCTGCATGAGGGCCCGCATAGTCCCTGTGCCGGGGACGACGCTGCTCACACCGAAGGACATCACCTACAGGATCAACATCTCCGAGTCCACGGTCGCCATCACCGACCCGGAAAACGTCGACAAGATCGAGTCGGTGCGAGCCGACTGCCCCACGCTGGAGAAGGTCGTAGTCGTGGGCGGCAAGGGCCCCTGGCTGGAGTACGAGGACCTCGTCTCGTCAGCCTCCTCCAGCCTCCCTCACCCGGGCAACCCTGCCTCGGAGCCCCTCGTCATCTACTTCACGTCCGGCACGACAGGCCATCCCAAGATGGTGATGAACACCCACTCCACCTATCCCATCGGGCACGTCGCCACGGGCAAGTTCTGGCTCGACAACCGGCCCACCGACCTCCACTGGACCCTCGCCGACACCGGCTGGGCCCAGGCGTCCTGGACGTGCTTCTTCGCTCCGTGGAACATGGGCGCGGCCATCTTCATCTGGGACCACAGGGGCCGGTTCGACGCCGCGGGCACCCTGCGGATGTTCGAGGAGTACCCGATCACGACCTTCTTCGCGCCTCCCACCGCCTACCGCATGATGGTGCAGGAGGACCTGGGCAAGTTCAGGCCCAGGGCTCTCAGGCACGTTGTGGGGGCGGGGGAAGCCGTGAACCCGGAGGTTATCGACGAGTGGCGCGAGCAGACCGGCCTCCACATTTGGGAAGGCTACGGTCAGACCGAGACCACGCTCCTGGCGGCCACCTTCCCGGGCATGGAGTACAGGCCCGGCTCGATGGGTGTGACAGGGCCGGGCTACTACATGGCTATCGTCGACGAGGACGGCGTCGAGCTTCCGGACGGCGCAGAGGGCCACATGGCCGTCCGCACCGAGCCCGAGTGGCCCGTAGGCCTGTTCCCCGGCTATTGGCGCAACCCTGAGGCCAACGCCAGCGCCTTCCGCAACGGCTGGTACTACACCGGCGACCTGGCGACCCGCGATGACGACGGCTACTTCTGGTTCGTGGGACGCGCCGACGACGTGATCATCAGCGCCTCGTACCGCATAGGTCCCTTCGAGGTAGAGTCGGCCTTAGTCGAGCACGACGCGGTCGCCGAGGCTGCCGTGGTAGGCAAGCCGGACCCCATGCGCAGCGAGATCGTGAAGGCATTCGTGGTGCTGGCCCAGGGACGTAGTCCGTCCGAAGAGCTCGTAACGGAGCTGCAGGACCACGTCAAGCGTGTCACCGCGCCATACAAGTACCCGCGCGAGGTGGAGTTCGTCAACGACCTGCCCAAGACGATCAGCGGCAAGATAAGGCGAAACGAGCTGCGCCGTGCGGAGAGCGACAGGCCCCAGTAGGCCGTCGCCGGCAATCAGGGGCAAGAGGCGTACAAGACCACAATGGAGAACTTCCGGGACGAGCATGAGCTCTTCCGCTCGGCCGTTCGGCGCTTCGTGGAAGAAGAGATCGTCCCGAACGTGGACGAATGGGAGGATCGGGGCGAAATCCCCCGCAGCCTCTTTCGCCGGCTGGGCGAGCTCGGCTTCCTAGGCGCCGAGTACCCGCCCGAGTACGGCGGTGGCGGCGCGGACTTCTGGATGACGGTGGTCCTTGCCGAGGAGCTGGCCCGCTGCCGGGCGGGGGGTGTCGCGTTCAGCGTCATAGTCCACACGGACATGTCCTCGCCGTGGCTGGCGAAATTGGGCACGCCGGAGCAGAAATCACGCTACCTGCCTGCCATCATCAGCGGCGAGAAGGTGTGCGCACTCGCCATCACCGAACCGGGCGCCGGGTCCGACATGGCCGGCATATCCACCAGGGCGGAGCGCGACGACGACGACTGGGTACTGAACGGCTCCAAGACCTTTACCACGAACGGCGTCTACGGCGACCTGTACTTCGTGTCGGCCCGGACGGGTAGGGAGGGGCCCCGGCACCGGCAGCTCTCCCAGCTGCTGGTCGAAGGGGACACTCCCGGCCTCACGGTGACGAAGAAGCTGGACAAGACCGGAATGCTGTCGTCCGACACGGCGGAGATACTATTCGAAGACGTGCGCGTTCCCGCATCTAATCTGCTGGGCGAGGAGAACCGCGGCTTCCACCAGCTGGCATCCGGCCTGCAGCGCGAGCGGCTCCTGGCTGCCGTGCTCAGCATATCCGCCTCGGCACAGGCCCTGGAGGATACGAGGGACTACCTGCGCCAGCGTCTCGCTTTCGACAGGCCCCTCGCCGACCTGCAGGCCCTTCGCCACCGGTTCGCCGATACCCTGACCCGACTCGAAGCCGCGCGCCGGCTTACCTACCACGCCGCATCCCTGTTCGCCCGAGGCGAGGAGGCGGAGGTCGAGGTGTCGATGGCCAAGCTCCATGCGACCGAGGTGGCCAACATGGTCGCCTACGAGGCAGTGCAGATGCACGGGGGCTATGGGTACATCAGGGAGACGCCGGTCGAGAGGTTCGCCCGGGACTACAGGCTCTGGACCATCGCCGCCGGCTCCTCCGAGATCATGCGCGAGATCATATCCAGGCGTACGCTTGCGAATCCGCTGTGAAAGGTGTCTCTTAGTCCCTTATGCACCGTGGATGTCTGAGGCGTGTCGGGAGCCCGAAATGTTGATATTCAGTCCCAATTCGACGAAAAATGCGAGAAAAGCCTCGCTTTCGCCATAATAGGTAGCTTGGCTTAGTTGTCACTTGGAAAGAGCACTGCTAACATTGTTGAGTCTTAGACGAATCTTGGATTTCGAGGGAGGTTCACGATGAGACAAGTGGCGAAAATTGTCGTAGTGTTTGGGGCGATGCTGGCATTGCTTGCCGCAGTTGCCTGCTCCGATAGCGACGGCGTGTCGCAGGCGGACTACGATGCAGTCAAGGCCGACCTTGCCAAGGCCCAGGCGGACTTGCAGGCGGCGCAGGGCGAGAGCATGTCCGGCGACATGGTCTCCAAGGCGGACTATGACGCGCTCCAGAAGGAGCTGGAAGAAGCCAAGGCGATGTCCTCGGGCGGCGAGATGATGGGTAGCCGCCTCGACACGGTCAAGCAGCGGGGCAATGTCATTTGCGCCAGCCGTAACGACGTGCCGGGCTATGGCTCTCTCGACGCGAGCGGCAACAATGTTGGGTTCGACATCGACCTCTGCCGGGCGCTTGCAACGGCAGTCCTTGGCGACCCCAACGCCATCGAGATCCGGCTGATCACCGCCGCTGAGCGCGGTCCCACGATCCAGTCGGGCGAGGTAGACATGCTCGTGCGCACGGTCACCTGGACCACTTCGCGCGATGCCTCCTGGGGCAACTACGCCCAGACCATGTTCTACGATGGCCAGGGCTTCATGGTCCCGGCTGACCTGGGCGTGACGAGCGCCTATGAGCTGGGAGGCGCGGCGGTCTGTGTGACTGCGGGCACCACCACCGAGCTGAACATGGCCGACTTCTTCCGGCAGAATAACCTGGAGTACAACCCGAAGGTCTTCGAGGACACCGACGTCGTCCTCGAGTCCTACAAGAGCGGCTCCTGCGACGTGTTCACGAACGACCGCTCGCAGCTCGCAGCGCTCCGCAGCGCTCTGCCCAATCCCGGGGACCACGTCATCCTGCCGGAGACCATCTCCGAGGAGCCCCTTGGTCCGGTCGTGCCCCACGGTGACGAGCAGTGGTTCGACATCGTGAAGACCGTGATGAGCGCACTCATCTACGCCGAGGCATACGGCATCAACTCGGGTAACGTGGATGCAATGGCTGCTGGGGACAACGTGAAGGCAAAGCGCCTGCTCGGTACCGAGGGTTCCCTGGGCCAGGAGGATCTGGGCCTGGACCAGAACTTTGGTCAGGCGGTCATCAAGGCCGTCGGCAACTACGGCGAGATATATGAGCGCAACCTCGGCGCGGGCGGTATCGACCTGCCCCGCGAGGGCGGACGGAACGCCCTTTGGTCCGACGCGCCATGCCAGGACTGCCCGAAGGGCGGTCAGATCTACGCCGCGCCCCTGAGATAGCTACCAAAAGTCGGGCCCTCCACAACTCGTTCGTGGAGGGCCCGGTTTTGCACAATGCGGGATCTTGTAGACCGAGAGAGTATCGCGGTCGTAGGGCTGTTGCTGGCCTTGGCCGCGATACTCGGCTGTTCGGATAATGCTCCCCCAGCGGACGCCTGCCCCGCGAGGGGAGCCGGAAACGCGCTGTGGTCCGACGCTCCGTGCTCCGACTGCCCCAGGGGCGGTCGGATCTACGCTGCCCCGTTACGTTAGCGGCAGGCTGCAGGCGTGAGCCGGCGCCGGCCTCCCTCAGCCCTCTGGAGGGGGGACATCAGGCTGGTTTCGTAACAATCACGGTTGCGCCTTGTGGGGAGTGCCCGCTTATGGCATTATGGGCGCCACGATGACTCAGTCGCTCACCTACCAGGGCATTCCCATATGGCGGCACGCGCGGATCTTGGGATGGTCCGCCCAGATCGCTTCGGCCATCATCGTCATTGCGGCCGTTGCGTTCTTCATCTACAACCTCGCTTCCGCGGTGGAGGAGCGCGATATTCCTCGCGGCTGGTCGTTCCTGTCCCGGGAGTATTCCACACCGATTTCCGAGTCGCTCTTGCCCTACGACGAGAGCGACACTTTCGCTTATGCGTTCCTGGTAGCCGCAACGAACACCCTGACCCTGTCGCTGGTGGGCGTCTTCTTTGCCACGGTGTTTGGGATCGCAATAGGGTCGTCACAGCTTGCGGGCAACTGGATACTGAGCCGGGCTGCGAAAGCGTATGTGGAGTTCTTCCGGAATGTACCGCTGATCGTCCAGCTGTTCTTCTGGTACATCGTGATGCTGGGGCTCCCCCAGGTCCGTGAGGGGCTCGTGTGGTTCGACGCGCTGTTCCTCAACAACTCGGGCCTGTCTTTCCCATGGATCAAGGGCCAGGAGACGGCGCTGGTCTGGGGCATATGCGCCATCGTTGCGATCGCAGTGGCAGTAGTCGTGAACCGAATCGCCCTGCGTCGGGAGCTTCGCACGGGGCGTCCCTCGTATCCCTTCATCTGGGCCGCCCTGGCGGCGGTTCTTATCGGAGCCATCGCGTGGTTTGCCGTGGGAGGCGCCCCGCTGGTCATTGATTTGCCGCATCCCGAGGGGCGCTTCGGTCACCTGAAGGGCGGCATCAGCATTTCCATTGAGCTGGCCGCGCTGCTCGTTGGGCTGGTCATCTACACCTCGGCCTTCATCGCCGAGATCGTGCGAGGGGGGCTCCAGTCCGTTTCGAAGGGACAGGGCGAGGCCTCCCGCTCGCTGGGCCTGAACACCCTGGAGACCCTCAGGTACGTCACATTCCCGCAGGCTCTCCGGGTGATCATACCGCCGCTAATCAGCCAGTACCTGAACCTGACCAAGAACAGCAGTCTCGCCATCGCCATCGGCTATGCTGACCTGACCAGCGTCGCCAAGACGATGACCCAGACGGCGCCTGCCATATCGATCTTCCTGATCATCATGGCCGTATACCTGCTCTTCAGCCTGGGCTATTCCCTGATCGGAAACCTCTACAACCGCCACATCCAGTACACGGGAGGGTAGGGCCCCTTGGCCACCGCGGCAGAACATACGGATTCCCTTGCGCCGCCCCGCTCCGAGACCGGGTGGATCGGTTGGGCCAGGACCAACCTGTTCGGCAGCTGGGCCAGCTCGATCGTTACGGTCGCCACGGTGCCCCTCGCCCTGTGGGCATGCTGGGCGGGGTTGAATTGGCTCTTCACGACCGCGGACTGGACCCTGGTCACGAGCCGCCCCCAGCAGTACTTCATCGGCATATATCCCACCGAGCACGCTTGGCGGCCGCTGGTGGGCTGGCTCATGGTGTCCGTGCTGTTCGGCCTGGCGGCGGGCATGTGGAGGGGCGCGGCCGAGCGCATCGGGATCGGCTATGGCGTCATCGCGCTGGTGGCCGGGCTCCTGCCCTACGGGATGATGCACGAGGGCGTCAACATGCCCCTGGACATACGCCTGCTGGTCCTCGGGAACCTGCCGGTCCTGGCCGTCTCCTACTGGCTCGGGACCACTGAAACTGTGGGCCGCCCGCGCTGGTTGATCGTGGGCGGCCTGCTGGCTTACGTCCTGACCCTTCTCCTGCTGACCGGGCTGCCGGGCGTGAAGACTCTCCCCCTGCTGTCTGACCTGCCGGGCGTGGGCGCCATGGAGGCCGTGTCGCCCAGGCTATGGGGCGGGCTGATGCTCAACCTGATCCTGTCGGTTTCGGGCATAGTGCTGTCCTTCCCCATCGGCGTCGCGCTTGCCCTCGGGCGCCGCAGCAACCTGCCCGTGGTGAAGCTGCTCTGCATCGTGTTCATCGAGGTGTTCCGCGGTGTGCCGCTCATCACCCTGCTGTTCGTGTCCCAGGTGCTGGTGCCGCTGGTGCTGCCCGCGAACTTCCCGGTCAACTCGGTCACACGCGCCGCGATAGTCATAACCCTCTTCTCGTCGGCATACATGGCCGAGAACATTCGCGGCGGCCTCCAGGGGCTGCCCCCCGGCCAGGCGGAGGCCGCCAGGGCGCTAGGGCTCCCGGGCTGGCAGGTGACGTTGCTGATACTGCTGCCCCAGGCCGTGCGCAACGTGATACCCGCCATAGTCGGGCAGTTCATCGCCCTATTCAAGGACACGAGCCTCGTCTACATTGTCGGGATGCTCGACATCCTCGAGATCGGACGGGCGATCGTCCAGGGCAACGTCGAGTTCGCGGACAACGGGCGGGAGCTGTACATCTTCGTAGCGGTGGTCTTCTGGCTGATTACATACACCATGTCGTACGCCAGCCGGAGCCTTGAGAGGCACCTGGGCATCGGCGAGCGTTAAGCGAGGGAGTCTAGGAATGGAAAACCAGGGTTCGGACGCAGCCATGGCCGTCGACGGGCAGTCGAACGGCGCAGATGACATCATCACCTGCCGCGACGTCCACAAGTGGTTCGGGAGCTTCCACGCACTGAAGGGAGTGACCACCTCGGTGGGCCGGGGCGAGGTGGTGGTGATCATCGGTCCTTCCGGGTCCGGCAAGTCCACCTTCATCCGCACAATCAACCGGCTGGAGAAGCACCAGCGCGGCGACATCATCGTCGACGGCTTCGAGATGTCCGACGACATCCGGAACATAGACGCGATCAGGCGTGAGGTCGGCATGGTGTTCCAGCAGTTCAACCTCTTTCCCCACCTGAGCGTGAAGAGCAACATCACCCTGGCCCCGACCAAGGTGCGCAAGCTACCCATGGACGAGGCTGAGACCATCGCCATGGAGCTGCTCGAGCGTGTGGGCATCCCTGAGCAGGCGGACAAGTTCCCCGGCGAGCTGTCGGGCGGACAGCAGCAGCGCGTGGCCATCGCCCGCGCCCTCGCCATGCAGCCCAAGATCATGCTGTTCGACGAGCCCACCTCGGCGCTGGACCCCGAGATGATCAAGGAGGTCCTGGAGGTGATGCGCGAGCTGGCCGCATCCCAGATGACCATCGTCGCCGTAACCCACGAGCTGGGCTTCGCCCGCGAGGTCGCCGACCGCATAGTGATGTTCGACGAGGGCATCATCGTCGAGGACCAGCCGCCCGACGACTTCTTCAACAATCCCCGCCACGACCGAGTAAAGCGCTTCCTGTCCCAGATACTCAGCCACTGAGCGTAGCGAGCGTTTAGGCTCTCACTGAGCAAGCGGAGATCGTTCGCCCTGAGCTTGCCTGTCCTGAGCCCCGTCGAAGGGTCGAAGGGCAGTGCTCCGCC
>DAOULA010000003.1:0-34192 GCA_034420735.1 Dehalococcoidia bacterium
CATCGGGAACGCCGTGCCACACCCGTAGGGGTCCGATCTCCTACGTGGCTACCTCCAAATTGACTGTCCACGAGCACCTCAGTGTTGCTTGTCGATTGCGTCCGAAGAGTGAACGATCTTAGTTTCGCAGAGTCGCCAAAGAGGACACCAGCAAGGAGATTGTCGATATGGAGATGAGGGAGCTGGGCAGGACAGGAATGAAGGTCAGCGTGCTGGGGCTCGGGCTGGCCGAGATACCGCGCCACGACTACGCCTACAGCGACGTGGAGGCGACGGCGAGGGTGCTCAACAATGCCCTCGACAACGGCATCAACTTCCTCGACACGGCCGCCTGCTACGGCGAGACCGAGGAGATGATGGGCCGCACCGTCGCGGGACGGCGCAGCGAGTACTACCTCGCCACCAAGGCCGGACACGTCACCGGCGGCGCTTCCGGCGAGCCCTGGACCGCTTCCGTCATCGAGGAGAGCATCGACCGCAGCCTCAAACGGCTCCAGACCGACTACGTCGACCTGGTGCAGATCCACACCTGCCCGATGGAGGAGCTCGAGAAGGGCGAGGTGATCGAGGCCCTCGAACGCGCCAGGGACGCAGGCAAGACCCGCTTCATCGGCCACAGCGGCGACAACGAGGAGGCGATGTGGGCCGTCAAGAGCGGCCGGTTCGACACCCTCCAGACCAGCTACAACCTCGTCGAGCAGCACGCCCGCACCAAGGGGCTGCTGGACGCCGTCGAAGCCAACGGGGTCGGCCTCATCATCAAGCGCCCGGTCGCCAACGGCGTCTGGGGCAAGGACGAGAGCCAGCACGCCTACGGGGACGAGTACTTCGACCGCTACAAGGCCATGATCGAGGAGGGCCCCGTCGACGGCGCGCCCGATGCGCCTTTCACCCTCGCCATGGGGTTCGTGCTCGCCCGGCCCGAGATCGACACCATCATAGTCGGCACCCACAACCCCGACCACGTCGTCTCCAACGTGAAGCTCGTCGAGAACGACATGCCCATCGCTAGGGAGGCAGTGGCCGACCTCTACCAGCGGTTCGATCGCCTGGGCGCGGACTGGCGCCAGAGGACCTGACCGCGCTGTGCGGCACCACGCGGGGAGCGCGCCGACACCCTGGGCCTCGCCGCGCCTCGCACTCGCGGGCTTGGTCGCAGCCCTGACGCTGGCAGTCGCCTGCTCGTCCGGCACGACCGAGGAGACCCAGGCTCCCCCGACGCCTGCGCCCGACGACGAATTCACGGTCCGCCGCTTCGCCATGGTCGCCGCCTACGCGGACGACGACGACATCACCGACTCGCGGGTGCTGAAGGCGATGAGCACCGTGCGGCGGGAGGAGTTCGTGCTCCCCCGCGACAGGGAGAGGGCGTACCTGGAGAGGGCGCTGGCCATCAACGCCGGGCAGACCATCTCGCAGCCGTACATCGTCGCCCTGATGACCGACCTGCTGGACCTGGAGCCGGGCGACCGCGTGCTGGAGGTCGGCACCGGGTCCGGCTACCAGGGGGCCGTGCTGGCCGAGATCACCGACCACGTCTACAGCATCGAAATCATCCCGTCCCTCGCCGCCGAGGTCGCGGCCCGGCTCGACAGCCTGGGCTACGGCGACATCCGCCTGAAGCTGGCCGACGGCTACTTCGGCTGGGAGGAGGAGGCGCCCTTCGACGGCATCATCGTCACCGCCGCGCCCGACCATGTGCCGCCGCCCCTGCTCCAGCAGCTCGCCGACGGCGGGAGGATGGTCATCCCCGTCGGCCCGCCGGGCGCAGTCCAGACGCTCTGGCTCATCGAGCGCAGCGGCGACGAGTACATCAGGCTCAACCAGGGGGCAGTGAGGTTCGTCCCCTTCACGAGGGAGCCCCAATAGGCGCCGGCCCAGCCTTTCGTCATTCCGGCCTTGAGCCGGATTCCTGCTCGCAGGAACCGTCACCAATCCAGTCCCCTGTCAACGACGCAGAACCGGGTGGTCATAGGCAGGCCCGGGACTCCTTTCTACCCCTACATGGCAGCATCACGGCATACTGTTATAAGCTCGCTGGCGCAAATCGCCGCCTAAGTCCGTCGAGTCCATTCCGAACGGAGGAACTCTTGCCAACTCCTAGAGTGATCTACAAGTCGAAGCCCGGCAGCCCTATCGACGTGGACAGGGAATTCTACGGACGGCTGGGGCAGGACACGGATACGCGGAGGCTTGTCGACCGGTTCGTCGTGCCTGTACGCTCGGGCAGGGCCTGGCCCGTGCTGGCGGGCCAAGTCTGCCGCATCGTGGTGGTGGAAGGGGCGCAGGTTGCCGACTTCAACGCGTGGAATCTGAACAACCCCCGTGAACGGTTCTGGGCGGCCCGCACCAAGCAGCTGCACCGGGCGCACGTCACCACGTTCGACCGGCTATGGTCGTGCCTGCCGTACCTGCGACCCATGCTGACCATTACCGGCGACACCGTGGACTACCCGCTGGACGAGGACGGCGCGGGATGCCACGACCTGCTGGGCACCCGCTGCGACCCGTACGTCCACAAGCTGCTGAACGGCGAGGACTTCGACTTCTGCTGCCACTCTAACCTGGTGCGGGCAGTCGCTCCCTACCATCTCGACGAGAGCGATGTACACGACGTGCTCAACATCTTCCAGGTGACCGGGCTGACCGAGGACGACCGCTACTTCGTGAAGCCCTCGCCGGCGAAGCAGGGAGACTACTTCGAGTTCTTTGCCGAGATAGACCTGCTGTGCGCCATCTCCACCTGTCCTCACGGCGATCTGTCGGTCCAAGTCTGGGGAGAGGACGAGGGCGATCCCATCGACACCTGCCACCCGCTCGGCGTCGAGATCTACGAGCCTCGCCAGGAGCTCCTGGAGGGCTGGCAGTCGCCTCCAACAAGCGACTACCGCGGCATCCACGGCCTCGACCGCCGGTGAGGCTCATGCAATCCCTAGGCGGCCTGGGAGGGCGGGTTTCAAACCCGCCCCTACAGAGTGGCCAGACGCCATTCTCATAGCAATGACGGAGTTATGCAAGGGTCTCTTCAGGGGGAAGAGGCCTGAGAGTGAGTATCCTGGCCGGGTTGTCCACGGTTATGGCTCGAATCGCATCTTCCGAAAAGTCTTTGCGGCGCATCTTGGGAACGATGTTCTCGAGGATGTGGCCGTAGCCGTGCCCGCCGTACTTCACGAGCCGGTGCCTGGTGGCGATGTCGTGGCCGATCACAATCCTGTCGCCATAGCCGGCGTCCACGGCGCGCTTTATGAAGTCCAGGCGCTGGGCGTCGCTGGGCATGTCGATCTCGGCGAGAGGGTAGTACGACCCCTCATTGCCGAACAGGTCCCATTCCAGGTAGCAGCCCGAAGCGGCTATGCTCTGGACGGCGTCGAAGTCGAACACGGTCCTGTCCAGGTGTCCCATGATCACGCGGGATAAGTCTGCGCCGCCGTCCGCGAGTATGTCCAGGATCTCCAGCGGCGCATCGGGGTGCCGCCCGGGATGGACCAGTATCGCAGCGCCCGTCTCTCCCTGGGCGAATGCCGCCGCTGACAGGGACTTGCGCTCGTTCGGTGACAGCGGCCACGTGCAGCCGACTTCCCCGATGATGCCCGCCCTGATACCGCTGCCCTCTGCCCCATCGACGATGTCGCCGATTATCTCCCGGGCCAGGTCCTCCACACTTCGCCCGTCCATGTCTTCCGGATGGACCGCACCCACGTAGAAGCCCGCGCCCATGATGATGTGAACGCCCGACTCACGGGATATCCGGGCCAGCGCATCCGGCATACGTCCGATCTGCGCCGTGGTCGCGTCCACAATCGACCCTCCGCCAACCTTCCTGTACCTCCTGAGCTCGGCAACGGTCGTGTCCACGTCTGTTAGCTGCAGGTTGGAGCGGTTGCTGTAGTAGTTGCGCCGTATCCAGCCAAGGTTCTCCAGGGTAATGGGCGCGTCCGCCAGCTCCGGTGCCGGCGAGTCCTGGGCCGGGCGATACATGAAGGAAAAGTCCATGTGGAGGTGTTCGTGGGTGGTGGTCGCCCCCAGCTCCGATGGATGCACGGGGCCCAGCACGGTCTGGACCAGGCCCCGATTGCTGCCTGATGGCACGGCGCCGCTCCTTGTAGTATCGTGGCTTACAAGCGTAGCAGGGCACGTTTGGGGTAAGCAAAGGGGGTCCCTATTGACGTCAAGAATTGCCGGAAGAGGTAACTGTTCAGAGTTGGTGAGACACGGACGGCTTTGCTCTTCAGCAGCGTGAGAGCCCCCATCTCAATCTTTCCCCTCGGGGGGAAGAGGCCAAGCCTCCTCCCCTGAACTCTGAACAACTCATCGAAATAGTGCTGATGAGCCTGATAGAAGGGAGGTCAGGGCATGAAGTTCGCGGCGTTCACCACTGTGGCGGGGTCTGCCGGGGAGGCCCGCACGGCCCAGGAATTCATCGACAACCTGAGGCAGCAGACCATCCTGGCGGAGGAGCTTGGCTTCGAGGCCATGTGGCTTGGGGAACACCACTTCGGGCCGTATGGAGTGGGCGATCTGCCGAACCCGATACTGCTCGGTGCAGACCTGGCCGCGCGGACATCGAGGATTCGCATCGGACAGATGGCGAACATAGCCCCGTGGTGGCACCCCATACGGCTTGCGGAGGACCTCGCCACGCTGGACAACATGACCGGAGGCCGCGTCGAGGTTGGCTTGGGCAGGGGCATCTGGCCGTACGAGGGCCCGCAGTTCCACCCCAACGCCGACCCCCGCAAGGACAGGGAGAATAGGGAGTTGTTCCAGGAGACGGTGGAGATAGTGCGGGAGATATGGACCAACGAGTATTTTTCGCACCAGGGGGAGAACTACACTTTCCCTGTCGACGACACGGTTTTCTCCCATCCGAAGTACCCATCGGACCCTGCCTGGCAGGACGGGGACAGGGTGACGAAGCTGCGGGTGACACCCAGGCCCGTCCAGGAGCCGCACCCACCGCTGTGGATGACCGTCTCAACCGACCGCTCGGTCACGACCGCAGCCGAGCTTGGACTGAAGGCTTGCTACTGGCAGCCGCCTCCTCTCAGGATCAGGCAGCGAATGGAGCTCTACGCCCAGGTCAGAACGGAGCGGGAGGGCAGGCCCTTCGCCCTGGGGGAGGACCAGGCGGTCATGCGCTCCACGTACGTTGCCCCATCGATGGAGGAGGCGCGGCGGGATGCGGAAGAGGGGATCATGTCAGCTTTCATCTTCAACGACCCCTTCCGCGGCAGGCAGGTCTTCACCAACCCGGGCGAGGTACTGGCCCCTGAGGTGAAGCTCGACTGGGACTTCCTGGAGCCGCGCACCCTGCTGGTGGGTTCGCCGGAGAACGTGGTGGAGAGGGTGCAGGAGCTGCAGGAGGTGTGCAACCTGGACTACCTGCTCGTCGAGTTCACGCACATGGGGATGCCGTTGGGCAAGACCCTGAGGAACCTGGAGACCTTTGCTGCAAAGGTCATGCCGCGATTCGCCGGCGATGGCTGAAGCATGGGCGAGCTGTGATCGCTGCCATACACAAGCGTACGCGCCGCGGGGTTCAGTCCGACTGCTGATGAACCTGGACTTTGACGGAGCCGCTGGTCTTGTCGTAGGCGGTCTCGAAGGCTTCGCCGATGCGCTCCAACGGGAAGCGGTGGGTCACCATGGGATCGAGGACCACTCTGCCTGAAGCGAGCTGGTCGATGGCGATCTCGTAGTCGTGCTTGCCGTCCAGAAGGCTGTAACACGACGAGAAGATGATCGACTGCTCCTTTTGCAGCGGCGCGAGCAGGTCGATGGTGACCGGTTCCAGGAAGCCGCCCAGTACCACGATGCGCCCCTGGGTCCGCGTTAGCCGGATCGCCTGGTCGAGCGTCGTGGCCGCGTAGCCTCCGACGCTCTCCAGCGTCAGGTCGGCACCCCTGCCGCCGGTGGCGGCCTCGACCCGGTCCGCCAGGTCGTCGGCCTCAGACGGCAACGCCTCGTCGGCCCCCAGGCCCATGGCCATCTCCGCCTGATGCGGATGACGGGCGGTGACCAGCACCTTGCCTGCGCCCATCGCGCGGGCCGCAGCCACCGCGGTCAGCCCGATGTTGCCCGCGCCCAGCACGAGCACCGTCTCACCTCCGGCCATCTGCCCTCTGCGGACGCCGTGTACGGATACCGCGAGCGGTTCCACGAGTCCGGCGGCCTCCCAAGACAAGCTGTCGGGGATCGGGTAGCATCCGGCGGCGCGCCTCCCTATGAACTCGGCGTAGCCGCCGCCGCGGGGCGGATCGCGGTCGGTGCACTGCACGAACTGGCCCGAGCGGCAGAACCAGCAGCGACCGCAGGCGTTGCCCTGGCCGATATTCTCGATGGCCACCCGCCGGCCGACCAGGCCCGGGTCGACTCCCTCTCCGACCTCGACCACCTCGCCGGCGACCTCGTGGCCGATGTGAGTCGTATCGGGCGTCGTGTTCCGGGCGTAGAAGAGCAGGTCGGACCCGCAGATGCCCGTGCAACGGACCCGCGCGACTACCTCGCCCTGGCCGGGCTCCGGCCTGGGCGCCTCCGCCAGTCTCATCTTCTTGCCGTCGTACAGCCCAACTTTCATCGTTGCCACACTAGACGCTCCTGTTTAGCCGCCGTCCATTCCAGGGATGGGGCATTCCACTCGCCCTGAGCCGAGTCGAAGGGTCTCAAGAGCGGAATGGGCGGGGCCTCACTCCGCTGCGCCGGTCGACTATTGCTTTGGGGAGCCATTGTAGCTGCTTGTCCCAGTAGACGTTCAGCGTTCGCTGCCCATGCCCCACATGCTCGCGATTCAAAACAGGGGTTGACCAGCGGAGCACTGCCCTTCGACAGGCTCAGGGCGAACGATACCCCTGCCCGCCTCGTTCGTGCTGAGCTTGTCGAAGCACCCTCTTCGTGGCTATGCCTAGGTCAAGCGAGTGCGAGTCCTGCCCTGCCATACCTGGGCGGCTGCGGCGGCTGCGAGGTACGCTGCCGCGCCGCCGAGTATGACCCAGGTGAAGCCGAACGACAGGGCGAGTATTGTGGCGAGTATCGCGCTGACTACGGACGTGGAGCCGTTGACGGCCCAGGCCCAGGGGACGAGCACGGGGGCCTGCTCGCCCAGGGTGCGGATGGCGCGGGGGAACGGCACGCCCATCGCCACGCCCAGCGGGGCCAGCAGCACGACGCTGAGGGCGAGCCTGCCCGCCAGCGGCAGACCCAGCGTCGCGTCGAACATCAGCGGCAGGCCGAAGGCGTAGAGTACCGACAGGGCAGCCACGGCCGAGACCGCGACGGACATAGGCACGGACAGGCGGTCGGACGCCAGGCTGCCGGCGCCCGACCAGACCAGCACGCCGAACAGCACCGTCGCGAAGGCGTAGGCGGGCTGGTCGAGGTACAGGATGAACCTCTGCAACAGGGGTATCTCGACCCAGAGGAAACCCAGGCCGAGCCCGGCGAAGTACAGGAACGGCCACAACCTGGCCGGGGATGGATGGGGGACGGTTCCTGGGGCAGGAATCCGGCTCAAGGACGGAATGACGGATTGGCCCCCGCTCGTTTCCGGGCGACCCAGTCGATTGTGACGGAAGAGGAGCGGGAGGAGGATGAACACGCCGGCAGCGACTACGGCTACCACCAGGCTGCCCAGCACTATGAGGAACCCCGCGCCTCCGAAGGGCTGGAAGGTCCTGCCGAGGCTCCCGAGTGTCTCCGGCGTTTGGGACCACCTGAACAGGTGGAAGTAGAAGGGCCGGTCGTCACTGACGGGGGAGAGGTCGTGGCTGTAGCCCGCGTAGAACTGCTCACGCCCGCCAGCGTCCAGGATGGCAGCGACCGTGTCGTGGTATGCGGGGGTCGGGTGCACGCTGAACCTGTTCAGGTCCGACGCCGCTATGCCGGGGTGGTAGACGAGGTCGTACTGGAGCGCGCCGGCGAACCCGCGCACCGCATCGATGTCCGAATCGTCGAGGGGGCCGCGCTTCACGATCAGAGTGATGGTCTGGAGGCTGCGTATGACGGCCATGTGGTCGGCCGGCTCGACGCCGGCGCGCTCCAGGGCCTCGACGGCCACCGAGACGACCCTGACACCCTCGCTTGGCGGCGTCTGGGCCCAGCGCGTGACCGACAGGAACCCGCCGGGGGCGAGGGTGCGGTAGTAGCTCTCGAAGGCCTCGACGGTGTACAGGTAGTTCTCCGACACGCCGTACGCGCCCGCGAGCACCGGCCTGAAGGAGTCGGCGAGGCTCACCTGTATTATGTCGAACCGCTCGTCCGTGCGGCTCAGGTAGCTCCTCGCGCCCTCGCCGACGACCGTCACGCCCGGCCCGCCGAGCACGCCCGCCGCATGGTCGGCGAACCGCTCGCCCACCGCCTCGACGACCAGCGGGTTCGAGATTACCGCGGTCACGGACTCCGCGCCGTTGCGCAGAGCGGTGAGCACGTCGAGCCCGCCGCCCGGCTCGATCACGAGTGTGCTGGGTTGCCTATCGGCGTTCGGGGAGGACCCTTCGACAGGCCCTTCGACTGAGCTCAGGACAGGCTCAGGGCGGACGTTTCTACTGAGCCGGTAGACGAGCGAGGTCGGCAGGTATTCGGTGAAGTCGGCGCTCTCGGGCGGGACCGCGCTCATTGGGCTGAGGTTGTCGCCGTCGACCGCGAGCGCGGTCTGCGGGGGCAGGGTGCCCTGGTAGGCGAAGCTGAGCCCCGGCGCGGCGTGGATGCTGCCGCTCTCGATCACCTCCACCAGCGAGAAGGCGTTCCACTTGCTCCACGCTTTCTCAGCGCCCTCGTGCCGCAGCGCCTGGCTGACCGCCTTGTAGGGCGACAGTCTCAGCTCGGTCACACCGAGCAGGACGGCAGCCGCTATCGCCGCAATGCCGAGGATGCCCGGCAGTAGCCAGGCGGGACGCCTCAACTCTCGTCCGGCCATCGCAGCCGCGCCAACCAGGGCGATTACCCCGGCCACGACGACCGAGCCCGCCGAGCCAACGACTAGCGGGAAGACGACGGACAGCAGGCAGCCGATTCCCGCGCCGACCAGGTTGGACCCGTAGAGCACCCCGGCGCGGGACGGGTGCTTCGCGAGACACGCCCCGACTATCGAGCCCGTAAAGAAGAACGGCACCGCGAGGGCCAGGTAGTAGAGCGCCAGGTACGCGAGCTGGCTGGGCTCCCACAGCAGCGTGTACGCGTCGAATGGCAGGACGTTGATCACGTACAGCCCGCCCGTCGACGTGACGGTGAACAGCAGCCCCGCGCCGGCGACGAGGGGCCTGATGTCGCGGGAAGCCAGCCCGGGAACGAGGGACAGCGCGGTGCCGCTTGCGCCGAACCCCAGCAGGGCGAGGCTGATCGCCAGGAACGCGAAGTGGTAGCCCTGCGTCACCGCGAAGATGCGGGTCAGCGCGATCTCGAAGAGCAGGGTCGCGGCGGAGACGAGGAGCACGCACGCATACAACCCCGTGGTGGGGCCTGCATCTTCCCTGGCCTCATGGGAGTACAATGTGGACACGAAGCGACCCGCCCAGCGAAACGGAGGTGCTCTATGCCATCCTACATCCTCACGCTGACCCTCACACCGGAAGGCAGGGAGAACCTGCTCGCCGATTCCGAGAGCCTCCACAGGATAACGTCCGAAGTGGAGACGGACGACACCATGGTGCTCGGCATGTACGCCGTGCTCGGCGAGTACGACTTCGTGGCGATAGTCGAGTCTCCGGACAACGACGGCGCGGCCCGCTTCTCACTCGAGCTGGGCGTGAGGGCCGGCGCCCACATCCGCACCATGCCCGCCATCCCCATCGGCCGGCTCACGCCAACCGAGAGCGACGGCAGTCCCTCAGACGTGGAGGCCGACGTCTCGGTTGCGCCCGGCGACGGCCCCCTGCAGGAGATCAGCCCTTGACGACGGGGCGGAGCGCCTCGATGTGCTCCGGCCCCGACGCGCAGCAGCCGCCGATGATCTGGCCGCCCATGCCGATCCACTCGCGGCCGTACTCGGCGTACCTCTCGGGGGTGTTTTCGCCCCAGTCTATGGCCCTGTTCTGCGGGTCCTCGGGCGCGGCCTCCGTGTAGCCGATGTTGGCGTAGGCGCCGATCACCCCGTCGAAGGCGTCCCTGAGGGCCGGCATCCTGTCGGAGGTGTACCCGGGATCGGTGCACATGGCGAGTATGGCGTCGACCCTGCGATCCCCCAGACCGGCGACCAGTGCCGCCGGGTCGGCCAGGTAATTGTTCACGTGCTTCACGCCCAGGAAGAGCGGCAGGCCTACCTCCGAGCACGCGTCCACGGCGGCGATGCAGTCCTCGACCGAGCCCACGTACTCCGGCAGGATGACGTCGATGCCGCAGGCGGCCAGGATCTCGGCCTGCCCACGCAGCTCATCGAATATCCCGGGATGGGCCGGGCTCGACGGGGCGATGCCGCCCGCTACGTAGGCGCCGGGGTTGACGGCGTCGCGGGCCTGGACGGCGATGTCGCCCGCGAGCTTCGTGTACTCCTGCCACCTGTCGCCGATACCGTCCAGGCCCATCCGCGTGGGGTTGGTCCAGAAGGAGTTGGTGATGATGATGTCCGCGCCGACCTTCAGGTAGTCCTCGTGGACCTCACGCACGAGGTCGGGGGCCTCACCGAGAGCCCTCGCCGACCACGGACCGATGTCGCCGGGAGGGCCGGCGCCACGGGCAACCTGCACGCCGCGCCGCTGCAGCTCCGTGCCGGTCCCACCATCCATCAACAGCAGCCCGCCACCGCCAAGAAGGGTCATGATGTCTTCGCGCAAGACTCTACCTCCAAAGATCGAACGGCGTCCTAGTATACGGGTTTGGCATCACAGTTGGGTTAACAGCCCTCTCCCGTCCGTACAGTTTTCGGCGAGGGAAGTGGCTCCTCCCATCGTTCGCCCTGAGCTTGTCGAAGGGCAGTGCTCAGGCCGAACGATGGGGCGCAAACAGCCGGGGCAAACTCCGGGGGCTGACTTGAGCTAGAGAGGCAGACCCTTGACATCACGGAGATAGACGACTGGCACCTTCACGGGCTAGTCGTCGTCGCGGTGGCATTCCGCGTGTCCGTCGTCGAGGGCCTGGGACACGTACTCCGGGTCGAGGATGGTGTCCTTCCAGTCGACGGAGCATTCGGGCGAATCGCACGGCACGAACGCGTCGTGGTATTCCGTGTAGTCGAGCAGATCCCGCGCGCTCCGGATGTCGTCCAGGGTAGAGCCGGCCACCTTGCGACTGACGACACGGGCGAGGAAGCGCTCGATCTTTGCGCCGTCACCGGTCTCGTCCCGGAAGACCTTGAAGAACCTGCCGCCAGCGTCGACGGCGTCGACCAGGGCCCGGCAGTTTCGAAGCTCCTCGGCGAGCAGGACCCTGCGGCGCACGGTGAAGTCCTCTCCGCCATCTTCCATGATGTCGACCTGGAACCTGACGATCTTGCTGAACAGGTCGAGGTCGCCGCCCAGTACCATGGCAAGGGTCGTGCCGTCCCACCGCTTCCGGAGGAGGACTGAGTCGACGACCAGGTCGAGCAGCGCCTGGGCCGCCTCCAGGCGGTGAGGGGCGTCGAAGCCTTCGAGCTCGTCCCGCAAGGCCCCGATGTAGAACTCGAGGATAGCGAGGCCGTCGTTGGTCTTTTCCCGAACTATCTCGGCGAGCGAGGGTGGTTCCCTGCGATCATCGGCCTGGGTCACTGTTGCATCTCCGAATATTTGTTCTGTATAGTTAGTATGATGCACCGGCCCAGACATGTCAAGAAGCGATCAGCCACTGGCAGCCTTGAACCATGAGGCAATGCCGACACCGAGTGATATGATAATGTCTCAGCTAATCCAGGCTGAACGGAGGGCTACAGTAACATCCATCGTCGCAGAACGTAGCGTGGAGCCCTGGCGCCGCCGGCTGTACCTGCCCGCCTACCGGATCAGCGATGCGGCGAGGTACGCCGGTGTTGCCGCCCAGACCGTCACCCATTGGCATCATGGGGACAGCCCGCTCGGGCCGGCATTGCCGGGGCACGAGAAACGCAAACACCTTTCATACCTCCAGCTGGTCGAGGTCGCGTTTGTCGCTACCTTCAGGAAGCTTGGCGTTTCGCTCCAGCGGATACGCAGGGCGCGGACCTACGCTGCCCAGGTGTTTCATACGGAGTACCCATTCGCCGAGTACAAGTGGCTAACCGAAGGCCACCACGCAATGCTGAACCTGATCGACATTGACGAAGAAGCCTCGATCGGTAATCTCATCGTGGGCGATGCTCACGGTCAGATCGCCTGGCAAGAGATGGTCGGCGCGCGGTTCGCACAGTTCGACTACGAAGGCGATATGGCCCTCATATGGCACGTCGATGGGAGAGAGAGCCCCGTAACCATAGACCCTCGAGTCTCGTTTGGCGCTCCCACGGTAAGGGGCGTTCCCACCTGGGTGCTGAAGGGACGCTGGAACGCTGGAGAAGACGTGGCGGACATTATGGGCGACTTCGGACTCGGCGAGGAAGAGGTCTCCCGCGGCCTGACTTTCGAAGGGATCCAGTTGGCAGCCTAAGCGATGGCGGACTCAGAAACGGAGTCGGCCCTCCAAGCCTCTCCGATACTGTTCTTCGATGCTTCCTGCGAGCCTATGAGAACATCATCGAAGCCGCTAACAAGACTCCCCGGCCTTTCATATATAGGGTCACAGAGAAAGGCCGTCTCATACCTGTTACGATCCCATAGGGACAGACGCACATGACCAACACCCTGTATTACGGCGACAACCTGGATATCCTGCGGCAGCATGTGGCGGACGAGTCGGTCGACCTGGTCTACCTGGACCCTCCCTTCAACTCGAACGCGAACTACAACGTGCTGTTCAAGGAGCAGTCCGGCGAGGAGTCACCGGCGCAGATCAGGGCTTTCACGGACACGTGGGAGTGGACCCAGGAGGCCGAGCGCACCTACGAGCAGGAGATCATCACCAATCCGGACACTCCCGCCAACGTCAAGGACATGGTCTCCGCGTTCCGCCAGTTCATCGGCAGCAACGCAATGATGGCGTACCTCGTCATGATGACGCCTCGCCTCGTCGAGCTTCGCCGCATCCTGAAGCCTACGGGCTCGATCTATTTGCACTGCGACACGACCGCTGGCCATTATCTGAAGCTGCTCATGGATACCGTGTTTGGCGTCACGAACTTCCAAACTGAGATAACCTGGAAGCGAACCAGCTCCCACAACGACTCGAAGAGGTTCGGGCAGGTCAAAGAGGCTGCCAGCGCGGGCTTCTACCACTCGGAGATGTGGTAGCGCGACTACCCGAGGATGCAGATACGCACGGTAGGCGAGCTGCTGGGAGGGCGCCCAGCGAGTCCACCGCCCCGAAGGCCGCCAGACGGCCATGCCCGATACGGTGTGAAGGTAGCTCAGGCTAGGGAGCCAAGCAGGGTCGTGGTAACTGTTCAGACTTCGTGTGTTATGGGCAACTCTGCTCTTCGGCAGGGCGAGAGCCCCCATCCCTTCGGCAAGCTCAGTACAGGCTCAATCTTCCCCCTCGGGGGGAAGAGGCCGAGCCACCTTCCCTCGACTCTGAACAGTTGCGGGGAGTCTTCTGGCAAGCCGATACTGAGCGTGATGTCGTCTCACCCGGGGATGTACTGAATCTACTTCTCCCCTGTCGAATTCTACAGAAAAAGAACCAGCCCATCCCCTGAAGGAGATGGGCTGTATTTGAGACCGCCAGATTGGGGCCCCTATCACTCAGCAGATGCCGAGCCGTCTTGACGAGACAACTCCATGCTTGCACAGGTGCAATGCTCTGTCAAGGGGTTTATCAAATCTAGCTATACCCCCGGCGGGACTCGAACCCACGACCTCCGATCTCGTCAAGACGGCGCTCTATCCACTGAGCTACGGGGGCAAGGGCCATTGTAGCACAAGTGGTCGTGTTGCATTTGGAGTGTTGCTGCTCTCTGACCGATCGCGGTAGCGCAGACACCGTAGAAGAACGAACCATCCCTTGGTCAGCCTAGTTCTGGCCGTCCTGCCGTTGGCATCTTGCCGAGTCCAATTGTACGGCCTACATCCGCCGTAGGACCTGGCCGGTGCGGTTGGGGGTGAAGGTGCCGTTTTGGATGGCGGGGACTCCGTTTACGAGGACGTGGTGGACACCTTGGGCGAGGTGGTTGGGGTCCTCCAGGGTGCCGGTCTCGCGGTAGGTGGCGGGGTCGAAGACCACGATGTCGGCGGCGTTGCCGGGGACGAGGGTGCCCCTGCCGGTCAGGCCGATGCGGGCGGCTGGGGCGGCGGTGAGCTTGTGCACTGCCTGCTCGACGGTGAAGTCGCCGGTCTCGCGCACGAAGCGCCTGTAGAACCAGGCCGCCCACGTGTACGCGCCCAGGAACAGCGTGTCGGCGAGGGGGCCGTCGGTGCAGAGCGCGGTGGCGTCTGACTCCAGGGTACAGAGCGGGTGCCTGAAGGTCTGGCGCAGCCACTCCTCCTCATAGGCGTGGGAGATGATGAGGGAGCGGTGGGGGTCCTCGGCCTCGGCGAGGATGACGTCGAGCAGGGCGTCGAAGGGGTCGCCGCCCCGCGGTGCGAGCTCGGCGAAGCTCCTGCCCACGGAGTCGGGGCACGCCCAGCTCGTGAACAGGTAGAGCCGGTCCCAGCCGACGACCTGCAGGTTGGTGACGATGCTCCTGTGCGCCTTCATGCGACCCCGAGCCTCCGGGTCGCGTAGGCGGGCGCGCAGGTCGTCGGGCGTGCCCTCCAGGGCCCACGCTGGCAGGGCGGCGCTGGCGTTCAGGATGCCGTGGAGTCGAGTGTGGGCGTCGAATGCGGCATCGATGCCGGAGCTACGTGCGTCCTCGACCAGCTCGACCACGCGCTCGATTGAGCCTGGCGGACTGCCCCGGCGCGGGATGATGTGGGACACCTGAAGGCGCGCCCCACTGGCCCGGGCGACCCGTATGCCCTCCTCGATGGCCTCGGCAGCGTGGATGTCCTTGTTGCGCTCGTGGGTGGCGTATAGGGCCTCGGCCCGCGCGACTATGCGGCACAGCTCCGCCGTCTCGTCCTCGGACGCGGCGCTCTCCAGCGCGTACTCCAGCCCGTTCGAGAATCCGAACGCGCCCGCCTCCAGGCCCTCCGCCAGCATCATGCCCATGCGCCGCACCTCGTCGGGCGAGGCCGTTGCGCCGGGGTCGGTCATGGCGGCGAGCCTGAGGTTGCCGTTGGGCACGAGGGTCGCGACGTTGACGGCCGGGCGGGCGGCCTCGAGCCTGTCGAGGTACTCGGGCATGGTCGACCAGTCGATCTCGACTACCGGGTCGTAGCCGTAGATGTTCGACGTGAAGCGGCCGGGCTCGGTGATGGGGGCGCAGCCGTGGCCGCAGTTGCCAATCAGCTCGGTGGTGACGCCCTGGGCGACGGCGCTCTGGGCGCGGGGGTCGACGAGGAGTGTGTAGTCGGAGTGGCTGTGGATGTCGATGAAGCCGGGGGCGACGATCATGCCCGAAGCGTCGATGCGGCGCTCGGGGTCGGCGTCACGCAGGTCGCCTATCGCGGCGATCCTGCCGTCCTCGACGGCGACGTCGGCGGCGTTGCCGGGGGCGCCGGTGCCGTCTACGACGGTGCCGCCGGTGATTACGAGGTCGATCATTGTGGGGTCGCCAGCTGGGAGATGGGCAGCTTGCTCATAACTCCATGAATAGAGTATTTCTGGTCATTCTAGACGACCCAGAGCAAGCTGGTCCCCGCCCCCCTGGGTTCCCGCCTCCGCGGGAACGACGATGTGGGGGCCAATGCGAGAGCCCCCATCTCAGTCTTCCCCCTCGGGGGGAAGAGGTTAGTCGCGCCGGTAGGCATCGAAAGCCGCGGCTACGCCCGCGTGTTCGGGGCCGCCGTCGTGGGCGAGGAGGCGTATGGCGAGGTCGAGCTCCTGGCCGCGGTCTAGGACTCCCCTGGCCCGCATGAAGGGGTTGATGGTGATGGTGCCGTAGCCGGCGCAGTAGAGGGGCGCGCCGTCGAGCGACCGGTGCAGCATGACGGTGAGCCCGGCAGTCCTGCCTTGGGCGGCCTCGCCGGAGATGTCGACCCAGTCCGCGGTGCCGCCGGAGATCGATTCGGCGCCGACGCGCCCTTGGGAGTCGAGCATGGTCGCGCCGCTGTCCGGCCTCAGGCTGTCCTCGACGCGCACGGTGAAGTAGGCGTGGCGCGCGGGGCCTATGGTTAGGTCCCACCGTGTCGGGCGAAGCTGGGAGCGCACGTCGACGATGTTGGACACGTCGCCGGGCCGTATGTCGATGGTGCGCGTCTCCTCGGCGATGACGCGCCTGCCGATGTCGGGCGGAGCGCCCCACTCGACCGGCCCCTGCCACTGGAGGGACTGCACGAGGGTCAGCCGGTCAGGCCCGCGCTCCTCCGCCTCGACGGCGGTCGCCCAAATGCGGCCCGGCGCCCTGCCCTGGAATATCTCGTTCACGTAGAGGTTGTAGGTGGCCTCCTCGATCTCGTTCGACAGGGTCGTGATCTGTGGCGGCAGCTTCGCTACCACGGCGTCCGCGCTGACGACCACGGAGTTGTGGTGGGGGTGGTCGCTGGGGGTCTCGGACGTGAGCGGGACGCCGGACGGGGAGTATAGGGGGAATATGTAGTTGCGGAAGGTCCCCTGGGTGAGGTCGAGTATGGCGCGATCCTTCCTCCGCACGGCGACGCGGCGCAGCTTCGGAGTCGGCGAGCCCGCGACGTCCTGGGTCTCGATGCCGACGTCGAAATAGCTCATGTGTCGTCGCTCTCCAGGTCCGGGGGATTGAGGTCGACCGTGAAGCCGTACTTGGACGAGCTGACTGCGGCGTCGGTCACGCGGATGGAATCGAGGTTGTCCGCACCGTGGGTCTCGGGCTGCCGCCCCTCCGCGAGGGCCGTCAGCATCTCGCCCATCGAGCCGCCCCAAGCCTCAGGGTGCCAAGACCCGTGGATGTCGAACGTCTCCTTCTTGTCCCGGTCTCTGCCGGAGGCGATGGTAAGCTCGACCCGCCCGCCCTTGATGGGGCCGTGCCTGGCGACGGACGCCACGGTCTCGCTCCCGTCGACGATCCAAAGGTAGGGCGAGTGGTGGAGGGCGCTGGCGATGTTGTTGAAGTGCAGGGTGGCCATCAGGTCGTCCGGCTCGTACTCGCACAGGATCGAGTAGACCATCGGGTCGCGGGCGAGCTGGCCCGGGACGCGGGTCGTGACCGCACGGACCCTGGACGGCGTGCGGCCGGTGAAGAAGCGGGTCAGGTCCACGTAGTGGATGCCGTTGTCGATGATCGTGAAGTCGGGGAATGTCACGGAGGGAGAGCCGGGGCCGTCCTGGTGCTGGCGGTGCAGGTGGGTGACGCTGAAGACGTGGCCCAGCACGCCGGTGTCGATCACAGCCTTCAGGGCCCGGTGGTAGGGCGCCCAGCGGGCCTGCTGGTTCACCATGAGCACCACGCCCGCGCTCTCGCAGACGGCGACGATCTCCTCGGCCTCCTCGAGGGTCGGCGCGAGGGGCTTCTGGGAGAGTATGTGCTTGCCCGCCGACGCTATCTTCTCGACCAGGGGCAGCCGGTCGGCGGGCACTACGGCGAGATCGACGACATCCACGTCGGCGCGGTCCAGGACCTCGTCGACGCTCGTGGTAACGAAGGGGATGCCGTACTCGTCCGCGGCCTGCTGAGCCTTGCCCTCGACCAGGTCGCAGGCGGCAACCAGGCGGTAGCCGAAGTCGCGGTATGCGGGCAGGTGCGCGCCCGTGGCGATGTTTCCGCAGCCGACGACGGCGATGCCGTACCGCTCGACTATCTCGCGGGCAGGAGGCGCGGGTCTGTAGCTTTCAGGCGGTAGTTCGATATGCATGTGCATACCTCAGGAGGCTGCGAACGGACTCGCGGAAGAGGCTAGAGGCGCTATTCGCGAAAGTAGGTAGAAGATCGCTCGAACGCAGAGGCGCGACCCGTACCGCGCTGTCCCTCCGAACCGGCCTGCTCCCCCTCCAGCCTGGCGACGCGCTCGGCGAGCTCATCGAGCCGGCCTTCGACCCGGCCAAAGCGGTCGTCGATGTGGGTCTCCAGGCGTTGGAACAGCGCAAAGACCAGCGCCGCTATAGTGATTCCCACAGCCAGGACGCCGGCCAGTATGGTTACTACGGCAAGTTCAGTCATGATGACGAAAAGTCTAACATATCCAGGCGCCCGCCATCGCGCGGCGGCCCTCTACGCGCCTGACTGCCGCTCGACGGCGGTCCCCGTCCACTCCGGGCTGGTGAACAGGCCGCTTACCGACTCGCCAAGGTGGATCCGCCGGATGGCCTCGCCAAGCAGGGGAGCGATGGAGAGCACCTGCAAGCGAGGCATGTCCGCATGGCGGCGCGGGATAGTGTCGGTGGTGACTACCTCCACGACGTCGGGCTGGGCGTTGAATTTCTCAGCGGCCGAGCCGGTGAAGAGCCCGTGGGTGCAGACCAGCGACACCTCCGTCACCCCGCGTTCGCGCAGCCGTTCGAGCAGCTCCATGATGCTGCCGCCAGTGGCGACCTCCTCGTCGAGGACTATGGCGCGCTTGCCGTCCACGTCGCCCACAATCATGTCGATCACGACCTCGGTGTCGCTGACGCGCTTCTTGTTGCCGGCGGCAACCGGGACGCCGAGCATGCGTCCGAAGTGGGCGGCGTCCTTCGCCGACCCGAAGTCGGGCGAGACGACCACGGTATTGTCGAGCGGCCGGTCGCGGAAGTGGCTGGCCAGTATGTTGAGGGCGTTGAGGTGGTCGACGGGGACGCTGAAGAAGCCGTGCACCTGGGGCGCGTGGAGGGTCATCGTGAGAACGCGGTCCGCGCCGGCAGCGACGAGGAGGTCGGCTGTGAGCCGGCCTGCGATCGATATGCGCGGCGCGTCCTTCTTGTCGGAGCGGGCGTAGGCATTGTAGGGGATGACGGCGGTGACGCGGGACGCCGATGCGCCCCTGGCGGCGTCGAGCATCTGGAGCAGCTCCATCAGGTGGTCGTGCACCGGCGGCACGAGGGGCTGGATCACGAATACGTCGGCCTCCCGGCAGTTCGCGTTGAGCTGGACCTGGATGCAGTCGTTGCTGAAGCGGGTGAACGTAGCCGGGCTCAGCGGCACGTCCACGTGAGCGCAGATCTCCTCCGCGAGCTCGGGGTGGGCGTTGCCGCTGAACACGACGATGTTTCGCATGTGCTGCTCCTGATTGGCCGAGGCGCTCACAGCCGCGGGGGCTGGGCGGCGGGGTAGACCTGCTCGGACGGCAGTACCTCCGGCTCGGTGGGGAGGGGGCCGCGTTCGGCGCCCATGCGCTCTCGCAGCTCGGCCGTCGCGTCCGCGTCCACGGCGTCGGCTGCCGGGGTGAGCACGACGCCGTAGGACTCGCGAGCGTGTTCGGGCGTCACCTTGTGCTGGGTTACGTCGGCGAGCACGGCCTCCGGGTCGCGTTGCAGCGGGTCGCCGTAGCCGCCGCCGCCGGGCTGGATGAGGCGGTACACGTCGCCCCTGTTCAGGGTGCGCAGGAACTTGGAGGGCAGTACCTCGTTGTCGGTGTCCGGGTTCAGCACGTTGAAGGAGCGGCTGCCGGGCGAGCCGCCCTGGGTGCCCCAGGGCAGGAACCGTGCGCGGTCGGAGCGGATCTGCAGGGTGGCCTCGTCGTGCATCAGCTCGAACTCGCGGACCATGCCCAGGCCGCCGCGGTACCTGCCCGCGCCGGCGGTGTCGGGGATGAACCCGTAGCGGCGCACCAGGAGCGGGTGGTAGGCCTCGATCGATTCGATGGGGGTGTTGGACATGTTGTGGATGGGGGCCGACGCGCCGTCCGCGCCGTCGGCGAAGGGGCCGCCGCCCCTGGGGCCGTCGTTGTCGAACTCGACGAAGACGAACGCCTTGCCGTCGTCGTCGTAGCCGCCGAAGCTGATGCCCACCTCGCCGCCGCCCCACGCCGCCGGGACCTGGTCCGGCAGCGCCTTGGACATCGCGCCGAAGACGGCGTGGGAGACCCGGAAGCCGCCGAGCCCTCGCGCGGCAACCGGCGCGGGGTGCTGTGGATTCACGTAGCAGCCGGGAGGCGCGACCACCTCGAAGGGGCGGAAGAATCCGGCGTTCGCGGTGATGTCCGGGTTGGTGAGACTCTTGAAGACGGCGTAGACGGCCGACTTGGTGAAGGGCAGGTTGGGGTTGATCGAGCCCTTGGCCTGGGGCGACGTGCCCGTGAAGTCGACCAGCATCTCGTCGCCCTCGATGGTGACTTTCACACGAATCTCGATGGGCTCGGGCGAGAAGCCATCGTCGTCCACGTAGTCCGAGAACTCCCAGGTGCCGTCGGGCAGCGCCTCGATCTCCGCCCTGGTGAGCCGCTCGGTGTAGTCGATGATGTCGGTCATGTAGGTCTTCAGGTCCTCGATGCCGTACTCGTCGAGGAGTTGCAGCACGTCGCGCTCCCCCTGCTCGACTGCGGCGACCTGGGCGAGCACGTCGCCCTGGACCATGTCGGGCACGCGCACGTTCTTGCTAAGGATGCGCCAGATGGCGTCGCTCCTGACGCCCTCCTCGAAGAGCTTGATGGGGGGCAGGCGCAGGCCCTCCTGGTATATCTCGGTGTTGTCGCAGGCATTGCCGCCTGCGACCCGCCCGCCGATGTCCGTCTGGTGGGCGATGACCGAGGTCCAGGCGACCAGGGTGTCGTTGTAGAAGACAGGCTTGAACAGGAAGATATCGGGCAGGTGGCTGCCGCCCTCGTACGGGTCGTTGTTGATGAAGACGTCGCCGGGCTTCACGTCGTCGCCGAAGTAATTGCGGACGGCGTCGAGGGCGGGCTGCATCGCGCCCATGTGGAGCGGCAGGGTGAGGCCCTGGGCCACCTGGTCGCCCTCGGCGTTGAATATGGCGGTCGAGAAGTCCATGCCGTCCTTCACGACCGCCGAGCGGGCGGTCCGCACGACGGTGACGGCCATGGTGTCGGCGGCGCTGTACAGGTAGTTCCTGATAACGTCGCGGGTTATGGGGTCGAGGCCTTCTCCGGTGTCCATGTGGGTGCCGCCTGTGCCCTGAGTCGGTGTCTCCCGCAGCCCATTCACAGGTTGGTGCGGGGCGAACGCAGTGTAGTTTCAAGCTGGCGCGGGGTCAACGGCACCGATAGTCGTGGGCTTTGGCGGAGGACTCAGAGGGCGTCGGGGCCCTTCAGCTCGGGGAAGTAGGTGGAAGAGAACCCGCGGTCCCTTGGGCAGCGACGATCACCTTCCTCGAATCTCTTCGATATATTCGTCAACATCGACGCCCTTGCGGAGAGCGTCCTTGCCTAGTATCCCGTACACCCGGTCGACGGGGTGTTCGACAGTGGTCCTCTTTCTGATCAGGAGGCCGCGGTCGGTGGGGTCGATCTCGATCTCGACGTTGTGATGGAGCCCAAAGCGCTCCCGCAGCGCCTTGGGTATGGTGATCTGGCCTCTCTCGGATATTCTCATGACTTCACCAGCACGGACACTTGGAATCATACCTGGCTCTGAGCTACAGGCGTACCCTGTTGAACAGAATAACGCAGGTGGTTGGCGCTCATCGAGCATAGCACGGTAGACCACCACACCACGTATGGCCATAGTTGCCTCGATGGTGTATCGTGGTCGGCGTCTTGGGCTGCGGAACCCTGAATCTCCGTCAGCTTCGGCGTCCAAGAAACCCGTCGTCCAGGACGGAATCGGGGGGCAGGGGGGTGTCAGCAACGGAGGTAGCGACATGAAACTGCCTTGGCATCGGCAACCCAAGAAGAAACCCAAGCCAGTAAAGCTAGGCACCAACACCGTACAGCCTAGTGCTGAAAGGCGCGCCAAGGGATTTGGCAACCTTGAAGACTTCACAGTACTCAGGCATCATGCAGTACGGGCCCTCTGTGGGTTCTTAATGGACAGGCATTCCTCCTGTAGGTCTCCTCATCCATTCTGCAATGTTCACATACATCATCAAGGCGCAAGAGGAGAAGGAAACCAGCAGTTTGTAGCCGACGCAATACCGCAGGGCACTCCAGACTCAGGCGCTCCGGACATCATCGCAATCTATTTGACCAGGGCGAAAGTCGAACAGGAATATGGGAAGACCGAAACGGTTGACCCTATGGACTATTTGTCCAGGTTGGTTCCAGTGGACTCTGCCCCTACCACAAAGTTGGTTGTAGAGGCTCCTGTAGCCGGGATATATCCAGTTATGTTTGGGCCAATCGACAATCCTGTTGAAGGTGACTACTCAACGGGCAGGCTCGATAGAGAGCGGGCTAGGTTGGTAAACGACTGCAATCCAGAGCCCAAGCATTGCCGCTGGACATATTGGGAGTTTAGGGGCTCGGGCCTCAACTCGAAGGGCCAGTTAATGATACCAAGGTTTCTTTGCATTCAGGTAAATGATGAATGGTGGATTGCCTCCGGGTACAACAACCAGCCCATTGTGCAGCAGGTGGCTGGCCTAGAAGTTGCCGATAGTCCAAATCATAACTTTGGCATACACACTGAAGCCTTCCGCCGAAAGCACAAAGACGCGCTGATCATGTCTACAGGCAATAATGAATACTCAAAGATTCTAGGTGAGAACCTACCCACATATCCCAGGGTGGAGTTGGGTAGGTAAGCTAGGAAGACGAGATAGCATTGACTCAAGGCCAAGCCTGCCGCCACACCTCGCATCCTGTGGTACGTCCCACAGTTGATTTCGCAACTATCAAGGTCAGCTTTCGGGCCAAGAGCTAGGCCAGCAGAGATGCGATAGCAACATCTTTTCAAGCTGGCCCATTACCCTGGATTCGTTCCCCGTGTGTAGTGACGGGCAGGCTTTAGCCGGAATGACTGTTGTGTAGAAGTCTCAAGATGGGGCGGTTGTGGCAATTGCCGTCCCGATTCTCATATGCTATGCGCCCTACCGGTTACGACAGCTTAAGACCTTTCGAGTTTCGCAGGAGAAGCGCAGGTGCAGAACGCGACGCAGATAGACCCGATTAGGTTCGAGGTTATACGGAACGCGCTTGTCGAGGCTACGGAGGAGATGGCTTCGGCGCTTAGGCGGAGTGCGTACTCTACGAATATCAAGACGCGGCATGACTTTTCGTGTGCTGTGTTCGATTTGGACGCTAGGACGGTGGCGCAGTCCTTCAGCCAGCCCAACCACCTGGGGTCGCTGGTGGAGACGGTGCCTCGGGCCCTGGCCAGGTATGGCCCGGAGAGGCTGGGCGAGGGCGACGGGATCCTGGTGAACCTGCCCTATGAGGGCGGGGTGCACCTGAACGATATCACGCTGATATCGCCGGTCTACCACGGCGGCGAGCCAGCCGGCTACGTGGCGTGCCTGGCGCACCACGTGGACGTGGGCGGGGGCGCTCCGGCCAGCATCGGGGCGTTTCGCGAGATATACCAAGAGGGGATCATCATTCCTCCCACCAAGCTGGTGGAGGGCGGGGAGATCGACCCCGATGTCTTCGGACTGGTGCTTGCGCAGGTGAGGGCGAAGCGGGAGACGGCGGGGGACTTCCGCGCGCAGATCGCGGCGAACAACACCGGAATACGGCGCATGAACGCACTGCTGGACCGGATGGGAGTTGACACGGTCCGGCTCTACGTGGACGAGCTGATCGAGTACACGGACCGGCGCACCCGCGCCGAGCTGTCGACGCTGCCGAAGGGCGTGTACGCCGCCGAGGGCTGCCTTGACAGCGACGGCTACACGGAAGACCCGGTGACGCTGGCCGCCAAGGTGACCATCGACGAGGAAGAGGTGACGTTCGACTTCACGGGGACGGACCCGCAGCGGCCCGCGCCGGTCAATTCGACCTATGCCCAGACCCACTCGGGCGCGGCCTTCGTCCTCAAGTGCCTCATCGATCCCGACGTTCCCGTCAACGCCGGGTTCTACCGCAACGTGCGGATGGTCGCGCCGGAGGGCACAGTGGTCAACTGCACCGAGCCGTATCCGGTGGTGGGCGGCTGGGAGACGCAGCTACGGCTGGTCGACGTCATCTTCCATGCCCTCGCCCAGGCGATCCCCGACAGGGTGCCCGCGGGCACGGAGGCGATGATCTGCCACTCGGGGTTCGGCGGCACGGACCCATACAGGGACGAGACGTACTGCTTCCTGGAGACGATAGCAGGAGGCTACGGCGGCCGGGCGTCGAGGGACGGGCCGGACGCGGTCCAGCCCCACGGAAAGAACACCGCTAACGCGCCGGTGGAGGAGACCGAGCTCAACTACCCGGTCCGCATCACCCGCTACGAGCTGGTGGAGGACTCCGAGGGGCCGGGCAGGCACCGGGGCGGCCTGGGGCTGCGCCGGGACTACTTTTTTCCAGACCACGAGGCGTCCTTCACGATCCTGGCCGACCGGGAGCGATGGGGACCGCACGGCCTGTTCGGTGGGCTTCCCGGAGAGAGGGCGCGCTACGTGCTCAACCCCGATTCGGGCTCGACCGAGCTTGGCTCGAAGGTCACGGTGCAGCTCAATGAAGGCGATGTGGTGAGCTATCGTACCTGCGGTGGAGGCGGCTACGGGCCGCCGGAGGAGCGCGACCCGGACGCCGTGCTGAACGATGCCCGCAACGGCAAGGTGAGCCCGGGGCGTGCACGTGACGTCTATCGCGTCGCCGTGGACCCGGCGACCTGGACCGTGGACCTCAAGGCCACCGCCAGTCTCCGCTCGGCTTCCCCGGGGCACAGCCGGTGACCGGCCGGTACCGCCTCGGGGTGGATGTTGGGGGGACGTTCACCGACGCAATCCTGCTGGACGAGTCGACCGGCGAGGTGCGGACCGGCAAGGTCCCCTCCACGCCCGGCGATCCCTCGCAGGGGTTCCTCAGGGTCGTCGACCGGATGCTCGCGCAACGTGATGCCGCGCCCGATGCTGTCAGGTATCTCGTCCACGGGACGACGGTGGCGACCAACGCGATCATCGAGGGCAACCTGGCCAGGACGGCGTTCGTCACGACGGAGGGTTTTCGGGACCTGCTGGAGATACAGACGGGGATCCGCCCGGTGCTGTACGACCTGCAGTTCGAGAAGCTGCGGCCGCTCGTGCCCAGGTACCTGTGCTTCGGCGTACCCGAGCGCCTCGACTTCCGTGGCGGGGTGCTGACCCCCCTGGACGAGGATGCCGTGCGGCGGGTGGCCGGGCGGCTGCAAGACGAGGGCGTGGAGTCCGTCGCTGTGTGCCTCCTCCACTCCTACGTCAACCCCGAGCACGAGAGGCGGATCGGGGACATCCTGCGCGAGGCGCTGCCTGGCGTGCCGGTGTCGCTCTCGTCTGAGGTGGCGCCGGAGTTCCGGGAGTACTTCCGGGCCAGCACCACGGTGATCAACGCTGCCATCCGGCCCGTGGTCTCCCGGTACCTGGGGAACATCCAGGAGCGGGTGCGCGGCACCGGCATAACCGGCGAGCTGCTGGTCATGCAGAGCAGCGGCGGGGTCCTGACCTTCGATGCGGCCATAGAGCGGCCCGTCTTCATGGTGGAGTCGGGCCCGGCCGCCGGCGTCATAGCGGCCAGCCACCTGGGGAGCTCGCTGGGGCACGGGAACGTCATCTCGTTCGACATGGGCGGCACCACCGCCAAGGCCGGCCTCATCGAGAGCGGCACGCCGCGCGTCACCAAGGACTACGAGGTGGGCGGCACGGCGGGGGCCACCGAGCACGGCGCGAGGGGGTCGGGCTATCCCATACGCACGCCGGTCATCGACCTGGTGGAGATCGGCGCGGGCGGCGGCTCCATAGCCTGGATCGACTCCGGAGGCATCCTCCGGGTCGGCCCACAGAGCGCGGGCGCCGACCCGGGGCCGGTCTGCTACGGCCAGGGCGGCGCCGAACCGACCATCACCGACGCCAACCTGGTGCTGGGCCGCCTGTCGCGCGACTACTTCCTGGGCGGCGAGATGGAGCTGGACGTGGAGGGCGCGCGGCGGGCGATCAGCGAGAAGTGCGCGGAGCCCCTGGGCATGGGCGTGATGGAGGTGGCGCTCGGCATCGTTGAGATCGCCAACAGCGCCATGGTCGGCGCTCTGCGACAGGTCTCCGTCCAGCGCGGCCACGACCCCAGGGACTTCATGCTGGTGGCATTTGGCGGCGCCGGGCCCGTCCATGCCAACCGGCTGTCCGCCGAGCTCGAGATACCGACCGTGCTCGTACCCCCAAGTCCGGGCACGACTTCGGCCATGGGGCTCCTGGTGACGGACATCAAGCACGACTACTCGGTGGCGCTCGTCCAGCGCGCCGACAGGCTGGACTTCGAGGCCGCGGGCGAGAGCTTCCGGCGGATGAGGGCTGAGGGCGCGGCAGCCCTCGCACGAGAAGGTGTTGGCACTGACGAGACGGCCTTCCTGTACCAGGCGGACATGCGTTACGTCGGCCAGAGCTACGAGCTGACCATACACCTGCCCGACGGCGGGCTATCGCCCGAGAAGCTGGCAGGCGTCATCGACCGCTTCCACCAGGAGCACGAGCGCGCCTACGGGTTCAAGGCCGACGGCGAGCCGGTGGAGTTCGTTGCGCTGCGGCTGAGCGCGATCGGGGGTATATCAAGGCCCCGGGCGAGGGAGATAGCCGGCAGCGGCGGGGAACCGGCCGCCGCCCTGAAGGCGAGCCGGGCCGTCTACTTTGCCGAGAGCGGAGGGCACGTGGACTGCCCCGTGTACGACAGGTACGGGCTGGGGCCGGACACCGAGATCAGCGGACCTGCGATCGTGGAGGAGGTCGACTCGACTACGGTGATTCATCCCGGCTACCGGGCTGTGGTGGACAGATACGGGAACCTGTTCTTGGGGAGAGAGGGAGCAGGCCGAGAGAGCCCTTGACCGCGTCGAGCAGCCGTCTAGTGCTACGCTAGCCAAGCTGCCGCCCGGCCCCTGGATTCCGGCTTCCGCCGGAATGACGGAAGCGCAGGAGGGTTCAGAGGCCCTGCTGGATGAAGTCGGCTATGCGTTCGCCTATGACCATTGTGGTGACGTTGGTGTTGGCGCGGATGCCGTCGGGCATTATTGACGCGTCGGCCACGCGCAGCCCCTCGATACCCTTGACCCTGCCGTGCTGGTCGACCACCGACAGCGAGTCGGAGTCGGGCCCCATCTTGCAGGTGCCGGATATGTGATGGCTGGTGTTGATGTACGTCTTCAGCCACTCGTCCAGGGTGTCGTCGGACTGTAGGTCGGCGTCGGTTGGGGTGACCCTCTCCTCGATGATGTCCCGGTACTCGTCGCGCGCGGCCAGCTCGATGCAGATGTGCACGGCCTCTCGCAGGCGCTGGCGGTCGAACGGCTCGCGCAGGTAGTTGTAGTCGAGGTCGGGCTGCACGTGGGGGTCCGCGGACGCCAGGGAGACGCGGCCCGATCCAAGAGCCAGGTTCAGGTGCGGCACCATCCCGATGCCCAGGGGCTCGGAATCGGTCGAGTAGTAGTAGCCCTCCTCGGTGACGAACGAGATGGCGAGGATGTACATGTCGTTCCGAAGGTCCGACCCCCCGGCGGTGTAGCGAAGGCCGATTTGCAGCTTGGGCGCAAGCTCGTCCTGCCGGAAGCCAGGCTTCGTCCTCCAGACCAGGGCGGCCTGGGGGTGGTCCCTGAAGTTCCTGCCGACGCCCGGCAGGTGATGAACGACGGGTACCCCGACGCTGCGCAGGTGGTCGGCGTCCCCGACGCCAGAGAGCATCAGGAGCTGGGGTGAGCCGATGGGTCCGCCGCTGAGGACTATCTCGTCGCCGTAGACAGCGAACGTCTCGCCCCTGCTCTCGACCATGACGCCCACGGCCCGGCCGCCGTCGAGGATGAGCTTGTGGACGAGGCAGTCCGCCCTGATGGTCAGGTTGAGCCGGTGCCTCGCCTGGGGCAGGTACCCGATGGCGGTGCTCCACCGGACGCCGTCGAGGGTGTTGAACGCGAGGGGGCCGACGCCCGTGGAGTCGGGGTTGTTGTGGTCGGGGCAGTCGGGATACCCGGCGGACCTGCAGGCGTCGTAGAAGGCCTCCTGGTCGGCGTTCCACTCATCGGGCGCGAACCGCCTGGCCACGATGGGGCCGTCTGAGCCGTGGAAGTCGTCGTGGATGTCGAGGTCGTTCTCGACCCTGCGGAAGTACGGCAGCAGGTCCCTGAATCCCCACTCGTCGTTGCCCGCCGAGGCCCACCCGTCGTAGTCCTCGGGCACGCCGCGGAGGAATATCTGGGCGTTGACGGCGCTGGAGCCGCCGACGATCCTGCCCCGGGGCACCAGCATGGGCTCGGACTCCTCGGTGGGCCTGCCGACGTAGTTCCAGCTGAACTCGCTGTCCGCGCCGAAGGCCCGCGCCCAGATGTTCCTGTCGCCGCCATGGCCGAGCCTGATCTCGTCGGGCAGCCGGTCGATGTCGGGGTAGTCGGGCCCGGCCTCCAGGAGCAGGACCGACCGGTTGGGGTCCTCGGATAGGCGGGTTGCGACTATTGCACCGGCCGACCCGGCCCCGACTACGATGGTGTCGTACTTCATCCGGAATCCTCCGTCGAGCCCCACTTTCGGGGCCAGGTCGAATTCATCAAGCTATCCGATCTCGCTGAGCACTGGCCTTCGACCCTTCGGCAGGCTCAGGGGAGCCAGGCTCAGCCGAACGTACCTTCAAGCAGCTGCGCGGCAGTTACTGACCATCCCCGCACGGCCCGGGTACCGGGCATAACGCTGCTCTGGGCGAACGAACTGCCGCGACTATCGGGTGAAGCGAGTCGGCTAAGCCCCCCGTTCCAGGACTATGTTGGACATGGGGTCGAGGGACGCGGTCCACTTTGGGGGGACTATGGACGTGGAGTCGTACTCCTCTACTATGAGGGGGCCGGGCACCGGGGCGGCGGCCAGGGCCGGGCGGTCTATGACCGGCGTCTCGATCCAGCCCGTTTCAGTGCCGAAGTAGATTCTGCGGTCGGCGGGGGCGCCCGAGGCCGAGCCGTCCAGCGAGACGCTGTCGGGCACGCGTGGACGCTCGGACATGCCCCTGGCGATGACGCGTATGCCGACTAGCTGCAGCGGCTCTTCGACCCGATAGCCGTAGGTCCTGTCGTGCTCGCGCATGAAGACTTCGGTGATCTCCGGGAGGGAGGCCTCGCTGAATCGGGCGGCGGGCATGTTGATGGTCAGGTCGGAGGTCTGGCCGGCGTACTTCACGTCGAGCTGTGCCTGTATCTGCTGGAGCGGCCCGTCGAAGCCCTCAGCCAGGAGCAGGCGCCGGCCCTCGGCCTCCAACTCGTCCAGCATGGCGTTGGCCTCGTCCAGGTCCACGTCCGCAAGGCGCTTGAAGTGGGTGCGGACGAAGTGGTGCTCCACGTCGGCGAAGAGCAGTCCGAACGCGCTGAAGACTCCCGGTGACGGCGGGACGATGATGCGCGATATGCCGAGGGTCTCGGCCAGCCCGGCGGCGTGTATCGGCCCGCCGCCGCCGAACGCCATCAGGCTGAACCGGCGCGGGTCCCGACCCCGCTCGCTCGAGACGGCCCTGAGCGCGCGCCCCATGTTTGAGTTGACGAGCACGTGGATGCCCCAGGCCGCCTGTATGCCCGTCATGCCCGCGGGGCCCGCAACCCGGTCCTCGATGGCGGACATGGCCCTGCCCGCGTCGATGGGGAACGCCCCGCCGAGCAGGTACTCGGGGTTGAGGTAGCCCAGGACCACGTTGGCGTCGGTGACCGTCGGCTCCTCGCCTCCGCCGCCGTAGCAGACCGGGCCCGGGACCGCCCCGGCGCTGTGGGGCCCCGCCTGCAGCCCGCCGGCGCGGTCCACCCAGGCGACGCTGCCGCCTCCCGCGCTGACCTCGGCGATGTCGATGGCCGGCACCCGCAGGATGTAGCCCGAGCCGCGCAGCAGGCGGTGGCCGGCGTTCATGCCGCCGCCCACCTCGTACTCGGGCGCGAGCAGCATCTCGCCGCCCTCGATGATCGACGCCTTGGCGGTGGTGCCGCCCATGTCGAAGGTCATCAGATTGGGCTCGTCCAGGCGTCTGCCCAGGTGGAAGGCGCCGACGACGCCCGCGGCGGGACCGGACTCGATGCAGTACATCGGTTTCTCGGTGGCCACGTCCAGGGGGATGAGGCCGCCGTTCGACTGCATGACGGTCACGGGGACTCCGACGCCCATGTCCCTGAGCCGCGCTCCCAACCTCTGGAGGTATTCCTCGACGACGGGCCGCACATAGCCGTTGATGACCGTGGTGCTGGTGCGCTCGTACTCCCGCATCTCGGGCAGGAGCTCGCTGGAGACGGACAGGTTGACCCCAGGCAGGGCGAGCCTGAATGCATCGGCTATGCGCCGTTCGTGGTCGGGGTTCGCGTATGAGTGGAGCAGGGAGACGGCAACGGATCGGACGCCCTCCGAGCCGACCGTAGCGACGACCGCATCGACGTCACTTTCGTCCAGGGGGATGAGGACCTCTCCCTCGAAGCTGACCCTCTCCCTGACCTCCAGCCTGAGCCGGCGCTCCACCAGCGGGCGCGGTTTCTGGTAGTAGAGGTCGTAGAGCCGGGGCGTGCGTATTCGCGTCAGCTCGAGGACATCCCTGAACCCGGCCGTCGTCACGAGGGCCGTCGGCTCGCCCTTGCCTTCGAGGATGGCGTTGGTGGCGACTGTGAACCCGTGGCCGAGCTCGTACACGTCGCCGGCGCCGATGCCCAGCTCGTCGATGCCCCGGGCAAGGCCTTCGATGACCGCGCGGCTGTAGTCGTCGGGGGTGCTGGCGACCTTTACGACCTTGACGGCGCCGTCGTCGCCAAGTAGCACCACGTCGGTGAAAGTGCCGCCTATGTCGACGCCGGCCCGGAAGCGAGTCATAGGCAAGTGGCTAACGGTTCCTCTTTACTACGGCGGCCAGGCCGAAAACGGCCGTCGCCACCAGCGCCATGATAGGGCCGGTTGGCATGTTGGCATGGAAGGACAGGAACATGCCGACACATGCGGACACTACACCGATCACCGCGCCGATGGCCATGACGTGCACGAATCTCTTCGCGAGCAGGAAGCCCGTCGCCGCGGGCGTGATGAGCATCGCCATGACCAGGACGATACCGGCCGCCTGGATGCCTATGACGATGACGAGGGCTAGGAGCGCGAGGAGGACGTACTCGACCACGCGCGTCTTGATTCCCACGACCGCGGCTCCCACGGGATCGAAGGTCGTATAGACGAGGGGCCGGTGAAAGACGTACAGCCCCGCCAGCACCAGCACGGCCAGCCCCAGCGATATGTACATCTCGCCAGTGTTGACGCCCAGTATCTCGCCTATGAGCAGGTCCTCGATATCCGGCGCCTGCCTGTCCCTCAACCTCAAGAAGGTGTCGATGTAGAGCGGGCTGGACAGCATTACGAGGCCAAGGGCGAGCATGCCGGCGAAGACGATGCCGATGGACGTGTCTTCGCTGCTGCCGGTGCGCCTGCTGATGTACCCCATCAACAGGGCAGTGGCGACGCCGGTCGGGACGGCCACGATCAGGGCGCTGCCCGTAACCAGGAGCCCGATACCCATGCCCGGCAGGATGGAGTGGGCGAGCGCGTCGCCCATGAAGGCACGGCCCCGGGCGACCACGTAGGCCCCGATAACAGGGCACATGATCCCCACCAGCACCGAAACGACGAGGGCCCGCTGCACGAAGCTGAACTGGAGCGGGTCTGCGAACAGCCCCACGAAGTCCTCTATCAATGGGGATCCTCGTGGGCGTGGGCGTGGCCTTCGTGTTCATCGTGGTCGTGGGGATCGACGTGATGGTGGGCGAATTCGAGCCCATGGGAGCCGTACAGCTCCTCCAGCACCTCGGGTGTGAAGGCCTCCTCGGGCGGGCCGTAGGCGCACATGTGATGGTTGATACAGAGGATGCGGTCGAACCGCTCGGCGATGTTGGTCAGGTCGTGGGTGGAGATGATGACGATCCTGCCCTCGTCCCGGAGGGACTGGAGGACCTCGACGATGTCCTCCTGGGCGGCAACGTCCACGCCGCTGAAGGCCTCGTCCATCAGGATTATGCTGGCCTCCTGCGCCAGCGCGCGGGCAATGAACACCCTCTGCCGCTGGCCCCCCGAGAGCTGGGTCACGCTGGACGTGCGCCTGTCCCACATGTCGACGCGCTCGAGGCTCTCCCGGACCATCTCCCTGTCGATCTTGCCCGGTCGGCGGAACCACCCGATGTTGTTGCCGCGCCCCATCATCACCACGTCGTGGACGGTGGCGGGGAAGTGCCAGTTGATGCTGTCCCGCTGGGGCACGTACGCCAGAGCTCCCTTTCGCTCGGCCCCGCGGACGGTGAGGGATCCGTGGACGAGGGGGAGCATGCCCGCGATGGCGTCGAAGAGGGTGCTCTTGCCCGCCCCGTTCGGCCCGAGGATACCCATCAGCGTCGCCGGGCCGACCTCGAAGGTGATGCCCGTGAGCGCCAGGTGCCCGCCGCGCTCGACGGATGCGTCCTGTACGACTATGCCCGGCTCGGAAGTCACTCTTGCAGTCTCCGGTTCTCAGGCCTGGCGAGGCCGGATTCCGCGCCCGATACTACCAGAAACTCTACTGCGCGGCACCTCCCGCCAGCGTCGTACTACCGGTCGGGCCGGATCACGCCGCAAGCTATGCGGCTGCCCGTGTCATGCTCCCCCTCGCCGTAGGTGTCCGGCTTCTCATGCACGATGATCGAGGAGCCGTCGGCATCGAAGAGAGTGTGCTCCTTGCCGGCATCCAGCGTTACACCCTCGGTGAAGAAGTCGGCGCGGGCGGAGCCGTCGGCAGCCGCGTAGATGTTTGGCAGATCGCCGCCATGGACCCGGCCGGACGAGCCGCGCCAGTTGGGATGTATGAAGCCGTGTTCGCCGACGCCCTCGGGATCGAAATGGTCGCCTGCCGCTTCGAAGTCAGGCGTGCACGCGCCGACCGAGTGAATAATGAACGCGTGACCGCCCGGGGCGAGTCCCTCCACCTGAGCTGCCACCAGGACGCCCGAGGCCGCCTGCGTCAGCTTTACCGAGCCCACGGCTTCGCCGTCCTGGGAGACGAGGACGGCGGAGGCCTCCGCTCCAACGTTGGACGGCCCATCCTGTACCGACCGGTAGGCCAGGAGGGACACGATAGCGACCAGGGCGAGTACAGCGGGCAGCGCGACAATCAACGGTCTTAGGGTCTGAACCATCGGACGCCTCCCTTCTCGAGAACAAGAGGACTTCTCGACCCAGGCCGCGGCGCCACGCCAACCGGACTCTATGGCCAGCCAGCGGCGACTCCGCGACCCCGCTCTTATCGCTACCCTGTCTCCGCCGCCGTCACTTCAGGGCCTGGACTATGCGGTCTACGTTGGTGCGCACCATTTCGATGTACGTGGCGGCCCCACTGCCCTCGGGCCCGAGCGAGCCGGAGTAGAGCCTGACCAGGTCCGCTCCCGACTCCGTGGCAACCGCCTTGGCCAGGCGCTCGCTGACCGTAGTTTCTCCGAACACCGCCGGCACGTTGTTCTCCTCGACCTCGTGTACAAGCTCCGCCAGGTCGCCCGCCGACGGCTCAACATCGGTTGTGGTCGACAGGACGACACCTACCACCTCGAAGTGATACAGGTTCGCGAAGTATCCGAAGCTGTCGTGGGAAGTCACAAGCAGCCTGCGCTCCTCGGCCACCGCCTCGACCTGCTCCTCCGTCCAGGAGTGCAGCTCGTCGAGCTTTGCGTTGTACGCGGCTGCGTTCGCGGTGAAGGTATCGGCGCTGCCCGGGTCCAGCACGGCCAGCCGAGCGGCTATGTCGTTGACGACGATCTTCACCCGGAGAGGGTCGAACCAGAAGTGAGGGTCTTCAAGACCGTGTCCGTGGTCCATGTGCTCGTCCTCGCCCTCTTCCGTCAACTCCTCGATGGCCTCTATGGCGTCGGCGGCCGACATCCCGCCCTCTTCGACCTTCTCGATCAATTCATGCACCATCTCGGGCAGCTCTTCTTCCTCGCCCTCGTGCTCGCCTTCCTCCTCCTCGCCTTCCGCGAGCAGCTCCTTGAGCTCCTCGATGCCCTCCTCCGGGCTTATCTCGCCGTCCTCGACCTCGTGCACGACGTGGCTGATCGCCTCCAGCAGCTCCACCTCATCGGCATGGCCTTCGGCGAACTCTATCGGATCGACGATTTCGCCCATCTCGATGATGGAGGACTCGTCTCGCGCGGCGCTCTCAAGGAGATCGTGGAGCCACTCGCCCTCCAGGCTAAGGCCGACGCTCAGGACCAGGTCCGCCTCTGCTAT
>DAOULA010000004.1:0-42172 GCA_034420735.1 Dehalococcoidia bacterium
GCGGCGCTCAGGGATATCGCCGACAGGCACGGCATATTCCTGATCGAGGACGCCTGCCAGGCCCACCTCGCCGAGCACCAGGGGCAAATCGTAGGGTCGATGGGGGACATCGCCGGCATCAGCTTCGGAGGCAAGACCCTGTCGGCGGGCATGGGCGGGGCCGTGTTCACGAGCAACAGGGCGCTGTGGGAGAGGGCGATACTCTTCCGGGACGCCGCGCTGCCCCGCGCCAATGGGCCGCTGGAGGGGATGCCCTACGCCAACTACTTCCTCGCGCCCAACTACAAGATCAACGACATGATCGCCGCACTGCTGCTGAACCAGCTCGGCAAGCTGGACGGCTACGTCGAGAACAAGGTCCAGGCCGCCCTCAACATCATCGAGGGGCTGTCGGACGTGGACGAGATTGTGCCCCAGGAGGTGAAGCCCGGCGACCGGCACACCTACTGGAACCTGGGGTTCACGCTGGACACGGATGCGCTCAACTGCACGGCCAACGACTTCGCCGCAGCGGTGAGCGCCGAGGGCGTGCCGATGGGCGGGCCGTACGTCGGCTCGGGCGACGTTGGCCCGCTGTACCGCAACCCCTTCCTGGCCGGGCCGGACCTCTACGGCAAGACGCGCTTCCCGCTCGACTACGGCCGGGAGCGCCCCGTCGACTACCGCCAGGTCGAGTGTCCCAGGGGCGAGGCCCTCATGAACCGCGGGGTGGGCCTTACGATGATTCCCAACTTCACCGAGGACGACCTGGCCGACATGATCCAGGCGACGCGCAAGGTCGCCGACGCCGCACGGGGCGGCGCCCTGGCCGGATAGCCTGCGGGGCGAAGACAGAGCCCCCATCCTAACCTTCCCCCTCGGTGGGAAGGAACGAGGTGTATGACATGACGAGGTCGAAGGAGTCGCTTGTCGAGGAGTACCGGCGCAGGACACCCAAGTCCCGGGCGCAGTGGGAGCGGGGCGTGCCGGTCATGCCCGGAGGCGTCATAAAGGGGGCCTACTGGTCGCCGCCGTACCCGCACTACATCGCGAAGGCGGAGGGCTGCTACATCTGGGACATCGACGGCAACCGGTACGTGGACTTCGGCAATCACCACTCGGCGATGATGCTGGGCCACAGCCACCCCGACGTGATTGCCGCGGTGCAGCGGGAGGTCGAGCGCGGGCTGGGGCTGGGCGGTCCGACAGAGCTCGAGGCCGAGATCGCCGAGGAGATCACGTCGCGCTTCCCGTCCATCGACAAGGTGCGGTTCTGCAACTCGGGCACCGAGGCGTCCCTCCACGCGACGCGGCTCGTCCGGGCCAAGACCGGCCGGCCCAAGGTAGCGAAGTTCGAGGGCGGCTACCACGGCAGCCACGACGCGCTGGAGGTGAGCTCCGCGCCGCCGCTGGACCGGGCCGGGCCCGCCGACTCGCCGAACGCCGTCGCGGCGTGGGAGGGGATGTCCAGGAGCGCCGAGGAGGACGCGGTCATCCTGCCGTACAGCGACAGGGAGTCGGTCGAGCTGATCCTGCGCGAGCAGAAGGACGAGATCGCCGGTGTCTTCTACGACGCCAAGCCGAGCTCGTGGGAGGTATCGGAGGACTTCACGCGCTTCATCCGCGACATCACGAATGAGCTGGGGATACCGATGGTGATGGACGAGGTGGTGAGCTTCAGGTCGGGGCCGGGGGGCGCGCAGGGCCGGGCTGAAGTCGAGCCGGACGTGACGATATTCGGCAAGGCGTTCGGCGGCGGATTCCCCATCGGCGCAATCGGCGGCAAGGACGAGTACATGGAGATGCTCGACAACACGGGCGAGCCCACCGGCCTGAGCCAGAGCGGCACGTTCTCCGGCAACTCCTTCACCCTAGCGGCGGGCCTGGCGACGATCCGGGGGCTGACGCCGGAGGTGTACGCCCACGTCGACCGCCTCAGAGGAAAGCTCCACGCGGGCCTGGTCGACGTGTTCGACCGGGCGGGCGTGCCCAGCAGGGTCGTGAGCGCCGGGGCCGGGCTCCACTACTACATGACCGACAAGCCCATCACCGACTACCGCAGCGCGACGACGCTGCCGGACGGCGACCTGGCGGGCCGCATCGACCTGGCACTGTTCCTGAAGGGATACTCGTTGAGCGGCGGCATCGGAGTCACGATCTCCGCGCCCGTGCAGGACGAGCACGTCGACGGCTTCCTGTCCGCAATGGAGGAGGTCCTGGCCGAGCAGGACTGACGTGAAGGGACCCACCAAATCAGGATGAGGAGATGAGCGAAGAATCACACAGGCGGGCCGGTCGAAGGAAGTTCAACAGATCGGTTGTTGGGCATCGGATGAAACGCGACGACCTCGACGCGGGTTACCGGATGATGGCCGCTGACCGCGAGCGAGAGGCCGAGGCTTCCGAATGGGTAGAGGGCACGTCCGAGCACATCGTCGATGAGGCGAGGTGATTGACGTAATTGGCAGACCACTTCCCCTTGACTACGCGAACAGAAGTGCTACACTGGTATCGTGACTCGAGAATCAGGAGCAGCCGGCCATGCCCTCCACAATCGAATGGACGGACGAGACCTGGAACCCGGTAACCGGTTGCTCCCGCGTGTCTCCGGGGTGCGACAACTGCTACATGTTCGCGCTCTACCCCAGGCTGAGGGCTATGGCCGTGCCCGGGTACGAGGCAGGTCCAGACAGCGTTCAGTTGCTTCCTGAGCGACTGGAAGCGCCGCTTTCGTGGCGCAGTCCCCGGCACGTGTTCGTCAACAGCATGTCGGACCTCTTCCACCCCCACGTCGAGTTCGACTTCATCGCGGACGTGTTCGACGTGATGCGAGAGGCGGACCAGCACGTGTTCCAGGTGCTGACCAAACGCCCCGGTCGGGCTGCGGGCTGGTGGGAGAAGCAAGGTGAGGCTAGCTTCGGAGAGTGGCCATCCAACGTCTGGATGGGCACCTCAGTGGAGAGCCAGAAGTACGCCCCCCGGCTGTCCGTGCTGCGCCGTATCCCGGCAGACATTCGCTTCGTGTCGGCGGAACCATTGCTCGAACGGGTAGACCTGACTCCATGGCTGGAGGACGGCACTCTCCAATGGGTAATCGCCGGCGGCGAGAGTGGAGCGAGGGCGCGGTCGATGGACATAGACTGGGTACGGGACCTACGCGACCAGTCGACAGAAGCTGGAGTAGCGTTCTTCCTCAAGCAGCTAGGTGGTCGTCGGGGCAAGCGGTCTGGGGACGAGGCTGTGGTGGATGATCAAAGCTGGCGTGAACTTCCCACAGGGGCATAGCGATTGAACACTGCCACCTTTGGGGGGAAGTGGACCCAAGAGAAGCTCCAAATACTGAGAAGTTATCTCGACGCCTACACAACAGCATTGAAGGACCAGCCTTTCAAGCTAACGTATGTAGACGCGTTTGCTGGCTCAGGTTCTTGGAACCCAAAGTCAGGATACGTCGAGGAGGAATACGAAGACTTCCGCGATCTGTTAAAGGGTTCAGCATCGATAGCATTGGATGTCCATGACAAGGCCTTTGACCGATTGGTTTTCATTGAAATGGATCCCAATCGGTCTGAATCGCTGGAGACGCTGCGATCAGGACTCCCGAGTCGTCGCATTGAGATTATCAATGATGATGCCAATGCCGTACTACCAGAGTTCTGCGCCAGCATGGCTAGTCACGACCGAGCTGTAGTGTTCCTCGATCCCTACGCGACCGAGGTTAGCTGGGAGACCATTGAGTCAATAGCTGAGACGGGCAAAGTCGACTGCTGGATTCTCTTTCCACTCATGGCGATCACTCGTATGATGCCACGCAACAACGAGCCTACAGGGGCGCTGGCAGCAAACCTCGACCGCATCTTTGGAGGACGGGAACATTGGGTGAACTTCTACGCCTCTTCCAAGCAACTGTCTCTCCTCGACGACGAACTGCCCCTACAAAGAGAAGTTGGCGGCAATCAGATTGCTGACCGCTATCGAGAACGGCTCGAATCTGTCTTCCAGATGATGGCTCCAACCAGTAGGACGTTCCTCAATTCCAAGAATGCGCCAATGTTTCAGTTGTTCTTTGCCGCCAGCAATCCGATCGGCGCACCCATCGCGGTAAGAATAGCCGATCACATACTCAAGAAACTGTGATCTGTATTTGCGTGTCGATCCCAAGTGAGGTTCCGTCAAGCTCTCGATTGTCGTTCCTTATGCCGTCCGGTGGGCGGGATGACTGAGCCCAGCGATGTGAGCAGGGCCGGCCTGCGGCTGGCGCGAGAGCTGGCCGGAATCTACTCTGGCGATCCGAGGGTGCTGGCGGTCATGGCCGGTGGGTCCGTGGCCCGGGGTTGCGCCGACGAGTACTCGGACGTGGAGATCGGCGTGTTCTGGGATACGCCGCCATCTGAGGAGGACCGTAGGGACGCGGCCCGTCGGATGGGCGGCGAGGTCTGGAAGTTCGACCCCTCCGGTGGAGACAGGGCAAGCGAGCACGTCGGGCTGTCGGATGCGACGGTGGAGTCGAGGCGCTACAGGGGACGGCGATGGTGTCGCCCGTCCACATCGCCGTCCGTACAGCGGAGGAGTGGATTGGGGCGCTGATCGACGACCTCGACACCGACCCGCAGAAGTACGAGCTCGCCGCGGCCATCCGCTATGGAGTGCCCCTTTATGGGCAAGACCTGATCCGGCGATGGCAGGAGAAGGCCGCCAGCTTCCCCGACCGCCTCGCGGTGAAGCTGGTTCAGCAGAACCTGTGGCTGGGCCCGTGGTTCAACCGGGGCGCCTATGTTGCGAGGGGAGACCACCTTGCCACAGTCCAGAGCCTCGTCTGGATGCAGCAGGGCATAGTCAACGTGCTCGCGTCGCTGAACAGGGAATACCTGCCGTCGACTGAGCACAAGTGGGTGGGCTGGCTGCTCGATCGGCTGGAGCTCAAGCCTGACGACTGTGCGGCCCGGCTTCGGGCGACGTTCGCAACAGGCGACCTGGGTGAGGCCGTCAGCGACCTGGTCGAGCTGGGAATGGAGGTCGTCGACCTCGTCGAGGCACACCTGCCCGAGGTCGACGAGATGTCCCTGTTCGAGGACCACCCCTGGGTCAATACCATCTGGGCGCGGCAACGCTGGGCCGAGTACCCCGCCTACACCCTGGTCGCCAACATGGCCCGCGGCAATCGGGAGGAGCCACAGCCGGGCTGACCTCTGGCCCGGCCACGACCGGAGTGGGTGGGACGGGGCGCGGTGCTATAATCGACGCGTACACCCCTTGTCTATCTACCTCACGGAGCATCCCCTTATGATTTCTATTGCTTTCGACAAGTACACGCTGCCCAATGGGCTGCAGGTCATTCTGCACGAGGACCACTCCCTCCCGATGGCGGCGGTGAACATCTGGTACCATGTCGGGTCGAAGGACGAGGACCAGGGCCGGACTGGGTTCGCCCACCTCTTCGAGCACGTCATGTTCGAGGGGTCGAAGAACCACAACGAGCTCTTCTTCAACCCGCTGATGAAGATCGGCGGGTCGGTGAACGGCTCCACCTCGTCGGACAGGACGAACTACTGGGAGAATGTGCCGTCGGACTACCTGGAGCTGGCCCTGTGGCTGGAGTCCGACCGGATGGGCTTCCTGCTGGAGGCGCTGGACCAGAAGCGGCTGGACCTGCAACGGGACGTGGTGAAGAACGAGCGGAGACAGAGCTACGAGAACAGGCCGTACGGCACGGCGTCCCTGCTGCTTCAGCCCGCGCTCTTCCCCGCGCCGCATCCGTACAGCTGGCCGGTCATCGGCTCGCAGGAGGACCTGGACGCGGCGTCGCTGGACGACGTGAAGTCCTTCTTCCGGCGCTTCTACTCCCCGTCCAACGCGACGATCTCCATTGCAGGGGACATCGACCCTGACGAGACGCGGGCCCTGGTCGAGCGGTACTTCGGCGACATTCCCCCGACGCCGGCCGTGAACCGGATCGGCAGGATGGCCTCGACGCTCTCCAGCGAGACGCGGCTAGACTTCCACGACAAGGTCCAGCTTCCGAGGCTCTACCTGGTCTGGCCGTCGACGCCGGCGTTCGACGAGGACGAGGCGCCCCTGGAGGTCCTGTCGACCGTGCTGGCGGACGGCAAGAGCTCCCGCCTATACAAGACGCTCGTGTACGAGAAGCAGATTGCCCGGAGCGTCAGTGTGTACAATCACTCGATGGAGGTGGCCGGGGAGTTCAACGTGCAGGTCACGGCGAGCCCCGGGCACGGCTTGGACGAGATACAGGACGTGGTGGAGGAGGAGCTGGACCGGATACGGAGCGAGCCGCTGTCGGAGCGGGAGCTCGCTAGGGCCAAGAACCGGGTCGAGAGCCAGCACGTCCGACACCTGGAGCAGATGGGCGGGTTCGGCGGCCGGGCGGACCAGCTGAACTACTACAACACCTTCGGCGGCGACCCAGGCATGATCAACACCGACCTGGAGAGGTTCACCGGCGTGCAGGCGGGCGACGTGCAGCGTGCGGCCCGGCGCTGGCTCGGCCCGGCGCGGGTGAGGATGACGGTGCTGCCGGAGCAGGACAAGAGCGCGACCGTATCGACCGTGGACAGGTCGGTGATGCCGGGGAGCGGCGAGCAGAAGTCCTTCACGCCTCCCAGGCCGGAGCGGGCGCGGCTGTCCAACGGTACCGAGGTTGTGTTCGTAGAGAGGAGCGGGCTGCCCGTGGTCGCATTCGGCCTGATGGTGCGGGGCGGCTCCGCATCAGATCCAGCGTCGAACCCCGGCCTTGCCCACATGACGACCTCAATGGTGGCGGAGGGCACGGCCTCGAGGACGAGCAGCGAGATCGCCGACGAGATGGAGTTCCTCGGTTCCAAACTGCTGGCGGCGGCGGGCAGGGAGCACGTCTTCGTGTCGGCCGAGGCGCTCACCCAGCACTGGCCGCAGGCGTTCGAAATCGTGGCGGACGTGCTCCGGAACCCGACGTTTCCTGAGGAGGAGCTGGAGCGGGTCAGGAAGGAGCGGCTGGCGGACCTGAAGCGGATCTCCGACGAGCCGGTGGCCATATCCCACCGGGCGATCAGGGCGCTGGTGTACGGCCCCGACTCCGGCTACGGCCACCCGTCGACCGGCACGACGGCATCGGTCGAGACGGTGAGCAGGACCGACCTGCTGGACTACTACTCCACCCACTTCGGGCCGCGGAACACCACCCTGGTTGCTGTCGGCGACGTGGACAGGGACAGCCTGCTGGCGAGGGCCGAGGAGCTTCTCGGCGACTGGTCGGCTGACGCAGGGGAACCGGAGAGCGCGGTCGAGCCGCCCCTGGCATCTGCGCCTACGACGATCTACCTGGTCGACAGGCCCGGCGCGCCCCAGTCGGTGATCCGGGCGGGCCACGCCACCGTGCCGAGGCACGACCCTGACTTCTTCGCACTCACACTGGTCAACTACGTCTTCGGCGCGCATCCCAGCGCCCGGCTCTTCATGAACCTGAGGCAGGACAAGGGGTACAGCTACGGCTACTACTCCGACATCGACTGGTTCACGGGACCGTCGGCGCTCTTCGCCGGCGGGTCGGTGCAGACGGCGGTCACAATGGAGGCCCTGATCGAGACACTGAAAGAGTTCTCGGACATCCGGGGCGACCGGCCGGTCACGCCTGAGGAGCTGACCGAGTCGAAGCAGGGCATCTTCCGGAGCTTCCCCTCGCAGTTCGAGTCGCAGGGGCAGGTGCTCCAGAGCCTGGGGCGCATCGTGTCGTTCAAGCTGCCCGACGACTACTTCGACACCTTCATACCCAACCTCGACGCCGTCAGCCTGGAGGCCGCCCATGACGCTGCCGCGAGGCGTATCAGGGACAGCGAGCTTGTGGTCATCGTCGTAGGCGACCGTGAGGCCATCCAGCCCGGCCTGGAGGAGTTGGGCCACCCGATCGTTCAGGTGGACACAGAGGGCAGGATGCTGTCGTAGAGGCGTGGGTGTCGGCTTGGCGAAGCCTGGCCATCTGCATCATCGCCCCAACATTCCCTAGGGCGGCGTGGCCTGTCCAACGTCATCTAAGCCCCAGCATTCGGCCGAGCCGTCGGTCCTCACACCGCACGAGTGGCGTCCCCCGGCGCTGACCGAAGCGAAGGAGCCGCCGGGCGGCGTGGTCCGGCCATCATCGCCATGTCCCCAGCACTCCACCGAGCCGTCGGTCCTCACACCGCACGAGTGACTCCACCCTGCGCCGACCGAGACGAAGGAACCATCGGGCGGTGCGGACTGGCCAAGCTTATCGTCGCCCCAGCATTCGACCGAGCCGTCGGTCCTCAATCCGCAGGTATGGACGAACCCGGCGCTGACCGAAGAGAAGGGACCGTCGGGGGCCGTGGCCTGGCCATCGTCGTTGAATCCCCAGCATTCGACCGAGCCGTCGGTCCTCACTCCGCACGTATAGCGCCCTCCGGCGCTGACCGAAGCGAAGATGCCGCCGGGCGGCGAGGCCTGTCCGACGTCATCTAAGCCCCAGCACTCGACCGAGCCGTCGGTGCTCACCCCGCATGTGTGGCTCTCCCCAGCGCCGATGGAAGTGAAGATGCCGCCGGGCTGCGCGGACTGTCCATCCCTATCGTACCCCCAGCATTCCACGGAGCCGCCGGTCCTCACACCGCACGTGTGGAAGTCTCCGGCACTGACCGAAGTGAAGGAACCGCCGGGCGGCGTGGCCTGGCCATCCTGGTTGAGTCCCCAGCATTCCACTGAGCCATCGGTCTTCAATCCACAGTTGTGGGCGAGCCCGGAGCTGACCGAGGCGAAGGCACTTGCCTCCAATTGGTCGGATGCAGGCGTGGACTCAACGGCGGCAACTGCAGGCGCAGAGGTAGGTGTGCTGGTTGGTGCGGGTGCGGTAGCCGTCGGCTCCAGGGTGGGATCGGGGCTGTCGCTACATGCAAGGACGACGGTGACAGCCAAAGCCGCCAGGGCTGCGAGCCAGCGGATGCGAACCGGCGAGACGGTCATTGGATTCTCCCGTCACGTCGTGATGGAGTCACTGGGAGAGGAACGGCTGAACCTCTCGGGTTAGCGGTGAGCGAATAACGGGAACGTCAGGTCTTGATTCGAGCTGACCAGAGCTTAACCTTCTCCATGTCGTTGTCCGCGGGTTTCCGAGCCCCAGGCGTTCCGCGCGTGTGCATTTGCGACCAGGGGCGAACTCGAGCATCGTCGGAAAGGCCCAGCCTGGTCTTCAGCCCGCCAAGGGCGCTGCGGAGCCTGGCATCGATGGACAGTAGTCTTGCTCTCATGGCCTCGCTCCTTTCCCTAGACCAATTGTAACAGTGGCCGTCAACCTTCCGATGCGATCACGGTACTTCTGCCGCGGACCTGACGGTGAGGCCCTGGAACCTGGTGGACTTGCCGGCGAGCCCGTCGCCCGCGAAGTACGAACCCACGGCCGCCACGCCGCCGGCTTCCAGCAGGCCGCCCAGGTCCAGCTTCGCCACGTAGAAGCCGTTTATGAACAGCCATCCCTCCGCGCCGAGTGCAATGACGCGGATGTGGTTCCGACCTGTGGCGGTGGTGGATATGTGAGTAGAGGCGTCTCCGGCAAGCTGCTGTGTGGCATCGACGTCTCCGGTTCTCAGGCGATGGAACCACTCGCCGGACTCCTCGATCCCGACGACATGAAACTTGTTTGATGCAGCGGTTCGAAACAGGAAGCCGCTGCTCCAGTCGCCTTCCTGGGCGGGGTAGGGGTTGAAGAAGCGCGCCTCGAATACCCCGTCTGCCAGGGAGGACGTCGTCTCGTGCATGTCGATGCGGCCATCTTCGGGGTTGTGGTCGATGGAGCCGTCCAGGGGCCCGTACACCCTGCGAAGCGTGCGGACCGTGAAGTCGGAGTACCGCGTAGACAGGCCCTGTTGCTCGTCGCTCGTGAAGAATGCTCCCGCCAGCGTGACGGACCCGGGCTCCACCACTTCGCCCAGGTCGAGCTCCGCAATGAAGTCCCCGTTCACGAAGAGCCAGCCGACGCTGCGCGAGGCGATGACGCGGACGTGGTTCTCCTCGTCCAGCCCCATGTTGATGCTGTCGGCGAATCCCAGCTGGTCCAGCTGGTAGCCGCCGGGACCGCCGGTGCGGAGATAGTGGAACCAGCGCCCCGAGCTGTGGATCACGACAACGTGCCCCCTAAGCCCGTCGCGCCGTAGGAGGAAGCCGTTGCTCCAAGTCCTGCCGGCTATGTCATGGGGTATGGCGAAGGTAGACTCCGCCACGAAATCGGCGACGCGCATCCCACTGTCGAAGATAGGGAGGAAGCCGTCGTCCGGGTCGTGCTCCAGTGCGCCGCTCTCCGGGCCGAAAGTCTCGCGCTGCTGTGCCGTCCCAGATGTCGCTGCCCGGGCGGGTGGGGCCACCCCCGACCACAGGTCGGACATCATCAGCGCCAGGCGGCTGGACAGCATGTCGTACCTGATGGCGAAGCCGATCCCCTCGGCGTCGAGGAGCGCGCGGCTGCTCATCCCGACGACCTCGCCCCTGCGGTTCAACAGCGGCCCGCCGCTGCTGCCCTTGTTGGTCGCCGCGTCCGTCTGCACGTAGTCCACGCCCCCGTAGGAGCGGAACGCGGAGACGATGCCCTGGGTCACGCTCATCCCGCCTTCCAGGTCGAGGGGGTAGCCGATGGCCACGACCTCTTCGCCCTCCCTGGCCTCCGTCGCGAGGGGCAGCGCCCTGAGCTCGCGGCTGGACTCGACTTTGAGCAGGGCGATGTCGCGGGCCGGGTCCGATGCGATGACCTGCGGGGTCATGCGTGCCCCCTGGTCGAAGAACACGGTGAGCTGCCCGTGCCCGGCTATCACGTGGTCGTTGGTCAGGATGTACCCGTCCGCGTCCACGATGAACCCAGAGCCCGCCCCCGACGGCCCCACGACGCGCACCACGCCATCCCTGGTGCTCTCAACGACATCCGCAATAGAAAGGGACGCGACCTGGGTGGGCGTCGGGACCGGCGTGTTGGTGGGCGTGGGTGTAGGCGTGTGGGTCGGCGAGGGTGTGAGGGTCGGGGTGGCGGTGGGCGTCGATGTCGGTACCGGCGTGCGGGTCGGGGTGGGCGAGGGCGTAGCGGTGGGAGTGGGAGTCGGAACCGGGGTGCTGGTTGGCACGGGAGTGGGCGTGCGGGTCGGTGCGGCGGTGGGAGTGGGAGGCAAGGCCTCCATCGTAGCCTGGACACCGGCCTGCACCGTCGCCTGGACGTCCGGCGTAGGCTCCGGCGTCTCAGCCGCCAGCGCCTTCGCGACGGCCGCCTCGACGATTTCGTCTATGTCCGGGATGGGCTCCGGCGGCGGCGCGCAGCCGGAAGCGATCAGGACAGCCGCCAGGACCAGCAAGGGTCCCGCAAGCCCCCGGCTCCCGGCGTAGGCACGTGCCAGGAGGTGAAGCGCTTTGCGGGTTGTGCGGACTGAATGCATGCCAATTTTCGCTTGCGAGAGAGTGCACCCTCCGGCTATCGCACCCTCATGGCGCTGGGGTTCTCAGGGTCGACGGTCACCTCGCGGAATTCGACCCGGCCCTTCTCCACCAGCCTGCGAATGTGGCGCTGCTCCTCGGAGAGGCGGCCACGAGGAGAAGTGAACTCGACCAGTACGATCCTGTCGTCCTCGAACTGCACACCGCCGATGGGGCCGTCCAGCGCCCTGAAGTTTCGCGGGTCCCACGGGTAGGACTGGGAGAGGTGGGCCCACTGCCCGGGCGAGGGGAGGCTCTGTTGAACGATTCGCCCCGTAAGCCGGGAGGTGAATATTACCCCCGCGATGATCACTGCGGCGGGAATCAACGTCACTATCAAGACGAACAGCAGCGTGTTCTCGAATATGAAATCCGCTATGTCCAAGGCCTATCTCCTGCCCGGCCTGACATGTGTGACCTCATCGCACCCGCATGGAGCCGGGGTTGCCGGAGTCCACGCGTACCTCGCGGAATTCCACCTTGCCGTCTTGCACGAGCTCACGAATGCGTAGCTGCTTTTCCGACAGGCGGCTGCGGCCCGACTTGAACTCCACCAGCACCACCCGGTCGTCTTCGAACTGCACGCCGTCGATGGGCGCGCCCAGGAACCTGAAGTTCCTGGGGTCCCACGGGTAGGACTCCGTGAGGGGCAGCCACTGCTCGGTCGTGAACCCGCGTTTGACGGCGTCGCCCCGTCTCTGGCGGCGCAGGCGCATGTAGCTGCGCGTGATGCGGACCGAGTAGAGGACGGCCAGCGCCAGCGCAAGGGCCAGGCCCGCAACGGTCCACCACAGCACTGGAGTGTCCACCGCGGCCTCCTGCTTCACGCGGCCGGATAGAGGCGTTCGAGGTTGCCGCCCAGGATAGCGTCCCGCTCGTCCCCGGACAGGAAGTCGCACCTGGTCTGGAACAGCAGCAGCGACTGCTTGTAGGTGACCGTGCGCTCGCAGCAGGGCATGTCCGAGCCCCACGCCAGCCGGTCTGCCCCCACCTCTTCGACGAGCGTCCTGACCACGTCCGTCAGCGGCTGGCTGTGGGGCGGAAACTCGGCGTCCGCGTTCATCAGGTGCAGCATCAGCTCGACGTGCCACCCGGGCAACCTCAGCAGCTCGAAGTTCTCGGGCTGGACGACGAACCTGCCGGGGCCGTCGTCGAGGCTGATGTTGCTCAGCCCGTGGGTGAGGACGCAGGGTATGCCCGTGTGGCGCTTCGCCCACTCGACGAGCTCGGACATCTCGGCGTTGTACGCCTCCAGGGCGTTGGTGCGCAGGGTCGCCAGGTACCAGTGGACGGGGATGCCCAGGTCGGCTACGACCTGCCACAGGGGCTCCAGGCTCGGATCGTTCAGGCCGATGTCGAAGTCGCGGTGGAAGAAGCCGCCGGTCGAGAAGTAGAGCCCACGGTGCCCCAGCTCGACCTGCCTTGCCAGGCGTTCGAGCTGCTCAGGCTCGCCCCCCTTCCACTTGTCGACCTGGGCGAGGGGCACGAGCCTGTCCGGGTACTTCCGGGCGCACTCAGCCAGGTAGTCGTCCAGGTGGCCGTAGACGCGGTCGTGCTGGATGATCGCCCTGTCCACGCCCACGTAGTCCATCTGGGCGATCATGTACTCGGGCGGGGACTCCATCTCCCACATGGTCGGCGGCATCCACTGGATGTAGTACTCCTCGCCGTCGTGGGTGAACTCGATCCGGCCGAAGCGCCCGATACGGAAGTCGACGTCGGGCAGGAAGGAGACGCCGTCGCCGTCGCCCTGCAGCAGGGGCTCGCTGACCAGGCTGTCGTCGTCGGTGCGCCGGATGCCCTGCTTGTGAAAGCGGACGTGGTACTGGTGCTCTCCCAGGCGCTCGGCAGTATGGCCCCTGTCCTCAGCCAGGGGCGGGAAGCAGTGAGCGTGGGAATCGAATACGGCCGTCATGCGACACCTCCCGTGCGGCTATGGTTCAGCCGCTGCCGTTCAGCCACTGCGCGATCTCCTTGGCGTGGTAGCTGATGATTATGTCTGCGCCGGCGCGCTTGATTGCCGTCAGGAGCTCGATGGTGACCCTGGGGCCGTCGAGCCACTCGTTCTGCACCGCCGCCTTCACCATCGCGTACTCGCCGCTCACGTTGTATGCGGCCACCGGGACGTGAAGGCGCCGCCTGGCCCTGGCAATCACGTCCAGGTAGGCCAGGGCGGGTTTGACCATGACGATGTCCGCGCCCTCTGCGACGTCCTGGGCTATCTCCCGGAGGGCCTCCCTGGCGTTGGGCGGGTCCATCTGGTAGGAGGCCCTGTCGCCGAACTGGGGGGTCGACCCGGCCGCCTCCCGGAACGGGCCGTAGAACCCGGACGAGTACTTGGCGGAATACGCCATGATCGGCGTGCCGGCGTGCCCCGCCGCGTCCAGGGCCGAGCGGACCGCGGCGACCTGGCCGTCCATCATGGCCGACGGCGCGACCACGTCCGCGCCGGCCTCGGCCTGGCTGACGGCCGTCCTGGCGAGCAGCTCCAGGGTCGAGTCGTTGTCCACGCCGCCGTCGGAGACAAGGCCGCAGTGGCCGTGGTCGGTGTACTCGCAGAGGCATACGTCCGTAACCACGGCGAGATTCGGGGCGGCCTGCTTGATTACGCGCACGGCCTCCTGGACTATGCCGTTCGGCTCGTAGGCCTCTGTGCCCACCGCGTCCTTGTGGGCCGGTATCCCGAAGAGCAGTACGGCGGGTATGTCCAGCGCCACGACCGCCTCGATCTCGGGCAGGAGCCGGTCCAGGGAGAGTCGGTGGACGCCCGGCATCGACCCTATCTCCTGCTGGACGTTGCGACCGTGGGTGACGAAGATCGGGTATATGAAGTCGGACACTGAGAGCCGGGTCTCGGTCGTCAGCCGCCGGAGGGAGGCCGTCCTCCTGAGGCGCCTCGGTCTAGTCCTGGGATAACTGCTCATCCGGCCGGCCTCCAACGCAGTGGGCCGTGACGGCCTCGACGAGGCCCTCCACGGTGCTCTCTGAGGCTAGTATAGCAACGTCCAGCCCGGCGGCTCTTGCCTCGGCGGCGGTCACGGGACCGATGCAGGCCACGGCGACCCCGTCGAGCTTCGCCACGTCGCCGTTGAGCAGGCGCACGAGCCCCCTGACGGTCGAGGAGCTGGTGAAGGTCGCTACGTCGATGCCATCCGCCAGGGCGGCTTCGACAGCGGCAGGCGAGCTCTCGACGTTCACGGTGCGGTAGGCTGCGACCACCTCAACCTCCGCGCCGAGCTCGGCGAGGCCCGAGACGAGGGCTTCGCGCCTGGTCTCTGCGCCCGGCGCCAGTATCCGGGAGCCGGACACGCCGATGGCGGCCATCTCCTTGACCAGTCCCTCGGATATGGAGAGCGACGCGATCATGTCGGCTGCGATTCCCCTGTCGCGCAGCTCGCGGGCAGTGCTCTTTCCGATGGCCGCCACGCGCATCCCGTGGAGCGCCCTGGAGTCGAGACCGGCCTCGCCGAGGCGGTCGAACACGGCGTCGACTGCGTTCGTGCTGGTGAAGACGATCCAGTCGAAGCCGGGCAGGCGGCGGATCGCAGAGTCGAGTTCGGCGTAGTCTTCGGGCGGCGTAATGCGGATGGTGGGGATCTCCACGACCTCAGCGCCCCTGCCCTCCAGCAGCCGGGACAGCGCGCCGGCCTGGGTGCGCGACCTGGTGACCAGGACCCGCTTGCCGAAGAGCGGACGGTTGTCGAACCAGCGGATGTCCTCACGCAGCGCCGCCACGTCGCCGAATACGGCCACGACCGGCGGGCCGAGGCCGCGCGCGCGGCCCTTCTCGATTATGTCCGAGAGGGTGCCGGTTACGGTGCGCTGGCGCGGCCCGGTGGCCCACTCGACGAGGGCCGCGGGCGTGTCGCCGGGCAGCCCCTCGGACCTCAGCCTCGCGACGACCGACTCCATCGAGCGCCACCCCATCAACACGACCAGCGTACCGTTCGTGTGCGCGAGTGCGCCCCAGTCGACATCGGCGCCGGGCTTGTCTGGCGACTCGGAGCCTGTGACGAAGGTGACGGCCGATGCGACGCCGCGGTGGGTGACGGGGATGCCCGCATATGCCGGCGCGGCTATCGCCGAGGTGATTCCAGGCACGACCTCGAAGGGTATGCAAGCCCGTAACAGGGCCATCGCCTCCTCGCCGCCCCGCCCGAATACGAAGGGGTCGCCGCCCTTCAGCCGGACGACGCTCATGCCCTCGGATGCCCTGGCGATGAGCAGGGCGTGGATGTCGCGCTGGCGGGCGCCCCTGCCGCCGGGCGTCTTGCCCACGTCGACTACCTCGGCGTCCGTGCGGGCGCGCCGGACGAGCCGCACGTCTACGAGCCTGTCGTGAACGACCACGTCGGCGGACTCGATCAGCTCGAGGCCCCGGACCGTGATGAGTCCCGGGTCGCCGGGGCCCGCCCCCACCAGGTAGACGACGCCGGCCATCGCGGTCACGACTCCAGGAGCTCCGCCGCGTCGTTCAGCAGCATGGAGGCGAGCGTCTCGCCAAGCCCGGCCGGGGAGCCGGTCTGCGACGTAACCTCGCGCCGGAACACACGGGAGCCGTCGGGCGCGGCCACCATGCCGTGGATGCCGAGATCGCCGTCGCTCGCGAAGCTGGCGTAGACGGCCACGGGGACATTGCAGCTTCCACCGATGCGCCGAACGAAGGCGCGCTCCGCCTCCAGGGCGGCGCTCGTTGGGCCGTGGTCGATGGCGCGGACCATCTCAAGCAGCGAGTCGTCGCTGCTCCGCGCCTGGACGGCCAGCGTGCCCTGGCCGGCGTCCGGCACGAAGGTGCCGGTCGGGAAGAGCTCGTGGGCCTCGTCGATGCGGCCCAGCCTGGCGAGACCGGCGGCGGCCACCACCACGCCGTCGCATTCGGGGCCGCCAACCTTGCCGATGCGCGTGCCCACGTTGCCGCGTATGGGCACGACCTCGATGTCGGGCCGGAGCGATGCAAGCAGGGCGGTGCGCCTGGGGCTGCCCGTGCCTATCCTCGCGCCCGGGGGCAGCTCCGACAGCGGGGCCCCCCACCTGTCTATCAGCACGTCCCTGGGGTCCTGGCGCGGCACGGTACCGGCGATGACCAGGCCGTCGGGGAGCTCGCTCGCCAGGTCCTTGGCGCTATGGACTGCCAGGTCGATGTCGCCTGCCAGGAGGGCGGACTCGATGTCCTTTGCGAACGCGCCGCGGCCAAGGCTGACCAGCGCGGCGTCTTTCCTCCGGTCGCCGCCGGTCGTCATGGGGGCGATCTCGAAGCTGGTGTTTGGGAAGCGGGTCCTGAGGCGCGACACGACCTCCCCTGTTTGTGCCAGGGCGAGGGGGCTGCCGCGGGTGCCGATGCGGTAGCTAGCGGACATTGCTGGGCAACTTGGAGGGAGCAGCGATAGCCAAGGCCTCATTCACGGCCTCGCGGGGACTCACCCTCACCTCAGTCCTCTCCCTCGACGGGAGAGGAGGCCGGCGCTTGTGCTGCCCCGTGGTGAACTTGGGCTATCATGTGGATTCTCCCCCGCCCCGCCCATCTGGGTTCCTGCCTGTGTTGAGGAACCTGCGGCCCTTCTGTGCGAGTTGTAGAGCCCGCTGCCGTGTGATTCCCATGCGTTTGCCGATCTCGGAGAAGGACATGCCTTTCTCGCGGAGACGCGCAGCCTCGATCTGGCGGGGGGAGCCAGGGCGGTAGTGGTCTTCAATCGGTATGGGGCCAGTAGCTTCGCAGGAACGACGAGCGGCGAGGTCCTCCCACATCTGGCACGTGCGGCCGGGGCAGTCGCAGTCTGCGCCGATCATGAGGTTGGACAGCAGCGTCTCCCTCGCGCGCTCGGTCTCGCCCGAGCGCACCATGTCCATCAGGTCCTCGGTGATGCTTGCCTGCCAGTGGTCCGGCTTGGGCCTGATGTCCTGCTCCAGGAGCTCGGTCCGGACCTCCGAGAGCAGGGGAGCGAGATCGCCGTACTCAATGGGGCGGAAGCGCGAGCCGGTGCGGCTGGTGCCCGCGAGCTCCTCGCGCAGCTTTCGGGCCAGGGCAGGGCTCGATCCTCCCGTCGACGCGGCGATGATCACGTCGCCGTTCCTGACCATCGACGGGGCTATCCATGTGCAGAGGTGGGTCACGTCGTTGACGTTCAGGGGGACGTTGCGCTCCGCGGCCTCGCGGGACACCTCCTCGTTGAGGTCGGCGTCGCGGTTGTCGGCCACAATGGCGATGAATGCGCCCTCCAGGTCGCCGCTCCTGTAGCGCCGCCTGTGCAGCGACAGCCGACCCTCCTCGGCCATGAGCCTGACGGCGCGGGTTACCTTCGGGCTGAACACGACCACATCGGCGCCGAAGTCGACCAGGCGCTCGACCTTCTCCTCGCCGGTGGGCCCTCCGCCGATGACGACGACGCGGCGCCCCCTGAGGTCGAGGAACACTGGGTAGTATGGCGGCACGGCGTCCTCGCTGGCTGATTGAGATTACCGGCGTCGCCCGCAAATTGCGGGAGCCCGGCGTCGTCGCAATTTGAGGCAGGGTCTACTATAAAGGAATTATGTACGTGGGTCCCCAGATACCGACGCCATTAAGCGCTCACACGGGCGTCGTCGTGGCACTCTTTGCAGCGCCCATCTTGGTGGAGCGTATCGGGTAGCTTACCTGCTGGCCGCAGTCGGCGCAGCGGTATACCTCCCACTTCGGCTTCACACCAAATCGCGCGTGCCTCTTGGCACCCAACACCCTTCGGGCGATCCCTTCTGCCTGCGTGTCTATCCTCGGCGGATAGTCTAGGCTCCCTCCCCTTCTCTGTAACTGCGGATGGCTGCGAGTACGCCTTCGACGCCACCATCAAGGTCTTGATAACTTGTCGCCCAAGGACGCCCAGGGTGAAGCGTGTCCCATTGAGACCGCTTCTGAGCCCGCCGCGTTGTCCCTTGATCGTGGTTGCCGAACCCCCTGATGGCGTTCCACACGGGGCGGTATTCGTCGATCAATATCTGCTCGGTTAGGCTGATCCAAACCGGCGCGAGCACGAGCCAGCGGCATCTAAAGTCGTCTATGTCCAGATTGTCGGCCTGCTCGATCGATCGCGCATGTTGGCCGAGCCGTGTGCGCAGATTACGTGCCTGCCCCACATAGATCGGCGTGCCGGCAAGGTTTTCATATGCATGGAATTGCCCGTCGTAGTGGATAGTATAGATGCCCCTGCCAACAGCATCCTCAGGGGGCAGGGGCACTGCGGGATAGCTCATTAGGGCCCTTGCTGCATTCCTGCCGAGCTCATTGACCGTGAGCGGGTCATAGGCTCGCACGGTTCAACTCACAGCGGGTGCTCTTGCGGCAAACGATCCAGAAGCAGTGACGCTTCCGGGCATGGTGAGCACGCTTCCATCTAGTTGACTTCATAGGCCCTTCTCGGACCTTCACAATCAAATCACATACGGTGAATCCCGCGTCGGCGGCCATCTGCATGAAATCGCAATGCGGCCATTTGGACCGGTGGTTGTTCACCATGTCAGTGATCTTCGCCAGAAGCAGCCCGTCTGGCTTCAATACCCGCATCGCCTCTTCAAGAAACGGCGGGTAGAGGTAACTCAGGCTCCAGTCGTGCTCCTTCCCACACGGTACGGTCGCGCCAAAGTCCACGTCGAATCGCTTACGACTCTTGTCGCGTCCTTGTGGGCCTACATGCGGCGGGTCGTAAACAACGACCGCGAATGACTCGTCGGGCACAGGCATGTCTCTGTTGTCGGCAACGATATCAGGATTGTAGCGGGGATCAATGTCCATAGAGACGACACGACGGGGTGAGTCGCCCCATATCCGTCCGGTGTTATATGTCGCATCTAGAATGGGGGCAGGGTCAATGACCGGATAGAACCTCAGCATGGTCTCAAGAAGATCGCTATCGGTGCCCGTCCACACGCTGCTGATGGGCTGGTACTCGTCAAGCAAAAGCGGGTCGGCCGCACCGTTTGCGCTTAGTTGATCTTGCTGGGCGGTTACCATGTCGTTTTGTCCCTTTCCCTTTAGAGCATCTTGTGCTGGCGGGTGTGTTCCGCCCCCATCAGACTGGTGTAGGGTAGGTGCTTCCCCACAACTCTCGCCGCCATTGTCGCCATCTTCTCTTCGGTGTCAAGTGGCCGCACGTTGTGGCGCTTCTCGAACTCCCTGACTTAGCGGTCAAGGTGCTTGGCGCTCACATGGTGGTGCATGCCGTCCTGACTCCCCTCCGCCCGTCTTTCGGGCGGGTTCCAAGAGACTGGAGCACTTGCCTCCAACCTCCCTCTATCTGAGGGCACATGTATATGACTGTCTACCATAACACCGCTGGATGTTGGCGGCGGACACAGTGGGTCCCGCGGCTACCGTGACGTGCATGTATGCGTGTAGTGTTGGCCCCGCTTGGCCCTGGTGGGCGGCGGGGCGGGGTCCGTTCTGTTTCTGCTGGTTGCGTCGCTTCTTTCTGCTCATGTGTTCTACCATAGGACATGGACATATGTTCTGTCAAGGGGTAGGGAAGCTATGGGGAGAGGGAGGATGGACAGCCTTGCCCTTTGGCAGGGCGAGAGCCCCCATCTCAATCTTCCCCTCGGTAGAAAGAAAGGGAGCCGCCTCCCTCGGACTCTGAACATGTGCTATCGTGGCGCGTGGAGGCTGGGCCTATTCTGGACGAGGCCAGGCGGCTGCTGTTCCAGCGGATCCGGAGCGAGATCCGCGACTCCCGGGTCGTCGAGGCGATGGAGCGCGTCCCGAGGGAGGAGTTCGTTCCGGGCGAGTCCCGCCACCTGGCGTACGAGGACCACCCGCTGCCCATCGGCGAGGGCCAGACGATCTCGCAGCCCTTCATAGTCGCCCTGATGCTGGAGGCCCTGGAGCTGCGCAGGTCCGACCGGGTGCTGGAGGTAGGGACCGGCAGCGGGTACCAGGCGGCGCTGCTGGGGGAGCTGGCGCGCGAGGTGGTGACGGTCGAGCGGATCGACTCCCTGGCGGCGGAATCGAGGGAGCGGCTCGGCTCCCTCGGCTACGAAAACGTGTCGGTGGAGACGTCCGGCGAAAGGCTGGGCTGGCCCGACGGAGCGCCGTACGACGCGATCGTGGTCGCGGCGGCGTCCCCGATGTTGCCGCGCTCGCTGAGGGAGCAGCTCGAAGTGGGCGGGCGCATGATCATCCCCGTCGGGCCGCCCAGCAGCCAGGAGCTGATGAAGGTCACGAGGACCGCGGACTCGTTCTCGGTGCGCACGATGGGCGGCTGCCGGTTCGTCCCACTCATAGGGCCGTACGACTAAGTGTGCTGCTGAGCACTGTCCCTTCGACAGGCCCAGGCCGAACGTACCTTCAAATGGCTGCACGAGCGCCGGGGCCAGGGTTCGCGGGTCTTGGTGGTATATAATCAAGCGGTCGCAGCCTTACCCCCTGGCCCGATTACCGGCAGCACTTGGACTACGAAATAGTCATTGGACTGGAGGTCCACAGCCAGCTCCTGACGCAGAGCAAGATGTTCTGCTCCTGCGCGGCGGGCTACCAGGACGCCGACCCCAACACGGTGGTGTGCGAGGTGTGCATGGGCATGCCCGGCGTCCTGCCCGTCATCAACGAGCGGGCGGTCGAGCTGGTGATGGCGACCGGGCTGGCCCTGGGGTGCACCATACAGGCCCATACCAAGTTCGACCGGAAGAACTACCCGTACCCCGACCTGATGAAGGGGTACCAGATCTCCCAGTACGACATGCCCATTGCCGCCGCCGGCTGCCTGTCTGTCCTGACGGACGAGGGCGAGCGCCGGGTCGGCATCACCAGGGTGCACCTCGAGGAGGACGTGGCGAAGCTACAGCACAGGGACGGCCCGGACGGCGGGTACAGCCTGCTGGACGTGAACCGGGCCGGCGTCCCGCTGATGGAGATCGTCAGCGAGCCCGACATGAGGTCGCCCGAGGAGGCGAGGGCGTACCTGACCAAGCTCCGCACCATCCTGAGATACATCGAGGCCAGCACGGCGAACATGGAGGAGGGCAGCTTCCGCTGCGACGCGAACATCTCGCTGCGGCCGTCCGGCTCCGAGGAGCTGGGCACCAAGGTCGAAGTGAAGAACATGAACAGCTTCAGGTCGGTCTACGACGCTCTCATATACGAGGCGGAGAGGCAGGCGAAGGTCCTCGACGACGGCGGGAGGGTGGCGCAGGAGACGCGCGGCTGGGTCGAGGACAGGGGCGTGACGGTGTCCCAGCGGTCGAAGGAGTACGCGTCCGACTACAGGTATTTCCCGGAGCCCGACCTGCCGCCATTGTCCATAGAGCAGTCGTGGATCGACGAGGTGCGGGGCAGGCTGCCTGAGCTGCCGGACGCCAGGGCCGAGCGGTATGAGGCGGAGTACGGCATCTCCGCCGACGCGGCCGGCGTGCTCACGGCCTCCCGGGCTACGTCCGACTTCTTCGAGTCGGTGCTGGCAGCCGGAGCGGCAGAGGGCCGGACCCTCCAGTCGCTCGCCAGGTCCGCGGCGAACTGGATAGCCGGCGAGCTGGCGCGGCTCCTGAACGCCACGGGCGGTTCCATCGAGGACCTGGCCTTCGAGCCGGTGCGCCTCGTCGAGCTCATCAGGATGGTGGACGAGGGCACGCTCAGCACCAGCATGGCGCGGACGGTCTTCGAGGACATGTTCGAGTCGGGGGATGCCCCGGCGGCTGTTGCCGAACGGCGCGGGCTGGTCCAGATCTCCGACGAGGGGGCCGTGCAGGCGGCGGTGGACGAGGCCATCGAGGGCAACCCACAGCCGGTGGCCGACTACCTGGGCGGGAGGGATGCCGCGATCGGTTTCCTGGTGGGCCAGGTCATGCGTATCACGCGGGGCAAGGCGAACCCCAAGGTGGCCGGCGACCTGCTGAAGCAGCGACTCGAGTCGATGCGCTAGGCCATGGCGGCAGGACTCCCCAACCGCAACGGTCGCAGGTCCGCGCCTGGACAGTCGTCGGGCTGGGCCATGATCCGAGACATGATGCAGGTCGGCCTCGGCCTCAAGCGCTGGCTCTTCGTAGGCGCATGCGGGGTCGCCCTCTGCGCCGTGGGCATGGCCGTGGTGCTGAAGAACGTCTTCTCGCTCTTCTGGCCCAACTTCCTCCCGTGGCACCTGGAGGGTCTGACGGTGGGCGTGCTGGGAGTCGGGATGATGCTCCTGGGCGTCTACGGACTCTACCGCTCGCTGGGGCCGCTGGTGCTGCGGCAGCAGGGGATGAACTCTCTGACGAACACGATCATCACGCGGCGGATGAGGGAGCGGGGCCCCAAGGTCGTGGCGATAGGCGGAGGCACCGGCCTGTCGATGCTCCTGAGGGGGCTGAAGGCCTATACCGACAACATCACTGCGATCATCACCGTGGCCGACGACGGCGGTAGCTCCGGCAGGCTGCGGCGCGAGCTCGGGCTGATTCCGCCGGGGGACTTCCGGAACTGCCTGGTTGCGCTGTCGGAAGAGGAGGGCGTGGTCGCGGACCTGTTCCAGTACCGCTTCGACCAGGGCGGGGGACTGAAGGGCCACAGCTTCGGCAACCTGTTCATAGCCGCCATGACGGACGTGACCGGCAGCTTCGAGCGGGCGCTGTACGAGTCCAGCAGGGTCCTCGCGGTGCGCGGGCGGATCGTACCGGCGACCGTGACACACCTCAGCCTGGTGGCGGAGCTCGACGACGGCTCGCTGGTGAGGGGCGAGTCGATGATCACGGCCAGGGGAGGCAGCATCGAGCGGGTCATGATAGAGCCGGCGGATGCAGCGGCCCATCCCGAGGCGGTGGAGGCCATCGACGAGGCCGACCTCGTCGTTGTCGGACCCGGCAGCCTGTACACGAGTTTGGTGCCGAACCTGCTGGTCCCGGAGATCGCGGAGGCGGTCGGTCGGACCAACGCCCAGAAGGTGTACGTCTGCAACGTGGCGACGGAGAAGGGGGAGACGGACGGGTACACGGTCGCCGACCACGTGCGCGCCCTGCAACGGCACACGTTCCCCGGGCTGGTCGACGTGGTGGTCGCGAACAGCAGCCCGATCCAGTCGAACCCGGCGTCGGGGGTGACGCACGTGCCGCCGTCGGACGAGCCTGCGCCAGGCGTGAGGTTGGTCTCCGCGGACATAGTGGACCACACGCATCCAACGCAGCACGATGCGTCGAAGCTGGCAGACCTGATAGTCGACGTGTATTATGGGAAGAGCGTGTCTCTTCCGATCCACAAGTAGAGTTACAGAGATAGACAATGGATAGCGAAACACTCCGTACAGCAATGCTCTGGGTCCAGATAGTCATCGCCGTGGCGCTCGTGGCGCTGATCCTTGCCCAGGTGAAGGGCCAGGGCGGCGGACTCTTCGGCTCGGCCGAGAGCTCCTACAGGACCCGGCGCGGCCTCGAGAGGGTGATGTTCCAGTTTACGATCGTCCTGATCGTCGCATTCCTCACGGCAGCCGTGATCAACGTCCGGCTCTACTAGGCGGGCGTTGGCGAGAGGGGGCACGGAAGTGAACGAGCGTGGCAGCAAGCTGGCGGTCGGGATCGGAATGTGGCTCGTGGTTGCCGGAATGGCGGCCCTGGTCGGGTACGGGGTCTACGAGATGCTGTGGAGCATCTTCAATGAGCCCGATGTTCCTGTCCTGATACAGGCGGCGATCCCTGTGTGCGTGGCAGGGGCGGTCATACTGCTCGGCGCCACCCTCATCCAGAGGATCAGGCGGCGCAGCGAGGATGGTCTGGAGGAGGTCGAGTATTGATAGTGACAACGACGGACTCCGTCGAGGGCAAGCGAACGGTGCAGGTCCTGGGCGTGGTCATGGCCAACTCGGTCAGGGCCCGGCACGTCGGCAAGGACATCGTTGCGGGTTTCCGTAACATCGTCGGCGGCGAGATCGGGGAGTACACGAAGCTGCTGGCCCAGTCGCGGGAGCAGGCGGTCGTGCGGATGACGGAGCGGGCCGAGGCGATGGGCGCTAACGCCGTCGTGGGCACGAGGTTCATCACCGCGGGGATAATGGGCGGTGCGGCGGAGATACTCGCCTACGGCACGGCGGTCGTAATCGAGGAGTAGCCCTCAGCGGTTCTGGGGCGTCAGGTTGGACTGCGGCGGGACGGTCCGTCTCCGGCACCATGCATCGTACGGCCCCTCCATCCTGCTGCACATGGACATGTACTCCCGCTCGGTGCCGTACAGCTCCAGCGCCCTGGTGATCAGCATCCAGTAGCACCCGGACTTCTCCTCGGTCACATCCAGCGAGGAGCAGAGTTGGAGGGCCTCGGTCTCCCGCTCCGTCTCCCAGAAGCGGGCCTGGAGCGTCCCCTGCAGGCAGTAGATGCGGTGGATCTCCACCGGGATGTTGGACCTGCACAGCTCCGCCCCGCGCTCCGGATCGCCCAGCGTCGCCGCCGCTATGTCCCTGCCAAGGCTGTCGAAGCAGTCGTCGATGCCGGACGGCGGCGCGAGGGCGCACTCCCGCGCCACGAGATCGTAAGCCCGCTCATCGTCATCGTCGCTGAGGAGATCGAGCATCCGGGTGCTGTGGAACAGGTAGCACGGGCCGACGTACCTCTCCTCCAGCGCGTTGCACGGGTAGTGAGGGTCGTCGGACAGGTAGTCGGTGACGTGGCCCATGTTGCCGGACAGGCCGCCGACCACGTTCTCCATGAACACGCCGGAATAGCAGGCGCGCTCGTCCCTGTCGGCCTCCAGCAGGTCGCACAGGTCGAGGGCGTCGTAGAGCTCGTAGCTCGTCCAGGCCATCAGCCCGTGCCCGACGCCGTGCAGGCACTGGAGGCGGTAGAAGAAGACGGAGGCATCGCCGCATATCACCTCCACGTCGGCCTCCAGGTCCGCCGTCCCGCGCTGCTGGAAGAGGGCCTCGGTCGCGCCGTGGTATGCCCCCGCCTCGCACTGGTGGCTGGTGATCGCGAACGCCACCGCGCCGTACATCTCGTAGGCGAACCTGCCGACGTCGTGGGCGCGGTCGTGGCACAGGACGCGCAGGCTGGCGGCAGCGTCGGCCAGGAGCTGAGCCGTGTGGGCGGGCCCGTAGAGCTCCAGGTACTGCTTCAGCAGCGAGTCGTCGTCGAGCAGGCCGGTGTAGTCGTCCAGCTTCAGGGTCGAGGGCGCATCGAAGCTGAGGGCGTCCGCGTCCATGGCGAGCGGAGGCGGCTTGGCCCGGTCGTCGACGCCCTCCACCACGATCAGGCCGTTGTCGTCGGGCCACAGGTGGTTGTGGTACCGCCAGAAGCCGGGCCGGTCGAAGGTGAACGCCCACTCGCCCCCGGGCTCAACGCTGCCCTTCGAGTCGAACTCCGGGTATATCTGGTGGGTGGGGTGGATGTGGGACGCGGGCCAGAGCTTGCCCTCGGACTCGTTGACGAAGACGACCTGACGCCCGGACTCGATCTCGACGCGGCGGGGCGAGAACCCCTTGTCGCGGTAGACGATGCGGACGGCGTCTTCCGCGATCGCCTCGGACTCGCTGGCGGCCTTCCTGTCCTCGTCCCAGAAGCAGGCCGCTGCCAGTACGGCCAGCCCGATGAGGAGCGCCGCGCGTATGACCCTTAGCAGGCCGTGGTTGGGAAGCATATGATATGGGCGGATGTACTCAGGTCCGCGGAGGGAGGACGACCATGGAGCTCGGCAGTATCGGACAGGTGGGCATGACCGTTGCGGACATCGACGCCGACGTCGAGTTCTACCGCGACAGGCTTGGCCTGAGGCTCATCGCAAGGGCCGCGCCGGGGCTGGCCTTCTTCGACTGCGGCGGTGTGAGGCTGATGCTGTCGGCTGCCCAGGAAGGGGCCTCCACCGGAAACTCGGTCATCTACTTCAACGTCGCCGACATACGGGAAAGCTGTGCCAAGCTCGAGGAGCGCGGCGTCGAGATCGGCACAGGGCCGGTGCGGGTCCATTCTGCCGACGACTACGAGCTGTGGATGGCGTTCTTCAAGGACCCGTCCGGCAACACCCTGGCAGTCATGGAGGAGCGGGGCGAGTACAGGGGACAGTAGCCCGGCCCGCCTCGCGCGGGTAGTGGAGGCGGCTGCCAATGTGCCTAGGACCGCTTCCAGGTGGTGCCGCCGGGGCCGTCTTCGAGGACGTAGCCCAGCTCCTGCAGGCGGTCCCTGATGCCGTCGGCCTGGGCGAACATCTTCGCGGCCCTTAGCTCGGCGCGGGTCTGGATGAGCAGATCGACGAGCGGGGCGACGTCGCCGCCGGCGTCCTTGCGCTCCAGCGTGAGGCCGAGCACGCCGGCGAGCTCGCGGAGACTCTCGCGGGCCTTCGCGGTGCCTGTGCCGTTCTCGCCCGCCCTGTTTATCTCCCGGACGAGGTCGAAGAGGGCGGCCATGGCCCTGGGCGTGTTCATGTCGTCGTCCATGGACGCGGTGAACCGCTCCACGAAGGGCGACGGGTCCAGTGCATCGCTGTTGGGGTCGTCCTCGGTCGGCTCCGCGGCGCTGCGGAGGCGCTCGGCGGCGCGCTCCTGGGCTTCGACTCCCTCGTCCGAGTACATGAGGGGGCTGCGGTAGTGGGAGCTGAGGAAGAAGAGCCGGAGGGCGTCCGTGGAGTAGCGCTCCAGGGCCTCGCTCACCTCAACCAGGTTGCCCAGGGACTTGCTCATCTTCTCGTCGCCGAGGCGCATCAGCCCGTTGTGCATCCAGAACCGTGCCATGGGCCGCTCGCCGGTGAACGACTCGGTCTGTGCGACCTCGTTCTCGTGGTGGGGGAACATGAGCTCCATGCCGCCGCCGTGTATGTCGAGCACCGTGCCCAGGTACTTCATTGACATGGCGCTGCACTCTATGTGCCATCCGGGCCTGCCCTGCCCCCAGGGCGAGTCCCAGTAGGGCTCGCCGGGCTTGCGGGCCTTCCACAGGGCGAAGTCGATCAGGTCCTCCTTGCCCTCCTCGGCCTCGGCGCGCGCGCTGGCCTGCATGTCCTCGATGCTCCGCCGGCTGAGCTTGCCGTAGTCCGGGTCGCGTCTCACGCGGAAGTAGACGCTCCCGTCGACCGCGTAGGCGACGCCCTTGTCCTCGAGCCCGGCGATCATCTCCTGCATCTCCGGAATCTCTTCGGTGGCGCGCGGGTACTCGTGGGCGGGCAGGACGTTCAGGGCCTCCATCTCCGCCATGTAGCGGCTGATGTTCCGCTCGGCAAGCTCGGGGACGGGAATGCCCTCCTCCCGCGCCCGGTTGATCATCTTGTCGTCGATGTCGGTGAAGTTCTCGATGTGCTTGACGGAGTATCCGGTGTATTCGAGGTACCGGCGGAGGACGTCGAAGACGACCGACTTGAGGGCGTGGCCCAGGTGCGACGGGGAGTAGGGGGTGATGCCGCAGACGTACATCTTTACGACGTCGTCCTGGGGGGTGAAGGTCTCCGTCTTTCCTGAGAGGGTGTTGTAGAGCTTCATTGGGCAGGCTCGACCGTCGCCACCGCCAGGGCGGCGATGCCTTCGCCCCGGCCGGTGAAGCCCATGTGGTCCGTGGTGGTCGCCTTGACGCTCACCATCGCTTCACCGAGGCCCAGGGACGCGGCAATGCCGCGCCTGATCTGCGGGACGTAGGGCTTGAGCATGGGCTGCTGGGCAACAATTGTAGCATCGACATAGGTGGCCTGCCACGAGTGGTCCCCGAGCAGTCTCGCGGTACGCTCCAGCAGTCGCACGCTGGCGATTCCACGGAGGGCAGGGTCGCCGGGCGGGAAGTGGCCGCCGATGTCGCCCAGCCCCGCCGCGCCGAGCAGGGCGTCGATCACCGCGTGGGACAGGACGTCCCCGTCCGAGTGCCCGTCCAGGCCCCTGTCGAAGGGCACCGTCACGCCTCCCAGCACGAGGGGGCGCGCCTCGACGAGGGGGTGGGCGTCGAACCCTATGCCGGTGCGAGCCTTCACGCCCCGGCCCTCCGGCGCAGAATGGCCTCGGCGATCTCCAGGTCCAGCCGCGTGGTGACCTTCAGGTTCTCGGGCGGCCCGGGGAAGAGGACCACCGAGCCCCCGGTCATCTCGATCATCGCGGCGTCGTCCGTCACGTCCTCCCGGACCTGCTCGTGGGCGCGACGGAGGAGGGCGGTGCTGAACACCTGCGGAGTTTGGGCGGCCCTGAGCCGGTCGCGCTCGAGGGTGCGAACGACCTTGCCGGTGTCGTCGATCTCCTTGATGGTGTCGCTGAGCGGCTGTGCGGGGGCGGCCGCGCCGGTCTCCCTGGCGGCCTGGAGCCCGGCTTCGATAATGGCGTCGTCGATGCATGGGCGTGCGCCGTCGTGGACGATGGTCCACTCGACTGCGCCCAGGGCATCGAGGCCGCAGCGCACCGAGTCCTGCCGCCTCTCGCCGCCGGGGACTACATCCACCTTGCCGTAGCCGCGCTCTGCGACGAGAGTGCGATGGGCGTCGACCCCCAGGCGGGGTCCCACCAGCACGACCTTGGCGACGAGGGGGCTGCTCTCGAAGGCGTCGAGGCTGTGGGCGACGAGGGGTCTGCCGCACAGGGCCGCCATGATCTTGTCGACGCCGCCCATGCGGCTGCTGCTGCCCGCCGCAACGACTATCGCGCCCGCGCTTGACTCTCCATGAGCCATATTCTATCGCTCTTTGTTCCCCGTATTTCGCTGGAGCTACTCCAAGTCAGGGCGTATGTTACGCTCGAATCATGGTTGCATCAACGCATATGCTGCGAGCCGGTGCCGTGATGTTGGCGGTCGCACTGGCTTCGATGGGGTGTTTCATGACTGACGACGTCAACTCTCCGACACCTATGCCGACTGTTGTGGCAACTCCCAAGCCGACGCCGACTGCCGTGAACATGCCCGTCTGGTATCCGTTCGCCGCTGTACCTCCTGGCGTGAACAACCCGCCCGAGTGTGGACGATTGTGTCAGCCTGACTTCTGGGAGTCGGTTGACGTAGGGGCAGTGGAAACCGAGCTGCAACGGGGGGCGGAAATGAAGGGGGCTCTGGGCCTTGCCCTATGGCACAATGCCCCCGTCGCCGTTATAGAGCTAATGCTTCAGCGTGGCGCAGACCCGAACGCAATCGGGTATACCACTGTCATTACTCGTGTCTTAAACCAACGCCCCGAAGATGAATGGTGGAGTCCCAGGACTCCACTACAACTGGCGATAGAGTGGAAAAGATCCCCGGCAATCGTCCAGCTCCTACTGGAATATGGCGCAGACCCCAACCCCCCTACCGACTATGGCCGTGATGACGAATCGCCCCTGTACGAAGCTGCGAGGCTACTGTATGACGGAGCCCGTGCAGTCATAGAACTACTACTGGAACACGGCGCAAACATCAACGCGAAGAGCTATCATGGGTTGACGCCCTTGCATCTCGCGGTGTATCAGGCTGACCACACGCTTATAGAGTTGCTGCTGAATCATGGAGCGGATATTCATGCAAGGACAAACACTGACAGCTACGGCCTGGGCGGTAGGTCTACAACACCCCTTCATATTGCGGCAGAGAGCAATCCAAAAAGCAGATCCATTGCCACGCTGCTGGACCATGGGGCGGATATCAACGCAAAGGCCCACGATGGTGAAACGCCCTTGCACCTAGCATCAGAGTCCAATCAGCTTGGCATTGTAGCTTTGCTGTTAGAACGTGGAGCGGACGTCAATGCGGAGGCAGTGCGTGGGACGGCCCTGCATTGGGCGATAGCGCACAACCGGGACCCTGCGAATATCTCATTGCTCCTGGACCATGGAGCCGATGTCAATGCAGAGGGAGATTACGGTTTCACTCCCCTGCATATAGCAGCACAGTACAACAACGTTGATCTCGCTGCACTCCTCCTGGACCATGGAGCCGATGTCAACGCAGAGGGGGACTATGGTGTCACTCCCCTGCATATGGCAGCACAGCGCGGTTACGTTGATCTCGTTGCACTTCTAATAGACAAGGGTGCGGACTTGAACGCGGGAGACCAAGACGGCACGACTCCCTGCCAGATTGCCAAGAAACACGACCAGCTGGCAGATATTCGCGAGCTGGTCTGCCGGTAGGTCACGAGTATTGCCGATGGACCGGTGACCAGTTCATGTCCGGCGCTACTCTGCCGCCAGGGCGGCGGCCATCATGCGGGCGAACTCGGGGCCGACGCCCTTGTCCTCGTGCTTGAAGTATATGAACACGTCGTCGAGGCCGTGCGTGCTGTCGCGGATGGTGCTCGCCCACTCTGCTATGCCCTCCTGGGTGTAGCCCTCGTCCCTCAGCCTGAAGTAGGCGTGGGCGGCGGTGATCTCTACCGGCGTGCTGAACTTCTCGTCGTCCTTGACGCACAGGGCGGCCCCGCGCTCCCTAAGCAGCTCGTAGACGTCTTCGGAGAGCCAGGACTTGCTCCTGAACTCGAAGGCCGCCCGGATGTCGACGGGCACCAGGTCCAGGAAGCCGGCCAGGGTGTCGACGTCCTTCTTGAAGTAGGGCGGAAGCTGGAAGAGGACAATGCCCAGTTTTTCGCCCAGACCTCGGGCCCGCTCGAACAGCAGATCGGTGAGCTCCTCGCAGTCTTTGAGCTTCGCGTGGTGGGTGATGCGGCGCGATGCCTTGAGGGTGAAGAGGAAGCCGTCGGGAGTCGCGTCGACCCACCCCTCGATGGTCTTCTCGCTGGGCATCCGGTAGAAGGTGTAGTTGATCTCGACGGTGGAGAACCGCTCGGCGTAGTAGGGCAGCATCCTGGCCGAGGGCATCTTCTCCGGGTAGAAGCTGCCCTTCCACTCGTCGTAGTTGTATCCCGAGGTGCCTATCCGGTACATGCGACCTTCCCCTGTGCGGTGACCGTGTGAGCTTTGACACGCCGCCCCCTTGACTTTACACTCACGGCTACATCAGTGAAACCCCGTACGGCCTCGCGCCGGTCGAAGGGAAGAACCTCCAGGTAGGAGAGGGCCAATGACGAGACGGGCTACCTTCCACATCGCGGTGACGGGACTGCTCGTCCTGCTGTTTGCGGCGGCGTGCTCCTCCGGAGAAGATGAGGAGTCCGCAACCGAGTTCGGGGACCGCGGGGCGGCGACGCTTCCCACCGCCGAGGCCCAGGACCTGGCGACGCTCGGCAAGCAGGTCGGCATCGGCGAGTCCTTCGACATGGACGGGAGCGTCCTGCCGGGGCCCATGGGTGAGCCGCCGCTTGCCGGCACCGTCAAGATGCGGGTCGACTCGACCGAGCGGGACGTCAAGCTGCTGGAGGAGACGGTGCCGAGGCTGGGCGCGGCGTATACGGGCGGGTACAAGGAGGGGCAGTACGCCTCCAAGCGGGGGGTGTTCTTCGCCATCAACTACACGGTAACCAACGAGACCGACGGCCTGCTCAAGCCCGGGGCGCACATCAACGGCAGCTTCACGCTGGCCGACGGCACCGGCCGGGAGTGGACCCCCATGACCTTCCAGCAGGACCATTTCGACGGCTCGGCGGCCTTCGCGCTTCAACAGGACCTGTTCGACCCTAGGGAGCTGGCGTTGCAGGGGGAGGAGAAGCAGACGACACTGGGGTTCGATATTCCATCTGACGCCACCGACCTGCGGCTCAGGTCGGAGCTGCTGGGGATCGAGGTGAAGCTGGACTACTAGAGGCGCTAGAGGTTCCGACAGACGCCCCCCAGTCTCATGCGGGGCGGCAGGCGACAGGAGGGGGAGATGAAGAGAAGCGCGTCGTTCCACATCCTCGTGATCGCGATGGCTGCCATGCTTGCGGCGGCAGCGTGCTCCTCGGGCGAGGAGTCTCAGACCCGTGAAGAGCTGGGCCAGCCCATCCTGGGGCTTCCCACGGCGGAGGCCAAGGACCTTGCGTCGCTCGGCGAGCAGGCCGCCATCGGCGATGAGCTGACGCTGGACGCGAGCGTCCTGCCGGGCCCCATCGGCGAGCCCGCCCTCTCGGGCAACCTCCGGATGACGGTCAACTCCACGGAGCGGGATATCAAGGTGGAGGAGGACACCGTTCCGAAGCTGGGCGGGGCCTACGGGGCCGGGCTGGTGAAGGGCCAGCAGTACACGGCGAAGCGCGGCGTCTACTTCATCGTGAACTACACGGTGAAGAACGATACCGACGGCCTGCTGAAGCCCGGCGCCCACATCAACAACGGCTTCACCCTGGCCGACGCCACCGGGCGCGAGTGGAGCCCCATGACCTTCCAGCAGGACCACTTCGACGGCTCGGCGGCGTTCGCCCTCCAGCAGGAGCTGTTCGACCCGCGCGAGTTCGTGCTGCAGGGCGAGGAGGGAACGACCGTCATCGCCTTCGACATTGCGTCGGATGCAAGCGACCTGCGGCTCAGGTCGGAGATCCTGGGGATCGAGATCAAGCTGGACTACTAGGGGGCCGTGATGAGGAGCTTCGACAAGGGCTCAGCACGAACGTGGTGATACGAGAACGTTCGCCCTGAGCTTGTCGAAGGGCAGTTCTCAGCCAATGCACATAGTCTTGGGCCAGTCAGCAAGGGAGTCGGAATGATCTACGACGGGCACGCGTACTGCTTTCCGGACCTTCGCGGTAAGGCGGGATTCGACGACCAGGACCAGTTCCGCAAGCACCTGCAGCTCGGGATAGCGCGCCACTTCCAGCCGGTCTGGCGGGGCCGGGACAGGGCCCCCGCCGACAACAGCGGGCTCGCCGACCCCGGCGGCGGCTGGGACTTCGCCGCGCTGAAGGACGCCCAGTTCCGCGCCGCGGGGCACGGGCGGTTCGAGTGGACGGTCGACGGCGAGACGTACGTGAAGCAGTATATGCCGCCCTCGGTCACGGACATGGGCTACACTGCGGAGTCGCTCGTGGCGGAGATGGACTACGCCGGCGTCGACATGGCCCTGATTCACCGCACGCCGTACCTGGGCATAGGCAACGACTTCACCGCCGAGTGCTGCCGCCGCTTCCCGGACAGGCTCCAGGGCCTCGCCCACGTGGAGGAGTGGCTGGCCGGTACGGACGCGGACGGCTCGATAGCCAAGCTGGAGAGGGCCATCCGCGACCAGGGGCTGCACGGCGTCCAGTTCCTGCCCGACCACCTGCCGCTCTACGGGCAGTCGGAGGACTGGACCCGTGACGAATTCACCCCCTTCTGGGACGCCGTAGCCGGGCTGGGCGTGCCGCTGTTCATCACGCCGAGCTTCTCGTCGCTGGCGACCCAGAACGGCGCGCCCGTCGACGCCCTGGTCGGCCAGCTGCGGCTGATCGACGGGTGGATGGAGCGCTACCCGGACGTGCCCCTCGTGCTCACCCACGGCCTGAGCTGGAGGATGTTCATCGACGGCGACGGCCTGAGCATCCCCGACGCGGTGTACGACGCGGTCCCCGATAGCCCGAACTTCTCCATGCAGCTGCTGTTCGCCATATTCCTGGGTGGCGTCTGGGACTACCCGATGCACGAGGTCAGGCCGACGATGGAGAAGCTCGTGGAGCGGGTCGGCGTGGAGAGGCTCATGTGGGGCACCGACATACCGATGGTGCTGCGCTTCTACACCTACCGCCAGAACCTCGAACACATCCGCATATGCTCCGACTTTCTGCCGGACGACCAGGCGGCCCTCATAACCGGCGGGAACATGGCCCGCGTAATGGATATTTCGTCCGGCTGAGTGCAAGAAGAGCCGCGCCCGCCCGATGCCCTTACTCAGGAACAGCGCCGACCCCGGCAGCTTCAACCGTGGGCTGAGCCTGCCCTACGAGCTGCGCCTGGACGACTTTGCCCTGGCGATGCAGGACGTCTATGACTTCTTCTACGACGTCAACACGCACCTGACCGGACGAGGGCTGCAGCGGCTCGACGACATGCTCCGACCCGCGATAATGTCGGGCGTTCTCTCGGACATGCTCACCGCCAGCCTGGCAAGACACTCCCGAGTGCTGACGGAGAACCGGTACCACAACGGCCACCCTGACCTGATAGTCCAGGGCGTGTACCCCGAGAATGCGGTCAAGGCCGGGGCCGAGGGCGTGGAGGTCAAGACTACCCGGAAGGCCGGCGGGGCCGTCGACACGCACGGGGCCCGAGAGCAGTGGCTGTGCGTCTTCGTCTACCGGGTCGATACGGAGTCCGAGCCCGCCCGCGATCGAGCCCCCATGACCTTCACTGAGCTCTACCTTGGGCACGTGACCATAGAGGACTTCCGCAGGAACCCCCGCGGCGAGCTTGGGACCCGTACGGCCACGCTCCACAAGGAAGGGATCCGGAAGCTGCGGGACAGCTGGGTCTACCGCGCCGGCTGACTCCCGTTCGGCGAGTACCGGACCAGCTTGGGAATGGCCTCGCGCGCCACGTCGAAGTACAGCTCGTCCTTCTCGACGCCGATGCTCTGGTAACCCACTGCCTCCGCGGCGGCCAGCGTCGAGCCGGCGCCGGCGAACGGGTCGAGGACGACGCCCTCGCCCACCGGCAGCACGGAGCGCACCAGCTGTCGCAGGAAGGACTGGGGCTTGAGGCTTGGGTGAGGCGCCAGGTCGCGCTCGGCCTTCCTCGTCGGCGATGAGGGTATGACGTCCCCAAAGGGTTTTTCGTGAACCGGACGCCGGAAACCGCCCGTCCGCCACTTCCTGAGGTTGTCCTGCACCCTGCCCTCTATGGGCTTGCGGAAGACCACCCAGGGCTCCCACATGGACCGCGGCATGACGCTGACCTCCGGGAACTCGCCGTCGGCGCCCTTGGGCCGGTCGCCGCCCCTCAGCGTCATTGTTAACCGGACGATCTCGCCGCGCCGCTCCAGGCCTGCGTCCGACAGCGCCGTGGACACGAGATGAGAGACGAGCGGGTTGGACGCCACGACCACGTTGGCGCCCGGCACGAGCTTTGGGATGAGCAGGCGGCCCCATACGAAGAAGAAGGTCTTCAGGTAGCCGAGCTGCTCGGGGGTGAGCGTCGTAAAGCGCGGTAAGGGGGAGCGAAGGTGGCCGTCGAACGACGGGGGCATGCGCCAGACGCCGCCTTGCCTCCTGCGGAGCTTGGCCTGCTGCTCGCTCGAATACTCGTGGAGGCCGTAGGGAGGGTCGGTAACGACGGCGTGGATGCTGCAGTCATCCCTCTGGCTCAGCCAGTCGAAGCAGTCCGAGTGGTAGAGGGTCGCCCCCCCGAACGAGGCGGGCGGATTCCATTGACCGGAGGAAAGGTCACCCTGTACGCCTGAGGAGGCGTCGGAGCGGAGGGTGTAGACGCCCCGTTCCTCCCGGGTGAACATCTCAGGCGTGTTCAGCCTGAGGTAGGAGCGGATGGAGGACCCGCGGGTGGGACCCACGACCTGCGACACACGCTCCTCGATCTCCTTCACGGACAGGGCCCTGGAGGTGAGGGACATCACCTGCACTATGCCGTCCCGGACGCGTCCGGGCGCGTATCTGGCTTTTTCTTCGGACATCTCGGCGAGATGGTAAGGACGTCTGGACGTCAAAGTCAATAGCGGCCCTTCTGCTATACTCGCGGCACTCTAGGCTTGGAGGGTCCGGGATGGCGTCCGAAGGGGTCCGCCTCACGTCGCTGGCTCACTGCGCCGGCTGAGCGGGGAAATTCAGTCCAGACGACCTGGCGCAGGTGCTGCGCCAGCTGCCGCCGATGACCGACCCGGCACTGCTGGTCGGACCGTCCACGGGGGACGACGCGGCCGTCTACAGGCTCACCGACGAGCTTGCCCTGGTGCAGACGGTCGACTTCTTCCCACCGATCGTGGACGACCCCTTCGCGTACGGCGAGATTGCCGCCGCGAACGCGATCTCGGACGTCTACGCCATGGGCGGCAAGCCGATGCTCGCCCTGAACGTGGCGGCCTTTCCGGTGGACCTGCCGGTCGAGGTCCTGGGCGAGGTGATGCGGGGAGCCGCGTCGAAGGCGTCGGAGGCCGGCGTGATCGTGGTCGGCGGGCACACCGTCGACGACCAGGAGCCCAAGTTCGGAATGGCCGTGACGGGCGTCGTCGAGCCGGGCCGCGAGGTCACGAACGCCGGGGCGAAGCCTGGAGACGCGCTCGTGCTCACCAAGCCCATCGGCACCGGTGTGATCACGACCGCGGCCAAGCAGGACAGGGCCGCCCCGGAGGTCCTGGCGGGCGCCGTGGAGGCGATGGGCGCGCTGAATCGCGACGCCTCCCACGCGATGGTCGAGGTGGGCGCGAACGCCTGCGTCGACGTGACCGGCTTCGGGCTGATCGGCCACCTGCTGGAGATAACCAGGGCCAGCGGCGTCGCGGCGGAGGTGTCGCTCGGGGCCGTGCCGGTGCTGGAGGGCGTCAGCGATCTGCTGGGGCAGGGGATAGCGCCCGGGGGAACGAGGCGTAACCTGGCGTCGGCGGACCGCGACGTGGACTGGGCCCCGGCCCTGGACGAGAGCGACCGGCTCCTCCTGTGCGACGCGCAGACCTCGGGGGGCCTGCTGATCAGCGTCGAGGCTGCTCGTGTCGACGGGCTGGTCGAGGCGCTGGGGGCGCACGGCGTATCCACGGCCGCGGTCGTGGGCCGGGTGCTCGAAAGAGGCGAAACGGACGGGGCCGCGATTCGCGTCGTCCCGTAGCCCCCGCAGTGCCCGGGTTGCTGTGACGAGGTGAACCCAAATTCCCCACCTATTCGCGGCGCTGTCCTTGGGCAGGGCGAGGGCGGGTTTCAAACCCGCCCCTACAGAGTGGCGCCTGACAAAGGTGGCGTCCATTGCCGAGGCAGGGGATTCGGGCGGGCGTAATTCGTTGGCGGCTGTTCCGTCGTCTGATATGTTGTCCTGACCATGACTATCAGGGATGAGATAGGCCTCATCGTGCAGACGGCCCTTTCCGGGGCCCAGGACGCCGGGGCGCTGCCCCCCGCGGAGGGCGTCGAGGCTGCGGTCGAGCGGCCCCAGAAGGCTGAGCACGGGGACTTTGCCTCGAGCCTCCCCCTGAGGCTCGCGCGCCAGATGCGCATGAGTCCCATGGTCATCGCCGAGCGCATCGCCGAGCGGGTGGCTGTGGGCGGCCCCGTCTCGAGGGTCTGGACAGCGCCGCCCGGCTTCGTGAACTTCGCCCTCAGCCCCGCGTGGCTCGCCTCCCAGGTCGACGCCATTCTCGACTCGGCCGAGTCCTTCGGCACGGTCGACGCTGGCGCGGGTAAGCGGGCGCAGGTGGAGTTCGTCAGCGTGAACCCGACCGGGCCCGTCCACGCGGGCCACGGAAGGGGAGCGGTAGTCGGGAGCGCCCTCGCGAACGTCCTCGACGCTGCCGGGTTCGACGTCCAGCGCGAGTACTACCTGAACGACTCCGGCAGCCAGATGGGCCACTTCAACCAGAGCCTGCTGGCCCGCTACCTGCAGCTCTACGGCCAGGCCGTCGAGATACCGCCCGACGGCTACGAGGGGTCGTACATGATCGACCTGGCCGAGGAGATCAGGGACGAGGTCGGGGACAGGTTCGTAGAAATGGACGCCGACGCTGCCGCTGCGGAGATCGGCGAGATAGGCCTGGGCCGGATGATCGAGGCGATCAGGCTCGACATGCTCTCCCTGAACGTCGAGTACGACGAGTGGTTCAGTGAGCGGAGCCTGTTCCCGGGCGGCCAGTTCGACCGGGTCATGGAGATGCTGCGCGGCGATGGGCACCTCGTCGAGAGGGACGGCGCGACCTGGTTCAGGTCGTCCGAGCTTGGCGACGACGAGGACAAGGTCATTGTGAGGAGCACCGGCGCGCCGACCTACTTCGCCACCGACATCGCCTACCACTACAACAAGTTCGTCGAGCGGCGCTTCGACCGGGTGATAGACGTGCTGGGGGCGGACCACCAGGCACACGTGAGCTTCATGAAGGCCTTCGCTGCTGCGGCCGGCATCGAGCCTGACCGGCTCGACCTGTTGATCTACCAGCTGGTCACGCTGAAGCGGGGCGGGGAGACGGTCCGCCTCTCCAAGCGCACCGGCAACATCGTCACGCTGAAGGAGCTGGTGGAGGAGATAGGGCCGGATGCGTGCCGCTTCTTCTTCCTGTCCAAGGCGCCGGGTTCGCAGATGGAGTTGGACCTGGAGCTGGCGGTCAAGGAGTCGGAGGAGAACCCGGTCTACTACATCCAGTACGCCCACGCCCGCATAGCCGGCATCTTCAGGGAGGCGCGGGAGCGCGGGATCGACTACGAGGGCGGCGACGTGTCACTGCTGACCCACGAGGCCGAGCTGGCGCTGGTCCGCAAGATGCTGCAGCTGCCGGAGGTGGTAGCGACGGCCGCCGAGAACCTGGAGCCACAGGGGCTGCCCCACTACGCCCTCGACCTCGCCAAGGCCTTCCACCCCTTCTACCAGCAGTGCAGGGTGGTGTCCCAGGAACCGGACGACCTGCCCGTCACGATGGCCAGGCTCAAGCTGGTGGACGCCGTGAGGGTTGTCTTCGCACGCTGCCTGTCCCTGATGGGCATGGCCGCCCCCGAGAGGATGTGAACGGCCGCGGAAGTTAGCACTGGCCTTCGACAGGCTCAGGCCGAACGTACCTTCAAGTAGCCGATAGTCCCTACAGGCCGTTCGACCTGAAGCGGGCGCCCTTCTCGATGTACTCCTCGACGGTCATGCGGATCAGCTCCCGGTGCCTGTCCTGGAGGCTGCCCCTGACCCGGGCGGGCACGCCGAGCACCAGGGACCCGGGCGGGATGACCATCCTCTCGATCACCGCCGCGCCCGACGCGACGAGGCTCCCCTCGCCGATCTCCACGCCGTCGTTCACGGCCGCGCCGTTGCCGATGAGGGACCAGTCGCCGACCCTCCCGGCGTGGCACAGGACCTGGTGGCCGATGACCACGTTGCTGCCTATGAAGGCGTCGTCGTCGGCGTGCACTACGGACCCGTCCTGGATGCAGGTGTTCTCGCCTATCTTGATGATGCCGGCGTCGGCGCGAATCACGGTGCCGGGCCACACGCTCGAGCCCGCGCCTATCTCCACGTCGCCGACAACGTAGGCCGCCTCGCTGACGAAGGCGGTCGGGTGTACTCTCGGCATCTTGCCGTCCAGCTCTCTGATCACGTCCATCTCCCATTGGGCCCGGCTGGAAGCCGGGCGTCCGCCCGTGCCAACCTAAACGGCCCCGCGAGCGTATTATTGAATAGAGGTCACTATGCTATCCTACCCTATCGCCCCTATGCTAGGACTATTCGCGATGCCCACCGCAGTGAGAAACATGAAACGGGCCTGGCTGGCCGCAGCGGTCGTCGTGGCCGCAGCGCTCATGCTGGCCTGCTCCCAGACGCCGGAGCCCACGCCCGTTCCCACGCAGCCGCCGGAGCCGACCCCGACTTCGGCCCCGACGGCTACCCCGGAGCCGACGCCGACTCCCGAGCCCACTCCCACGCCCGAGCCGACGGCAGAGCCTCCGGACATGCTGTTCCGCTACACGCAGGCGGTGCAGCTGCTGAACGCCGCCCAGTACGAGGAGGCCATATCGTCTTTCGACATCGTGCTGAGGGTCCTGCCGGACCTGGCCATCGCGTACAACTACCGCGGCGTCGCCTACTACCACGAGGAGCAGTACGACCTGGCGCTGGAGGACTTCGACAGGTCCATCGAGCTCAAGAAGACCTCGCCCACGCCGTTCCTGAACCGGGCAACCCTGCATGACAAGCTCGGGAACACCCGGCTTGCCATCGAGGACCTGGAGGCGGCCATGGAGCTGTACCGCGAGTCGGGCAACGCGGCCGGCGTGAACGCGGTCCAGAGGCAGCTCAACCAGGCGGCCGGCCCCTAGACGGGAGTCCCGGTCCCGTCCCCACGATGCAGCCCACGGGCAGACGTGTTATAGTAGACGTGACTCCGATATGCGATGCGAATGTCGCCCCCGCTTCCTGCGCTTGCACCAACCCGGTTGTAGAACGCATGCGACGTTAGACACCGGTGAGGAGATTCTTCAACAGGCAAGGAGCGCTGTATGAACATCTATGTAGGCAACCTTTCATTCCAGACGACTGAGGAAGAGCTCGAAGGCGCCTTCGCGGCCCATGGCGAGGTGCAGTCGGCACGAATAATCACCGACCGGTACACCGGTCAGTCCCGTGGCTTCGGTTTCGTCGAGATGGCGGACAACGCCGCGGCCGAGGCGGCCATCCAGTCCCTGAACGGACGGGAGCTCTCGGGCCGTCCCCTGACCGTCAACGAGGCGAGGCCTCGTGAGGACAGGGGATCGCGCGGCGGTGGCGGCGGCGGCGGCGGCGGACGCTGGTAAGCTAACTACAGCCTGAGCCGGCCCGGCCGTCACGTGGAAGCGGCGCAACGGCGGCGCGGGCCCCAGGCAAGATAGCAACAACAGAGGGCGGGAGCACAGGTGCTCCCGCCCTTCTTCGTTTCATGGACCGGAGCCGCGTCACGAGTTGCAGGACCCGGCGGGTCTATCCCGCCGGGTCGCCCTGCACGGCGCGCCTGGTCATCCCCTTGTAGAGGTGCATCAGCCCCTGCTGGCGCCTTGCGCCGCCCGGGACTATTCTCTTGCCCGCTTCGGCCAGCAGGCGGCGCATCTCCCGTGTGACGGAGTTCTCCTGCAGGGCGGGCAGCCGGCCGAACATCTCGAGGCTTGCCGACTCCAGGTCCCCATCGCCCCTTGCCCTGGCGGCGGCGTGCGCGAAGGGGAGGGCGACGTTGACCGCCAGCTCGCGGGCCCGGCCCGCTCCCACGAACGGCCGGGCCGACAGCATGGACGATAGATCCTTAACGTCGCCCCGGCGGACCGGCGCGGCCAGCGACTCCCCCGGCCCCAGGTGCAGGAGGCCGTAGACTATGCTGGCGGCCCCGAGGATGCGCCTGGAGGGGTGGTTCGCGGGCCGCACTCCGGAGGTCGTCCACTCGTCCTTGCGGACGGGGCGGCCCAGTGGGAGGCGGCGCAGCAGGGCCGTGACCGCGGGAAGGTCTTCCTGGGGCGCCCTGTCCAGCATCCCTGCGCCGTGCAGGAGCAGTGCCTTGACGGCGAGCAGGCGCGTCGCCGGGGGCTCACTCCTGAGGGCGGCAAGGCGCGCGTACGGCACGGCGCAGGCCAGGAGCCTGAAGGGGCGCCGGTTCGCCGCGTAGCCCAGCCCCTCCAGCAGGGCGGCGTACAGGACCTGGTCGGCGTCCCCGTCCCGGAGCTCCATTGCAAAGCCTGCCGACTTGGCCAGGAACCTCATCTCGCCGGCCCTGTCGAGCCGCTCCGCTATCTCTGAGTCGTCTGCCGACTTGAGGCTCGCCATCAGCAGGCCCGCACCGCCGCCGGAGCCGTCCGGCTGCCCCTGCAGCCTGACGATGGGCACGGTGGTCCCCGACTGGTGCGTGGAGGTGCCCCGGGCACCGGGGCGCATCACGACGTGGAGTATGACGCCGTTGTAGGCGGGGTCGCCGTGGTGCCCGTGCCGGTACCAGTCGGGCGCGTCCACGTGAAGCTCGACGTCGCCCGTGATGCGCTCTCCCCCGGGGGTCTCGATCACGCTGTCGACGAAGTCGGGGCCCGCCGGGCCTCCCGGCCTGCCGGGATAGACGACGCGGAAGGGCGCTCCCCCCTCGGTCCTCAGCCCGTGGCGAAGGGTGTGGGCCCTGCGCCAGAGCCTGGCCACGGCGGCCTCGCCCCCGGGCTCATACGCCGCGCCGGGGGCCTCTCTTATGGCAAGGGCCTGGCTAACCATGTCAGCATGATAGCAGGAGGCAGGGTCTGGCGGCGGCGGACGGCGAGCGTTTGGGGAGCGTCTAGACCTGCTGAGCGTCCGCTGAGCGCGCCCGCTCCATGGCCTCCAGCCACTTCCGCTTCTGGTCGCGGCGGGTCCGCTCGTCGGGAGGAGTGAAGCGCTCGGCGAAGGCGCGCCGGAACGACGCGAACCGGCCCTCGACGATGGCCTCGCGC
>DAOULA010000005.1:0-1941 GCA_034420735.1 Dehalococcoidia bacterium
CTCGGCTGGGCCATAGTGGTCGGCCAAGTCCCAGGTGACGAACCCCGCGTCGATGTAATGAAACATGCTGGCAACGGCTGCATCTGAGTCTATGAGACCATGGGCGCCTGATACTTGCCACATACCATTGAGGATGCGGCAAATAGGTAGCCCAGCGGCTAGCTTGAACCAACTATTTTCAGGAAGCGTCATCATCACCTCAGCAGAATTATAGACCGATGTTCCACCCTTCCCTCGGCTATCGAACCCACAATCAAGATCGATGTTCACTGACCGGTTCGCCCGTCTATAGGCACCTCTTCCTAGAGGTGTCTCGAGTCAAGTCTTGAAGAAGGAGTCCGCTAGTTGCAATTCAACCGTTGCCTAGACTGACAGCGTGTCTATAGCTCGAGTGACAGAGTCAGTGTGAAGATTCTTGTGAACCAACTGACACGGACTCAAGCTGAGAAGATTCAGCATCAGGGGAATAGGGGTCTGATGAGTGATCTCCGATAGGGATGGCCAGGGTGATGTCCACGTTGTTGTCCCTATCGATGACCACCTGCTCCACGACCATCTGGAGAATCTCCTTGCGCTGCTCATCCGTCAGGTCGTCGAGTCCTTGGCCGACCTCCCTCGCCCAAGCGAGGACGGTCTCCATCAACTGACGCTTCTCAGTCCCGCTCGCCTCCCGAGCCCGGTAATCGTCCAGTCTGGCCCGAGCGCTCTCAAGGCGCTCGGTGATGAACTTGCGCTGGATATCGAGCTGGGCCTCAGTGATCTTCCCCGACACGAACAGCCTGATGGCCCGGTCCTCTTCCATCTGGATGCTCCGCACATCCTGCTCGGCCTGGGCAATCTCCTCCTCCGGTCCGCTGCTCCCTTCTACGTCAAGGCTGTCTATGCCGGCGACAATGAGTCCAGGGTTCTGGATTACCCGCTTCACCTCGTTCCATATCGGCTCCTCCAACCGCTCGGCACGTATGTAGGGGCGCTCCCGGCAGCGCAGGCGCATGCTCTGCATACCGTTGCACATGTAGTAGCGGTTGGGGGTGGGAAGTTGGTAGCGGTACTCCTTGCCGTTGCGAACGTTGGTGGTGCTCCGGGAGCACCTCGCATGGAAGTTGCGGCCGCACTCGCCGCATTTCAGAAGGTGCTGCAAGAGGTAGAGCACGTTCGTGTTCCTCTTGGCCTTGATGCTGCGCTGCTTCTTCAGCGCCTGAGCTCTCTCCCAGGTCTCGTCGTCGATGACCTGGGGGACCGGAATCTCGACCCAGGTATCCCTCGGCTGGTCATAGATCCTCATTCCGTCTTCGGTGGAGACGTGACGGTACTTGCCATAGTTCCAGGAGCCCGTGTAGGTGGTGTTACCCAGGATGTGGTGCACACGGGACTGGAGCCAGAGCAGCTTGCCGGACTGAGTGGGTATGCCCTCGTCGGTCAACCGCACGGCAATTGAGTGGGCCCGCATGCCCTCATGGACGTACATGTGGAAGATGCGCCGGACCACCTCCGCCTGCTCCTCTATGACCTCAGGCCTTCCATCGCCTCCGATGCGGTACCCGTAGGGGAGGTTGCCCGTAGGGACCCGTCCCTGCTTGGCCGTCCCACGCTTGCCCATGGTGGACCGCTCGCGGAAGTTGTCCAGCTCGATCTTGCCGATGGCCGCCATGAGGCCGAAGGTCTTCATGTCGATGGCGTCCATTACCGCTTGGAGCCGTATCTGGTGGGCCTCGACCACCTCCATCAGGGCGGCTGCGGGGTACATGCCCCTGCTCAGGCGGTCGGACTTCCAGCAGACGATGACATCGAAGCGTCCGCGTCTGGCATCGGCCAGCATCCTCTGGAACTCCGGGCGCTTCTTCGACCAGCCCCTGCCCACCTCGTGGTAGCGGGCGGTGATGGTAAGGCCCTTCTGCTCGCAGTAGGCTTCCATCTCGCCCATCTGCTCGGAGATGGAGG
>DAOULA010000006.1:0-70200 GCA_034420735.1 Dehalococcoidia bacterium
TTCGTCGGGATGGAGCGGGCCCGTGGTGTTATACGAAGCACCTGAGAGGACCAGCTCGATCACTCGTCCGGAGCCGTAACCGTAGCGTCTACCCCCTTTCCGGGTGCGGGGTATACCCGTATAGCCGTCGCACACCTCGTGACTGAGCGGTAAGGTCGCGGGGTCTGCGGGAATATAAGGTAGGGGGCGGTGATACCGCCGCTTCAGGAACGATCCGGGGCGCGTCTTTGACGGAGTCCGTTGACTGTCGCGTAGTTGATCCATTCGCCCACGCAAGTGGGCACATCAGCAATTCCGGCTCCGCGAGGCAGCGGGACAACCAGCCAGGGACCGCCCCGGCCCTATCGAAGAAACCAGCAAGACCAAGCCAGAAAGGACGAAGCCAAGCAGCAACGAAGCTAGACGAACAGAAACGGAAACAGAGGAGAGGCCAGAAGGGCCACTAGGGTACCTGGGAAGCTACTCTGAAGACAGCCTAAGCTGACGCAAGTCGTTCGCCCTGAGCCTGCCTGTCCTGAGCCTGTCGAAGGGCAGTGCTCCGCCACACGACCACATTGTGTGTCGGGCAAAAAGACTACAAGTCGTTCGGCCTGAGCCTGTCGAAGGCCAGTGGTCCTCCTCACGACGACATTGTGTGGCGGGTAGAAGGACGCAAGTCGTTCGGCCTGAGCTTGTCGAAGGCCAGTGCTCCGCCACACGCGTTCCCCGGTGAGTGAGTGCACAGAACGTTCGGCCTGAGCTTGCCTGTCCTGAGGCTCTCCTGAGCCTGTCGAAGGGCCCCGTCGAAGGGTCGAAGGCCAGTGGTCCGCCACACGTGCCCTCGTCGGCGTGGGCTTTGGACGTCCCTTAGCCCAGGCCGCGAACCGCGTCCGCCAGTATCTCGACCTCTTCCTCGGTATTGAAGAAGTCCATCGACGCCCGCAGACACGACGGGTACTTCACGTCGCGTATCACCAAGCGATGCGTGTCCCATAGCTCGCCCGCCGTCTCCTCGGGGTCCCTACCGGCAATGGTGAACGTCACCAGCCCCGACTGGCCCGGACCCTCCATCGGCGATAGCACCCGCACGTGCGGCATGGCGGCCAGCCGCTCCTTCAGCATCGCCGCAAGACTCGTCGCGCGCTCCTCGATGGCCGCGATCCCCACCTCTTGCACAAACCGGATGCCCTCAATGAGCCCCGCTCGCAGAGGTGCGCTCGAGGTGCCGGCTATGAACTTGTCGATATTGTGCGCGTCGGGCTCCACGCCACCGTCGTGGTCGTACGAAGTCACCCACTTGCCCGAGACCCGCACGGGCTCGATGAGCGGGACCATAGACCGCCGGATGTACAGCGCCCCCGTGCCGTCCGGCCCCAGCAGCCACTTCTGCCCCGGCATAGCGTAGAAGTCGCAGTCGATCTCACCCACGTCCACCGACACGTGGCCGACCCCCTGCGCGCCGTCGATCAGCATCCAGATCCCACGCCCCGCCGTGAGCTTCCGTATCCCCTCGACCGGCATCCGCAGCCCCGTCGAGTACTCGATGTGGCTGAAGAACACCATCCGAGTCCGGTCGGTCAGCGCGTCCTCCACCTTGGTAAGGATCGAGTCGTGGGACTCGTCCGGCGCGAGCGTCAGCACGTTCACCTTGACGCCCCGTAGCCGCTGCGCCTGGTAGGAGGGCAGCAGGATCGACGAATGCTCCAGGTTGCACGTCACGATCTCGTCGCCCTCGCGCCACGGCAGCCCGGTCATGACCGTGTTGATGCCGTCCGTCGTGCTTGAGGTCAGCAGCACCTCGTCGACCGATGCCCCGATCAGCCCGGCGACCGCCTCCCTCGCCTCGAGATCTATCGCCTCGCCGCTGTCCAGTACCTCGACCGACGTCGGCCCGTTGTAGCTCTCATACTCCAGCCGCCGTGAGATCGCCTCCACGACGGACACCGGCGACGGCCCGGCCCACCCCGTGTTGAGGTAGGTCATCCGCCGTGTCGTCGGTATCTGCTCTCGGAGCTTCCTTATGTCCATTTGCTGTAGAGCGATTTCGTTATGACTCCGCCGTAAAGTGCACAATGACGCAGTTCGACAAGTCGTCATTCCGGCCTTGAGCCGGAATCCAGCCCCCGGCCGTCGGCATGGACCGGGTGGCTATGGGCAGCCGGGGCACTCCTCTCAACCCGAGACATGGCGGGATCACCGCGTATCGGTGCCGTCCGGCGAGAGGGCGCTGTGCACGTTGCTCCTACTGCAGCGGCAGGTAGACCGTCTCTCCGCTGCGGGCGCTCATGTGCACCGCGTCCGTGAACTCCATGTACTTCACCCCGTCCACGAAGTTGGTGTGCGTGACCTCCTCCAGGCCGCGAATGGCGTTCACGAACTCCTCCTCGACCCGCCAGTGCCCCTCATCCTCGGGCGGAATCGGGATCTCCGACATCCCGGAGTCGCCCTTGCGCCCGCCGTGCAGCGTGAGCGAGTCCACGTCCAGCCGGACCGTCCCCTCCGTGCCGTACAGCGTCAGAGTGTCGGGCTGGCCAAGCCCCAGCACGGTGCTCATCCTGATGTGCATGACCGGCCCGGACTCCATCTCGCTGATGATCTGCAGGTAGTCGGGCACGGTGATGTACCGCTTCGCCCCGGCATCGTCGGACCTGGAATTGACGTGGACGCGGCTGATGGCCCTCACGCTGCGCGCGGGGCCCACGTACCGCATGATCTCTTCGTACCAGATGCCCAGCCGCATCATGTTGTTGCCGCTCAGGTCGCGGTCCTCCCGCCAGTGCAGTGGCGTGTGCGGGTCGGCGAAGTCTCCCCCGAGCGTGATCTCCACCGACAGGATGTCGCCCATGTACTTGTCGGCGATCAGCTTCTTCAGCGTGCTCTCGACCTTCAGTGACAGCGGGCCGGGCACGATCTGCGTCGTCAGGTCCTGCTTGGCCCTCGACGCAGCCAGCATCTCCCGCGCCTCGACCGAGTTCATCGCCATGCGTGCCTCGCACAGCACGTGCTTGTCCGCCTCCAACGCCGCCAGCGTCAGTATCTTGTGCATGTACGGCCAGGTGCCGATGCAGATGGCGTTCGTGTCGTCCGCCGCTATCAGGTCCTGCCAGTTGTCGTACACCGTGGGCAGTCCCCACTCGTCCGCGACTCGCTGCGCCGACTCGCGGCTCCGGTTCGCAACGCTCACCAGCTCCACTCCGTCTATCGCCCCCAGCTTGGGAAGGTGCTGCAGCTTAGTATTCGCCCCAGCACCCACAAATCCAACTCGAATGTCACTCACAATCATCCTCCATATGTCTCACCGCAGAGGGCGCTGAGGTCGCAGAGAAAGAACTGTTTCTTTGGCCTCTGCGCTCTCCGCGTTCTCTGCGGTTGATTCTCATTTAAGGGTAGTGCAGCCGCCCACGGCGCTCCGTAGGCGTCCTGAACAGGTGGCCGCCCGCCGTCGTAACGTACAGCGTCGTGAGGTCGTCGCCGCCGAACGTGCAGTTCGTCGGCCGGTCGGCCGGCATCCGGTGCATCTCCAGCACCTCGCCGTCCGGCGCGAACACGTAGATCATCGGCCCGGGCCCGCTCTGCTCGAACCCCGCCGTCGCGACGATGTTGCCCTCCGTGTCCAGCACCATGCCGTCGATGCCCCTGTGGGCGCCGAAGTCGTGCAGCACGGTGTGCTCTCCCAGGCTGCCGTCCGCGTGCACCGGGTAGCCCCTTAGCTGCCGGTACTCGTCCTCACGCCGCCCACTCTGGGCTACATACAACACATCATGCCCCAGGGAAAAAAGAAGGCCGTTGGGGCGGGTCGTGTCGAACGTCACGCGCGTAGTCGACCAGTTACCGTCGCCGTCCTCGTCGAGCCGGTAGATCGAGTCGTGGTCGAGGTCCTTGTTGGCGAAGTCCTCGCTCCACGGCCCGGCCGCGCCCTCGTAGTATGGGTCCGTGAACCACACCCGGCCCTCCGGGTCGATGGCCACGTCGTTGGGGATGTTGAGCCGCTTGCCCTCGAAGCCGTCGGCCAGCACGGTCGTCGAGCCGTCCTCCTCGTAACGCACCATCCGCCGGGCGTCCCCCTCGCACGCATAGAGCCTCCCGCCGGGATCGAGCATCAGCCCGTTGGCGTAGTTGGTGCCGGACCGGAACACGGTCGAGGAGCCCGTCTCCGGGTCGAACCTGAGTATGCGGCTGGTCGGGATGTGCGTGAACAGCAGGCCGCTCCCGTCCCACGCGGGTCCCTCCGTCACGCCCCCATATGGCCCGTCCACCAGCTCGAACTGCCAGGTCATCTCTACCTCCGTACATGCCCTCCGTCACGCTCCCAATGTGCATCTGCGGGATGCGTGCCGGAAGGCGGGCCTGATTGTATCCCGTTACCGTCAAACCATGTCAAGCCGCTATAATGACCCGCGAAGCACCTCAACCCGTCACTCCGGCGAAAGCCGGATTCCTGCCCCAGGAACCGTCCCCCTACCAGGGGGTGGGGGCTGACCGGGCGATCAAGCACCGTTCGCCCTGAGCTTGTCGAAGGGCAGTGCTGCGCCGGGCTAGGCTGGTATTGCGGTACGCTTCCGGTTTCGGCTTGTTGAGGCGAGTGGCCCCGACCCCAGGAGGCAGTGAATGAAGATAGGCGCGCACGTATCCACCGCGGGCGGACTCGACACCGGCATAGACCGGGCGGGGGACATCGGCGCGGAGGCCGTCCAGTTCTTCGCCTCCTCGCCGCGCATGTGGCGGTTCAGGTCGCCCAAGGAGGCCGAGGTGCTCGCCTTCCGCGAAAAATCCGAATCGACGGGCATCGGCCCCGCATTCATCCACGCCAGCTACCTGATCAACGTGGGCGGCAATCCCGAGATGGTGGGCAAGTCGGTCGACACGCTGGTCAAGTCCCTCGAGGTGGCGTCCCAGCTAGGCGTGGTCGGGGTCGTATTTCACGGAGGCTCCCACAAGGGCGCGGGGTTCGACGCCGTGTTCGACCAGGCCATCGACGCCCTCAAGCTGGTGCTGGAGCGGACGCCCGACGACGCCAGGCTCATCATCGAGAACAGCGCCGGCATGGGATCCCACATAGGCTCGTCCTTCGTTGAGATAGGCCGCATGGTGAAGGCCCTCGACAACGACAGGGTCGGGATCTGCCTGGACACCCAGCACAGCATCGCCGCAGGCTACGAGATCACCGACGCCGAAGGCATCGAGGCCGCGCTGGACGAGTTCGACCGCGAAATAGGCCTGGACCGGCTCGTCGTAGTCCACGCCAACGACTCCAAGACGCCCCTCGGCTCCGGCGTCGACCGCCACGAGAACATAGGTGAGGGCAGCCTGGGCGAGGCCGGGTTCGAGACCATCATGCGCCACGACGCATTCCGGGATGTACCCTTCATCCTGGAAGTGCCCGGCTTCGGCGAGGAGCGCAAGGGCCCCGACAAGGAAAACGTAGACCGTCTCAAAGCCGTCCGCGCCAGGATAGGACTGGCCGGTTAGGCCGTCCTCCGGGCTCCTCTCCCTCGACGAAGGCACATTGAGTACCGTCATACCGGCGAGGACCGTCATACCGGCGAAAGCCGGTATCCAGATGCCCGGCGCCCGCGCGCTAGACTATGCCGGAGTGCAAAAACTGCCAGTGAGATGGACAGAGGCCGGGACGTTGATGCCCCTGTCTTAACACCTCCCGTTGCTATACTGTACTAAGGACACACCGACGAGAGCGAGGCCATGAAGGCGTCCATCCGGCTGGGTTCCATAGCGGGAGTTGAGATAGGGCTCCACTACTCGTGGTTCCTGATCATCGCGCTTCTGTCGTGGAGCCTGTCTGTGAGCTTCCTTCCGGACCGGTACGCCGGATGGGCAACGTCCACCTACTGGATTGCCGGGATCGCCTCGGCCCTCCTGCTCTTCGTCTCCGTGCTGATTCACGAGATGGCCCACTCCCTGGTGGCCCGGGCGAGGGGCTTTCCCGTCAGCGGCATCACCCTGTTCGTGCTGGGTGGCGTGAGCAACCTGAAGGCGGACGCCCGAAAGGCCAGCGACGAGTTCATCATCGCCACGGTGGGGCCGCTGACCAGCTTTGGGCTGGCGGCAGTGCTCTGGCTTGTCTGGCTCGTCGTGGGGGACGGCAGGTCTCCGGTCGACGCGATCCTCTTCTACCTCGCCTTCATCAACGCCCTGCTCGGCGCATTCAACATGCTTCCAGCTTTCCCTCTGGACGGCGGCCGGGTCCTCCGGTCGGCCATCTGGGCTGTCACGGGCAGCCATACGAAGGCGACCCGCATCGCCAGCGTCGTCGGCCAGGTCGTCGGCATAGGGATGATGGTGCTCGGCGTCGTGCAGTTCCTCTGGTGGGACAACCTCATCGGGGGCATCTGGCTGGCGCTCCTTGGCTGGTTCCTCCAGAATGCGGCCGGCCGCACCCAGGCCGAGACCGACATCCAGGCGGGTGTCTTCGGAGTCAAGGTCAAGGACGTGATGGAATCCGACGTCCCTACGATCGACCCCGGCGCCAGCATCCACGACGCCGTATTCGGGTCGTTGCTGCGCCGGGGAGCCAGGGCGCTGCCCGTATGCGACGGCGGCATGGTCGTCGGCCTGCTCTCGCTCACTGACGTGAAGCGCCTTCCGCGCGAGGAATGGTCCAGCCGCATCGTGCGGTCGGTGATGAGCGCCGCGCCCCTGGTGACCGTCGAGCCTGACCACGACCTGGCGCACGCGATGGACCTGCTCGCGGGCAACGGCATACACCAGCTGCCCGTAATCGAGGACGGCAAGCTGGTGGGCCTGATCAGCAGGTCCCACGTCATGCAGTACCTCTACTCGACCAGGGAGCTGGGAATCTCGCACAGGTAGGGGGCTGTCGGCCTCCAGGGGGGCATCGTGTTCACACCCGTCAGGGTAGCGGCAATCTCGCTCAAGCCCAGGAAATGGGACAAGGACCACAACGCGGACAAGCTCGAGCGGTACTTCCGGGAGGCTGCGCGGCAGTCTCCCGAGCTCATCCTCGCGACGGAGGGCATGCTCGACGGATACGGCGTGATGGAGGTGCTGGAGGGGCGCCGCACGGCTGAGGACATGCTCGCGGTGGCCGAGCCCATCGACGGTCCCTACATCCAGCGGTTCCAGGACCTGGCGCGGGAGCTTCGCACGTGCCTATGCTTCGGCTTCGCCGAGCTGATCGGGAACGACATCTACAACGCCGCCATATTCATCGACGCCGACGGCGAGATACGCGGCAGGTACCACAAGACGCAGTTCGCCGAGGGCACACACCCGTCCTGCAGCTTCAACCGCATCGGGGGCACCCTGCGGGCTTTCGATACGCCCTTCGGCCGGGCCGGGTTCGTCATCTGCAACGACCGGTGGAACCCGATGATCGTGAGGACGCTGGTCCTCGACGGCGCACAGCTCATCCTGATCCCGTCCTACGGCTCCAAGTCCCGCGACCAGAACGAGACCGTGCTGGCCCGCGCCCGCGAGAACGGCGTCCCCATCGTGGAGGCGAACGTCGGGATGAACCTGGTGATCAGCAAGGGCGAGATCGTCGCCTACGATTGGGGCAACGACCGCATCACCACGGCGACCATCGAGGTCCCCGCAGCGCCATCCACATCGCGCGCCCGCGAGTACGAGCGCCAGTACCTGGACCTGCAGGGCCCCGAAATGGCCCGCCGCTACCAGAAGACCATGGAGCGCATCGCTTCCCAAGGCTAGCGATCAGGAACCGGGCTGGCCTTCGTACACAGTACCTGATGTCTCGTGCAGTTCTCGCGCGGTCTGCTCAGCCTTGGCATCCTTGGCAAGTCGGGAGATGTCCTTGAAGTCTTCGCGATCGCTGGTGAGCTTCACCGAGCCGTAGGCAGACTCCAGGGTGAACGGTGCTGGGTCCTTGCGCACTTCCGAGTGATTAGTCATTTGACTCCGGCGCGAATTGGCTCCGGTCGATTCTTCCATGTGTCCCCGATGCTATACTGCTCGTCCCAAGCGAATTCACTATAGCATCTCAACGCCACGACTCCTGAGCAGACGGAGAAAGCTGGGAACGAGGGAAGAAAATGAAGCTCGAGACTACTATCACGCCGGCGGCCACCATGCCGAATGGACTCCAGGGCACTGCCGACGGCCTCTGGGTGTGCGACCAGGCTACGGACGACCTGTACCTGCTCGACGACGACCTCCAGATCGTCAGGACGCTCCGCTCCACGGCCGAGAACTCGTCGGGGCTGACGGTCGGGGACGGCTCGTTCTGGATTGGCTCCAACGGCGCGTCCCAGGCGCGCTACGCGAGGCCAGGCGACACGGGGTTCTCCGGCGTCGTCAGGTGCGACTACGAGACGGGCGAGGAGATCGCCCGCTTCCCCACGCCCGACGGGGGCGGCATTCACGGGGTGGAGTGGGTCGACGGCCTGCTATGGATCACGGCCTTTAATCCCAAGGCCCTCATCCTGATGGAACCATCCGACTGGAGCGTCCTGCGGAAGGTCGAGGTGCCTCACGAGAGGCTTCACGGCCTTGCCTGGGTCGGCGACGGCATCTGGTGCGCCCACACCTCCGACAAGTTCATCATCAAGTACGACCCGGAGACGGGCGAGGAGCTCGACAGGATCAGCTACGGTGATGACGACCCGGCGCCCCACGGCTTCACCATCTGGAAGGGCAGTCTGTGGAGCTGCGACGCCAACTGGCCCAGCCCCGTACACCCGGACGGCCCGAGCATCAGCAAGATCGTCCTCTGACGAGCTGCAACGGAATCGTCATACCGGCGGAAGCCGGTATCCAGTCGTCGAACAAGGGCTGAGGCCTCAGCAGCGTCCCAGGAAGTCCTCCAGCGCCCTGATGAACCCTGGCGGGTTGTCGCCGGGCACCAGGTGCCCGGCGTCTTCGACCACCGCCAATTCTCCGTGTCGGAGCCGTCCCACGGTCTCCTCCGCGATCTCCTGGGTCAGCACCTTGCTGTACGTGCCGCGCACCACGAGGGTAGGGCACTCGATCCTCTCGATGTAGTCCCATTGCCGCTCGACGAACCCGGGGCCGGGCTGGGGCCGAGACGGGGACCGCAGCACCTTGTCGTACTTCCACGTCCACCTGCCGTTTGGCTGCTGCTTCAGGTTGTGGGTGAGGCTCCCCCTGATCTGCGTCCGGGAGCGGCGGGGGTTGTAGCCCTTTACCCGGTCCACGAACTCCTCGAACGTGTCCAGCTCGTCCACCCGCTCGATAAAGGTGCGGATGGCGCTCGCGCCCGACCGCCCGGACACAGGGGCGATGTCCACTATCACCAGCGCTCTCACCAGCTCGGGGTGGAGGGCGGCGAACGAGAACGCGTTCCTGCCGCCCATTGACAGGCCCACCAGCACCACGTCGCGCAACTCCATCGCCTCGACGAAAGACGTGACGTCGCCAAGGTGCGCGTCCAGCGAGTAGTCGCCGTCAGGGGCCCAGTCGCTGTCCCCGTGCCCGCGCTGGTCGAGGGCCAGGACGCGGTGGCGGTCGCTCAGGGCAAGCGCGGAGAAGTCCCACGTATGGGCGGACTGGGCCATGCCGTGGAGCATGAGGATAGGAGGCGCCTCAGGATCGCCCCAGCCGAGGTAGTGGAAGTCCATGCTACCAAGCTGAATGATCCCGTCGGATGGGGAGGCCTCGTGTGCGAACTCCACGCCGGCGGCTCTCGCCGCCTCGTGCAGAGAAGCTCCTGCCGTTGGATCTTCCGACGTCAAGCGGCCCGGCCACGGCGATTGGACATACGCTAAGTCTATGGTCGTGCCTGGGGACGGTCAAGTACAGATTGACACCCAGCCAAGCTGCCCGTAGGCTGATTGAGGTCATCAACGGAAGTCGTAGGGGCGGGTTTCAAACCCGCCTTCACGTGGCCGACACGTAGAAGCTGCCCCGCTGCTTCTGATGCGTGAACGGAGGTTGCAATGAGCACAACGAGTGTCGATGAGGGAGTGCAGACAGTCCTGGACCTGTTCGGGACGATCGTGGGCTCTGAGGGCGGGTCGCTCGAGCTGGTGGACCTGTCCGAAGGAAGGCTGACCGTCCGGTACAACGAGGGGACCAACGAGGAGTGCCCCGAATGCGTGCCCAGCCACGAGATGGTGCAGCAGATGATGGAGTCGTCGCTGAAGATTCACGCGCCCGGCGTCACCGAGCTGGCTCTTCTCTAGCAACCGGCAAACCAACTTATCCCCGGCCCCGTCGTTATACCTGAGTAGAGACAGGAACGGAATAGGAGCGAAGTGAAATGACCATCAAGAAGGCGATTCTCGCAGTGCTGACAGTAGCGGCCCTGCTTGGCGCAGGGATAGCTTGCGCCAATACCGCGCCCGCGGACCCGGTAGCGGCGCCGGCGCCGTCGGCCCTCGTCCAGACGTCCAACGCCTCGGCGGTCTCATCCGACTCCGGCGGAATATGGGTCACAGGCCGGGCGAGCGTGAGCGTCGAGCCCGACCTGGTCCTCCTGAACGTCGGAGTCGAGAGCATGGCCGACACCGTCGCCGCCGCCCGCACCGCGGCCGCCGAGTCCATGGACGACATCATCGAGGCCGTCAAAGAGCACGAGATCGAGGATGCCGACATACAGACCCGGTCCTTCAACATATGGCCCCAGTACGACTACGGGGACGACGGGCGGACCCTCACCGGCTACACCGTGAACAACACCGCCACAATTAAGATCCGGGACATCGACGATGTCGGCACGATCATCGACGACGTGGCCGAGGCCGGCGGAGATGCAACCCGCATCGACGGCATCCGCTTCACCGTAGAGGATACCAGCCCCTTCATGTCGCAGCTGCGGGAGGCTGCAGTCCAGGACGCCGTGGCAAAGGCCGAGCACTTTGCAAGCCTCATGAGCGTGGCGGTCGGCGACGTCCTCTACATCAGCGAGCCGGGCACTCCCAGTGCACGTACCTTCAACGAGTCGGCCGCATTCGGAATCCAAGCCGCATCCGCAAGGGCCACGTCAATAAGCTCCGGAGAGCTCGAGCTCAGCCTCTCTGTCCAGGCAGGCTTCCAAATCCGACAAGTGGTCTTCTCCACCCAATAGCCGATCCAGAGGCTTCCTCAGAGGCTCATATCCATGGCCATGCTCGCATCAGGGGCATGGCCATTCCTTTGACACCGGCAGGGTGGGGCTGGAGGTCTGTAACGGTGATGAATCGTTGCTCCATAGGAACGCCACTGCTAGAATCTCGCGACAGTAGAGCGTACCTTCGGAGGTCCAATGGTCCTCAGCGACCGCACCATAAGGGAAGAGATCGACGCCGGACGCATAGTCGTCTCGCCCCTTGGCGAGGCTTGCATTCAACCGGCCAGCGTGGACGTGCACCTGGACGACAGCATCCTCGTGTTCAGGAACTCGCGGCGACCATACATAGACGTGCGGCAGGCACAGGACGGCGACGGCCTGACCGAAATGGTCGAGATAGACGGCGATACCCCCTTCATGCTCCACCCCGGCGAGTTCGTGCTGGGCAGCACGGTGGAGAACATCGAGCTGCCGGAAGACCTGGTCGCGAGGCTTGAGGGCAAGAGCTCGCTGGGCCGCATCGGACTGCTGATCCACTCGACGGCCGGATACGTCGACCCCGGGTGGAAGGGCCATCTAACCCTGGAGTTGAGCAACGTGTCGAACCTGCCCGTCACGCTCTACGCGGGCATGAAGATCGGACAGATCTCGTTCCTCCGGCTGACGACACCGGCCGATAATCTCTATGGGTCCGCGGCATTGGGCAGCAAGTACCAGGGCCAGACCGTGCCCACCCCCAGCCGCATCCACCGGGACTTCACAGACGGGCGCTCGGACGAGGTGGCCTAGATGCCCAAGGAGCTTGATCTTATAATCCTCACGGCCGACATTCAGGGCCAAGATGGAGACCTGAAGGCCGGCGACGTGGGCACGGTCGTGCATCTCCACCCGGGGGGAGAGGCTCTCGTGGTGGAGTTCACGACACTTCACGGCGATACCGTGGCAGTCGCCACGCTCCTGCCTTCGCAGGTGCGTCTCGTAACTGACGAGGACATCATCCACGCCCGTAAGCTGGCGGCTGTGGTCTAGCGACGTGTCGGCCGGCCGCTCAGCTACGATGTCGGAGTCCTGAGTCCCCTCCACAATTGAGGGAGCGGACCCCCAAGGTGACCGCATGGGCTACATGTCACACGCCCTCGAGCTTGCAAGGCGCGCCGAGGGCCGCGTCAGTCCCAACCCGCCTGTGGGGGCGGTGCTGGTCAAGGACGGGGAGATAGTCGGCAAGGGGTGCACGCAGCCACCCGGCCAGAGCCACGCGGAGATAGTCGCACTCCGTGAAGCCGGAGATGCCGCCCGGGGCGCGGCCCTCTACACGACCCTGGAGCCATGCAGCCACCATGGGCGCACTCCTCCGTGCACCGGCGCGATCATCGAGGCGGGTGTGGCCGAGGTCCACGCGGCCATAGTGGACCCCAACCCGGACGTCCGGGGCGGCGGTATGGCCATACTGGCGGAAGCCGGGCTGGGCACGAGAGTAGGGGAGGGCGAGGCGAAGGCGCGCCGCCAGCTGGAGGCGTACGTCAAGTACGTGACGACCGGGACGCCCTTCGTCACGGCGAAGTTTGCCATGAGCCTCGACGGCAAGATTGCCACGAGGACCGGAGACTCGAGGTGGATTTCGGGGGAGAAAGCGCGTGGAGCGGTCCACCGCCTCAGGGGCGTGTCCGACGCAGTCATGGTCGGAATAGGCACGGTGCTGGCCGACGATCCCCAGCTGACCGCCCGGGACAAGCGGGGTGAGCCGCTCGACATACAACCTCTCAGGGTCGTGGTGGACACCCGAGGTCGTATGCCCCCGGGCTCCCGGATGCTCGGCGAGCCTGGCCGGACCCTTGTGGCGGCGGGCGACATCGACGAGAGGCCGGCCGGGTCGCTGCGAACCGCCGGCGCCGAGGTCGTGTCGCTGCCTGGCGACGCTCCCTCCGTCGATCTCGCAGCGCTGATGGGCCACCTGGCCTCCGAGCACGGGGTAACGTCGCTGGTAGTGGAGGGTGGGGCTACGCTGCTGGGCTCGCTCTTCGACCTCGGCCTGGTAGACAAGGTGGTAGCATTCGTGTCGCCCGTAATCATAGGCGGGGCTTCGGCCCCCACTCCGGTGGCAGGAGCCGGGTTCGAGAGGATGGCCGACACGCTGAGACTGGAGCGGGTTCGCTGGGACAAGTATGGGCGCGACATGGCAATAACGGGCTACTGCTGAGCATGTTCACAGGTATTGTCGAGGAGATCGGCGCCGTCGCGGAGGCCAGGCCCGGCGGCCTTGTTATTCGAGCATCTACGGTGCTCGAGGGCCTGGAATTGGGCGACAGCGTGTCCGTGAACGGCGCGTGTCTCACGGCTACAGAACTGGGTCCGGACTGCTTCTCAGTAGACGTAGTGCCCGAGACGCTGCGCCGCACCAACCTGGGGGCGTTGTCGGAGGGTAGCCCCGTCAACCTCGAGCGGGGCGTGAGGGCCGGCGCGCGCCTCGACGGCCACATCGTGCAGGGGCACGTGGACGGCACCGGAAGGATCGAGTCGATACGCGGGGACGGCGACGCCGTGATGGTCTCGATCGAGGCGGACCCGTCGATAATGCGCTATGTCGTTGAGAAGGGATTCATCGCCGTCGATGGCGTCAGCCTGACGATTGTGGGGTGTGACGAGGAGCGGTTCTCTGTTACGATTATTCCACACACCCGCGAGCGCACAACCCTGGGCGCGCGAGAGCCCGGGGACGGGGTGAACATAGAGGTCGACATCCTCGCCAAGTACGTCGAGCGGCTGATTCGGCCATAGTCTTCGACAGCGGAGCAGGACCCGGGATGCCTCACATAACGATCGAGCAGGCCATCGAAGAGGTCAAGGCGGGCCGCCACCTGATCATCGTCGACGACGAGGACCGGGAGAACGAGGGCGACCTCGTGATCGCGGCTGAGAAGGCGACCCCTGAGGCGGTCAACTTCATGGTCACCCACGGTCGCGGGCTAGTGTGCGTCCCCATGACGACTACCCGTCTCAGGGAGCTCCAGCTTCCCATGATGGTGCAGGACAACACCTCGCGCCTCACGACGGCATTCACCGTGTCCGTGGACGTGCTGGAGGGGACCACAACCGGCATCTCGGTACATGACCGTGCCGCTACGATCAGGTCGCTGCTGGATCCCAAGACCCAACCAGAGGACCTGGGCCGCCCCGGTCACGTCTTTCCGCTCCGGTACGCGGACGGCGGGGTTCTCGTGCGGGCCGGGCACACGGAGGCGGCGGTCGACCTGGCGAGGATGGCGGGGCTGTACCCCGCCGGCGTTCTCTGCGAGGTACTGGCGGAGGACGGTTCCAAGGCGCGGATGGACCAGCTCGAGGAGTTGTCGGGGCAATATGGCATCGGTATCATTAGCATAGCCGCGATCATAAGCTACAGGCGAAGCCACGAGAAGCTAATCGAGCGTGTGGCTGAGGCCCGCATACCGACCGACCATGGCGTTTGGGAGGCCATTTCGTATCGCAGCCTGGTGGACAAGGACGAGCACGTTGCGTTCGTGATGGGCGACATCACGGCTGAGGATCCGACCCTGGTGAGGGTGCACAGCGAGTGCCTAACCAGCGACGTGTTCGGAAGCATCAGGTGCGACTGCGGGGAGCAGGTCGAGCTGGCACAGAAGGCCATATCGGAGGAAGGCAAGGGCGTCTTCCTGTACATGCGGCAAGAAGGCCGCGGGCTCGGAATCCACAACAAGCTGAAGGCCTACCACCTGCAGGACGACGGTCTGGACACGGTGGACGCGAACGTGAGCATGGGTTTCGCTCCGGACATACGCCACTACGGAATCGGCGCGCAGATTCTCGAGGACCTGGGCGTGGGGAAGATGAAGATCCTCACGAACAATCCCCGCAAGCTGGCGGGAATGGACGGGTATGGATCCCTGGAAGTAGTCGAGCGCGTCCCCATAGTGGTCAAGGCCAACGAGGAGAACATCCGGTACCTGCAGACCAAGCGGGAGCGGATGGGGCACCTCCTGGACGATTCTCAATACGGAGCCGCGGGCCGCTAGATGCGCGAACTGAGGGGAACACACGACGGGCACGGTCTCAGGATCGGCATCGTTGCAGCCAAGTACAACGAAGTCATAACGGCCCGGCTTCTCAGGGGAGCGCTCACAGCGCTCTACGACCACTATGTCAGCCTGAGCGACATCGACGTGGCCCGGGTGCCAGGCTCCTTCGAAGTCCCCGTCGTGGCAAGGGTGATGGCCAGGTCGGGCGATTACGCCGCGGTCATCTGCCTCGGGGCTATCATCCGCGGCGAAACGGACCACTACGCCCACATAGCTTCAGTGGCGGCGCGGGGAGTTGCCGAAGCTTCTGTAGAGACCGGCGTGCCCGTAATCTTCGGCATCCTGACGACCAATACGGTAGACCAGGCGCTGGACAGGTCGGGCGGCCAGGACGGCGAAACGGTCAAGGAGCACCTGTACCAGAGGAAGTCAGGGCCTGGGGACAGCATCCTGAAAGGGAACGTCGGTTACACGGCCGGGCTGGACGCCATAGAGATGGCGAACCTCATGCGCCAATTCGAGTCCAAGCAGTAAGACCCCTTGCGCCGAATTATACCCGTCTAGACCGGCGTTTCCGTTCCCGCTACCGTTCCAGTTAGCCGCGCATGGACTCCACCTGCTTCGCTTCAGAATCGCTCACGATCCGGAAGATGGTGTACTGGGGAGCATCTTTGGCCCGCCCCCGTACGGCCTTACGACCATTCTTGAGTGTTACTACACTGGGTTCCAGTATCTCGCACTTCCTGCGCAGCTGAAAGCAGTAAGCAGTTAGCCCCTCCATGGGACACCTCCATCGATCTTGTTGGCCATTCTCCTAGCCTTGCCTTCATCCTTCAACAAGCCGTGAGGACCACTTCGCCGGGGCATGATCCTCGTGACTACGTCGGGCTGAGGTTATAGTAACGACATCGTGGTCCATGTATTCCCTAATCAACTCGTTAGCCTGGCCAATGGCCTGATCCAGGGCGTTGCGGGCAGATTCCGGTTGGGCATGGCCGACTTGAAACCCCAGCCACTGCTCCCCCTGATCCCGGTCATCTCGTACTATCAGGTGGACATCCTTCCAGTCCTGGGCCAGCTGCCGTAACCGATGCAGCACCCGGTCCCATTCGCTGGGACTGGTCACCAAGCACAGGACGTAAGCCGTTCCACCAGTGGCCTCCCACCAGTCCGGAAACTCCGGGTGACCTTCACAGGAGGAGAGGGTTTCCACCAGGTCGGTCTGGTTCAATGTCCACACCAACTCCCTGATCCCCGGCTCCAACTGCTCGTAGTCCAAGAACCAGGGGTGCATCGCCTGGACATCGGCGAAGTTCGGACGGAGTACCGCTCGTTTGAACCACCACATAGTGCCTCCTCAGGAGCCCTCGATCTCAGGCACCTGCAAGGCATCGTACAGTTGTTTGCTGACAAACTTGAACAGTTGGGTGCCGTCTTCTTCCCCAGTAACGGCATAGGTGTGTTTGCCGCTCTTCTGCACCAGGGTACGTTTCCTGAGGGAGCTCTCAGGTATGTCCACCTTTTGCCTGGTCTTCACGTTGTAGAACTCCATGCTTCACCTCCGTGTATCGATATTCAAGCTCTTAGGAACCTCTGAGTAACCGAATTGGCCGGGCTCTGCCCTTCGACAAGCTCAGGGCGAACGATCCTCTGGGGCCTCTTAATTCAGACCATCACTAATTCGCTCATTCGTTTGTCGGTCGGGAGTCCCTCGACGAATAGGGGATTCTCAGGCGGGGACTCGTCGCCTGAATGAGAATGCCAGTACGAATATCCCGCTTGCGACCAAGGTCATGGCGGGACCGGCTGGCAGGTTGAAGTAGTAGGAGATGTAGAGTCCCGTCACGGCGGCCGCGGTCCCCAGCGCCGCGGCCAACATCATCACCGTGACTAAGCGCCTGACCAGCAGGTAGGCCGCAGCAGCAGGAGTTACCAGCATCGCCATGACTAGAATTACACCCGCCGCCTGAATCCCTATCACTATGACGAGGGCAAGTATGACCAGGAACAGGTATTCGACAATGCTGGTACGCCTGCCGAGAACCTGCGATCCCACGGGATCGAAGCTCGCAAACAGCAGCCAGTGGTGAAGGGCGAACAGCCCCAGGATGACCGTAACGGTGATCCCAAGGGATACATAGATGGCGGTCGGAGATATGCCCAAGAGCTGCCCCAGGAGCAGGTCTTCCAAATCGACCCTGATGGTTGTCGCCCTTGCCAGCATCGCAAGTCCCAGGGCAAACGTGGCCGCAAAGAGAATGCCTATGGAGGTGTCCGCGCTGAGGCCCGCACGCCGGCTAATGGTCCTGACAAGCACGGCGACGGAGACCCCCGTTGGAACGGCCGCTATGACCGGGTTGAAGCCGACTATGAACGCGAGCACCATTCCCGGCAGCACGGCGTGGGCGAGAGCATCCCCCATGAAGGCGAGGTTCCTGGTTACGACGTACGCGCCGACCAGGGGGCACATCACGCCCACAAGCACCGAGCCGATCAGGGCTCTCACCATGAAGCCGTACTCGAGTGGGGCGACAATGAAGTCTATCACGTCGTCCGCCTACCGCTCCCCGTCCGCCGCGAGGCTGAGGCCGTGGGCGCCGTACAGCTGCTCCATTACCTGGGACGTGAATACCTGGTCGGGAGGACCGCAGGCACACACGTTGCGGTTCAGACACAACACCCGGTCGAAGCGACCTGCCAGGTTGGTCAGGTCGTGGGTTGCCAACAGGACAATGCGTCCTTCATCCCGCAGTGTCCGGAGGATATCGACGAGACCTTCCTGGGCGCCCGCGTCTACCCCGCTGAAGGCCTCGTCCAACAGGAGCACGCTTGCCTCCTGGGCCAGAGCCCTGGCGACGAACACCCTCTGCCTCTGTCCTCCCGAGAGCTCCGTCATCAGAGCGGAGCGATGGTCCCAGAGGCCCACACGTCCGAGGCAGGCGTTGACAAGCTCGCGATCCCTCTTCCCGGGTCGCCGGAACCATCCGAGCCTGCAACACCTGCCCATCATCACAACGTCCGTCACGGTCACGGGAAACCGCCAGTTGACGCTCTCCCTTTGAGGCACGTAGGCCAACGCTCCACGTCCCTGGTCCACACTGTGAAGGGTCACCTTCCCCCGGCGGACCGGGAGGAGCCCGGCAATCGCATTGAACAGGGTGCTCTTGCCGGCTCCATTCGGTCCTACAACGCCCATCAGCGTGCCCGGGTCCACCTCGAATGTGACGCTGTTCAGCGCCATGTGCCCACCGAGGTCGACTGTCACGTCCTGAAGCGACATGCTAGCCCGGTGGGAGTTTGGGGCGGTGGTCACTTCAACGCCTCAACAATGGTCAAGACGTTTGCTCGCACCATGGCCAGGTACGTGTCGGCGCCGCTGCCCGGCGCCCCAAGGGAACCGGAATAGAGTCGGAACAGATTCGCGCCGGTCTCCCTTGCCACGGCTTGCGCCAGCCTCTCGCTGACTGTCGTCTCGCCAAACAGTGCAGGTACGTTGCGTTCCCGCACCACCTCGACCAGCTCCGCGATATGCTCCGCGGAGGGCTCCACGTGGGTTGCCAACGACGGTATGACCAGACCAACTATCTCGAACCCATAGGTCTGCGCAAAGTAGGTGAAGGCGTCGTGCGACGTAACCAGCAGCCTACGCTCCGGCGCTATCGCACTGACCTGCTCCTGGGTCCAGACGTGAAGCTCGTCAAGCTCTTTCCCATACTCCGCGGCGTTCTGGTAGTAGATGCTCGCGCTGCCGGGGTCTACAGCCGAAAGCCGTGCGGCTATCTCGTTGACCGCGACCTTCACCCGGGCCGGCTCGAACCAGAAGTGAGGATCGTGAGTGCCGTGGTCGTGGCCGTGGTCGTCGTGGTCGTCGTGCCCCTCCTCGGGCGCGCCGCCCGAGTCGGCGACTCCGAGGAACGCGAGGCTCGACGGCGCGCCGCCGACGTGCCATTCCTCTTCGATCTCCAAGTGTTCGAGGTGGACCCCGAGGACATGACCGCTATTCGGGTCGGCGACGTAGAGCCACTCGCCGATGACGATCATTGCGGGACGACCAGCGTCACCTGGTTCGACCAGATCCATCGTCGCGACCAGGTCGCCGTCATGCGCGTCCAGCGCGTGCAACACGCCGTCATCGCCGAGCACGTACAGTAGCTCGCCATCGCTGGAGAACTTCGTGGAAATGCTCGGCTCGCTGAACACCTGGCGCATTTCGCCGTGGTCCACGTCGATCAGCCAAATACCATCGTCGGCGAAACCCTGATCGTCGCGGTAGGAGGCCCTGCCGAAGAAGTGGTCGACGTGGTGGTGACCGTAAACCGACCCGATCCGAGAGTCTTCGCGCATCTCCGGCGGATTGGCTATGAACTCGTGCTCGTACTCGCCGTCGTGAGCTTCGAGGAAGAGCACACCGCCAATGCAACCGAAAGCGGCCCCATGATCATTGTGGGACTCACCGTGCATGCCCGGGCATGAGCGATTGCTGGCGTCGTAGACGACCTGGTCGTTGAAGTCGCGGACTTCCACGCCAACGGGCAGGGTGCTGTCGGTGTTCTCAGGGTAATCGGGATTCTTCGTGGTCACGAAGACGTGGTCGTCCGAGACGACCAGCGCAGCGCCGTGCTGCGGCCCGGCCTCGAGCACGACCGGCTCATAGCCGCCGCTTGAGCTCGCCAGGTCCGCCTCATTGATCAAGAACGCGTGACCATGGGCGTCGGCGAAGATCGCGGTCCAGCCGTGACTGTTGACGTAGTGAATCGGCCGCTCATCCGCGATCTCCAACGCATGGCGGGAGACGGGCTGGGTGACGAGGTCGTGGTGATCGTCGTGCTCGACGAGGAAGACACCGCCGTCAAAGACGTGGACCCTGTCGTCATCGTCTTCCGGCCCGCGGGCGAGGACGATGGCGAAGCGATGGGTGGGGCTGGGGTATACCGTCGCGCGGGGCGCGGCGACATCGAACAGTCCGCTGTCAACGTGATCGGTCGACAGGTCGATGACGGAGAGGTGCGCTTCCACGGCATCCGCAACGAGCAGACGCCCAGCGGCGATCTCGTCATGGTCGTCGCCTTCATCCATGTGCTCGTCGTCGCCTTCATCCATGTGTTCGTCGTGATCGTCATGCATATCGACCATGGCGAACTCGATCGGATCGACGCTGTCACCGAGCGCGACTACCGTGGACTCATCCGCGCTGGCGTTGTGTATCAGGTCCTCCAGCCAATCGGCCTCCAGGCCGAGACCGACAGTCAGCACGAGGTCCGCATCCGCTACCCGGGCAACGTCGCGAGGCCCCGGCAGGAAGGTGTGCGGATCGCCACCCGGCGGCAGAAGGCCAAAGACCTCCACCCTGTCTCCACCTACCACCCGGGCCCAGTCGGCCACAAAGTTAGTGGACGTCACCACCTGGACCGGGGGGCCGGAGGCCATTGGGAGCTCCCCAACAGCCGCCGCAGCCGCCTGGGCCGCAGCAGCAGCCGTCTGGGCCGCCGATGCTGCCGCTGCCGCCTGGGCCGCGTCTGCCGCCGCATTCTCGATAGCCTGGTTCGTGGCGACGAGAGACGCGTTCACGATGCTCGTCACCTGGTCGGCAGTGAGCTGGTCGCCGACGGCGTCCTCGACGGCCTTGGCAACCAGGTCCTCGATGTCGCCCCGTGTGAGCGAGCCGGAGAGCCCGGCAGTCACCTGGGCCTGGACGATGCTGCTGATCTCATCCGCGCTGACGCCCTCAGGCACCGCATCGGCAACCGCGGAATTGACCAGGCTGCTGAGCTGATTGACGTCGATCTCAGGCGCGGGCAGCGCCCGGACGGCCTGGTCGACGATCGCCTTCACGTCGGCTGCGGAGAGCTGCCCCGCAGTCGACTGGCCGACGATGGACTCAACGTCCGCGCGTGTCAGACCCGCGGGCTGGGCCGCGATGGCAGCCGTGACCGAGTCCGCGACGAGCTTCTGTATCTCAGCGGCGCTTGCGCCCTGGGGCTGTGCGGCTATTGCAGCCTCCACAGACTGCTGGATATTGGCAGCGCTGGCGCTCTGCGCGCTGGCGACTGCGTCCTGGATCAGCTTGGCCGTGTCGACCGCTGGGGCCGGCTCCGGCTGGTCGCTGCCGCAGGCAATAACGAAGACCAACGCCGCAATTGCTGCGACGATGGCCACTGACCTCCACTTGAATAGACTGTGTCCCATTTTCTCCTCTGCCTCCTGCTTCTGCTTGGTGTATATATTGCGACTTCGTATCATGTCTGCTCCAACTTCTCCTTTTGGCTATTTGGTTGGAAGGCGCTTCAGTGCCTATCCTATATCGATATGAGGTATCAATGGTGGACCTGCGACGATGGGATCTTGGCCGGTTGGAAAAACACTCCCTATTTGCCTCCGTCGGCGGGGCAAGGGTCGCAGGTCACGTACAGCTCGATGCGGTGGTCGACGAGCTCTCCCGGAATGTCGGAGCTAATGGCCTTGAGCGACCGGTCGATTGTAGCCGCCCTGAACTCGCGTACTGCCCCGCACTGTACGCAGAGTGTGTGGTGATGCAGATGACCGATACGAGCGAGGCTGTACACAGGAGCTCCGTCCATCAGGGGGAGCTTGCAGACCACTCCCGCCTCGAGAAAGAGCTTGAGGGTCCGAAATACCGTTGCCCTGCCCACAGATGGCAACTCTTCAACGAGGGTCCCCGCCGTGAAGCCTTCATGCTTCTGCTCCAGGAGCCTGGCAATCGCTTTCCTGGGCGCAGTGACCCTATACCCACGGTTCTCCAGTACCGCCATCAGGTTTGGCGGGTGGTATCTCAAGTCCTTTAAATGAGACGACATATCAATAGATGACCCGGATGTGGTCGACAAGTGCTGTTCAAGAGAGAGACTTTATATCAAGACAAACCGCTTGTCAACAGTCAACAATCCCCCCAAATCCACCCCAAGTGGGTAATGCTGGCCCCAGGCAAGGCGAGGGGGGGGGTTCAAACCCGCCCCTGCAGGGTGACGCATGATAGGTATGGCTTCCACTGGGCAGGGTGGTGGACCTGGAGTTAGGTTGATCGCTTGACTTGGAACGAAAAAACCGTTACGATTCTGATATGAACAAAGCAAAGCAGGTAATAGACCGGTTTGGCGGACAGTCGGCATTGGCGGCCCTGTTGGGCAAGCGACAGAGCACGGTGCAACACTGGGCGAGGACGGGGAGGATTCCCTCGCAGTGGCACGAGCAGCTGCTGGACCTTGCCAGGGAGAGAGGCATAGCCCTGGAGCCGAAGGACTTCGTATCGACGGGCAGCCCCGAGGTGGCGCCGGCCGATGGGAAGCTCGGCGTGCTGCTGGTGGGACTCGGGGCCGTGTCTTCGACGTTCATAGCGGGCGTGGAGCACATCCGGAGGGGCACCGGGCAGCCCATAGGGTCCGTCAGCCAGATGGCCACGATACGGCTTGGCAAGCGGCCCGACAAGCGCGCGCCGCTCATACGCGATTTCGTACCGCTGGCTAGTCTGGACGACCTGGTTTTCGGGGCGTGGGACCCGATACCCGACGACGCCTACGACGCCTCGATCAAGAGCGGCGTCCTGGACCGGTACGACGAGCTGGAGCCGGTGTCCGATTTCCTGAGGTCCGTCCAACCAATGCCTGCGGTGTTCGACAGCGAGTACGTCAAGCGCATCGACGGAACGAATACCAGGGCCAGCGCATCGAAATTCGCGGCCGTCGAGGCCCTGCGTGAGGACATCCGCAGGTTCAAGGCCGATAACGACTGCGACCGGCTGGTGATGGTCTGGTGCGCTTCGACCGAAAAATTCATTGAAGAGACAGAGACTCACAGGGACCTGGAGAGCTTTATCGGCGGACTATACGACAACGACGAGAACATAGCACCGTCGATGGTCTACGCCTACGCCGCGCTGCTGGAGGGCGTCCCTTTCATCAACGGCGCTCCCAATCTTTCGGCGGACATACCCGCGCTCGAGAAGCTCGCCAGCGATGAAGGAGTGCCCATCTGCGGCAAGGACTTCAAGACGGGCCAGACGCTAGTGAAGACGGTGATCGGGCCCATGCTGAAGGCGAGGATGCTGGGCATGGACGGCTGGTTCTCCACGAACATTCTTGGCAACCGGGACGGTGAGGTGCTTGACGAGCCGGAGAACTTCAAGACGAAGGAGGAGTCCAAGCTCGGCGTGCTGGAGTACATCCTCCAGCCGGAGGTCTACCCGGAACTGTACTCGGACGCTTACCACAAGGTCCGCATCAACTACTATCCGCCCCGGGGGGACAACAAGGAAGGTTGGGACAACATCGACCTGTTCGGTTGGCTCGGCCGGCGGATGCAGCTCAAGGTCAACTTCCTGTGCTCGGACTCGGTCCTGGCCGCGCCCCTGGTGCTCGACCTGGTGCTGTTCATGGACCTGGCGCAGCGTGCGGGCATGGGGGGCATCCAGGAGTGGCTGTCGTTCTACTTCAAGAGCCCGCAACACGCGGCGTCGGTATACCCCGAGCACGACCTGTTCATCCAGCAGACCAAGCTGAAGAACACGCTGCGGTGGATGATGGGCGAAGACCAGATTACCCACCTGGGGATGGAGTATTACCGGGAGTGACGCCGGGGACCTGGTGGACCGAGACTCCGCGGTGTGACGGGCAATAGTCGAGCATGTCTGGCATTCTGCGGGCGGACACGTGGGTCCGCCCCTACCAGGTGGTAGTCTCGTTACCCTCTAATCCCAGGGTGTTGGTCTGTCAGTTGCCCTTTACCGGTTCGTGGAATCCGGCGTCCGGGTCGGTGGGGTTGCCGCCGAAGAACAGGTAGGCGAAGTCCTCGTCGCCGGTGTTCTCGGTGTAGTGCTTCAGACCCGGGGGCGTGTAGATCCAGGCGCCCTTCCCGACGACCCGCTCCTCGTCGCCCACTCGCATGATGCCGCTTCCGGCTATGACGTAGTAATACATGGGGGTCTGGTGGGCGTGGGCCTCGTAGATGCCTCCAGGCTTAAAGACGTTGACACCAAGCAGCCTGTCGTAGGTCTCGGAGCCGGGCAGTCTCTCAGGCATCCCGCCCATCTTGATGGAGCGGTAGGTTGTCCGGTCGATCGCCAGCAGCGTGTGACCGTGGGACTCGTCCTTGAACTGCATCCACTCTTCCTCTGTGAAGATGTACTTGGGCATGATTCCCCACCTCCTTGGCTTTCTGATGCACTCCGTCGTGTGTTGGCGGCAATTCGGACTAAGCAGGCCGGGGTATTATAGACATGTAAGGGAGAAATCTGGGGGGACATATGACATCTGCGCCGAAGGTGAGCGAGGCGAATTCCTGGGCGAACGTGGACATACGCACGCTGCTGAATGGGGCTGCTCTCGGAGTTGGCGCCGGCACCCCCACCGACCAGGGCGTGCCGTGGGTACATGGGCCCGCGGTAGAGGACCCGATTCTGCTGGCCGGCGGCATACCTGACCCGGACACTTTGCCGTCCGCCGACCTTCTCCACTCGCTGGAGAGGGCGCTGGACGACACGGCCTCCCTGACGTACGGCGGGGTGCACGGCTTCGACGGCCTGCGCGAGGCGTTGGCCGAACGCTACAGCCGTCTCGACGGCCTGCCTCTCGGCTCCGACAACTTCATCCTCAACAACGGCAGCTCGGGCAGCATTGCCAACGTGTGCGACGCTTTCATAGAGCCTGGCGACGTGGTGCTGGTGGAGTCTCCGACTTTTTCGGGCTCGCTGAGGACATTTCGAGGGCACATGGCGGAGATCGTCGCGGTCCCGTTGCACGATCCCGAGGGAGTGGAGCGTGCTATCTCGGCCGCCGAGGCCGCTGGATGGCGCGTCAAGATTCTCTACACAGTGGCCGACTTCCACAACCCGACGGGTGCGACGATGCCGCACGAGTGCCGCGAGGCGCTGGTGGAGCTGTGCGCCGCCAGGAAGGTGCTGATAGTCGAGGACGCTGCCTACGCCGACATATTCTTCGGCGATGCGCCTCCACCATCACTGTATGGCATGGCGGGCGGGGAGGGCATTCTGCGAGTCGGCACGTTCAGCAAGCCCATAGCCACGGGCCTCAGGGTCGGGTGGGTGCAGGCCAGGGAGGACTTCGTGCATGCCCTGAGCAGGGTGAAGTTCGACATGGGAGGCAGCCCGCTGCTGCTCAGGGCGCTTGCCGACTACGTGGGGTCGGGGAGCATGGACGCGCATCTGGACGAGATGCGGCCACTGTACAGGGCGAAGTGCGATGCACTGTGTCGCAGCCTGGAGGAGCATTGCCCAGACGACCTGCAATTCACCATGCCCGAGGGCGGCTTCTTCCTGTGGGTGAAGAGTCGCGAGGCTGATGCCCAGGATCTCGCGAGGTGCGCCGCCGAAGAGGGGCTGGTCTTCCCGGCGGGTTCCCTGTTCTTTCTCAATGGCCGGGATGACGACACGACCCACGTCCGCCTGGCGTTCAGCACGGCAAGCGTCGAGGAGATGGCTCAGGTCGGGCCCCGGATGAGGAGGGCACTGGAGAGGGCCCTGGACGGCGCCACGTCGATGGCACGCTGAGAATTGGTGGTACACTAGAGGGACGCGGTCCGATGTTCGATGCCGCAGGCTTGGGTCTGCGGCATTTGCATGCCGGAGCTAACCTGCCGGGCGACCGCCGCGAGAATTGAGTCGTCGGCGGAGCTAACCTTTTCGGCGCTCCAGCGTTTAGATTAACTGGACAGACCAGATTGAAACAGTGATTCGAAAGTGATCGAGGTTACGGGACTAAGCAAGTCGTACGGGTCCATACAGGCACTGGACAACGTCTCTCTCCGTGTCGAGGAGGGGGAGGTCGTTGGCCTGCTCGGCCCGAATGGCGCCGGCAAGACGACCCTGATGAAGATCATGACCGGCTATCTCCAGCCGGACAGCGGTCACGTGGTCGTGGACGGGTTCGACGTGGTGTCGGATACGTTGAGTGTCCAGGAGCGCATCGGCTACCTTCCGGAGAACGCGCCGCTGTACCCGGAGCTCTCGGTGCAGGCCTACCTGAGGATGATGGCCGACCTGAGGCAGGTGCCGCGCAAGTCCCAGCCCGAGCTACTTTCCAGGGCCGTGCGGGCAACCGGGCTCGAGGATATGCTGGCCAGGCCCATTTCGCAGCTGAGCAAGGGTTACCGCCAGCGAGTGGGGCTCACCCAGTCGATCTTCCACCAGCCCAAGGTGCTCATACTGGATGAGCCGACCATCGGGCTCGACCCGACCCAGATCATCGAGGTCAGAGGCCTGATAGGGGAGATATCCAAGAACAGCACAGTCTTCCTGTCGACCCACATACTGTCCGAGGTCGAGGCCATCTGCGACCGCGCCTTCGTCCTGCTGAACGGACGGGTCAGGGCCGACGCGAGGATGGCCGACCTCTCGGCTTCCTCGGCGACCGTGCTGGTGCTGGGGCGGGATGCCGGCAACGCTACGAAGGCCCTTAGTGAACTCGATGGCGTCATCGACGTTACCTCCGAGATGACCTCCGACGGCCGCAAGTACCGGATCTCCGGGCAGGAGAGGACAGACCTGAGAGAGGACGTCTACGCGCTCGCCCGGAGCAAGGGCTGGCCTGTCCGTGAGCTGCGGCGCGAGGCCAGGACCCTGGAGACCGTCTTCAACGAGCTTGTCTCGACCTCAGCCAATGGCCGGAAAGAGGCCCCGTCAGAAGACAGCGAGGCGGGAGAGTGAGCGGTCTCTGGATACCGACCTGGGCCGTTGCACGCAAGGAGTTGCGCGCCTACTTTGGATCGCCGCTGGCCCTCATATTCATAGGCGTCTTCCTGGCGGCGACCCTGTTCCTCTTCTTCTGGGCCGAGACGTTCTTCGCGCGCAACATCGCGGACGTACGGCCGCTGTTCCGCTGGATGCCGGTCCTGATGGTCCTGCTGGTAGCTACGCTGACCATGAGGCAGTGGAGCGAGGAGCAGCGCGCCGGGACGCTGGAGGTCCTGCTCACGCTGCCTGTCCGCACGACGCACCTGGCCCTGGGCAAGTTCGTAGCGGTGGTCATCCTTCTTGCCACGGCCCTGGTTCTCACACTGTCCATTCCAGTAACCGTGGAGCTCCTCGGAGACCTGGACTGGGGGCCGGCCATCGGGGGGTACCTCGGGGTGCTTCTCATGGGTTCGGCCTATGCGGCCATAGGGCTATTCGTTTCGTCGCGAACGGACAACCAGATCGTCTCGCTGATTCTCACCGTGCTTCTAGGGGGCCTGCTCTACCTGGTAGGCACTGAGACTGTGACTGTGTTCGCCGGCGGTGGCGTCTCCGAGATCCTGAGGGGTATCGGCAGCGGCAGCAGGTTCGAGAGCATCGAGCGCGGCGTGATCGATCTTCGCGACATCGTCTACTACGGCTCGGTCGCCACGCTGTTCCTTGCCCTGAACGTGGTGTCGCTGGAGACGAAGCGATGGAGCAGGGGTGCGGATGCTGCCCCAATGCGCCGCGGTGCGATCATCGGTGTGGTCCTGATAGGGATCAACCTGCTGCTGCTCAACGTCTGGCTCTTCCCTCTCGCCGGACTGCGGGTGGACCTGACGGCGCAGCGCGAGTACAGCCTGACGGCTCCCACCAAGGACGTGATCTCCAACCTGGAGGAGCCGCTGCTGCTGAGGGGATACATCAGCGACAGGACGCACCCGCTGCTGGAGCCGCTTGTGCCCACCATCCGGGACCTGCTGCGTGAATACGAGATAGCGTCGCGCGGCAAGATCGAAGCGGAGGTGGTCGACCCGAGGACCGACGAAGCTATCGAGGCAGAGGCGAACAGGTCGTACGGGATCGAGTCCACGCCGTTCACCATCAGGGAGCGGCGGGACGCGGCGGTGGTGAATTCCTACTTCGACATTCTTGTGAGGTACGGCGACCAGTTCGTGATCCTCAACTTTGCGGACCTGGTGGAGGTCGACCAGAGTGGAAGCGCCGTTACGGTGCGCCTGCGGAACCTGGAGTACGACCTGACCAGCGCGATCAAGAAGGCTGTGTCGGGCTTCCAGAGGCAGGACGCGGTGTTCGCATCGCTGGAGCAGCCGCTGGTCCTGACTGCATACATCACCGAACAGACTCTGCCGGAGGCCCTGAAGGAAGCGCCGGCACACTTCAGGACCGTGGCGGAGGAGCTGGCGGCCGATTCGAACGGGAAGCTGGTTGTATCCCTGGTCGATCCGGACCTGCCCGACAGCCCGGTGACGCGGGAGCAGATCCAGCAGACACAGAGAGTAGCCCCCAGCCTGGTGGAGCTTGGCTCGACGGACTCTTACTACTTCCACATGGTGCTCCAGAGAGGGAGCGACAGCGTTCTCATCTATCCCGGCGGCGAGGCTACCGAGGCCGACATACGCTCGGCCATCGACGCGGGAATCAGGAGGGTGGTGCCGGGACTCCTGAAGAGCGTGGGGCTGTGGGTGCCGCCGAACGACCCCGTGACGGGCGCCTTCGGACAGGAGGTGCCGCCCATCTCGAGCTGGAGCTATGTGCACCAGCAGCTGTCGCAGAACTACACCATGGTGCTCGCCGACCTGTCACAGGGCACAGCGCCCGACGTGGACGTGCTGGTCGTAGTGTCGCCGCGCAACATGGCTCCAAAGGAGCTGCTGGCCATCGACCAGTTCCTCATGCGCGGCGGGTCCGTGATCATCGCTTCTGGCAACTTCATCGTATCGCCGATCCAGCTCGGGACAGGCATCGGCCTCGAAGAGGTCAGGGAGGGCGTGGGAGACCTGCTCGAGTCGTACGGTGTCAGCATTGGTAAGGAGCTCGTGCTCGACACGCAGAACGAGCAGTTCCCAATCCAGGTGCAGCGAAACGTGGGCGGGGTGAACGTACTGGATATCGAGCGGATTGCCTATCCTCCGTTCGTGGATGTACGGAGGGATGGGATGGACGAGGACAGCCCAGTGACCGCTAACATGCCCGCCGTTACGCTGCAGTGGGCGTCGCCTCTGCTGATCGACGAGTCCATGGGTGGCAACCGCGACGTCGAGGTCTTCCTAAGGTCGACAAGGAGGTCGTGGCTCAGGTCGTCAGCAGACGTGGACCCGGATAGGGAGGAGTACCCGGTCCTGGGCTTCCCGGTGGAGGGAGACCAACGCTCATTCCCCCTCGCGGTATCGATCAGGGGCTCGTTCAAGAGCTATTACAGCGACAAGCCCTCGCCGTTCGAGGACGATCCGCTGGGCAGGGGCGGACCGGGCCTGGTGGACCAGTCACCGGAATCGACCAGGCTAATCGTGTTTGGAAGCTCGGAGTTCCTGGACGACGTGATACTAGAGCTTTCCAGGACCATTTCGGCGGACAGGTACCTGTTCAACTTGCAGTTCATGGAGAACGCGGTGGACTGGGCCCTCGAGGACGACGATCTGCTTGGCCTGCGGGCGCGCGGCACGTACACTCGGCTGCTGCAGCCGCTCGATGACAACGAGCAGACGGTGTGGGAGGCGGCCAACTACGCGGTTGCGCTGGCAGCCCTGTTGCTGATCGGCCTGGTGTGGAACGTGAGGCAGCGCGGCGAGGAGCCCATGAAGCTGGTGGAGCCAGGCGGCGAAGGCGAGGCGCAGGATGACGAATAGAATCCTGGCCGTAGCGCTCGTGCTGCAGGTGGCCCTGGTTGCCTTCGTGTTCTGGCCGGAGTCCGCAACCGAGGCCGGACCGATATTCCCCGACGTGGAGCCGGGCAGCATCACGCGGGTGAAGATCACGGGACCGGACGGCGGTACGATCGAGGTAGCAAGGGGCGGTGAAGGCTGCGTTCTCCCCCTGGCCGACAATTACCCCTGCAGGACCGACAGGCTGAACAACCTGCTCCACACTCTCGACGGCCTGGTAGCCGACAACGTGGTTACCAGGACTGCGTCCAGCCACCTTAGGCTGCGGGTGTCCCCGTCCAAGTTCGAGCGTCTGCTGGAGTTCGAGACGACCGGCGGCAAGGCGTACAAGCTCTACCTGGGCAGCGCCCTTACCGTGAGCGCAAGCCACGTTAGGCCAGATGGGCAGGACGAGGTGTACAAGGTGTCCGAGCTTACGACGTCGGACGCGCCTGTGAATTCGCTTGGCTGGATAGAAACGGAGTACCTGTTCGTCCCCCAGAGCTTCCTGACCAGCGTGTCAATCGACAACTCCCTGGGTCAGCTCGAGCTGAGCAGGGACGAGGACGGCGCCTGGACAGTCCAGGGGATCGAGGAAGGCGAGGAGTTGGACCAGGCCAGGGTGAATTCGCTCCTCACGCGCGCAGCATCGGTCTCCATGCGTGAGCCACTCGGCCTCCAGGAGATCGAGGAGTACGGCTTAGGCACCCCCACGGGCACCTACACCCTGGAGTCGCGCAACGACGCCGGGACCGCCGCGACGGTGACGCTGACGGTGGGGGCTGCGGTGCAAGGCGGGTACGTGGTCAAGTCGAGCGAGTCCGACTACTACGTCCTCGTTGCAGACTTCGAGGTCGACGACATGCTCCAAGCCGACAAGGAGTATGTGCTGAAGCCGCCGCCTGAGCCCACTCCAGAGCCCGCGCCCGCCGAGACTCCTACGCCTTCGGGCGGTTAGCACCTCCGACCAGGCCGGCTATCCTCCGGCGTAGTCGATGCTGAGGATGCGCTGCGGCTGCCACTGCCGGCCGGGGGCGTCGAAGGCGACGATGCCAACGAAGACGCCCTCGGTCGTGTAGACCCTGCGTCGCTCGCCCTGCTTTGCGGGAGGGATCTTCAGGCCAGGGGCAAGGGGACGGCCCTGGTGAAGGTGCAGCTCCTCCCTCTTCCCGACGATCAGGGTCCGCAACCGGTCGACGATGGCGTCCGGCGCCCGCACGATGCGACGCCAGTCATCGTCCTCGAAGCTTCGCTCGGCCTCCTCGAGGGACAGGGCATCTGCGACGTCGAAGCTCCCGCTCTTCACGCGCTCGAGGCTCTTGAGGTACGCCCCGCAGCCCAGATTGGCTCCGAGATCGTAGGCGAGGGAGCGCATATAGAAGCCGCGGCCGCATTCGACGTTCACCTCCACCAGCGGAGGCGACCAGTCGACGACGGAAATGTCGGTCACCTCGACCCTTCTGGGCTCCCTCTCTACCTCGACGCCGGCGCGAGCGAGGTCGTAGAGTCTCTTGCCCTGGCGCTTCAGGGCGCTGTACATGGGAGGCACCTGGAGGATAACGCCGCGGAACTCGGATAGGGCGGCCTCGACCTGGTCCAGGGTTACACCCGAGGGGTCCGTCCTGCGAGTTACCTCGCCCTGGACGTCGTAGGTGTCCGTTTCGATACCAAGCTCGACGACTCCCCTGTAGGTCTTGGAGCTGTCGACGAGGTACTCCATCAACCTGGTTGCCTGTCCCATGCACACGGCAATGACGCCCGTTGCGAATGGGTCCAGGGTCCCACCGTGGCCGACCTTCTTGACGCGGCTCGCCCTCTTGATTCGCCGAACGACGTCCATGCTCGTCATGCCCTCAGGCTTGTCGATGACGAGCACGCCGTCGATCCTGCGTTCGGGGCCCCTGCGCCGCTTCTGCGGAGCCGAACGCTCCAGCTGTCCGGTCATCCGCCGGTACTCTCTGAGGCGGAGACCCTGTCCAGGATTCTCAGCACCTCGTCGCCTTTCTGCACGGAGTCATCCAGGCGGAAGGCCAGCTGGGGGATTTTCTTGAGATTCAGCACGCGGAGCGACCTTCGAACGACCGGTGCGGATGAACGCAGGGCTGCGATGGTGTCCGCACCGCTATCGTCCGGGACGCTTACGTAGACGCTGGCGTGGGACAGGTCCGGCGAACAGTGCACTCTCGTGACCGTTTGCATAGGTGAGAGCCTGGGGTCGGACAGCTCGGTGGATATGGCCCTGCTTATCTCCCGGCGCAACAGGGCGTTGACTCGATCCAGACGGCGGCTCACTTGCGGTACCTCTTCATCCTCGGTTCGTGGGGGCCCGCTTTCCCTCTTGGGGTATATGCCAGCCTGGGAGAAGCGGAGACGGCGGCGTCCGTCAGACTTCCTCGATGCGGTGGGACTCGATCGTGTCGCCTTCCTGGAAGTCCGAGAATCCATCGAGGACTAGCCCACCCTCGAGGCCGGTAGCGACCTCGCGCACGTCGTCCCTGAAGTGGCGCAGGCTCGCCACGGCTCCCTCGAACAGCTTGTTGCCGCCCCTGGAGACGTGAATGGTCCCCGACCGCGATATTCGTCCCTGGTTGACGTAGAAGCCGGCCGCCAGCCTGCGACCGCCGACTCCAAAGACTGCCCTTACCGTGGCGATTCCCTCGACGACGTCCCGTGTCTCCGGGGCGAGCAGGCCGGAGAGGGCCTTGCTGATGTCATCGACGAGGTTGTAGATGATGTCGTAGCTTCGAATCTCGACATCTTCATGTGCTGCGAGGGTCTGGGCGCCCGTCTCCGGCTTGACGTTGAAGCCAACGATGATGGCATTGGAAGCGGCGGCCAGTAGGATGTCGTTTTCCGAGATCGTACCGGCCTGGGCGTGAATGATGTTGACCTTCGTCTCGCCGGTACTCAGGGCCTGGAGGGCGCTGCGGACGGCGTCGATGCTGCCCTGAACGTCGGTCTTCACTATGAGATCGAGGGACTGAGCTTCACCCGACTCCATCATGGAGTGGACTTCCGCAAGGGTGACGCCGGACCGCCTCTTGTCCTCCCGGCTCTGCCGCTGCTTCTCGGCGGAGCTCCGGGCCGACCTGTCGTTCTCCGCTACTTCTGCGATGTCGCCAGCCTGGGGGAGCCCGCCCAGCCCCATCACCTCTACAGGCACGGCCGGGCCGGCCTCCTTGACCGGGTTGCCCCTGTCGTCCCTCATGGCGCGGACGCGACCGAATACCTCGCCCGCGACCAGGGTGTCCCCCAGCTTCAGGGTGCCAGTCTGGACGAGCAGGGTAGCTATGGGGCCCCGGCTCCTGTCGACCTGGGCCTCGACCACGACGCCCCTGGCCGGCCTGGCAGGGTTGGCCTTCAACTCGGCCACCTCGGCCACCACGCTGAGGTTGTCGAGCAGCTCGTCGACGCCATCGCCCGTAAGTGCAGAAACGGGAACTGCGACCACGTCGCCGCCCCATTCCTCGATGAGGAGGTCGTTCTCGGCCAGCTGGCGCTTCACCCGCTCCTGGTCGGCCCTGGGGCTGTCGACCTTGTTAATGGCGACTACCAGGGGCACTTCCGCGGCCCTGGCGTGGTCGATAGCCTCGACGGTCTGGGGCATGATGCCATCGTCGGCGGCCACGACTATGACTGCGATGTCCGTGACCTGGGCGCCCCGCGCTCGCATGGCGGTGAAGGCCTCGTGGCCCGGCGTGTCGAGGAACGTGATTCGCTCGCTGTCGCGCTCAATCTGGTAAGCGCCGATGTGCTGGGTAATGCCCCCCGCTTCGCCCGCTGTGACGTTTGAGCTGCGTATGCGGTCAAGCAGGGTGGTCTTGCCATGGTCCACGTGACCGAGGATGGTTACGACCGGAGGCCTGGGAGCCAGGTTGGACTGGTCCTCGCCCTCATGGGAGACGGTGAGCGAACCTGGGCCCCGTTCCTCTTTCCTGGGAGCCCTGACCCTGAGGCCGAACGACTGGGCGACCATTGCCGCCGTCTCGAACTCCACCTCGTCGTTCATGCTCAGCATGAACCCGGCCCGCATCAACTGCTTGATCGTCTCGATGGGGTCCACGTCCATGAGCTCGGAGAGCTCTGCGACGGACACGTCGGCAGGTATCTCTATCAGGGGAGCCGCCTGTGGGCTCGCCCCTGTCCCGCCCCGCTCGGTTGTGGTTGCGCGATTCGTCATATTTCCGTTTACCCAGTGTGCCTGGCGGTCTCAATGGAAGAGACCACGTTGTTCCATTCGTCATCAGAAAGCTGCCGATGCAGTGCGTGGCCCAAACGTCCGCGCCCACGGAGATCGTGGCTGGAATCTCCGCTCCTGCAGAGGTAGGCCCCCCGTCCGTGGGCCTTGCCTGTCACGTCTACGCCGACGGCGCCCTGTTGCGGAGCGACGATGCGCACCAGGCTGCCCTTTGCCGTCTTGGTCCCGCAGGCCACGCACGTACGCAGGGGAACTTTCCGGTCTGGGGTCCTGACAGCCATTCGTCAGCGCCTTCTGTTCTGCTGTCCGGCTCCTCCACGCCTGCGCCTGCGCCTTCCTCTGCGCGGGCCGTCGGGGCCGTCCAGCTCCGCGATGTCTTCCCTGAATCTTATCACGCCCGGCTGTGCGGCCGGCACATTTCGAACGGACCAGACATCCTCGGACAGGTCTTCGATGGAGGTGGCGGTTTCGGCCGCACCGACAAGCGCCTCCTCCTTCTGGGGCTGATGGTCTTCCTCCACCTCGCTCAGGAGCTCCCTGAGGACGACTTCCTCGAGGACTTCGGGCTCTTCTTCAGGCTCGGGCTCCTCGACCTCGGCTGCCGGGGTCTCAATTTCAGGCTCCTCGGCCTCTTCCGCGGCGGGCTCTTCGGTGACGGGCTCCTCGACTTCAGCGGCGACCTCCGCCACCTCGGCGACGGCCTCCTCGGCCACCTCCACGATAGCGGCGGGCGCCTCCACAGGCTCTTCAACCACCTCCACGACGGGTTCGGGCGGCGCTTCGGCAGCCGCCTTGAGCCTGGCTTCCTCCTCGGCCTTTTCGATCTCGTCCATCTCGACGTTGCTCTTGATCTCAACCTTCCAGCTGGTGAGCTTCGCCGCTAGCCTGGCATTCTGGCCCTCTTTTCCGATGGCCAGGGAGAGCTGGTTCTCGGGCACGACGGCGATGGCCGCCTGCTCATCCTCGTCCAGCTTGACGCGCATGACCTGGGAGGGGCTGAGGGCCCGTGTTATGTAGGCCTTCGGGTCCTTGGCCCAGGGGACTACGTCTATCTTTTCACCGTGCAGCTCGTTGACGATGTTCTGGATACGGATGCCGCGCAGGCCTACGCAGGAGCCGACAGCGTCGACGCCTTCCTGCTTGGCGAATACGGCAACCTTGCTGCGAGACCCCGCCTCGCGCGCGATGTCCACTATTTCGACGGCGCCGCTGTAGATTTCGGGCACTTCCATCTCGAACAGCCGCCTTAGAAGCATCTGGTCGGCGCGAGAGACGATGAGCTCCGGTCCCTCGTTCGACTGCCTGATGGACTGCAGGAGGACCTTCACCTTCTGGCCTACCCTGTACCTCTCGTACATGGGTTGCTCGGAGTGGGGCAGTACAGCCTCGGCGCGGCCCATCTCGACGGTGACCTGCCTGGGCTCGATCTTCTGGATGGTGACGGTGAAGACCTCGCCTTCCTTGTCGGAGAATTCCTTGAAGACCAGGTCCCTCTCGGCTTCCCTGAGCCTCTGCATGACGACCTGCTTGGCCGTCTGGGCGGCTATGCGCCCCGCGCTGTGGGGGAGGCTCTCGGTCCTGACGAGATCGTCGACTTGTGCGTCGCGTTGGATCTTCCTGGCGTCGGCAACGGAGATCTCGAACTGGGAGTCCTCCACCTCTTCCACCACGGTCTTCACGACGAAGACGCTCACGTCTCCGCTGCCTGGGTCGAGCTTGACAGATATGTTCTGGCCGGCCGCGACGCTATCTCGCTTGTAAGCGGACGCAAGGGCGGCCTCGATGGCAGAGAGCACGATTTCCCTTGGCAGGTTGCGCTCAGCCGCCAACTGCGTCAAGGCGATGATGAAATCGCTCTTCATATCCCTCGCTACCTCCTGACTGAACGGATGCCCCATCAACAAAAAAAGTGGGCTAGCCCACTTCTTAGCTCGACAGGTCAAAGAGGTCCCGACTCCGTGAGAGTATACCATAAACGGGAGGCCGGTCGAAACTTGACAGCGGTGCAGCCCTGGGAGACGCTGGAACGGTGATAATCCCGCTTTCGTTGCCCTCCCGGGCCGGTGTTTTGCTGGCTGCCCTTTCCGTGCCGCTAATGCTGGCTTGTTCGCCTGACGAGGACCCGGGCGAAATGCTAGTCTTTGCAGCCGCGAGCCTGCACGAGCCCATGGAGGAGGTCGTGGCCGCGTTCGAGAGGGACACCGGCATCATGGTGTCGGCCAGCTACGGAGGGTCACAGTCCCTGGCCCAGCAGATAGTCAGCGGGGCGCCCGCGGCGCTCTTTGTGCCGGCCGGCGCCTCTCCGGTCTCCTTCGTCGACGAGCGCGCGACCCTGGATGGGGAGCCTGTGAACATCCTTCACAACCGACTGGTGCTCGCGGTGGCTGCGGGCGAGGAGGCTCCCGCCGACGGCATCCCTGGACTGGCGAGCGCAGATGTCGAGCGGATCGCCATAGCCGACCCCAAGCTCGCCCCCGCAGGCAAGTATGCCCGGGAGAGCCTGGAGTACCACGGGCTTTGGGACGGACTGCAGCCGAAGATGGTGTTCGCCGCAGATGTACGGGCGGCTATGGCGTACGTGGAGTCGGGAAACGCCGATGCGGCGCTCGTGTACGCAACCGATGCTCGTGCATCCCGGTGGGTGACGGTGGCCTCTACCGTGCCTGAGGAGAGCCACTCTCCCATCGTCTACCCGGCGGCCGTCATGGCGGGGTCAGGCCACGAGGACTCCGCCCGGAGGCTGGTCGAGTACCTGAGGAGCGCAGGGGCCCGAGAGGTGTTCGCGAAGCATGGGTTCACCTCGCCGGAGTAGGGGCGGCGCACCATGTTCTATACTTGCCCGATTACCGTTGGGCGCCGATAGGACCGGCCGCAACATCTCACTATGGACATTACACTACTAGAGCTGACGCTGCGCGTGGCACTCCTGGCCACAGTCATCAATGTTCCGCTTGCGGTGCTCGCCGGGTGGCTGGTTGCGAGGCGGAAGGTGAGGGGAAGCCTGGTCATCGACATCGCGGTGTCGCTGCCGCTTGCGGTGCCTCCCGTAGTGGTCGGTTTTCTGCTGCTTCTCCTGCTGGGCAGGGAAGGACCGGTCGGGTCGGTCGTACGCGGCGTCCTCGGGACGGACGTGGTATTCACCTGGGTTGCCGCCGTCCTGGCCGCCGCGGTGGTCTCCTTTCCGCTGGTGGCTCGGGCAGCGATCACGGCGATGGGGGAGGTGGACGAGCGGCTGGAGATGTCGGCGCGCACGCTGGGGGCCGGGCCCCTTCGAGTCCTGTTTACGGTCACGGTGCCGCTCGCATATCGCGGGATACTGGCGGGAATACTGCTTGGATTCGTGAGGGCGCTGAGCGAATTCGGCGCCACCATCACGGTGGCGGGCAACATACCCGGGAGGACCCAGACCCTGCCGCTGGCCATCTACTCGAGTGTCCAGGTCCGCGACGACGCCACTGCGATCAAGCTGGCCGCCGTGTCGGTGGTACTGGCGATCGGCACTTTGGTCGTACACAACTGGCTCCTGTCGCGGACCTGGAAGGGTGTGCGAAATGAGCCAGGCTAGATTGGAGACCGCCCGGACGGTACGCGATGAGGGACAGACCACCCTCAAGTTCGACATAACGAAGAAGCTGGGCAGCTTCGAATTGCGCTGCTCGGCGGAATTCGGGCACGGCATCACTGCGGTCTTCGGCCCTTCGGGCAGCGGCAAGACCACCCTTCTCAACTGCGTCGCCGGTCTCGCGAGACCCGACGAGGGGGAGATCGAGGTGCTGGGCCAGACCGTCTACTCGCCCCGGCGGAAGATGGGGGTCCCTCCGGAGAGAAGGGGAGTGGGCTACGTTTTCCAGGACTCGGCCCTGTTCCCCCACCTGAACGTCCGGGACAATATCCGCTACGGGCACCGTCTCACCCCGGAGGCCGGGCGCACCGTGTCCATGGAGAAGGTCGTTGACCTGCTCCAGCTGGAGACCCTGATGGACCGGAGCGTGGTGGACCTCTCCGGCGGCGAGCGCCAGCGCGTCGCGTTGGCGAGGGCCCTGGCCGCTTCTCCCAGGCTGCTGCTGCTCGACGAGCCAGTATCGTCCCTCGATCTCGCCTTCAGGGGGCTGATCCTCAGATACCTGAAGCAGGTGCGGGACGAGCTGGGCATACCGATGGTGTACGTGTCGCATTCGATATCCGAGGTGATGGCGATCGCCTCCGACGTGCTGGTCCTCAACAACGGGGCCAACGTCACCCAGGGGCCGCCTTCGGCGGTGCTGTCGGACCCTCGACTGGGGCGGCTTTCGGACTACGAGGCGCTGGAGAACCTGATCGACGCCGACGTGGTGGGGAGGCGGGCCGACGGGCTGCAGGCGGAGCTGGAGGCTGGCGGTCTGCATCTCCTGGCGCCGGAGGTGGAGTCCCAGCCAGGCGAGCGCGTGACAATCTCCATACGAGCCTCCGACATCCTGGTAGCGCTGGACGTGCCGTCCCGCATCAGCGCCCAGAACGTGGTGCCGGGCGTGGTGGAGGAGATTCTCCCGATCGGCCCACGCGTGGTGCTCTTCGTCAGGGCGGGAGTGCGAGTAATGGTGGAGATCACTCCGGACGCGCTGCGGTCGCTGGAGCTGTCAGAGGGCGACAGCGTCTACCTGATAATCAAGAGCACGAGCATCGCCGTACTGGAGCCGGGCATCCGGCAGGCCTAGGGAACCTCTGAACAGCCGCATCGGCTGAGCACTGCCCTTCGACAGGCTCAGGGCGAACGATCCCTTGGGGCCTCTTATTCAGACCTTCCCTAGGGCCCTCAGCCGGAGCGCGGGAAGGGAATCACCCCGGGTCTACCAGACCTCTCCCTTGGCGTAGAGGCTCTTGGCGGGGCCGATCAACTTCGGGTCCGGCCTTGCCACGCGGCTGCGGGCTTCAGGTTCGTAGTCCAGACTCCGAAGTAAGTAGCGCATGCAGGCGAGGCGGGCGCGCTTCTTGTCGTCCGACTTGACGACCACCCAGGGCGAGGCCTTCGTGTCGGTGGCCGCGAACATGGCCTTCTTGGCCTCCGTGTAGTCGTCCCACAGGGGCAGCGACCGGAGATCGACGTTGCTTACCTTCCACTGCTTGAGGCCGTCCTGTGCCCGGGACATTACCCGCCTGAGCTGCTCTTCCCGGCTGACCGAGAACCAGAACTTGAAGAGGTGCAGGCCCTCGTTGATCAGCATCTCCTCGAACATCACGGTGTCGCGGAGGAAGCGCAGTGTCTCGGCGGTAGTGCAGAACCCCATCACGGGCTCGACGACCGCCCTGTTGTACCAGGAGCGGTCGAAGAAGACCATCTCTCCGCTGGAGGGCAGGTGCTGCACGTAGCGCTGGAAGTACCACTGTCCGCGCTCCCTCTCGGACGGGGCAGGCAGCGCTACCAGGGACGCTCCGCGGGGGTTGAGGTGCTCCATGAAGCGTTTTATGGTCCCGCCCTTGCCGGCAGCATCCCGCCCTTCGAAGACAAGGACTACGCGTTCACCGGTCTCGGCGACCCAGTTCTGCAGCTTGAGAAGCTCGACCTGCAGCTCCGCCTTTTCCTGTTCGTACTGCTTTCGCGAGAGCTTGTTGGGATAGGGGTAGGTGTCGCTGATGATTTCTCCGGAGTGCGAGCCGTTTACCTTGGCCAGCACCTTCTTGGGAATGCCGTCAGTCGGCACCAACTGTTCTTCGGCGGCGCTTGGACTCTTCATGTCGATACTCCCACTGTTGGAACTGGCGTCCCTCTGCGGGCGGACACATGGGTCCGCCCCTACGGCTGAGCACGTGGGCTAGAGCACGGCTCTGGCGCTTACCGGGACCAGAGATCAACTCAGGCGAGTTGGCCGCATCATAGGCGTCTCCACCGAGGCCAGTCAATCCCCGGTCGAATCCGATAGCTGTTGGATCTCAGGCGGAGGCAGGGGAGACGGGGAAGGTGTTGGTGCCCAGGGAGGGAATCGAACCCCCACTCCCTTGCGGGAAGCGAATTTTAAGTCCGCCGCGTCTACCGTTTCGCCACCTGGGCAGGTAGGGGAGATGTACCACATTATACCTAAGGGGGCGAAACGGCGGCTATGACGGGCGGCTAGTCCTCCTCGACGTAGTAGACTCCCTCGATGTCCGAGGTCGTGGGGTCGCCGCCGCCGCCCACGGGCGACATGAAGTAGGCGCAGAGGATGCGCTCGTCGTCGGCGTATGTGAAGGCGGGGTAGCCCGAGAAGGAGCGACCGGGATAGGTGGGACGCACGCCCCGGCTGAGCCAGACCATGATCGGGCTCGAGTTCCAGGAGCCTGCTCCGGCGCCGTCCTCAGTAAAGATGCTGATGCCTACCCCGACGTATCCCTGGTCTACGTCGCCGGTCCAGCGGTAGCCGCAGAGGAGGGTGCCCTTCTTGGTCAGGAAGAGGGCGGGCGAGTTGCCATAGATTGCGCCCGTGGTGAAGTCAGGCTCGCTCCAGGTTCGCCCCAGGTCGTGTGACTCGGTCCAGTAGAAGGGCGCCATGCCATGGCCGGCGGGGGACAGCTCGTTGACGACGATGGCTATCATCCTGCCGTCGGGCAGCTCGATGGCGTCGTTGTAGAAGACGTGGCCGCTGGCGACCGTGGCGAACTCGGTCCACGTGTTGCCCCCGTCGTAGGAGCGCAGGTGACCGGTGACGTGGTTGTTGTGGCCCCTGAAGTGGCCGCAAACGGGGAAGATGACCACGCCGTCCGAGAGGGTGCGTATCTTGCCGTAAGGGGCGAGGGCGGCCCAGTCGACGCCGTCGATTCCCTGGCCGGCCGGCTCGGGGCCGGTCCATGTCTCGCCGTTGTCGGTCGAGCGCATCATGTACGTGCCCCTGGTGGGGCCCATGGAGGGCAGGAGGACCGTGCCGTCGGGAAGCTGGGCCATGCCGTAGTAGGGCACGAGCGTCTCCGGGATGCCCGGGCGTCTTCCCCGCACCTCCACTATTGGGTCGCTCCAGGTACGGCCCCCGTCGGTCGACCTGAGGACTTCGCCGACCCAGCTCGAGAATCCATCTCCGCCCTCCATTTCGGGTTTGAAGCGGCGATGGGAAGCGAGGATGTCGCCGTTCTGCAGGCGCTCGAGGCCTGGAGTGGAGACGCCGCCGGTGGCGATGATTGTGCGGCCGGTCCTTCGCAGGCTTGGCATGTCAGCCCCCTTTGCGGGTTGGTCGTAGGCGACTCGCATTATACACATCCGCCATATGAACCAACCTGCCGCCAAGACCGGTGGGGAAGGGGAGGGAGGGTTTGAAACCCTCCCCTACGGGATGATGCCCGATATGTGTCGCTCCTGTTGCACGTCTGGGAGTGCTGGCATAGACTTCGGCGAGCCCGGGTTGGTCGGCGCGTGCAGGGTCGGCCCAGGGCCGTTTCAAACTCACTGATTACGAGGTCGACAGATGCCGAAGCTAGCTGCGAACCTGACCATGATGTTCAACGAGGTGGATTTCCTGGACCGGTTCGACGCCGCTGCCCGGGCGGGGTTTCGTGCCGTGGAGTTCGGGCTGCCCTATGACTACGAGAGGGAGGCCATCACGGAAAGGCTGCAGAGCAACGACCTGGTTGTCGCGCTCCACAACCTACCGGCGGGAGACTGGGATGCGGGAGAGCGCGGCATCGCCACCGATCCGTCACGGGTGGGGGAGTTCCAGGACGGGGTAGGGCTGGCGGTCGAGTATGCGAAGGCCCTGGGGTGCGGGAAGATCAACTGCCTGTCGGGCATACCACCCCAAGGGGCGGACGCCGACGAGCTGAGGGCGACGCTGGTGTCCAACCTGGGATTCGCGGCGGCCCAGCTTGGTGAAGCTGGCATTCGACTGCTCGTCGAGCCCATCAACACGAGGGACATACCCGGCTTCTACCTGAATTACTCCGACCAGGCCCTGTCGGTCATCGACGAGGTCGGGTCCGACAACCTGTGGCTGCAATATGACGTGTACCACATGCAGATCATGGAGGGAGACCTCATCCCGTCGATGAGGGAGAAGCTTGGGAGAATCGGGCACATCCAGATTGCCGATACGCCGGGACGCCATGAGCCCGGCACGGGCGAGGTCAACTACCCGAACGTGTTCGCGGCCATCGACGACATGGGGTACGACGGCTGGATCGGCTGTGAGTACATTCCGTTGACCACGACCGAAGAGGGGCTCGGCTGGACGGAAGACTATCTCGGTCGCTAACCGGCAGCCTGCCAGGAGGCGGATGGGGCAGCCGAGGTCCGGTCCTCGCGGGGCCCCTCAAGCTGCGTGTTATCATACCGCCAGCTTGAAACCGACAGGCGGCACGGGTCGTATGAGATGCAGTGAGACTCCGCCGCTCCGGGTCGAGATGGTGCTGAGATAGACGCTAATTGATAGAGCTCATCGCAGGAAGGTTGCGCGCCAACTGGCGGCTAGTCGCGGCGGTCTTTGTGGGCGTGACCGTGTCGAGCAGCCTGGCGGTAGGCGCTCCAGTCTACCTGGAGACGCTGAACCGGATGAGCCTGGATACGGCGTTCGCGCGCACTTCCGACCACTTCCTGAAGATACGGACCTACGTTCCCTTCGTCCCGCTGAAAGGCGCCAACCTGGATGCCGCCGACGAGACGTTCAACGACATCCAGGAGACCAGCCTTTCGGACGTTGGGAAGGACGTGGTGCGCCACTTGCGCACGGACCCCATGTTCCTGGGCACGCCCGTGTTTCCGCTGCCGATTACGCGTCCGCCCTCCGATGCCCCACGGGGCTACTTCCAGGTGCTGTCGGACCTGGAGCCTCACATCAGGGTAGTGGAGGGGCGGTTTGCGACTAACAGGGTAGAGGAAGGGGACGGCGGGCCGGTCCTGGAAGGGGTGGTGGCGGCGCAGCTCGCGAGTTTCTACCGGCTGCTCATCGGAGACACGATTGTGCTGGCCAGGTCGGTCGACCAGCCGGAGAGGGTGTATGTCAGGGTCACGGGCTTCGTAGAGCAAGTCGATCCCAGGGACCCCTACTGGCCGCTTGGCGCGAACCTGTTCCGGGTCGGGCCGCGGTCCGACGATGCGGCGTACCAGCTCGACCGGACCACCGGGACCGACGCGGAGGAGCTGCTGGAGGACGCGGAGGTGCAGACGCAGCTTGGCGTCTTCGTCACGCAGGATGTCCTGCTGGAGACCGTAGGCAAGGTGCTGCCCTCCACCTTCTCCACGATCGACTACTACGTGGGAGTGGACAGGGGGACTCTGACGAGGCTGGACCTCGAGGAGATCAGGCACAGGGTAACGGAGTTCGAGAAGGGGCTCTTCGACCGGCTGATAGGGTCGTCGGCGTTCACGGGAATCACGGGCATACTGGACGAATTCGAGGAGCGAAGCTTCTTCTCGTCCATACCGCTGCTGCTGCTCATAGCGATCATGCTGCTGGCCGCCCTCTACTACCTGTACATGATGGTGAACTACCTTGTGGAGGCGCGGAGCGACGACATAGCGTCTCTTCGCACCAGGGGCACGAGCCTGTGGCAGGTCTTCCGGGTCTATTCGATAGAAGGCCTCATACTGGTGGCGATACCCGCCATCGTCGCGCCATTCCTGGTGATGGGGGTCGTAACGGCTGCAGGCCTGCTGCCGTACTTCGACGAGTTCACGGGCGGCGGGCTGCTCCCCATCAGGCTGACCTTCGCCCCGTTCCTGGTGGCGTGGGGCGCGGCCGCGCTATGCCTGATCATATTCGTGCTTCCGGGCGTACTCGGCGGGCGGACGGCGCTTATCGCCCAGAAACTCCGGACGGCCCGACCTCCCCTGCTGCCCCTGTTCCAACGCTACTACCTGGACATCGGGCTGCTGGCACTGGGTGGGATTCTCTTCTGGGAGATACAGGCAAGAGGGCACCTGGTGTCGGGCGGACTGTTCGAGGACGTCCAGGTCAACGAGGCCCTTCTGGCCGCGCCAATACTCCTGCTGGCGGTGGTCGCTCTCCTTTTCATGAGGCTCTTCCCTCTGCTGGTGCGGTACCTGGGAGGTGAGTCGCAGGCGCTGGTCCACGTTTGGGTTGGAACCACCCTGGTCGTGCTCTGTGCGGTCGTGGTCATACGCGAGATAAGGGTCGAGTACAACTTCGAGTGGCTGCCCCAGGCTGCCCTACTAGCGGGGTTCGGCGCGGCATACGCCTTGGCAACCACCTCGAGGGAGTGGTCCGTCAGGCTGCCCGCGTTGGGAATCGAGGCCGCTCTGGCCGGGCTGTTCATCTGGATGGAGAGGCCCCCTCCGAACGAGCTCATGTTCGTGCCGGTGGTCCTCCTGTCAGCGGTGGTCCCACTGCAGCTGGTGTACTGGGCCCTGAGCTCGCTGGTAAGGCGCGCGCCCGTCGGCGTGTCGATGACCCTGCTGAGGATGTCCCGCAACCCGCTCCAGTACACCTGGATGATGCTCCTGCTGGTGATGCTCACGGGCCTCGGGGTGCTGTCGACGACGGTGGGGGCGACGCTCGGCATTAGCCAGGAGGAGCAGATACTGTACGACCTCGCCGCAGACATCCACGTTACGCGCGTCGCTCCGCCCGCCCACATGGGACATGCAGAGTACAGGAGCCACCTGCTCGCGATTCCCGAAGTCACACAGGTCGCGCTCGGGCACCGCACGCTGGGACAGATAGGGGAGACGACTTCGAGAACGCTGTTCCCGTTCCTGGCAATCGAGTCGGGGTCGTTCTCGGATATCGCATGGTTCCGGGAGGATTTTTCAGAGCAATCACTAGTGGGACTGATGGACAGGCTGAGGGTGAGCGGAGCGCCGGTGCCCGCAGTGCTTCCAGAGGGGGCCGAAGGGATTGGCGTATGGGTGAAGCCGGAGCGGCCGTACCCTGGGATCTTCGTGATGATGTCGGTCGAGGACAGCAACGGCATAGTCGAGACCCTGAACCTGGGCGCAATGGAACAGGAAGGTTGGCAGCTGATGACGTCAGGGCTGCCCCAGGAAATGGCGAGGCCTATAAACCTCCTGTCGTTCCAGGTCTTCGAGTTCGTGCACGGGCCCTCGGGCACACCGGGCTCGGTGTTGATCGACAACATAGTTGCGGCCGGGCCGGGCGGCGAGGTGGTGATGGAGGACTTCGAGGGTCCGATCGACTGGTCTCCCGTCCGCGTGTCGCTGTCGTCCGGCGACAGTGTGGAGGCCGTGGCTGAGTCGAACTTCCCAGGCCGCCAGGCGCTCATGTACCGCTTCAGCAAGGACACCGACTTCGGCATGAGGGGAATTCACCGGCTCTCCCAGAATGGCCGGATACCGGTAGTGGTGCACAGCCTGTTCGCCGAGTCCACGGGGATCCGGGTCGGCGATTCGTTCGTGGTCGAGATAACGAGCCGCAAGTTCCCTGTTATCGTCCAGGCCATAGTCGACTATTTCCCAACGCTGGCGCCTGAGGGGATCGGGTTCATGGTGGGAGACATGGAGACGTTCCTGCGCTACCTGAACATGATCGGCCCGGGGCTGCGATTCACCCCCAACGAGATTTTCGCCTCGACCGTCCCGGACGGCCAGCTTGGGGCCATGGCGGGGATGCAGCGGATGGACATCACCCCCGACCAGATAGAGAGCACGGCCCAGCGGTTCGCTACGACGCGAGTCGATCCTCTTGTAATCGCGGGGTGGAAGCTGATGGTGCTGGTATCGGTCGGGCTGGTGGTCCTGCTCGCGGGACTGGGCTACGCCGTGTACCTGCTTATGTTCACGTCCCGGGTGCGAATGGAGCTGGGGACGCTGCAGACGATGGGGCTGACGCGCGGCCAGCTGATCGGGCTGCTGGGCTTCGAGCACATCGCTATAGTGGTCGTAGGCCTGGGCCTCGGCAGCTGGGCCGGCTTCCAGATGAGCAGGATCATGATCTCTTCGCTGGCGGTCACAGAGACGGGAGACCCCGTGATCCCACCGTTCGTCCTGAATACCCAGTGGTCCCTCATGGCGCCCGCGTACGTTGCGCTGGGCGCGCTCATATTGCTTGCGCTGTACATCGTGCACCGGGCGGTAAGCAGCGTTCGGCTCAGCGAAGTCTCGAGAATGGAGGTCTGACGGGCCTCCTCATGCGTTCCCACTCGCTTCTACGCACCAAGGTTCGTCCCGGGTCCGGCGCCCGATGAAGGTCGGGCCCTGGCTCATCCGGTTCCTTTCGACGTGGCAGCTCGTGGGGCGGCGCATCGTCGCTCACTGGCGGCTGCTCTCGCCCGTGGTGATGGGGGTGGTGCTCGCCTCCGCGATGATGGCCGGCACGGTGCTCTATTTCGACTCGCTCAGGGACCTGGCCCTCCAGTTCACCCTGGACAAGCTGCCCGAGACCGATGTCAACGTCATCCTGGTCGCCGAGAAGGGGCCTACGAATGCCAGTGAGTACGGCACCGTATCGAGGATCCTGGACGGGTGGATGGATCCTCTCATAGGGTGGACGGCCAGGCGCGTAGAGAGGACGGGAAAGTCGGCGGTCTTCGCGGTCGCTCCTCCTGAGGAGCTGGACGGCGCTTCGCCATGGGACGGAGACGAGCGGGCTAACTTCATATTCGTGACGGACCTCGAGAGAGGGGCAACGCTCCTTCCCGGGGGAAGGATGCCCGGTCCCGGCGCGCGCAGCGGGCCGGGAGAACCTCTGGTGCTCGAAGCCGTCGTTCCGGCGGACCAGGCCGAGGACTTCGACCTGGCCGTCGGCGACCGGATTGCCGCCATCCCTTCCACCCCGGGGCCGACGCCTCACGTGCTGGTGACAGTCACCGGGTTGTTCGATGTCCCGGACGGCGCCTCGGCCCTCAGGGACCTGGACGAGAAGGTGCTGCAACGCGGGACGCAGGTCAACTTCAGGCAGGTGCAGCTGTACATATCGGAGGAGACCTACCTGGAGGCCCTGGGGCCATCGTTCCCGCGTCTCGACAGCATCTACGCGTGGCACCTGGACGTAGACAGGGGACGGCTGAATTCGCGCAACTCCTTCCAGACGCTGCTGGGGCTCCGTTACCTGAGCGACCGGCTGGGGTCGAGCCTGTTCGGGTACGAGCAGGTCACAGGTCTCGACGGTGCGCTCAGGGAATTCGAGCGCCGGCACTTCTTCACCAAGCTGCCGATGCTGGTGGCGATGATCCTCATCGTCATCGTCATCCTCTACTACATAGTGATGATCGCCTCTATGGTTGTGGCGAGGCAGAGGGGCGAGATCGTGCTCATGAGGAGCCGGGGGGCGACTTCGACGCAGATATTCACGGTCTTCCTGGTTGAGGCCGGCACCCTATCGCTGGCGGCCGCGCTGATTGGTCCGCTGTTGGCGGGGCTCGCGATAGGCTCTCTTGGCTACACGCCGGCGTTCTCCGAGCTGACGGGCGGAGACGCGCTGCCGGTCAACATATCCGGCGCGTCGTACGGACTCAGCGCGGTGGGGGCACTCCTGGCGTTCGCCGCTCTGCTCGTCCCGGCCGTGCAGGCATCGAGAATCGGGGTCGCCCGCTACAGGCAGGAGGCCGCGAGACCGGCCCGCCAGCCCTGGTTCCAGAGGTATTACGTCGACGTTGCCGTGCTGCTGGCGGCCTTGCTGATGTTCCGCCAGCTCTCGGAGCAGGGCTCGGTGGTGGCGACGAACGTGTTCGGCGATACTGTCGTCGACCAGATACTGCTGGCCATGCCGGCCCTGATGCTGGCCGCCTCGGCGATGGTGCTCCTCCGGCTGCTGCCACTGGGGCTCGCGCTCGGCAGCCGCCTGATGTCCAACAGGCTCTCGGTCGGACTTGCGCTGGGCCTCTGGCAGATGGCGAGGAACCCGACCCACTACGCCAGGCTGTCGATGCTGCTGATCCTCATGGCCGGCCTGGGAGTGTTCGTTGCGAGCGTGGGTGGGACGCTCCAGCTCAACTACGAGGAGCGCGTTCTCTACTCGACCGGAAGCGACATGAGGGCTGAAGGGATCTTCATGGAGCCGCGGGGACTGACCCTGCCGTTCGCCAACAAGTACAGGGAGATAGAGGGCGTCGACCAGGTGATGCCGGCCTTCCGGGGAGGCGCCTTCGATCTGAGCAAGACGCCCGGCAAGCGCGTTGGCATACTTGCCGTCGACTCGTCCCGATTCGATGAGGTGGCGTGGAGCCGTCCGGATTTTGCGAGCGAACCACTCGATGAGATGCTGGGATCGCTGGTCTACCCAGCGCCGCCCGAGGGGATAGAGCTGCCGCTCGATGCCAACCTCGTGCAGGCCAGGGTGAGGGCGGACCGGCCCCACGACTCTGTCGAAGTTCTGATGCGGGTGAGAGACGCCAACGACAGGCACTTCTCGTTCTCGTTCGGTGCGCTGACCCACACAGAGTGGACGAGCGTATCAGCGAACGTGCGAGGCAGGAGGTTCTCGTCGAGCAACCGTTGGGTCATACCCGTGCCTCCCCTGCGACTGCTGTCAGTCGTGGTGAGCGAACGGGATGACCGGCGCCAGCTGGAGCCGGGCTGGATCCTGATCGACGATCTCAGGGCCGTGAGCGAGAACGGGCAGTCCGTCGTCCTGGAGGACTTCTCCAGTACGGACGGCTGGAGCGCCCTGAGGACGACTACCGAGTCGGTGTCGGACACCCTGAGGAACTCGGCCAACGTGGAGGGTGGGGGGAACTCGGCGCTGTTCTCGTGGGCCGGAGGAACGAACAGGACCAGCCGCGGCATCCACTTCGGCCAGCCGGTGTCGGCCGTGCCGGTGCTCGCTTCGGAGAGGTTTCTCAAGGAGTCCGGACACGCTGTGGGCGACGGATTCGACGTTACCGTAGGGGGAGGACGCATGCCGGTCCGCGTCGCGGGCAAAGTCGACTATTTCCCCACGCTCAATACCGTAGGCGAGCCCTGGATCGTGGCCGACCTGGCCTCGGTAGCCCTGGTGTCGAACATAGAAGCCACCTACGGAGAGGTCGTCGCGCCGAACGAGGCGTGGCTGGTCACGGATGAGGCGTTGACCGACAGGGAAGGGCTTGCCGAGAGGCTCAGGATCGAGCCGTTCGCCAGCACCACCGTTCACGACAGGGACGACCGGCTGGCCACAGCACAAGTCGACCCTCTGCTGGACGCCGGCTGGCGCGCTCTGCTGAACGTGGCCTTTGTAACGGTCCTGATACTGAGCTGCATAGGCTTCCTGGTCCACACCTACGTCTCGTTCAGGGACAGGGAAGGGCAATTCGCACTGTTGAGGGCCGTCGGCCTCTCGATGAACCAGCTCTCGCTGCTGATATGGATCGAGCAGGCGCTGGTGGTGGCGGCCGGCCTGGCCCTGGGAACGTGGATGGGCGGTCAGGTTGGGGCGACGATCATGACCTTCCTGGGCCATGACGACACGGGGGGCAGGGTCCTACCGCCGTACACGCTCGACGTGGACTGGGTGACGCTTATTTCCACGTACGCCGCGATCGTGGCGGTGTTCACGATCATCATCGCCGTCGTCGTGGTGGTCGTGCGAAGGCTCTCGCTTCAGCAGGTGCTGAGATTCGGCGAGGGGTGATCGACAAGCTCGGAGTCGCTCTCCGGGCCACCGCACTCCTCGGGGTGTCGCTATGGCTGGCTGCCTGCGGGGGCGGCGACGAGTCTGGCGCTTCCGAAGCAGCGACGACGGTGGTGATCGCCGTCAGCGACTCCAGGACAGCACAGACGCTCGCCGGGACGGAGCCGGTGGGCGTTTTCGTGGTGGTGCGATACGTCCTGGCGAATGGCGCAGACGAGGACATCGTGGCATCGCAGGGCGACTTCACGCTGGTCTTGCCGGACGGCACGGCGGTGCGCCGCTCCGAGGATGGCACGGATGCCTGGGGGAAGGCCCCGGGCGGTTACGAGCTCACAGAGACCGTATTGCTGAAGCCCGGCGGGGCCCCGAGACCGTGGGTGTCGATATTCGACGTCCCGGAGGGTCACGCCGCCGGCCCCTGGACATTCCGGTACGGAGGTGAGCCGGCGGTGGCCGTTCCCCCGCCGACCTCCCAGTAGGTTCTTCTGACGTCGATAAGACAGGGAGTGCTTTGACCGCCGGCGAGCAAGGCAAATATAATCTCGGCACGAATTTCTCTCCGTAGGTGAGGAGATTGGACGCGAGCCAGACCCACACACTCGCGGAATCGACATCGACGGCTCCAGGCGACACGGCAGGCCCGGCTGAGGGGCAGCTGCTGGAGATGTACCGGAAGATGGTGCTGTGCCGCGCGCTGGACGAGCGCGTCTGGTTGATGAACCGGCAGGGCAAGGCGGCTATCGTGGCGTCGGCCCAGGGCCACGAGGCGGGGCAGATCGGCAGCGTGGCCGCTCTCAGGACCGGCCACGACCGCTTCTACATCTACTACCGCGACCTGGCCGTGCTGGTGAGCGTGGGCCTGACGCCGGCACAGATAATGTCGGGATTCCTGGCCAGGACAGGTGAGCCGCTCAGCGGGGCGCGTCAGTTCCCGACCCACGGCGCCCATGGGGAGCTGAAGCTAATCAACCTGTCCAACGTGGTCGCGACGCAGATACCGCAGGCCGTGGGCGATGCTCTGGCGTCGAAGATGAGGGGCGAGGACGTCGTCACCATCGTCTACTTCGGAGACGGGGCGGCGAGCGCCGGGGACTGCCACGAGGGTATGAACTTCGCAGCCATTCACAAGCTGCCGGTGATCTTCTTCTGCGAGAACAATGGGTACGCCATTTCGGTGCCGCTGTCCAAGCAGATGGCCGTCGACAGCGTCGCCAGCCGGGCCGAGGGCTACGGGATGCCGGGGGTCGTGGTCGACGGCACGGACATTTCGGCGGTCTACGAGGCTACGTCCGAGGCAGCCAGGCGCGCCCGTGCCGGCGAAGGGCCGACGGTTATCGAGGCGATGGTGGAGCGCTACCTGCCCCATACCAGCGATGACGACGACAGCCGGTACCGGCCCCGGGCCGACATCGAGGAGGCCCGGAAGCGGGACCCGGTGAAGATGCTACGGCAGCGGCTTCTGGAGGAGGGCATCCTGGACGACGAGACGGACGTGCGATTCGCGGCTGACGCCAAGAGGGCGGTCAACGAGGCGACCGAGCAGGTCGAGGCCGCGCCGCATCCCGATACGACGGACTTCCACGCCCACGTCTATGCGGACGGCACAGGGGGGGCGTCATAGCCGAGATGTCGGTCATAGAGGCTGTCCGCGAGGCCATGCACGAGGAGATGGCCCGGGACACGCGCGTCTTCGTGTTGGGCGAGGACATAGGCGCGAGGGGCGGCGTTTTCCTCGCGACTGACGGGTTCGTCGAGGCATTCGGCGAGGAGCGGGTTATCGATACGCCGCTGGCGGAGTCGTCCATAGCCGGAATAGCCGTGGGCGCGGCGATGAACGGGATGCTTCCCATCGCCGAGATCGAGTTCGCCGACTTCATCTGGCCTACGTTCAACCAGATCGTTGGGGAGGCGGCCAGGGCGCGGTACGGCAGCGAGGGCACGGTTAGCGTGCCGATGGTGCTGAGGGCCCCGTACGGTGGCGGCGTCAGGGGAGGGCTGTACCACTCCCAGAGCCCGGAGGCGTACTTCGCCCACACGCCGGGCCTCAAGGTCGTCGCCCCTGCTACCCCATACGACACCAAGGGACTGCTAAAGAGCGCGGTGCGCGATCCGGACCCTGTGGTCTTCCTGGAGCACAAGCGGACGTACCGGCTCGTCAGGGGCGAGGTGCCGGAGGACGAGTACACGCTGCCCATCGGGTCCGCCGACGTGAAGCTGGAGGGCGGGGACATCAGCGTGATCACGTACGGCCTGATGCTGCACCTGTGCCTCGAGGCGGCGCGCGATTTGGAGGACGAGGGGGTAAGCGTGGAGGTGCTGGACCTGCGGACGCTCAGGCCGCTCGACTCCGAAGCCATCCTGGAGACGGCCCGCAAGACCGGCAAAGTGCTGATCGTCCACGAGGACACTAAGGCCGTGGGCATCGGCGGCGAGGTCGCGGCGATCGTTGCCGAGAACGCCTTCGAGTATTTGGACGCGCCGATAATGCGCGTCGCGGGGCCGGAGGTCCCGGCCATGCCGTTCAGCCCGCTGCAGGAGGCGATGTTCATGCCGGACACCGAGCGCATCGCCGAGGCGATGCTGGAGCTGGCGCGGTATTGAAACTGGGAGGATGTCAGTGCGGTACCCCTCGGACCCCATAGTCTCCCTGCTATCGGAGGCACCGGAGGATGATGAGGAGACTACCGACGAGGAAGACCAAGCTGCCGAGGAAGCCTGGCAAGAGTATCTCGTTGAAGGGGGCCGCGACTGGGAGCAGGTCCGACGGGAATTGTGAGTAAGGCAAAGTCATGAGAATAGAATTGCCGCATGTCGGGGAGTCGGTCACGGAGGGCGTGATCGGGAAGTGGCTGAAGCAGGTCGGCGACAGCATCGAGAAGTACGACCCGCTGGTGGAGGTCGTGACCGATAAGGTGAACATGGAGGTGCCCGCGCCTGCCACGGGGACGCTTACGAGCATCCTCGTCGAGGAGGGAGCTACCGTGCCGATGGGCGAGGCCATTGCCGAGATGGCGGTCGAGGGCGGTGAAGAGGAGCCCTCCACAGAGACGAGCGAGGCCAGTGATGGCCAGGACGCCCCGGAATCGCCGGGCCCTGCCAGCGACGGCCAGGCCAAGGTGGACCGCGTGGGCACCCTGCTGAGGGACGTGGCTCCCGTTGGCCCTACGGGATCAGGCGGTCCGATTTCGACGGGCGCCGGCATGGCCGCTTCCCGGGGAGGCAGATACTCCCCGGCCGTGCTGCGGCTGGCGGAGCAGCACGACGTCGACCTGTCGCAGGTCACGGGTACCGGCATCAGGGGGAGGGTGACTCGCAAGGACGTGCAGGCGCACATAGACTCCAAGGAGTCTGAGCCCGCGGCCGTGGAGGATGCCGAGCGAGTGCCGCTCACGCCGGTGCGCCGGATGATCGCCGAGAACATGGTGAAGAGCGCCACGACGATCCCGGAGGCGTGGACCCTCGTCGAGGCGGACGTGACGGGGCTAGTGAGGCTCCGGGAGCGTACGAAGGAGGACTTCGCGCGGCGCGAGGGAGTCGACCTCAGTTACCTGGCCTTCGTGGTCAAGGTCGTTGCCGAGACGCTGAAGGAGCACCGGATGGTCAACTCGTCGTGGGACGGCGACGCGATCATCCTCAAGAAGCGCGTGAATATCGGCGTTGCGGTTGCGGCGCCGGATGGGCTGGTCGTCCCCGTGATCCACGACGCGGACAGGCTCAGCGTCGCGGGCGTGGCGCGGGCTATCGACGACCTTGTTGCGAGGGCGCGGGGCGGGAAGCTCGGCCTGGCGGACGTGCAGGGCGGGACATTCACGATCAACAACACGGGCGCCCTCGGATCGGTGGTCGGCAAGGCGATCATCAACCCACCCGAGGCTGCCATACTGAACACCGAGTCGATAGTGAAGAGGCCGGTGGTTGTCGGCGACGCCATTGCGATCCGCTCGATCATGAACCTGTGCCTGACGTTCGACCACCGCATCCTGGACGGCGCGGAAGCCAGCGCCTTCATAGGAGACGTGAAGCGCCGCCTCGAGGCAATCGACCCGGAGCTGAGCGTCTAGGGGCTCCGACGTTATGTGGCTGCCCTCGGGGCGGCGCCCCCAAACGACCACCTTGCTGGCGCCGCCGCCCTACGGCGAGGCGAGGGCGGGTTTGAAACCCGCCCCTACAGCGCGCAATGATGCCCTTGCCGCTGGGGCGTTGCTATAATCGACACCAGTAGTCAGCGGCGAGACCCGGCCTGGGAAGCGTCGCTAGAGCCAACGGAGGCGTCGCACTTGGGGAGCGGAGCACCAACGGCACCGGGTGGGTTGAACAACAGAGCAGCCCGACGGGTCGTGTTTTTTCTGGCCCTGAGCTGCCTCCTTCTCCTTGCCTGCGCCCGGTCGGAGCCCCCGCCCTCGCCTACCCCCGAGCCAACTTCCACTCCCACCCCTGCTCCGGCGCCCACCGCGACGTCGACTCCGATCGTAGCTGCCGCCGAGACGAAGGAAACCGTGTCGAAAGAGGCCATCGAGGAGTGGACGACCATTCCCGCCGGGACCGATGCCGCACCGCCGGATGCGGCGCCACAGGAGCCGGGCGGCTCCGTTGGCTTCTCCCGCTACGTATTCGAGAAGGTGGGCGACAACGTCCTGACAACTCTCGTGGAGGGCCCCCGCGACGGCCAGGTCCGCGTCCCCTTCTCATACGAACAGTTGAAGGAGTTGCGGGAGGATGGTGGCTCTGCGCCTGACTTGCGTATGACCCCGGACGAGGTTGCGAGCCTGGTCGACGAGTTGGATGTCGTGAGAGAGGCGACTGAGAAGTACACCGACATCGAGGAGGCCTTCGCCGACGGTTATGTCCAGTCGACGGAGGAGGTCCCAAACATGGGCGCACACTTCGTGCAGCCCTGGCGAATGCTGGACGGCAAGTTCGACCCCGAGCGGCCGGAGATACTGCTGCATACGAGCGACGAGGAGGGGGACTGGACGCTGGTGGGCACATCTTTCGTGCTGCCCCTCAATGTCGTAGGCCCGGACCATCCCGAGGCGTTCACCGGCCAACTGGACAACTGGCACGTTCACTACGAGCTGTGTACCGGCTCGGACTTCAACTCCCGCTCGTCGACCGAGCAGGAGTGCAGGGAGGACGGCGGCACCTGGGTGCCGGTGTATGGGTGGATGATCCACGCCTGGGTCTGGACCGACAACCCGTTGGGCGTCTTCAACATGTGGAACCCGAATGTGGAGCCGGTCGCCCCGGCATCGGCGGTCCGCGAGGCCGTCCAGGTAGGTGGGGAGTTCACGGTCCCAATCGAGAATTTCGATTACGGAGAGGCGACCGTCAAGGCGGGCGAGAGATTGACCTGGACCAACGTCGACGGAGTCGGCCACACGGTGACGGCGGGTTCTCGCGGTCGTTCGACGGGGGAATTCGACTCGGGCTATGTTGCACCGGGAGGCTCGTTCGAGCTGAAGTTCGACGAACCCGGTCGCTTCGCCTACACATGCACGCTGCATTCGTTCATGTCCGGTACTGTGGTCGTGACTCAGTGAGGCTGGACAGGGGCGGCTGACGCTGTACAATACGCCCAGCAGACCCGGGTAACGGAGGCAAGCCATGCCACACGCCAACGGAAGCAACGGCTCGCACGGGGACCGCAAGCTGGTAGTAGTCCAACAGTCTGGCGGCAACGATTACCTGAACAGCGTCGTGCCCTACACCAACGGGCACTACTACGATTTCCGCGCTCACACCCACCACGACCCTGAAGAGGTCCTGAAGATCGACGACACGGTCGGCTTCGGCCCGACTATGGGGCCCATCAAGGAGCTGTGGGACCAGGGCAAGGTGGCCGTGATCAACGGCGTCGGCTACCCAAACCCCGACCGGTCGCACTTCCGGTCGATGGACATCTGGCACACGGCCGAGCCCGAGGAGATCAGCCAGGAAGGCTGGCTGGGCCGGGCCATTCGGGAGATGGACCCGAAGGGCGAGAATGTGCTCACGGGTGTGAACTTCGGCGTGGGACTGCCGAGAGCGCTGGGGTGCGACGGCGTCCCTGTGGCGTCGGTCGGCAACCTGGCGACCTACGGCCTGTTCCCTGACATGGAGGACGAGTGGCTGCGCGAGTACGCGCTGGAGGCGTTTGGCAAGATGTACGGCGCCGCTGCCGGCAAGGAGGCCGTGATGGGCTTCCTCGGCCAGACCGGCACAGACGCGCTGAGGGGCGCAGACATCCTGAGCACAGCGCCCGAGCAGTACTCCTCGACAATCGAGTACGGCAGCAATGGAATCGCCAAGAGCCTGAAGGACGCGGCCCAGGTGATGTTCGCCGGGTTCGGAACGCGGATCTTCTACGCAACCCACGGCAGCTACGACAACCATGCCGGGCTCAAGACCGCCCATCCCCAGCTCTGGACGGAGCTTGGCCCCGCAGTCACCGACTTCATGGACGACTTGGAAGAGCACGGCGAGGCCGACGACACGGCCATCCTCATCTTCTCCGAGTTCGGCCGCAGGGTCCGCGACAACGGCAACGGCGCAGACCACGGTTCCGGTGGCGTGACGTTCCTGATAGGTAACAAGGTGAAGGGCGGCATGTACGGCGAGTACCCGTCGCTGGCGGAGAAGGACCACCTGGACGGCGACCTGCACTTCAACAACGACTTCCGCAGCACATACACGTCGATCGTCGAGGACTGGCTCGGCCTGGACGCCGCGCCTGTAGTGAAGGGCCGGTTCGAGTCCTTCGACCTGTTCGAGGACTGAAGAGACTAACCGCAGAGGTCGCGGAGGGCGCAGAGGAGAGGGATTGTGAAGAGTGGGGAGACTGGCTCTTCAAGCCCCCCGGTCCTGTTAGGAGGAGATGGATGAGTGAAGAGATAGGACTGATTGCTCATCTGATGCGGCGGGCCGGCTTCGGAGCGAGCCGCGGCGAGATCGAGGCGTACGCTGCCCAGGGGTACGAGGCGACGGTCGAGTGGCTCCTTCACCCGGGAGACCCCGGCGACTTCGGCGAGGACCTGGCCAAGCGTAGGGCGATCGGCTTCGACGAGGGCGGGGCCGCGTTCGAGCTGTGGATGGTCCGCATGATCCACAGCAACAACCCGCTGGAAGAGAAGATGGCGCTGTTCCTCCACGGCCTCTTCCCAGTGATATACATGAGCCAGGGGCGGGCGCTGCTGAACCAGCTCGACAGCTTCAGGCGGCACGCTTTCGGCAGCTTCCGGGACCTGCTCGTCGCGCTATCGTCGGACCCGGCGATGCTGCTTTTCCTGAACAACAACGACAACCACCGGGACGCCATGAACGAGAACTACGGGCGCGAGCTGGTGGAGCTCTTCTCGATGGGCGTCGGCAACTACACGGAGAAGGACGTGAAGGAGTGCGCCCGCGCGTTCACCGGCTGGACGCTGGGCAACGCCGACTACATGGCCGTTCGCGCAGGCAAGAACTCCTTCGATCCGTATGGCTCCATAGCGTGGCACTACCAGTACAGGGCGGACGACCACGACACCGGGGTCAAGACCTTCCTGGGCGAGACCGGCGAGTTCAACGGCGAGGACATCTGCGACATCATCGCGAGGCAGCCGGCTTCGGCCCGCTTCATATGCAACCGGCTCTTCCAGTTCTTTGCGGCGGACGACATCGACGAAGACGGCCGGCGCACCATCGACGAGATGGTCGAGACGTACTACTCGTCCGGATACGAGATACGTTCGGTGCTGCGGACCCTCTTCAACTCCGACTACTTCAAGTCGGAGCAGGCGCGCTATGCGAGGGTGAAGGGGCCCGTCGAGCTGGTGGTGGGCGCAGTCAAGATGACAGGAGCCTCGCCCGATCCCTCTGCCGGGTCGGCGGGGGCCAACGGCGCCACGGGACCCATGGGTCAGGCGGTGTACAGGCCGCCAAGCGTGGAGGGCTGGCACGAGGGCAAGGAGTGGATCGAGAGCGGCGCCCTGATGGAGCGCGTGAACTTCGTCGCGAAGCTGTTCAGGGACCCGAGCAAACAGGGCGTGAGCGACATCGTGGACCGCATTGCCAGCAGCAACGGAGGCGTGTATTCGCCCGAGGAGACCGTCGACCTGTGCCTGGACCTGATCGGGCCAGTCAGGGCATCCGAGGAGACGCGGGCCCACCTGGTTGACTTCGCCTCCGTGGGTGGGGACGTGGACCTGCGAGGCGAGGAGAGGGACAAGTCCGAGACGCGCATCGGCGAGATTCTCGCCCTGATCACGGCGACCCCCGAGTACCAGTTTTCGTAGGAGGAGCTAACCACAGAGAGCGCAGAGACCGCGGAGAAGGAAAGGGATGTTCTTCTTCTGTGTGCGCCAAGCGCTCTGTGGTGAAGTCGAATGTTTAGCCTGGAGTATGTAAAGACCATCGGCGGCGGCCGCAAGATCCGGCCATACGACATTGCCTTCTCGGCCGATGGCAAGTACTACGTCCTCAACCACGCAACGGGCTTTGGCGCGGGACGCTTTACGGTCTGCAACTTCGACGAGGACATCATTGCGGAGCTGCCTGACAATGCCGGGGACGGCACCTTCGCCCAGCCGGTGGCGATAGCCTTCGACCGCGACGAGAGGATGTTCGTGCTGGACGAGGCCAAGCACCGCGTCGCGATCCTGGACAAGAACGCGGAATTCCTGGCCGGGTGGGGGACGAACGGCTCCGGGGACGGCGAGCTGGACAGGCCGTCGGCGCTGCGATTCGACCGGAACGACGACTGCTACGTGGCGGACCAGATGAACCACCGCGTGCAGAAATTCACGAAGGACGGCGAGTACCTGCTCCAGTGGGGTAAATTCGGCGTCGGCGAGGGGCAGTTCAACATGCCCTGGGGTCTCAACCTGGACTCGCAGGGCAGCGTGTATGTCGCGGACTGGCGGAACGACCGCATCCAGAAGTTCACGCCCGACGGCGAGTTCCTTGCCTCATTCGGAGAATCGGGTAGGGGGGACGGGCAGCTCGACCGGCCCTCGTGCGTCGTGGTAGACGACGAGGGATACATCTACGTGGGCGACTGGGGCAACGAGCGGGTGCAGGTGCTGGACCCCGACGGCGGGTTCGTCACAAAGCTGCACGGCCAGGCGACGCTGTCGGTATGGGCGAGCCGGTTCGTCGACTCGAATCCGGACGAGAAGCGGACGCGCGAAGCGTCGGACCTGTACCCGGACCTGCCGCCGGAGCTGAGCTCGCCGTTCCACGTGTCGTCGCAGACCGAGCCCCACTTCTTCGGCATCACGTCGATGCACATCGACGACCAGGACCGGCTATTCGTTGTGGACAGCCGCCGCCAGCGCTTCCAGATATACCAGAAGCGGCCCTAGAGTGTGGGTATCAGTGTCTGCGCCTGTATATCTCCCGCCGGTGTCCTACGGCGAACACTGTAACCAGTTTGTCGCCATCACCAACTTCATAGAGTATTCGGTAGTCGCCCACTCTCATGCGGTAGGAGTTTTGGCTGCCACTCAACTTCGTACTCTGCCGTGGTCTGGGTTCGGCCGCGAGTAACACTGTGGCAGCAATGACCCGTCTTCCTATGTCGGGGTTCAGAGTGTCGAGGTCTCTTTGGGCCGACCGCGTCACCTCGACTCGATACTCTGCCACTTCTTTTCCAGCCGCTCTCTGACGCTTTCGATGGGCTCAGTCGGCTCACCCCTTCGCTCGGCTATGGTTGCGAGGTCGTCGAGGTCCTCCATCAACTCCTCGTACTGTTCTATCGGGAGTATGACGGCAGTCTTCCTGCCGTGCTGGTCTACGACAAATCGCTTCTCGGCATGTACCATTGTCTGACTCCCCAGGCGAGCGTCTCTGTGGCTCAGCGCGCTCCCACTATACTCTACCTCAGTCGAATACCGCTGTTGCTTCTATTTCGATGCAGAGGCCGTCCTCGGCGAGGCCGCTGACCTCGATGAGGGCGTTGGTCGGGTACTCGCCGGCGAAGTAGTGCTCGAATATCTCGACCTGCTCGCCCTCGATGGGCCAGTAGTCTGACCTGTCGGTGACGTAGGTGGTGAGCTTGACTATGTTCGTCGCCTTGCCGCCCTCCGCCTCGACCATGCGCACAATCCTGTCGAGCACGGCCCTGAGCTGGGCCATGGGCGGACCGTCCTGTGCCTCGGATCCCCGGGCCGTCGTGCCGGAGATGTAGAGGGTGTCGCCTGCCCGTACGCCCCTGACGTACGTGGGGCCGGCTGGGTAGATGTCCTCGAAGTTGTTCCGCACTACCTTCATAGTTGTACCTCACTCCTGAAGTCTGCTGCTGCGCTGGTGCTATAATCGCAGCAGTTTAGCCTAACGACCGGCCTGAGGCATACCAGCTTGCAGCCAAGACGTGTCCTCAGACCGACCGACCTCCCGCAGTTCTCGTCCCTGAAGCATACCGACTTCCGCAACACATGGCTCGCCGGGATGTGCTCCGGCTCGGCGATGTGGACGTTCATCATCGCGACCTCGTGGCTCGTGTTCGAGGCCTCCGAGTCGTCCGGGTGGGTTGGCATAACGACGTTCGCGGCGATGATCCCGTTCCTGGTCGTCTCCCCCGTGGGCGGTCTGCTCGGCGATGTATTCGACCGACGCAGACTCACCTCGTTCACGTTCGTAGTAGGAGGGGTCGTGGCCGGGGCCATGGCTGTGCTTGCGGCGAGCGGGATGGTCGAACTGTGGCACGTCGCCGTGTTTGCACTGGTCAACGGCACGGTCCGGTCGATCCAGGAGCCGTCCATGGCGGCGTTGGTGCCAAACCAGGTGCCAAGGCGCGACCTGCTCAACGCACTGGTGCTGACCAGCTCGTCGAGGCACGGAGCCCGTTTCCTGGGCCTGCTGGTCGCCGCGCCGCTGCTGGAGATCGACTACCTGGGCGTGGAGGCGGTGCTGGTCCTCAGCGTGGCATTCCAGTTGTGCGGCTCGCTGCTCATGACGCGCGTGAAGACCGTGTCGACAGGCGAGACCAAGTCCGAACAGGGTGTAGTCGGGAACATTGTCGATGGCATGGTGCACATCTACACCAACCACACCCTCGCGCTGTTCATCATCCTGGTGGCCTTCCACTGCGCCCTGGTGATGTCCTTCGAGTCGATGATGCCCGTCTTCTCCAAAGAGACCCTCGGGGCATCGGACGCGTCGGTCTTCAACTACCTGATGATGGGCTTCGGCGCCGGATCGCTGGCCGGGATGATGGCGCTGGCTGGCGTCAAGGATGACAGTCTCAAGGGCCGGATTCTCCTGGTCACAGGGGTCGCCAGCGCGGCCACGCCGGTCATGCTCGCCCTATCCGGTAGCATACCTGTTGGGATACTGCTGGCCGGGGCGATGGGCGCGGCGCAGGCGACCTTCATGGCGCTCTCCAACACCTACGTGCAGATGATGGTGCCCGACGCCCTGAGGGCACGTATTTCCAGCTTGTACATACTCCACGCGGGGGGTGTGATGGCTTTCGCCAACCTGGGGTACGGCTTCCTGGCGGACCAGTTCAGCGCTCCTCCGATCCTGATTGTCACAGGCGCGCTCTTCCTTGCGGTCGTCGTGGCGCTGAGCGCCAACCAGCCGATCCTGAGGCAGGTGTACCGCACGGGAAGGGTCGCGATGGCCTGGTAGAGGGGAGCGTGTGAGGGTACGCAAGGCTGTTATCCCAGTGGCGGGGTTTGGCACGCGATTCCTTCCAGCGACCAAGGCCGTCCCCAAGGCGCTGATCCCGGTGTTCGATACGCCCCCAATTCACTACGCGGTGCGTGGGGCGGCGGAAGCGGGCATCGAACAGGTCGTCATCGTCGTGTCCGGGGGTCAGGAGGCGGTTGGCGGCTATTTCGGGCGGTCCGAAGAGCTGGAGTCCGCCCTGGAACGGACGGGCAAGACCGAGTTGCTGGAGCTGGTGCGGGGGATCTCGGGGATGGCCGATATCAGCTGCGTATACCAGCACGAGCAGCGCGGCTTGGGCGACGCGGTCCGCTGCGCGAGGCCCCTGGTGGGAGATGAGCCGTTCGCGCTCCTGCTGCCCGACGACCTGATTCCGGGAGGGCCGTCCGTCATCGGCCAGATGATCGATATTCAAACCGAACGCGGTAAGAGCGTCATCGCGCTGCGGGAGGTCGCGGACGAGATGGTGCCGAACCTTGGCATCGTAGAGGCTGAGCGGGTTGGCGAGAGGACCTACGACGTGCGCGGCATGGTCGAGAAGCCCGCGTTGGAGGACGCTCCCTCGAACCTGGCGATCATCGGTCGCTATGTGCTCACGCCGCAGGTGTTCGAGGCATTGGACGCGACGAAGCCCGGCGCCGGCGGTGAAGTCCAGGTCACTGACGCGATGGCGAAGCTCATCGAAACGCAGGGCATCTATGGCTACGAGTTTCCGGGCGTCCACTTCGACGTGGGTACGCCGCTGGGCCTATTGAAGGCGTCGGTATACGAGGCCCTTCAGCGCGAGGACGTGTCGGGAGAGATCAGAGCATGGCTCGCCGAGGTCGACTAAGCCCTCACTCGTGGTAGCTCGCGGTCCTTTCGGCCACGCCGAGTTGTGCGAACGTCCCAGCAGGATGGTCGACCAAGGCCAGATCGTGGGCGTTCTGCAAATCGAGCCAGAATTCGGGACTTGTGCCCAGTGCCTGGCTTAGCAGCATCGCCATATCAGGCTCTATTCGTCGTTCGCCATCAGCGATCTCGTTTACATGCTGAACGGGGACGCCTATTCGCTTGCTCAACTCTTCCCGGGTAGTTCCGGTAGGTTTCAGGAACTCCTCTGAGAGTATTTCACCCGGATGAGTCGGAATACGGTTCTCGGGAATCATTGCTACGTCTCCTAGTCAGTGATAGTCCGTCAAGGACACCTCGTGCGCACCGCCTTCACCCCACAGGAAAGTGATACGCCACTGTTCATTGACCCGGATGCTGTAACGGTCCTCCCACTTCTGGAGACGGTTACCGGGCACCGAGCGTACATCGTTCAGTCGGCGAGAGACCCTAAGCATGTCAAGCTTCCTCACGGCCGCAGGCTGGACGTCCGGAGGGAATCGCCGGGTCCGATTCGTCCTTCTGTCATGATAAAGGTCTTCGGTTGCCCGGTCTCCGAACGACTCAATCATATTGTACTTGCTGACAGGGTAAGCTTGCTGGCTTAAAACGATGAATAGCCGCCGTCCACGGGGATGGCCGTGCCGGTGACGTATGCTGCTGCGTCGCTCGAGAGGAACACCGCCAGCCCCGCGAGGTCTGCGGGTTCGCCCCATCTGCCGGCCGGGATGCGGCGGTTGATGAGACTGAGGCGGTCCTCGTTGTCGGGATTGGTCCAGTAGCCGCTGGTCAGCTCGGTCCTGATCCACCCCGGCAGGATGGTGTTGACGCGGATTCCGACTCCCGCCCACGCGATCGCCAGGCTCCGAGTGAGCTGGACCACGCCGCCCTTGCTGGCCGAGTAGGACGACACCCAGTCGCTGCCGAATATCGAAGTCATCGATCCGATGTTCACGATGCTGCCGCCGCCCGCCTCGACCATGTGGGGATAGGCCGCCCGGGCGCACAGGAAAGTGCCCTTGAGGTTGATGTCCTGGACCTGGTCCCAGTCGTCTGCGGAGTACTCCTGCGGCTGATTGCGGACCGCGATGCCGGCGTTGTTGACCAGGACATCGAGCCGTCCGAATCGCTTCGCGGCCGCCGTCACGGCTGCGGCGACCGAGTCCTCGTCCGCGACGTCGATCTCAAGGCCGATCACATCCGGACCGAGCTTGGACAGGCCCTCGACGGCTCGCTCCGTCTTGGACCGGTCGCGGGCGGCGATGGCGACGGACGCGCCAGCCTTCGCCAGCCCTTCGGCGATGCCGAGCCCTATGCCGCCGTTTCCGCCAGTCACCAGGGCGGCTCGCCCTGCCAGGCTGAACGTATCATGTCCAATAGTTTCCAAAGTCTTCACCCCATGCTAGGCTTGCACGACAGTTTGGGCCGGCAGCAACTCCGCCGGCCCTGCGTTGCGGCGGCCAGCTTACCATAGGTCCCAGATGGGGCAGCGGCCGGCGCCGCTTGGAGAGCGTGGCGCAGTGTGCGGAATAGTGGGCTATACGGGGGCCAGGACAGTGGCTCCCATACTCCTGGACGGGCTTGCGAAGCTCGAATACAGGGGTTACGACAGCGCTGGCATCGCGGTGGTGGGTCCCCTCGGGCGCATTGCAAGGCGCAGGTCGAAGGGCAAGCTGAGCGAGCTTGTCGAGGCGACTTCCGGCGACATGCCGGACGGCCTGATGGGCATTGGCCATACGCGATGGGCGACCCACGGGGGACCTACGGACGACAACGCGCATCCCCACACCGACTGCAATGAAGAGATAGCGGTCGTCCACAACGGCATAGTCGAGAACTTCGCGGAGCTGCGGGACGAGCTGAAGGCCCAGGGCCACGTCTTCTCGTCGGAAACGGACAGCGAGTGCATACCTCACCTGATCGAGTCATACATGGCTGAAGGCATGTCCCTCGAGGACGCGACGATCGGAGCCGCTGGGCGGATCCGCGGCGCCCAGGCAGTGGTCGCTATCTCCAGGGGAGAACCGGAGAAGATAACGGCGTTCAGGCAGGGTAACGCGGGCGGCATCGTCGTGGGATACGGGGACGGCGAGATGATGGTCGCGAGCGACCTGCCGGCGCTGCTGCCCCATACCAGGAACGTGGCATACCTTGCCGGGGGAGAGGCGGTCACGGTCACGCCCACAGAGGCCCGCTACAAGGCGCTTTCGGGGGGAGCAATTGCCAAGAGCGCTTCGATGGTGCCCTACGACCCCCTGGCGGCGGTCAAGGGTCAGTACAAGCACTACATGCTCAAGGAGATCCACGAGCAGCCGGAAGCGGCGCTGAATGCCATGAGGGGCCGGGTGTCTTTCGACACTCACTCTGTGGAGCTCGACGGCTTCCCTCTCACGAGCGATGAGGTGATGCGGCTCAAGCGGGTCGTACTCATCGGCATGGGTACGAGCATGCACGCGGCTATGGCCGGGCGACACTGGATCGAGTCGCTGGCCCGCATACAAGCGGACTACGACAATTCGTCCGAGTTCCGGTACCGAGGTCCGGTAATCGGAGACGACACGCTAGTGGTGTCGGTCTGCCAGTCGGGCGAGACCGCAGACACCCTCGCGGCCATGGGAGAGGCGGCGTCCAGGGGGGCCAGCCAGGTTACGCTGTGCAACTACGAGGGCACCCAGGCCACTCGGATCGCGGACGGCACGATTTTCATCCGGTCCGGCCTCGAGGTTAGCGTGGCCGGAAGCAAGACCTTCACCTGCTCGCTGCTATCCCTCTACATGCTGGCACTGCAGATGGGTGCAACGCGAGAGGCCACCGCTCACGACGACCTGGAAAGGCTGATAGGAGAGCTGGCGCAGCTTCCGCATCTCCTTGGCACCCAGATGGAGGACGAGTCGCCATACGAGGATCTTGCCCGGAAGTACGCCCTCCACTCCGATTTCCTGTACCTGGGGCGCGGCAACCAGTACCCCATTGCAATGGAGGGGGCGCTGAAGCTGAAGGAGCTCAGCTATATCCACGCAGAGGGCTACCAGGCCGGCGAGATGAAGCACGGCCCCATCTCCCTCATCGACGAGAACATGCCGGTGGTCGCACTGATCCCGCAGGGCCCGCTCTACGAGAAGATGTTGAACAGCGTCAGCGAGGTCAACGCCCGCGGGGGCAGGGTCATCGCGATAGCGACGGAGGGCGACACGCTGATAGCGGACCACGCCGAGGACGTCGTTTACGTTCCGGAGGTGTCGGACACACTTTCGCCCCTGGCGACGGTCGTGCCCGTCCAGCTGCTGGCGTACCACATTGCCGCGCGCCGGGGCGTCGACGTAGACCAGCCGCGGAACCTGGCCAAGACGGTCACCGTCGAATAGCGGCGAGGGACGCCGCGCGGCGGCATCTACGCCGCCGCGAAAATGGCGGAGCGGCACACTGCGGCTATGGTATACTTCCAGACGGCCCCGCTCTGCGTGGGCCTAATTCTCGAAATAGAGGTGTCAAAGGGCTCCATATGGTGCAGCAGATCGAACAAGCGGTGGCCGAGCCGACAGTGCCGCAGATATCGATGAAATCGCTCCTCGAAGCTGGCGTCCACTTCGGACACCAGAAGCGGCGCTGGAATCCGAAGATGAGGCAGTACATCTTCGCCCATCGCAATGGGATCCACATCATCGATCTGCAGCAGACCCTTCAGCACATAGAGCGCGCGTGCCAGTTCATCGAGGACACGGTCGCAGAGGGCAAGAAGGTCGTGTTCGTGGGCACGAAGAAACAGGCCTCCGACACGGTCGAGTCTGAGGCGAAGCGCAGCGGGGCCTTCTTTATCAACACCAGGTGGCTGGGCGGGACGCTCACCAACTTCAAGACCATCCAGGCCCGCATCGACTACCTTGTAAAGCTTGAGACGATGAAGGAGAAGGGTGAGTTCCAGCTCCGTACGAAGAGGGAGGCGCTCAAGCTGGATGACTCGATTACACGGCTGAACAGGTACCTGGGCGGAATCAAGGAAATGACCGAGATGCCCGGGGTGCTGTTCGTCATCGACGTGGGCAAGGAGTCCATCGCCGTCGCAGAGGCGAGACGGGTGGGCGTCCCCATCGTGGCTCTCGTGGACACAGACTGCGACCCGACGCTCATCGACTACCCGATACCAGGTAACGACGATGCGATCAGGTCGATCAGGCTCGTGACGACGCGCATAGCGGATGCGGTCATCGAGGGAAGAAACAGGCGGGAGACGGAGGACGCTGAGCTTACGGAGGGAGGGCCCGATCCGGTCGAGGAGCCGGAGCAAGCCGTGCCCGCCGCCGAGGTGTCCGCACCCACCAACGAAACGCCAGACCAGACAGAAGCCGAGGGATAGAATTGGCAGTTACCGTAGAGACGATCAAGGCCCTCAGGGACCTGACCGGGGCCGGAATCATGGACTCGAAGCGCGCCCTCGAGGAGACCGACGGGGACGTCGAGGCGGCCAAGAAGATTCTCAGGGAGCAGGGCATTGCCTCGGCCGCCAAGAAGGCGTCCAGGGACACCAACGAAGGGCTCGTGGATTCCTATATTCACAGCGGCGGCAGGGTCGGGGCCATTGTGGAGCTCAACTGCGAGACCGATTTCGTAGCGCGTACCCAAGACCTGAAGGACCTGGCCCACAACGTAGCAATGCAGATTGCCGCGATGTCGCCGAAGTACGTGAACGAAGACGAGGTGCCTGACGACGAGGAGGGCAGCCCGCAGGAAGTTTGCCTGCTCAGCCAGCCCTTCATCAGGGACAACGAGCAGACTGTCCAGGACGTCGTGAACGAAACCATCGCCAAGGTTGGCGAGAACGTCAGGGTTCGCAGATTCTCCAGATTCTCCCTCGGAGAATAGCGGTTGGCCGACAACGGCGCACAGCACGCTAGGGTGCTGCTCAAGCTCAGCGGCGAGGCGTTCAAGGGCCGGCAGGGGTTCGGTCTCGACGCAGAGGCCGTAGAGTACATGGCCCGGGAGATTGTGAGCGCCCATGAGATGGGTGTGCAGGTCGGCGTAGTGGTCGGCGGCGGCAACATCTGGAGGGGCGCCGACGCGGAGCTCGACGGCATGGACAGGGCGACCGCAGACTATGCCGGCATGCTTGCGACCGTCATCAACTCCCTGGCGCTTCAGGATGCCCTGGAGAGGCGTTTTGGCGTAGCGACGCGGACCCAGTCGGCCATCACCATCCAGGAAGTCGCGGAGCCGTATATCAGGCGCAGGGCCATACGCCACCTCGAGAAGGGACGGGTCGTGATATTCGCGGCCGGAATCGGCAATCCCTTCATGACCACCGACACGGCCGCTGCACTGAGGGCCGTCGAGATCGATGCGACCCTGCTGCTCATGGCGAAGCACCACGTGGACGGCGTCTATGCGTCAGATCCCAATGTGCACCCGGACGCCGCCAAGTACGACTTCATATCGTACAGGGACGCGATCCAACAGCGCCTCGAGGTCATGGACGCGACGGCGTTCGCACTATGCGAGGAGAACAATCTTCCTATCGTCGTGTTCGACCTCTTTGAGCAAGGCACCATACGGCGGATCATCCAGGGCGAGCGTATAGGGTCGATGGTGGCGGAGGTGAGGGCCGACTAGCCGCGGCCGGTGCAGGCACTGGCAGATCTGCAGAAATCAGGTCACAAACCCTACCAGGAGCGATTGAAATGGCCGACGAAAACGAGACTCTAGCGGATGCCCAGGACAGGATGCAGAAGTCGGTCGATGCCCTGACGCGCGAATTCAATGCGGTGCGGACAGGGAGGGCCAGCCCGGCGCTCGTCGATGGCCTGATGGTGGACTACTACGGAACGATGATGCCGCTCAACCAGCTCGCGTCGATTTCGGTACCGGAGGCCCGCACCCTCCAGATCGAGCCCTGGGACAAGAACGCGCTTTCGGAGGTCGAGAGGAGCATCCTCAAGTCGGACCTTGGCCTGACGCCAAACAACGACGGGGCGATTGTCCGGCTCAACCTGCCCGTCCTCACGGAGGAGCGACGCCGGGACCTGGTGAAGCTGGTGGGACGCAAGCTGGAGGAGGGCCACGTTGCCGTCCGCAACATCAGGCGCGACGGTGTGACAAGTCTGCGGCAGCTGGAGAAGGACAAGGAAATCGCCCAGGATGAGAGCCGCAGGGCCCAGGACCGGCTGCAGGAGCTCACTGACACATTCATAGGCAGGATGGACGACCTGGCCAAGCAGAAGCAGGACGAGGTGATGGAGGTATAGCCGGCCACGTGTCCACGCTGCACCAGACCGCTGTCGATCAGAGAGTGTCCGATTCGAGCACGCCCATACCCGTCCACGTAGCCATAATCATGGACGGCAACGGCCGGTGGGCCGGTGAGCGAGGCCTGTCCCGTGCCTCGGGTCACAGCGCCGGACTAGACAACATTCGCCCCATCGTCAGGTTCTTTGCCAGCAGCGGTGTGAAGTATCTAACGCTGTTCGCGTTTTCGACCGAGAACTGGGGCCGCCCCGACGACGAGGTTCACACCCTGATCGAGCTCCTTGGCAGGGCGGTCAGGGATGAGACGGTCCCGCTGCACCAGGAGGGTGTTCGGATAAACCACCTGGGGCGGCTGGACAGGCTGCCCGAGTCCCTGGCAGAGGCGATACGCGAGAGCATCGAGTTGACGAGGCACAACGACGTGATGACCCTCAGCGTTGCCTACGACTACGGCAGCCGCGCGGAGCTGGTTGACGCCGTCAAGGCGATAGTGGCCGACGGCCTTTCCCCGGACGAGATCGACGAACGGTTACTTACCCGCTACCTGTATACGGCCGGGCTGCCGGACCCCGACCTGGTGATACGTACCGCAGGGGAGATGCGCCTCAGCAATTTCCTGCTCTGGCAGGCTGCCTACGCCGAGTTCTACAGCACCGACGTGCTGTGGCCTGACTTCGATGAGGCCGAGGCCGCCAGGGCCCTTTCCGATTACGGCGGGCGCGACAGGCGATACGGCAAGCTCTCCATCGACGGCGCTTACGACAGCCGATAGGCACCGTGCCGCTCACCATCAGCAGGCAGATGGCCCTAAGGATGGCCAGCGCTGCCGTGGGCGTGCCGGTCCTGATCGGCGCGGTATGGGTCGGCCCACCGTACTTCTCCGTGCTGGTGGCTGCGGCAGCGGGCCTCGGTGCGTGGGAGTTGACGAAGATGGCGGAGAACGTCGACAGACGCCCGCCGCCGCTGGTTACCGTCGTATGGGCAGTGTGCCTGGTAGTGGTCGGGTACATCCTTGCCCAGGACTTCTCAGGCGACCGGATACCCCTGCCTTTCGCCGGGCGGAGCCTGTCAGGGCACCAGACGCCCTGGATATTCATCGTCGCGGCCTTCGCCTACGTGACGTGGCAGGTGCGCTACGCCCGGAGCCGCGTGCCCATGAGCGACGCCCTCCTCTCCGTTGGGATTGCGCTGTACACGGGAGGGCTGCTCGCCTTCGGGCCGTTGCTTCGAGGCCTCGAGGAGGGGCGCGAGTGGGTCCTGTTCACGCTGCTGGTGACGTTTGCTGCCGATACGTCGGCCTTCTTCGTTGGGCGAACACTGGGCCGTGTGCCGCTGGCCCCTGCGATTAGTCCCGGCAAGACACGCGAAGGGGCGGTTGGTGGGCTGGCAGGCGCCGCCGCCGCCGGCCTGTTGTTCGGCAGCCTATTCCGGCTTCCCCTGGCGCTCCCGTTCCAGGCGGTCCTTGGGCTTCTCATCGGTGTTGCAGCCCAGGCCGGCGACCTGGCAGAGTCGTGGATGAAGAGGAAGGCCGAGGTGAAGGACTCCGGTACCCTGGTGCCAGGTCATGGAGGCATCCTGGACAGGCTCGATTCCATTGTGCCCAATCTGCCCCTCGTGTATATTTTCGCCATGTGGGTAGCTCAATGAAGGGCCTTGCGGTACTTGGTTCGACGGGCTCCATAGGCACCCAGACGCTCGACGTTGCGCGGGCGTTCCCCCGCGATCTTCGGGTTGTTGGCCTGGCCGCCCGGAGCAGCGTGCGGCTCCTCGAAGAGCAGGTCGGGGAGTTCCGGCCGAAGCTCGTCTACAGCGAAGCCACGCCCCGGGACATGGCCGCGATCCTGGACGGCGGGGCATCCGAGGCCAGCATGGTCGAGATGGCGCTGGACCCGGATGTAGACACTGTAGTCACGGCCACAGTGGGCGACGTGGCCCTGGTGCCCACCATAGAGGCGCTCAGGGCAGGGAAGCGGGTCGCCCTGGCGAACAAGGAGTCCGTCATCATGGCGGGGCCTCTCCTTACCCGTCTTGCGGAGGAGCACGGCGGCGAGATACTTCCGGTCGACAGCGAGCCCAGCGCCATTTGGCAGTGCATCCAGGGGGACGACCGGGGCATTTCGGGCCTGGTCATCACGGCTTCGGGCGGCGCATTTCGGGGATGGGCCAGGGCTGACCTGGCGGACGTTACGCCCGAGCAGGCCGTCAACCACCCGACATGGAGCATGG
>DAOULA010000007.1:0-43263 GCA_034420735.1 Dehalococcoidia bacterium
AGAGCGGTGGTGGTCACTCCTCGGCAGGGTCCACTACACCCTGGTGGCGCTGTCCATCGTCTGGTCGCTCGTATACCTGCGCGTGTGGGGGTTCATCGGCCCGTAGCAACGCAGAGGGGCGCGGCATCGCTGAGTGTTCCTGTATGAAACCTCTACAAGTTGGCGCACACTGGCCCTCAATAGGCGCCGCCCTCCGGGTCGATGACGCGCACGACCTGCGGATCGATGCCCAGCGCCTCCCGCGCCTGCAGCATCGCCCACAGCGCCTTGCCTGGCGAGCCGCAGCCCCGGGACTCCACTATGGCGATGAGCCGTTCCCCAAGCTCGGCCAGGTCGGGCGCTCGCCGCCTGTACAAGGCCTCGATGGGCGGCCACCGCTCCGGCCCCAGGTCTCGTGAAAGGTCACAGTAGCGGATCGCCCACGTTGCGAACCAGGGCGTGCCGGGCTCCGGCACCGGGCTGGACGACAGGCCCCGCTCTGCTCCCCCTGCCGTCCGGTCCAGTATGAAATCGTTCCTGAACCCGAACGGCGCCAGTATCTCCGACAGCGCCGCGTGGTCGATCATCTCCTGCAGGTCGCCGCTCACCCTCGCCGGCTCTGAGCCCGGCAGTGCGTCGCTGCCGGGCGCCGCGACCGGGTAGTCGCGGGCGCGCAGCAGCAGGTGGGCGAGCTCGTGGGCTACGTGATACGCGAGGTCGTCGTCGGGCAGCCCGGCCCAGACAGGCTCGTCCGGGGCGCTCCTGTCCGCGCCCAGGTCGCCGAAGACGGAGCTGTGGCCCTCCTCGATGCGCTCGACGGACGCCGGGATTCCCGGCCCGTACCGCTCCCAGAAGGCGTCGAAGGGGTCCACCAGCCTGCGGCCAAGCACTTCCATGCGGAAGACCTTTGCATAAGTCGCAGGGCTGGGCAAGCGCGTTGGCCCGGGGATGGATACCGGCTTCCGCCGGTATGACGGTGGTGGGGAATCTGGGACCGGCCGTTGTTGACCGGTGCGCGGCCCTCGGCTAGAGTCCGGCCCACGCAATCGATCCCCGGGAGGACAGGTATGCCGTCACACCAACCCGACCAATCCTTCGACAACGCGATCATCGGCAGCAACGCCCAAATAGACCCGGACGTGATGGTCGGCTTCCGGTACCACCCGGAGTGCGGCCCCGCCAGGATCGGCGACAACTGCATCCTGCACAAGGGCACGGTCATATACGGCGACGTGACCATCGGCGACCACTTCCACACTGTCCACTACGCCGTTATACGCGCCATGGTGAAGATCGGCGACTACTGCACCGTCCTCAACCACTCGACCATCGAGGGCGTGGTCAGGATGGGCAACGGCGTGCGCATCATGTCGCACGTCTACATACCGTCGCGGACGTGGTTCGGCGACAACGTGTTCGTCGGACCCGGGACGACGTTCCTGAACGACCGCTACCCGTGCCGCCGCGACCCGCCTCCCACGCCGCGAGGCGCGACCATCCACGACGACGTGATGATCGGCGGAGGCTGCACGATCCTGCCCGGCGTGACCATCGGCGAGAGGAGCTTCATCGCCGCGGGCGCGGTGGTGAACAGGGACGTGCCGCCCCGCAGCTTCGTGGTTGGGGTGCCGGGCAGGATATCACCGCTGCCGGACCACCTGGACATGCCGAACAACCGCCTGCTGACCCTGCAGACCAGCGAGCTCTGGAACGCCCAGGCCGACTACCCCGGCGAGTCCATCTGGCCCGACTACTGGCCGAACGAGTTTGTTGGGACCAGTCAGGCGGAAACCTGAAACGATCGGCCCAGGGGATCGAATTCTCCAACCTCTTGGTTGGCAAGCTTATCGCGGATCTGCTGGAAGTGGTTGACCGTGTCCTTCGAGTACAGCCTCTCTCCGCACCGCAGGCAGACCTCGGCACGGACCTTCGCGGCTGCCAGATTCACGCCTCCGCGCAGAAGCTTCTCTACGTTCTTCTCAGTCACTTCCCCGCCACACACCGGACACTTACTGAAGGGCTTCATTAGCTGGCCTCCGTGTACGCCAGTCAAGCCATAGCTCTGGATCAGGCCGGTAGAGCCTTCGATGACTTCACCGTGTAGAACAACACGCCATCCGTCCGGATTAGGCGGTGGACTTGGCGGGCATATCTACCGCAGCCTCAGTCTATACAGATCCTCGTGTGACCAACCCGCCAGCCTGATCATCTTGCGAAGGGTCTTGGGTGGAAAAGTGTCGCCCGGATGGTGGAAGGAAACCGTTACTCTCCTGCCATCTGGGTGTCGGTAGAGCTGGTGGCTTCCCCTCTGCCTGCGCAACTGGAAGCCGTCCCGGAGCAGAGCGTTGATCAGCCTGCGAGCCGTGAGGCTGCGCAGTTCCGAGTAGTCTATGGACACCTAGACGTTGACTGCCACGCGGGTCTCAGGGAATGCCTGGAAGTCCCTGCCCGCGTCGCCAGGAAGTTCGTCGCCCTCTTCGAGAATGTCGTCGACGACCATCTCGACAACCTGGCGGATGTTATCGAGGGCCTCCCTTTCCGAGCGCCCCCACGTCACGGCTCCTTGCTCCTCTAGGGCGGGGCAGTAGGCATGCCACCGTCCCTCGTCCGGCTCGACGATGACGCGAAACACGTAGCTCTTTGCAGGCGCTTCCACTGTTCCTACAGCCTCGCCATCGGGTACACCTCATAGTAGGCCTCGGAGGGCTTCCACAGCCGCACGCTCAGCGGCCAGTCCTGCGCTACCAGGTTGTACTTGGGGTTCTTGTGCGGGTCGGGCACCAGCAAAAGGAATATGTGCCCGAAGATCGCCAGGAGCACGCCGGGCACAGCCAGGATGGGGCGCGTCCAGGGACGGTTCAGCCACAGCCAGCTCGACCCGATCAGCCCCAGCCACACGATGAACCACAGCCCGTGGATGATGATCAGAAGGAGCATCCCCAGGACCACGGCAATCAGCCCGTGTCCGATGAACTGCATCAGCTGGTCCACGGGCTTCAGCACCCACGACAGCACCCGCGTCACCCTCATGATCACGACCCTGACGAGCGCCGTCAGGAAGTCGACGGGGCTGTGCTCCCGCGCAAAGCTGATGCGCGTATCGAAATCGTCTATTTCCCAAAGCCAGCTCAAGTGACTTTCACCCTCACTTCAATCCTCTCCCATCGAGGGAGAGGAGGCTATTCCAGGCAATTCTAACACGGCCCCAAAGGCGCCGGCATGGCGTAGGTACGCGCCGGTTCCGATACAATGGCAAGGCCCTCACAGGAGATGCAGATGCTGACGCTAGTGCCCCAGGAGATCGAGGAATACGCCGTACGTCACACCACACCGCTGCCGCCCCACCTTGCCGAGCTCGCCAGGTACACCGCCGGGAGGGACGACGGCATGATGCTCTCAGGCCCCATCGAGGGCAACGTACTGCAGATGCTCGTCTGGGCCCTGGGGGCACGACGCGTGCTGGAGGTGGGCTGCTTCACCGGCTTCAGCGCCCAGATGATGGCCGCAGCCCTTCCCGACGACGGCCGCCTCGTCACGTGCGAGATCGACCCCGACAACGCCAGGGTCGCCCGGGAGTACTTCGACAAGGGGCCCAACGGGCACAAGATCGAGATTCGCCTGGGCCCGGCCATCGAGACCCTGGACTCCCTCGACGACCCGTTCGACCTAGTCTTCATCGACGCCGACAAGACCCCCTACATCGACTACTACGAGCGGGCGATGGGCCTCCTGGCCGACCGCGGCATCATCGCCGTCGACAACGTGCTCTGGAGCGGCCGCGTCCTCGACCCCGAGTCCGAATCCGACAGGGCCCTCGCTGCCTTCAACGACCACGTATCCGCCGACCCCAGGGTGACACAGGTCATCCTAACCATCCGCGACGGCCTAATGCTCATCCGCAAGACCTAGCGTACCGACACGACACTACCTGCTAGAATGACGCCCACTCGCGCGTAAGGGAGAATCGCATGGCGAAACGGTACAGGGCCGCAATCGTCGGGCTGGGCAGGATCGCAACCATGATCGACGACGAGGTGGTGGGCAGCCCGTACCTGTTGCTGCCCATGAGCCACATGGGAAGCTACGAGGCCGTGGACGAGGTGGAGTTCGCAGGGGGCGCGGACCCCTACGAGGAGCAGCGCGAGGCTTTCGGCCGCAAGCACGGCGTCACCAACCTCTACTCCGACTACAAGGAGATGCTTGAGAACGAGCGGCCCGACATCGTCTCCATCTGCACGTCCGCACGCCCGCGGGCCGACATCGTCACGACCATCGCCGCCATGGACGTGGGCGTGAAGGCGATCTGGGCCGAGAAGCCCATCTCCATGAGCCTCGAGGAGGCCGACGCCATGGTCGAGTCCTGCAGGGACGCGGGCATCGTCCTCGCCGTCAACTGCGCCAGGCGTTGGGACGCCTGGTACAGCAAGGCGCGGGAGCTGATCGACGATGGGACGATCGGCGAGGTGATGCAGGTCACCGTCTACCAGGCCGGCAACCTCTCCCACAACTCCCACATGCTCAACCTGGGGCGCTTCCTCGCCGGAGGCAGCGGGCGGGTCGACTGGGTCTTCGGAGACTTGAACGACGAGACCGCGGCTGGCCCCCACGAGGACGACGACCGGGGCGGCATCTCCTACCTGGTCTTCGAGAACGGCGTGCGTGGTCTCGTGCGCCAGGACAGTTGGGGCTACTGCGAGGCTGAGGTCGTGGGCACGGAGGGACTCATCAGGGTGCACAACGACACCCAGGACATGGAGCTTTGGACCAAGGACGAGGGGCGCAATCTCTCCCGCCGCCTCTTCCCGCGCCGGCAGAAGATTGAGAGCGCCACCGTCCGCGCGGTCAGGGACATCATGCACTGCATCGAGACCGGCGACGAGCCCTCCAGCTCCGGCGAGGACGGCAGGCACGACCTGGAGGTCGCCATAGCGGTCCGGGAGTCCCACAGGAAGGGCGTCAAGGTCGCCCTGCCAATAGAGGACCGCACCGAGCGCATCAACTCATACGAGACACTGCTCAGCGCAGATGACCTCCCCAGGGCAATCCAGAAGCGGATGGCCGCGTCATCGTGATGAACGCCGCCGCGACCTGGTTCCTCAAGTCCGAGGAGGGCCAGCCCCTCGGACAGGTCTACAGGAACCCAGGCGATCCCCCGCCGGCCGAGGGCGCACAGGTCGACGGCATCGGCGAGGTGGTGCGGTTCACGGAGCTCGGCGCATCCTGTGGAATGCGCCGCTTCGAGGTCATCGTCAGGCCGACCGCACAGCCTGCGGTATAATCGCTTTCACCCAGGTCCGCTACGTCCGGGAGAGAATAATGAGGGAATTGACGTTCGTACTAGAGGACGAGGCACTCTATTCGATAATCGAAACCGAGGCAAGGGACTCGGGCCGCACCATCCAGGACATTATCGTCGAAGCCCTACGAGTGTGGAAGGTTGAAACCGAACTGGACGAGGAGGAGCACGCTAGGGTGGAACAGGCTTGCTTGGAGTGGGAGAAGAACGGCGGCACGGACGCCCGCACCTTCTTCGACGAGCTGCGCGAAGAGGAGGCCCGCATCAAGAGTTGAGATACCTTGTCGAGGTATCTCCGGCCGCTCGGAGGGACCTTCGGAGAATCAGCCCTCAATTCAGGACTCGCATAGAGACTGTCATCCATCAACTGGCCCATGACCCGTATCCCCACACGACAGCTAAGGTGCGAGCCCGCAGAAACACGTGGCGACTTCGAATCGGGCAGTTCAGAGTAATCTACCAAGTGCATAAAGAGGTGCTCATCGTCGTCGTGGTAGAGGTCGCCTTGCGTAACGAGTCAACCTACCGGGGACGCTAGGGGTCAGACTATCAATAACGACGAAGCAACACATCGACTCGGGGCCGACATCGGCGGCACCTTCACTGACGTCGTACTCCTCGGCCCTGACGGCGAATACCGCACCAAGAAAGTTCCATCGACGCCCGCCGACTACGCCGAGGGCATACTGGATGGCGCGAAACAGGCGCTGGGCGAGCACGGCGTCGACGAAGAGTCTGTACGCGAGGTCATCCACGGGACGACGGTAGCCAGCAACACCGTCCTGGAGAACAAGGGCGCGAAGACGGCCCTGATCACCACCCGCGGCTTCCGTGACGTGCTGGAGCTACGCCGCCTCAGGGTGCCCCACCTGTACAGCCTCTTCTACGAGCCTCCCACGCCCCTCGTCCCCCGCAGGTTGCGCCTCGAGGTCGAGGAGCGGGTCGGCGCGGACGGCGAGATCGTCAGGCCGCTCGACGACGAGTCTGTCCACGCCGCCGTCGAGCGCATACGCGCCGAGGGCGCCGACTCCGTGGCCGTGTGCCTCCTCCACTCGTACCGCAACGGCGACCACGAGCGGAGGATCGGCGAGATCGTGCGCGCGGAGTTGCCTGACCTATTCTGCTGCCTCTCGGTCGACGTGCTGGCGGAGATTCGCGAGTACGAGCGCACAAGCACCACGGTCGTCAACGCCTACCTGGGACCCATAGTCCAGGGCTACCTGAACTCCCTTTCGGCCAAGACCCGCGCGGCTGGCATAGCCGCCCCCCTGAGGATCATGCAGTCCAACGGCGGCGTCATGTCCGTCGACAGGGCAGCGGAGTCGCCCGTCCGCATCGTCGAGTCCGGCCCCGCGGCGGGCGTGGTGGCCGCGCAGCGCGTCGGCGAGCGCGTGGGGCTGGACAACGTCATCAGCTTCGACATGGGGGGCACGACCGCCAAGGCCTCGCTGATCGAGGACGGCAGCCTGAGCTGGACGACTGAGCACGAGATCGGCGCGGGAATATCCCTGTCCAGCCGCCTTGTGAAGGGCGGAGGCCATGCCGTCAAGGTGCCCGTCGTCGACCTGGCCGAGGTGGGCGCGGGCGGCGGCAGCATCGTATGGATCGACCGCGGCGGCGCGCTCAGGGTCGGCCCCCGCAGCGCGGGCGCTGTTCCCGGCCCCGTGTGCTACGACGCGGGCGGCGACCAGCCCACCGTCACCGACGCCAACGTCGTGCTGGGCTACATCAGCCCCACGGAGCTGGCCGGAGGCGCGGTCAGGTTGAAGCCCGACCTGTCGGCCAGGGCACTCCAGGAAAGGGTCGCAACACCGCTCAATACGCCGCTGCTCGAAGCCGCCTACGGTGTACACATCGTCGCCAACGTGTCGATGATCAGGGCCATCGGCGCCGTCTCGACCTACAGGGGCCGCGACCCTCGCGACTTCGCCCTCATCGCCTTCGGCGGCAGCGGTCCCGTCCACGCCGCTGAGATGGCCCGCTCGCTCGGTGTCCGCACGGTCGTGGTGCCGCCCGCACCCGGCCTCCTGTCGGCTGTCGGGCTCCTTGAGGCCCTGCCCGAGTACCACTTCGTGCAGACCCACTTCGCGCCAGTCGACGGCGTCGATCCGGACTCAGTGACCGACGCCTACGAGCGCATGGAGGGACGCGCCGTGAGCGACCTCACCCATGAGGGGTACCCGCCCGACGACATCGAGACCCGGCGGGCCGCCGACATGCGCTACGTCGGCCAGGCCTACGAGCTCACCGTCCCGTGCCCGGCCGGTCGGCTCGACTCCGAGACCCTGCGCGCGCTGGCCGAGACCTTCCACGGCGAGCACGAGCGCACATACGGCCACAGGGCAAGCGACGAGCCGGTCGAGATCGTGAACCTGCGCCTCACGGCAATGGGAACGGCGGGCCAGGTCTCGCCGACCCTACCCGGAGGCTCCGCCGCAGGGCCTCGCCGCGAGGACCGCAGCGCGTACTTCGGCCCCGATCACGGTCTCGTCACTACGCCCGTCATCGGCCGCGGCGACCTGCACGACGCTCCCCAGCAGGGGCCGTTCGTCGTGGAGGAGTACGACGCCACCACCGTTGTGCCCCCGAACTGCACCTCCAGGCTCGACGACGCCGGCAACATAGTCATACAGGTCCACGGAGCCGAGTAGGAGCCCGAGATGCTGCCCGAAGATATAGACCCCATCACCTTCGAGGTGATCCGCAACGGACTCGACACCCTCGTCGACGAGATGGCCCTCACGGTCATGCGCACCGCCCACTCCGGCGTCGTCAAGGACGCCATGGACTACTCCACCGCCTTCTGCGACCGCAATGGGCAGGTCGTCGCCCAGGGCCTCACCATCGTCTGCCACCTCGGCTCGTTCCCGGCCGCCGTCGCGTCAGTCATAGACAAGTACGGCGACACGATGGCCGAGGGCGACATGTTCATCCTGAACGACCCCTACACATCCGGCGGCATACACCTACCCGACATCTACGTGATTCAGCCCGTGTTCGTCGACGGCGAGCCCGAGGGCTTCGCGGGCGTCGTCGCCCACCATACGGACGTGGGAGGCATCGTCCCGGGGTCGAACTCGACCGACTCCACCGAGATATACCAGGAGGGGCTGCGCATCCCGACGCTGCGGCTCTACGACCGCGGCGAGCCCGTCGAGGCCGTCTTCGCGCTCCTCGCCACCAACGTACGCGTGCCGGACAAGGTGTTGGGAGACCTGAGGGCGCAGATCGCCGCGGCTCACACCGGCGAGAGGGGCCTGGTCCGCCTCACCGACCGCTACGGTTCGGCCGCAGTGCGCCGCTACATGGACGTGCTGATCGACCACTCAGAGCACCTGGCGCGGGAGGAGATCGAGGCCCTGCCGGACGGCACCTACCGCGCCACAGGCTACATCGACGCCGACAACGTGCCCGACGGCCCGCTGGTGCTACAGGTCGCCGTGACAATCGACGGCGACCGCGTCGTGGCCGACTTCGAGGGTTCGTCGAACCAGATGAAGGCTGGGATCAACTCGCCCGTTCCCTTCACCAGGGCGGCGGTCTACGGCGCACTCCGGCTCCTGATGGACCCAGGCATCCCCAACTCGGCCGGGTACACCCGCCTCATCGAAGTGCGGACGCCCATAGCCTCCGTCGTAGACCCTGTCTTGCCCGCTGCCTGCGGCGCACGCGGCATAACAGGCTTCCGCATAATGGACACCGTCCTCGCGGCCCTCGCCCAGGCCGTACCCAACAGGGTGCCCGCAGACGGCGAGGGCGGAAACACCATCATCAGCATCGGCGGCCACGACCGCTCTTCCCCCCCTCCCTCGACGGGAGAGGGTTGGGGTGAGAGTGACTCTTCCTCTTCCCCCTCTCCCTCGACGGGAGAGGGTTGGGGTGAGGGTGACTCCTACACAGAGGCCCGGCCATTCGCCTACGTCGACCTGTTCGCCGGGGCGCGGGGCGCGAGGCCCACGGGCGACGGGCCGGACGGCGTCGCGCACCCGGCCGCGAACATCTCGAACACGCCGGTCGAGATCGCCGAGGTCGAATCGCCCGTGAGAATCGAGGAGTACGGCCTGCTGCCCGACTCCGGCGGCGCCGGCAAGTACCGGGGCGCGCTCTCCGAGGTCAGGAGCGTCCGCTGCCTCGCCGACGAGGCCCTGCTGCAGCTCCGCTCCGACAAGCGCGCACACCCGCCCTTCGGCCTGCAGGGAGGCGCGCCAGGCTCACCCTCGTACAACATCCTCAACCCGGGCGACGACCAGCGCGTCCTCACCACCATGGGCACGGCCCCCATGCGCCGGGGCGACCTCATCCGCCACGAGCTCGCCAGCGGCGGCGGCTGGGGCGACCCACTCGAGCGCGACCCAGCCTCGGTCCTCGCCGACTTCCTCGACGAGAAGGTCACCGCAGACCACGCCCGCCAGGCCTACGGCGTAGTCATCAACCCCACCACCCAGCAGGTCGACACCAAAGCAACTGAGCAGCTACGCCAAACCCTGCGCTAGCCCAGCCGCCGTCATACCGGCACCTCTCGTCATTCCTGCTCGGGGGCCGGAATGACGTATACCTGAGCCTGAAATGACTTGGAAATGAAACAGCGATTTTGGTACTATTTTGTATGTGCATTTCCGAAATGAATGTGAAATAACTTGGAAATGAGGCGTACATGGCCGTCAGTCGATACTTCGTCCCCCAGCGGTGGCTGCGCTACGATGGCGCGACTATAGCCGGGGCGCTGGTCGAAGCCAAGACCGCCGCCGGAGTCCTGAGCCGGCTGCCTTACCTGCCTCAGTGGATCGCGCAGGTCCACGAGGAGCAGCTGCGGCTGGAGGCAGTCGGCACCACGCGCATCGAGGGTGCCGAGTTCACCCAGCGAGAACAGGACGAGGCCCTCACATCCGACGCATCCGCCCGCCCCGAGCTGACTCATTCGCAACGGCAGTTGCGGTCAGCCAACGCCGCCTACCGCTGGCTCCGCTCCCAGCCACCAGACCGGCCGGTCACCCCGCAGTTCATCCTGGACACACACAGGCGTATCGTTACGGGCTGCGACGACGACCACTGCGAGCCGGGTGCTCTCCGGCGCTCCGGAGCAAACGTCACCTTTGGCAACCCCGTCTGCCGGGGCGCAGAGGGAGGAGATGAGCTCGCAGCCACGTTCGACGGCCTCGGCCGGGCAATCGCCACAGAATTTCGCGGTCACGACCCCATCATCCAGGCAATGGCCGCCCATTACCACATCGGCGCAATGCACCCTTTCGACGACGGCAACGGACGCACCGCCCGCGCGTTGGAGGCGTTCATGCTGCGCGGGGCCGGCGTCAACGACATGGTCATGGTTAGCCTCTCCAACTACTACTACGAGCACATGCAGGAGTACCTCGCAGCGTTGCACGAGTCCCGGAGCCGTGGACATGATCTCACGCCATTCCTGACATTTGCCTTGCCGGCGGTCGCGGAGAGGTGCAACTCGCTGGCCGCAGAGATCGTCACCCACAACAAGAGGGTGCTCTACCGGGAGTTCGCCCAATCGTTATTCGGACGCCTCCGCAGCCCCCGCCGCCGAGCCCTGGCGGAACGGCAGTTGCGCATCATAGAGCACCTGCTCGACTCTGGTAGGGTGAGCCTGTCTGACTTGCTTGAAAGGATGCTGCTGTACTACGCAGGCCTAAAGTTCCCGGAACGCGCCTTCGTCCGGGATCTGGTTGGCCTGATCAACCTGTCTGCCATCGAATACTCCGACGACCACGTGACTCTGGACTTGGACTGGCCGCAGAAGTTCTCGGAGTCGGAACTGCTGGAACGGTACGAACGGATGCCGTCCGCGTCTTCCGCGGGCCATCCGGCTATGGCCGATCTCTCGCGCCTGTTGGGCCGCCGACCCCGACGATCACCATGACTACGCCCAAAATAGGAAGACTGGTACTCAAACGTGAGCCAGTCTGGAAGAATTGCGAAGCCTGTGAGCGTACCAAGCGTCTTGCAAGGCAGAAAGAGGAGCACCATCATGCCACTGACCCATCTTGAAATCACATCCGATGTCCCCTACGCAGGCGGAGAATCGTTCGGCGATACCGGCCCCTACCGGGAGTTGACGGGCACCGCACACTTCGCCGTCGACCCGAACGCCCGGGTCAACTCCACCATTACCGACATCGGCCTCGCGCCTACGGACCCCGGGGGGCGCGTTCGCTTCTCGTCCCACTTCGCCATGCTCATCCCCGCTGAGGCGGGGCGGGGCAACCGGCGGCTCTTCTTCGACGTCTGCAACAGGGGCAACAGGACCGTCTTCAACAACTTCAACAGCGCCGGCCCCGTCGAGGACCCGGCGGCGCCCCTGGCGCCCGGCAACGGCTTCCTGCTCAGGCACGGCTACACCGTCGTCTGGTGCGGATGGCAGGCCGACGTGCCCCCCACCCCGGGGCTGATTGGGATGCAGGCGCCCCTCGCCGAGGGCCCGGACGGCCCGATCTCCGGCAGGATCATGAACTGGTTCCAGGTCGACGAGCCTACCACCACCCACATGCTCTCGGACCGCGAGCACCTGCCTCACCCCGCCGCCGACCCGTACGAAAGGGCGGCGGAACTCTACGTCCGCGACCACCCGAACGGCCCGCTGACACCCATAGACCGCTCGGAGTGGTCGTTCGTGAGCAACGAAGAGGAGACGGCTACCCACGTCCGCATGGACTCCGGGTTCGAGCCGGGGCGAATCTACCAGCTCGTCTACACGTCCGCCCTCAGCCGCGTGGTCGGGCTGGGATTCGCGGCGGTGCGCGATGCCGTCTCGTTCCTGAAGTACGAGAACCCCGCTGCGGGCAACCCCGCCGCCGGAATGCTCGACCACGCCTACGCGTTCGGCAGGTCCCAGAGCGGCCGGTTCCTGCGCAACATGCTCCACGCTGGGGTGAACGAGGACGAGTCGGGCCGCATGGCGCTGGACGGCGTCATTGCCCACGTCGCAGGGGCGATGCGCGGCGAGTTCAACCTGCGATTCGGCCAGCCCTCCAAGGACATCTGCTTCGTCATGCCGGAGCTGTTCCCCTTCACCGACACACCCCAGGTCGACCCGGTGACTGGCAGGTCCGGTGCCCTCCTGGCGCGGCTCGACGAGACCGGCATGGCGCCAAGGACGATGTTCGTGAACACGTCGGCAGAGTACTTCCGGGGCGACGCGGCCCTCATCCACACCGACCTTGAGACGATGGCCGACGCTCCGGAGCGGGAGCACGTCCGCCGCTACCATTTCGCTGGCACCCAGCACGGGTCGGGGACATTCCCGCCGCAGGATTCTCTCCCTGCCAGCAGCCTTCGGGGCCAGCTCCCATACAACGCCGTCGACTACAACCCCCTGCTCAGGGCCTGCCTGGTGAACCTGGACCGCTGGGTGGCGAACGGCGAGCCCGCGCCCCTGAGCCGCCACCCCTCGCTGGACGACGGCACCGCCGTCGAGTCCCACACCCTGCGGGACCGGTTCGAGGCTATCCCGAGCGCGGTCTTCCCGCCCAGGCCCACGCGCGCCATCAGGCTCGACTACGGCCCGAACCAGGCGCTGGGCAGGACGACGAAGCTCCCGCCGGATGAGGGCGAGACGTACCCGGCCCTCGTGTCGGACGTGGACGACGACGGGAACGAGGTCGGCGGCATCCGCCTCCCCGACGTCTCCGTGCCTCTGGCGACCAACACCGGCTGGAACCTGCGCCACCCGGACGTGGGCAACCCCGACCTCGTCATCGGCGTCACGGGCGGACTGATGGGCTGGACGCTGCCCTTCGTCGCGACCCGCGAGGAGCGCGAGGCATCGGGCGACCCCCGCCCGTCCATCGAGGAGCGCTACGCTACGGAGAACGACTACGCCGCCCATGTGGCCGATGCCGCCGCCGAGCTGGTGGCCGAGGGGTACCTGCTGGAGGAAGACGTGGCCGAGGTGATCGAGTCAGCCCGGGCCCGCTACCGGTACTGGACGGCGCCGGCCGGGTAGCCTGCGGGTGTACAATCAGTCACACGGAGGCTCGCCATGACGCCACAGGAACGCGACAAGATAGTCAGGAAGATCATGAGGGAGACGCTCGCGGAGCGCTTCACCGACGATGAGTTCATATTCGACCCCATCGTGGTGGTGCCGACCGTCGATGAGTGGGGCCCGGACAGCGACGGCAGCACCTATCTGCGCATCCTGGTCGTATGCGACGGCGATTGGAAGCAGGTGAAGCCAGGTTGGACGGGGAGCTTGATCAGTCACGTTCGCTCGAAGCTGATCGAGGCGGGTATAGAAGAGTTCCCGAGCCCGGAATACATCGACAAGTCCGAGTGGCGGAGCCTGTTCAAGAAGTTTCGACGCCTTCACCCGGATATCAAGGTCGTACCAGAGATGAGCGTTGAGGCCGTCTGACTACATCGCCACGGCCAGGGATCTGGTAGAGGCTAGCCCCAGGGGCCGCCCGCGGGAAGCCAACCTTCGTAGGGCCGTCAGCACAGCTTACTACGCACTGTTCCACTGCCTGGCGGCCTGCTGTGCCGACATGCTGGTCGGTGGAGCAGGCGCCAGCCGCAGCCAGCCGGCGTGGAGGCAGGCTTACCGGGCAGTGCAGCACGGAACTGTCAGAAATCGTTGCGAGCGCCAGGCATTGATCTCTAGATTTCCGGGTGAGATTCGGGATTTCGCTAACCAGTTCGTCCGTATGCAGAAAGAACGTCACCGCGCCGACTACGCTCCCGACGGTGTCTTCTCCAAACGTGACGTGCTCGTCTACATCACTGAAACGGAAGACCACATCAGGCGCTTCAATAGGGTTCCAGTCAAGGACCGGCGCGCATTCGCCGTATACGTCCTGCTCGACATCAGGGGCGACTAGGCCCCGGCTGCCGCCCACTCCCACACGATGACCGGCTTGCCCGTAGCTCCCGTGTCGAACAGTTCGTAGGCTTCAGAGGCCTGGTCGAGCGGGTACCTGTGCGTTATCAGCCGGCCCAGCGGCAAGGCCCTGTCCACCACGAAGTTGGCAGCCTCCGCCAGCCCTGACAGGCTGAACGTCCACGACCCGTAGATCGTCAACTGCTTGTGGATGATCTGGTCGCTCACGTCGAACGACGTCCGGTTGCCCTCGCCCACGAAGCAGACCCGGCCCCAGTACCGCACCGAGTCGAGAGCGTTCCGCCTCACTTCCGGGATGCCGGTCGCATCCAGCGTGGCGTCGGCCCCTTCGCCTCCGGTCAGGTCCCGTATGGCAGCCTCCGCGTCGGTCTCCGATGCGTCGACCACCACGTCGGCGCCAATCTCGGCCGCCAGCGCCAGCCGCTCGGCTATCACGTCCACGGCAATAACCCTGGCGCCCATCGCCTTGGCGAACATCGCCGCGCTCGCCCCGACGGGCCCCTGCCCGAATACTGCCACCGTGTCGACGCCCGAGACCCCCAGCCGCTTGACGGCATGGAACGCCGTGCCCGTCCCGCACGCGACCGCGGCGCCCTGGTCGAATGGCAGCGAGTCCGGCATCTTCACGCACGTCGACGCCGGGCACAGCAGGTAGTCCTGGTGGCCTCCGTCCTTCGTGAAGCCGTAGATCTCGTGGTGGACCAGGCACATCTGAGTGTAGCCAATCCTGCACATCGAGCAGGCGTCGCAGCCGGTGTAGTGGTGCATCATAACCCGGTCGCCGGCCCGGACCGACGTGACACCCGGTCCTACCTCGGCGACCACCCCGCACGGCTCGTGTCCTGCGACCCTGGGCGGCTGCGTAACCTCTGAGGCCGGGGTTCTATACCGCGCCAGGTCGCTCCCGCACAGGCCCGACGCCATCATCTTCAGCACGACTTCCCCGGGGCCAGGCTCCGGCTTGGGGATGTCCCTGACCTCCACCCGCCTGTCCCCGACGAAAACCGCGCCCTTCACAGCTAGACCCCCGTGCTCAGTGGAGCATATGTTACATTACCCGGACGCACAGGCGGCGTGACCGCCGTACGGCATGTAGAGCAGGAGGTCACAGGTGAGAGAGCAGGCTATTGCGGTCGAGCTAACTGAGCGCGGGCCTAGCAATCTGGTCCTCCTGACCCTTGAGTTGACCCAGGAAGAAGACGTATGGGTGGGTACGTGCATCGAGTTAGGGACTTCTACCTATGCCGATTCCCTTGAAGAATTGCGCGGCGAAATGGCGGATGCGATAGGACTGCAGCTGAACGAGGCAATGCGCCTCGGATTCTTGGACGAGTATATCGAAGAGCGAAACGTGCGTACGCTCCTCTGATTCTGCTGGAGCGATACGCCGAGGGTGATCCCCCTACTTCCGGCGATCCCGAAGATGCGCGTATATGTCCTCCGGCTTGCCGCCGTTGGCCGATAGCAGCACTAGCAGGTGGTACAGCAGGTCGGCAGCCTCGCGGGCCAGCGCCTCTTTGTCGAGCTTGACCCCAGCGATCGCAGCCTCGCCCGCCTCCTCGATCACCTTCTGGCCTATCCGGTCCACGCCGCCCTTGAACAGCTCGGCCGTGTAGCTGCCTTCCGGCAGGCTACGCTTGCGGTCCTGCACCACTGAGAAAAGCTCGTCGATCACTCCCGGCCCTTCGTCGGACCTGTCGAAGTCGGGCATATCCTCCAGCGCGGTGAAGAAGCAGACCCGCTCGCCCGTGTGGCATATCGGGCCCTCCGGGTACACCCTCAGCAGGACCACGTCCCCGTCGCAGTCGACCGACGCCGACCTGACCCTCATGTAGTTGCCCGACATCTCGCCCTTGTGCCACAGGTCCGCCCTGCTGCGGCTGTAGAACCAGACGTCGCCGCCCTCCAGCGTCCGCTTGAGCGACCCCGGGCTCATGTAGCCCAGCATGATCACCTCGTCCGTATCCGCGTTCTGGGCTATGGCGGGTACCAGGCCCTTGTCGTCTAGCTTCACTGCCACGATCAGGCCACCTCCGTTTTGCCATCGACCGGCCGTATCGGAAGGCCCCGCCGGCTGAGGTAGTCCTTCACTTCCGCAACCCTGAGCTTGCCGAAGTGGAAGATGCTGGCGGCCAGCACCGCGTCGGCCTTCCCCTCGCTCGCGGCCTCGTACAGGTGCTCCGCCTCACCCGCGCCGCCGCTTGCGATGACGGGCACCTCGACCGACTCGGATATCTCGCGCAGCAGCTCCAGGTCGTACCCCGTTTGCTGCCCGTCCGTGTCCATGCTGGTGACCAGCAGCTCTCCCGCGCCCAGCTCGGCGGCGCGCACGGCCCACCGGACAGCGTCGACGCCGGTCGGAGTCCTTCCGCCGTGGGTGTAGACCTCCCAAACGGAGTCCTCGTCCAGTGCAAGACTCTTGTCAGCGGGGACCGGAGACACATCTCCGCTCCCAGCCCCTTTCGTGTCGACGCGTTTCACGTCGATGGCCACCACGATGCACTGGCAGCCAAAATGGTCCGAAGTCTCCGCAACCAGGTCGGGATTTCGTACTGCGGCCGTGTTGAGCGACACCTTGTCCGCTCCGGCCTCCAGCAGGCCCCTCACGTCCTCGACCGAGCGAACGCCACCCCCCACCGTCAGGGGTATGAATAGCTGCTCAGAGACCTGCTTCACCACGTCCATGATGATGTCGCGCGAGTCGGAGCTGGCCGTTATGTCCAGGAACACCAGCTCGTCGGCGCCCTCGCGGTCGTAGAAGGCAGCGAGCTCGGCCGGGTCGCCCGCGTCCCTGATGTCGACGAAGCTGACGCCCTTGACGACACGTCCGCGGTCGATATCCAGGCACGGTATGATTCTCTTGGTCAGCATGACTGCGCCCCGCTCACTGCGGCCTTCGCCTCGCCCAGGTCGATAGCCCCAGTATAGACCGCCGAGCCCACTATCGCCCCCTCCACGGGGACAGCCGCGAGTCGACACACCTGCTCTACCGACGAAACGCCGCCGGCCACCAGCACCTTCATGTTCGTTGCCGCCGCAAGCTCCTCCACACCGTCGAAGTTCGGCTCGGTGAGCGTGCCGTCCCGGGAGATGTCCGTGTAAACGACGCGCTCCACACCCTCCGCTTCCAGCTTCCGTGCGAATTCCACCGCATCCACGCCGCTCCCACGGGTCCAGCCGTCGAGAGCAATCCTGCCGTCCCGAGCGTCGACGCTGACGATTAGCGCGCCCGCGCCCAGTTTCCCCAGCAGAAGTGGGACCAGCCCTGGGTCCTCCACCGCCGCCGTGCCCACGACCACCCGGTCCACGCCCATGTCTATTGCCCTGAGTGCCGACTCAGCGTCCCTTACGCCTCCGCCATACTGGACGGGCACAGGCGACGACCCGGCTATCTCGGCGACGGTCTCGATGTTCGGGGCTACGCCGTCCCTTGCCCCGTCAAGGTCGACGACGTGCAGACGCTCCGCACCCCGCTCGACCCAGTGAGCCGCCATGTCGACGGGTGAGTCCGAGAACACCGTCTCCCTGTCGTAGTCGCCCTGGAAGAGGCGGACGCACCGCCCGCCTCTTATGTCTATCGCCGGTATGACTTCCACTGCCTACCCCACGAGCCCGACGAAGTTCCTGTACACCAGCAGCCCCGTGTCGCCGCTCTTCTCAGGGTGAAACTGCACCGCCGCCACGTTGTCCCACGCTACGGCCGAGCAGAACTCGACCCCGTAGGTCGTCGTACCGGCGACCAGGGCCCGGTCCTCGGGATCGGCGTAGTAGCTGTGCACGAAATAGAAGTACGACCCGTCGGGCACGCCCTCGAACACGGGATGATCGCGGCTCAGGCCGACGCCGTTCCACCCCATGTGCGGCACCTTCAATCCTGGGGGAAGACGGCGCACCCACCCCTTCATCAGGCCGAGGCCGGGCTCGACCCCCTCGTCCGACCCCTCCATCAGCAGCTGCAGCCCCAGGCAGACCCCCAGGAACGGCCTGCCGCTGCGGACGAACTCGCGTATCGGCTCGACCAGCCCCCGTTCCCTGAGGTGCCTCATCGAGGAGTCGTTCGCGCCCTGCCCGGGAAAGACCATCGCGTCCGCGTCGCCGATGACGCCCCGGTCGCGCGTGATCACGGCCCTTGCGCCGAAGCGCTCGAGCGCCCTCTGGACGCTGCGCAGGTTGCCCGCGTCGTAGTCGACGATCGCTACGTACTTCCCGTTGCCAGCCATGAGATTCCATCGTAGCACGGCGCGGCGCCTTTCCAAAGTTCCCTCTCCCCTTTGCGGGAGAGGGATAGGGTGAGGGGGCGTTGGAGCGGCGCTAGTCTGACAGGTGGGCAACTCCTCAAAACGACAGCTTCTTCGCAGCCTGATAGAATGCCGCCGAACCTACGCTGGAGCAGTGCCATATGCCCCGACGCAACCTCGTATTCATCATGAGCGACCAGCAGCGGCGGGACTCCCTAGGCTGCTACGGGAGCGAGTGGGCCCAGACCCCAAACCTGGACGCGCTGGCGTCCTCGGGCGCAGTGTTCGAGAACGCCTACGTCACCCAGGCCGTGTGCACCCCTGCCCGCGCCTCCATCATGACGGGCCTCTACCCGCACACCGCCGGGCCCATAGTCAACAAGCTGCCCCTCTCGCCCGACGTTCCCGTGCTGTCCGAAATGGTGTCCGAGGAATACGCGTGCGGCTACATGGGCAAGTGGCACCTGGGCGACGACGTCATCAAGCAGCACGGGTTCGACGAGTGGGTGAGCACCGAGGACTCCCACCGGGAGAGCTACACGCGCCGCGAGCACCGGCGCGTCCTGTCCGACTACCATCACCATCTCGTCGCCAACGGCTTCGAGCCCGACGACGAGGTAGGCGGCGACATGGTCTTCTCGCCCGATGCCAGGGCGCGGCTGCCTGAAGAGTTCCAGATGGCGTCGTTCCTGGCCGACCGTGCAGAGCGGTTCATTGCCGACAACAGCGACCGCCCCTTCATCCTGTACGTCAGCACCTTCGAGCCCCACTCACCCTACGACGGCCCGTTCGACTCCCAATACGAACCAGACGACATACCCACTGGCCCGGCCTTCCTGGAACGGCCCGAGGGCGCAGCCCTGGTCAACAAGGTACGCGCCGACTACTTCATGCAGTACCTCCGCAGCGGCAGCATCACCGACGACGCGTACATGTCCAACACCCTCGCGCCCGGCCACGACCTCTCGACCGAGGCCGGCTGGCGCAGGCTGCGGGCCCAGTACTACGGCAACGTCACCCTCGTCGACAATATGGTCGGGCGCATCGACGCCGCGCTCGAGAGGGCCGGGGTCGCCGGCGACACGGCGGTCGTCTTCACCACCGAGCACGGCGACATGCTGGGCGACCACGGGATGTTGGAGAAGCGATCGTTCTACGAGGAGTCGGCCAGGGTCCCCCTGCTCATGCGCGTCCCGTGGCTGTCGTCCGGCCCCAATAGGGTCGACGGCAGCGTGAGCCAGGTCGACCTCGTGCCGACGCTGCTCGACGCGCTGGGCGAGCCGGTGCCCGGCCACCTCGAGGGCAGGAGCCTCGCGCCCGTCCTGAACGGCGAGAGCACCCTGGACGGCAACGACGTCTTCATGGAGTGGAACGGCATCAGCCCCAACCTGCGGGACAGGTTCCTGGGCGACGACGCCATCAACCGTATGCTCGCCCTGCCGTACCGCTCCGTCGTATCCGACAGGTGGAAGCTGAACCTCTGCGCCGGCGACCAGGGCGAGCTGTTCGACCTCCGCTCAGACCCCTACGAGCAGACCAACCTCTTCGACGACCCCGCCCATAGGGACAGGGTCCTCGACATGTCTGCCCGCATCCGCATGTGGCAGTTCGAGACCGGCGACACGGCCCCGCTCCCCTCCATGTAACGGCTCAGAACAACCTGAATCCGGAGTCAAATGGGTCCATGCAATGAAGTTATGCGGAGTTTACCCCAGTTTATCCTAGTTTATAGAATCAGGCTAACTTCGCTAATTTCAGTATAATCGTTCGTGGACAGTCCCATCACCACTTCTCTCCGGGCATGATTCGCATCATGAACTCGTCGAACATGGGCACAGTGAAGGCAGTGTCGCCATGGCTGGGGCTCCATATCATGCCCTTGTTGATCAACTGGCTGCGGGTTGGCGCCAGGGAGGTCACGTGGCGCCCCAGCACGTCGGCGATCTCACCCGAGCGGTGGGGCCCTGCGCCAAGCTGGGCCATCGCTCGCAGATACCTCTTCTCCGCTGGTGTAAGCCGGTCGAACCTGACACGGAAGAAGCTCTCATCGAGCTCGGCGATGGTCTGACGGGAGGCTACATCCACTGTGGCGATGGTGATGGGAGAGCGTTCGGCCACGTCCCACACATGCTTGCCCCATTCCTGCAGGAAATAGGGATAGCCCTGCGTTTGGGCGACGATCGTATCCAGAGCGTCTCTTTCTATCTCGACTCCTTCGTCCCTGGCGGGCTTGGAAATGGCGAGCCCTGCATCCTCAGGTGACAGCGCCCCGATCTCTGTGAATTCGAAGAGCCGCTCGGCATAGGACTTGGCTCTCCCCACCCGGCCCCGCACCTGCGGAAGTCCCGCCCCAACCATTGCCACGGGGAGCCGACGCTGGGATGTGCGATGCAGAGCCGTGATCAATGCCGCAAGCTCCTTCTCCTCTACATACTGGAGCTCGTCGATGAAGAGGGTCAGGCAGCTCCCATCCGCCTTCGCGGCACTCCCTACAACTTCGAACAGGTCCTGCAAGTCGGCTTCGAGGTCACCCGTGTCCGCCAACCCCGGTTCGGGATCGAGGTCCAGGCCGACCTCGATATCCTGGAACGTCACCTTCAGGGCTCCGGCGAATCCCGCAAGCCCGCGAAGAGCGCGTTGAGCTATCTGCTTTGCAGCCTCTCTGTTCGAGAGCTTCAGCAATGCCAGGCGCAGCTGCGGAGCCAGGGATGCCGGCAGCGAGCGGCCTTCAGGCGCTTCGATTCGAAGAGCATGAATGCCGTTGGCCTCGGCATCCTCGCGAATCCGGTCCAGCAGCACGGTCTTCCCCACACCCCGCAGACCCACCATCATCACGCTCTTGCTGGACCGCCCTATTCTGGTCCTCTCCAATGAGGTCCGGGCGGTCTCGCGGACCTCATTGCGCCCAGCCAGCTCCGGAGGCTGTGTGCCGGCTCCAGGCGCGTAGGGATTTCGTATCGGGTCCATGGGTCTGATTATAGGGAGTTTATCCCAGTTTACAAGCAACCCCTAAACTGGCTAACTTCACTATAAACGACTGTAGCCGCTATTCAGCTAGCTACAGGGGAGACCGGTTTATAGGGAGTTTATCCCAGTTTACAAGAAACCCCTAAACCGGCTAACTTCGCTATAAACGGCTCAGAAAGGGCGGTAGCGGTTGGTGATCGGCATCCGGCGGTCCCGGCCGAAGCTGCGCGGCGTGATCTTGATGCCCGGCGGGGCCTGCCGGCGCTTGTACTCGTTCCGGTCCACCAGCGTCACCACGTGCTCCACCACCTCCCGCTCGAACCCCATCCCCACGATCTCGTCGAAGCCCAGGTCGTCCTCCACGTAGGCCTTCAGGATCGGGTCCAGCACCTCGTAGGGCGGCAGGCTGTCCTCGTCCTTCTGGTCGGGGCGAAGCTCCGCGCTGGGCGGCTTCGTCAGTACCGACTCGGGTATCACCGGCCGCTCGCCAAGCGAGTTCCTGTACTCCGCGAGCTCGTACACCAGCGTCTTCGGCACGTCCTTGATGACCGCGTAGCCACCGGCCATGTCACCGTAGATCGTCGCGTACCCGACGGCCATCTCGCTCTTGTTTCCGGTCGTGAGCACGATGCCGCCGAACTTGTTGGCAAGGGCCATCACCAGCATCCCGCGGGTACGCGACTGCAGGTTCTCCTCGGCAGTGCCCGGCTCGCTGTCCCCGAAACGTGGCTCCAGCGCCTCCAGGTAGGCCGAGAACGGCCCCTCTATGGGAATCTCCCACAGGGTCAGGCCAAGGGCCTCCGAGAGCTCGCGCGCATCCAGGATCGACCCCTCGGACGAGTAGCGCGAAGGCATCGCCACCCCTGTGACGTTCTCCGGGCCAAGGGCGTCCGCGGCCACAGCGGCAACGATGCTGGAGTCGATGCCTCCCGAAAGCGCGACGTACACCTGCTCGAACCCGGTCTTGCGGACGTAGTCGCGCGTGCCCAGCACCAGCGCAGCGTACACCTCGGCGGCGCCGTCCAGCGCCGTTCCCGGGTAGCTGGCCTGCAGAGCAGACCGCGAGTCTGCGGGCGGGTCCGAAACATCCACGTGGACGGCCCTGCCCACCTCGTCCAGGCTCCCCGTCCGCTCGCTCCTCGGCCTCGTGTCCCGTAGCCGCGACCTGAACACCGCCTCTACGTCGAGATCGGCCACTACAAGGTCCTCTTCGAACTGCCTCCCCCTCGCGACCTCCTCGCCGAGCGGGTCGTGGATCATCGAGCCGCCGTCGAACACCAGCTCGTCCTGGCCGCCCACCATGTTCACGTAGGCCACGAACAGCTCGTTGTCTGTGGCCCTGACGGACAGCATCCGCTCCCTCGCCCTGCGTTTGCCCGCGTGGTAGGGCGATGCGCTGATGTTCACAATCACCTCGGCCCCCGCGGCCCGCTGCACCGTCGTCGGACCCACCGCGAACCAGATGTCCTCGCATATGTTCACGCCGACGGGCGTGCCGGCAATGGAGAAGACGGGGCACTCGGTCCCCGCCTGGAAGTAGCGCTCCTCGTCGAACACCCCGTAGTTCGGCAGGTACATCTTGTGATACCTGCCAACCACCTCGCCGTCGTACAGGACCGCCGCCGCGTTGTAGACGTAGGAGTTCGCGTCCGTGAACCCGACCACGACGGCAATGTCCCTGGAAGCCGACGCCACCTCGCCCAGCTTCCCGATGTTCTCCTGGATGAACTGCGGCTTGAACAGCAGGTCCTCCGGGGGGTAGCCGGGTATCGCCAGCTCCGGGAACGCCACGAGGTCCGCCCCCAGGTCGCGCGCGCGCCCTATGTCCTCGACGATCCTGCTGGTGTTGCCGTCCAGGTCGCCGACCGTGGGGTTGGTCTGGGCCAGGGCGATTCGAAATGTGCGCACGGCGTCTCCATATCTCCGTCATACCGGCGAAAAGCCTGCCCCGTACTCGATACGGGGCCGGTATCCAGCGCCGCCTATGAGGAGAATTGGACCACTGCATAGTGGTCTCTCTCTCCCCAGTGCTCTCTTGGGGCAGCTATAGACGCCCGGAGTATAGCATGGGTAGTACAATCCCCATGGCAACGAAGGGGGAGGAAAGCCATGACCCGCTCGAACGCCGTCGTACAGCGCACCAGGGGCCCGGTAGTCCCCCTCAACATCTGCTTCGACGACGATGCAGGCGTCGACTTCGGCGCGGTCAGGGCCTACGTGCACTGGCTCTGCGAGAACGGCGCGCCCATCCTGCTGCTCACCTACGGCAGCAGCGAATACGCCTACCTGTCGGACGACGACGTGTGGCGGCTCACCGCCGAGATCGCACAGGTAAACGCGGGGCGCGCCCTCTTCGTCGCCGCGACCGGCTGGTGGAACGTCCCCAGGTGCCGCGATTACCTCAGGCACGCCGACGCGGTGGGAGCCGACGCCGTCAAGGTCCAGGTCCATCCGAGCTTCCCCACGGGCCGGGATGCCTACCTACGTTTCTTCGACCTGGTAGAGGCCGCCTCGGACATCCCGCTCTGGCTGCTCGACCCTCCCCTGGCCACCGGCATCGAGCTCGCCGCGCGGGACAACGTCGTCGGAGCCAAGGTCCACGACACTTCCGACTACCACACCATGACTCGCGAGACCCTCGGCCTGGACTTCGCCACAGTATGCGCCGGGCAGATGCGCAGCATGGTGTTCGGCTACCTGCTCGGATCGCCCGCCTACCTGTGCACCGTCGCCCCCTTTGCGCCGCGCATCGCCTTCGACTTCTTCGCCGAGCTGGAGGCGAGACGCTACGACGACGCGATGGCCATGGCCTGCCGCTACGAGGACCCCTGGCTGAAAGAGGCGGTGGACATAGGGTGGCTCCATGCCATCAAGGAGGCCATCCGCCAGCGCGGCCTGTACCCCAACGGCAACCCGTGCCCGCCCCAGCCTGCCACCACACCGAAGCAGAAGGCCAGGGTAGCGAAGATCATCGAGGACGTATTCGCGCTGCTCCCCGCTTCACCCCTCTGAGCCTCCATCCGCCGGAGGGCCTAGTACACGTCTCCCCGAGTGTTGACATGGTAGACGTGGACTAGGTTCTCTCCATCGATGACTTCGTAGAGCAGACGATAGGTGCCCTGGCGCCACCTGTAGTTGCAGTGCCAGATGCCCTTCAGGTGGGTGATTCTCCCGCCCTGCCTGGGAGAAACGGAGATGCTACGCCTGATTGCCTCCCAGCTGGAAGCAAGATCGCGATGACTTCTCAGGAACCTCTCTACTGTCCTATGGCAGGCTACGTCGTATCGCGCTTGGCCCGAGGTCATCTACTCGAAGGGTTCGCTGTGCCACGTCTTCTGGACAGTATCTCTTCCAACTCGTCGCCCGCCGCAATCGTCTCCTCCATGGAAGCAAACCAGCCGTTCAACAGCCGAACGGCCTCTATGTCCGTGGAGTCCTTGCGGGCATAGTCGACGGCGACGTTCATGATAGAGGCGGCGAATTCTCGGAGGTCGTTCGGCTCCAGTTGCGAAACGACGGCGGCCACGGCGCTAGCGTCCGGCAACATCTCAAGCTGGGCGCTTAGCTCTTCGTCAGGGACCGTCTCGAGACTGCCTGCAGTCTGTGATAGGCCCTGCTTCACCATTGCCATGGCTGATCCTCCTTGAGCGCCGAAACGCCACACGCTCAGGCTAGCACTCAGGTTTTGGGGGAGTCAACAGAGCTGTTGAACCCGAAACCCACCGCCGCCGTCGTTCCCGTGAAGGGGACACTTGCATAACTCCGTCATTCCGGCGAAAGCCGGAATCCAGGGGGTGGGGGTTCAGCTATGAAGACAATGCCTGCCATGCAGGGTATGAGCTCTCTTGGGAGGTTATGCAAAGGTCTCCGAAGGGGGAACCAGTAGTCCTTTCCTGTTGGAGCGCTACGGCCATTTGATATAATCGCAGGTGCCCCGTCCGCCTCGCCCTGGTGCCCATGTCTTCCTCCAGCAACAATACGGCCCCCGCATCTTCCGGCCTCGACGACGGGGCCGCCTACCGCAGGGTGGTCGTCAAGGCGGGCACTACCCTGCTCACCAGGGGCAGCGACCGCCTGAATCTCCAGGTCATGTCCACGCTGGTCGAGCAGATTGCCCAGCTGCGCCGGGAAGGCGTCGAGATCATCCTCGTTACCTCTGGGGCCGTGGCCGCCGGTCGCCACGTTCTCGGTGTGCCGAGAGAGGGGCGGGGCGTCCCGTTCCGCCAGGTGCTGGCGGCAGCCGGCCAGGGCAGGCTGATGCACGCCTACGAGCAGCTCTTCGACTGGCACCAGACGCCCGTGGCCCAGGCCCTCCTCTCGCGCAAGGACCTGACCGAGAGGCAGGGCTACCTGAACGTCCGCAACACCCTGACCCAGCTGATGGACCTGGGCGTCGTTCCCATAGTGAACGAGAATGACGTCGTCGCGGTCGAGGAGCTGGCCGGAGAGTTCTTCGGCGACAACGACAACCTCTCGGCAATGGTCGCCAACTTGGTGGACGCCGACCTGCTGGTCATCCTTGGCCAGACCGAGGGACTGTACACCGCCGACCCGCACCTGGACCCGGACGCCACCCTCATCCCATTGGTTGAGCGTGTGGACGAGACCGTAGAGGCCGCGGCGAGCGGCTCATGGCAGGGCCGGGGCCAGGGCGGCATGACCACGAAGCTGGAGGCTGCAAGGCTGGCGACGGCGTCCGGCGTCGACATGGCCATTGCCAGCGGGCTGGCGACCGACGCGATCATCAGGCTGACCAGGGGAGAGCGGATCGGCACCTTCTTCCCCGCAGCCGCATCGAAGATGGAGAGCCGGAAGCGCTGGATGCTCAGCGGCCTTTCCACCAGGGGCCGGATAGTCGTGGACGACGGGGCCGCAAGGGTCCTCAGGAGCAGGAACGTCAGCCTGCTTCCCGCAGGCGTCACGAGGGTGGACGGCGCCTTCTTCCGGGGCGACATAGTAGCGGTCCTGGACGTGGACATGAACGAGATCGCCGCCGGGATCGCCAACTACGGCTCTGAAGACGTCGAAAGGATCAAGGGCCGGCAGTCCGGTGAAGTGGAGGGGCTGCTCGGCCACCAGTACGGCGAAGAGGTCGTTCACCGCAGCAACATGGTGCGGCTGGAGCGATGATCTACCAGCGGGGAGTTTAAACAGAATGCAGGCAGTATCCGTCGATCTTCGGGCCATGGGCAAGAGGGCTCGCACCGCTGCTCACAGGCTCGCCACCCTCCCCACCGAAGCCAAGAACGAGGCGCTGGCAAACATAGCCGCCGGGCTCGAGTCCAGGCAGGATGAGATCCTTGCGGCCAACGAATCGGACTGCGACAGGGCGGGGCGCGACGGCATGAGCGCCGCCTCCCTCGACCGCCTGGTGCTCGACCCCGGCCGCCTTGAGGGTATAGCCCGTGACGTCCTGTCCGTCGCCGCGCTGCCGGACCCCGTGGGCGAGGTCCTGGAGTCCCGCGAGCTCCCGAACGGCCTCCGGGTGAACAGGCGCAGGGTCCCGCTGGGCGTCATCGGCGCGATCTACGAGAGCCGTCCCAACGTCACCGTCGACATAGCCGCCCTCTGCTTCAAGTCCGGCAACGCCGTCATCCTGAAGGGCGGCAGCGAGGCCCTCGCGTCCAACTCAGTCCTGGCATCCGTGGTCAGGGACGGCATCGAGGCTTCCGGAGCCCCCGTGGACTCGGTCCAGTTCGTCGACTCGACGGACCGCAGCCTGGTCGGCGAAATGCTCGCAATGAAGGAGTACATCGACCTGGTCGTGCCCCGCGGCGGTGCGGAACTCGTGCGTCGCGTCGCGGCAGAGGCGGCCATGCCCGCCATCACAGGCGGCATCGGCGTCTGCCACGCATATGTGGACAGGGACGCCGATCTGGACATGGCCGTCTCCATCGTCCACAACGCGAAGGTGCAGCGTCCCTACGTCTGCAACGCCGTCGACACGGTGCTCGTCCACTCCCAGGCGGCCCCCGAGTTCCTGGCCCGGATCGCCGAGGCGTGGTCCGACGACGGGGTCGAGATGCGTTGCGACCGCCGGGCCCTGAGCATCCTGGGCCAGGCCGACGAGCGCAACACCCGCCTCGTGGCTGAGGACGACTGGGGCACCGAGTTCCTCGCCCTCACCGCCGCCGTCAGGATCGTGGACTCCCTGGACGAGGCACTGGACCACATCGAGACATACACCTCCGGGCACACCGAGGCCATCATCACGGACGACGCTGAGTCGGCGACGCGGTTCCTCGACGAGGTGGACGCTGGGGTAGTATTGGTGAACGCCAGCACGAGGTTCAACGACGGCTCCCAGCTCGGGCTAGGCGCGGAGGTCGGAATCAGCACCGACAAGCTCCACGCCCGCGGACCAATAGGCCTGACCGAGCTGACATCGTACAAGTGGACCGTGCTAGGCTCAGGACAGGTCCGCACGTAGACAGAGGCACATTAAATGGCAAGGTACATATTCGAACGAGAGTGCAGGACTCCCTTCTCGGAGTGCTACATCATCCTGGACGACGACGAGCCCATCGGACGCGTCGACATCCATCTCGCAGAGGTCATGATCCACTCGACTGTGAGCGTCGGCGAGAGCCTGACGAACGACGACATCCAGGACCTGATCGACGCAATCGACCGCGAGCTCCTCGACGCCATCGGCATCGTGAAGCAGGAGCTCGTCGTGCACGTGCACCAGGGCCGCGACCTCGGCGTATTCACCACTCGCGGCTTCGAGGGCAACGGAGGCCACGAGCGCCTGAGCTAAGGATCTGTCGGGCGTCACCTGTAGGGGCGGGTTTGAAACCCGCCCTCGCCTTGCCTACGACCAGCGTTGCATATGAGATCAGGGCGCGTGGACGAAGAGTCCCACCCGGCGCCACAGGTCCACCCCCTGCAGCCTCAACGTGACGATCTCGCCCGCGGCGACGGATCTCGGCAGCTCGGCCCGGCAGCGGAATGGGAACTCCAGCAGCTCGAGGAGTGCGGTGCGCCGGCCTCCGGCGTCCAGCACGACCGCCTCGAACAGATCCTGCCCTGGGCCTGTGGAAAGGGCCTGCCCTGGGCCTGTCGACAGGGCCTGCCCTGAGCCTGTCGAAGGGTCCGCGCCGCCCATCCGAGAGCCTTCCAGGTACTTCAGGAACCAGTACCGCTTCCTCCCCGCCTCGATTCCCGACATCTCCCTGGTCTGCAGCTCGGCCCTCTGCGCCACCGACTCGACCTCTGCCGGCGCATACGCCAGCTTGCCCGAAGCCAGGAACCCTCCGACCTGGCGCTGCACGACCAGGTCCGGGTACCGCCTCAGCGGAGACGTTGCCTGCAGGTACGCGCTGACCCCGAGGCCGTCGTGTGCCATCGGCTTAGTCGAGACCCGGGCCGCCTGCATCCGGCGGGCGGTGTTGAACCTGTTCATGATGGGCGCGGCCCGCTCGTCGACCGTGGACACGTCCGGCAGGCCGGACAGGTCCGGGCGACGCTGCGACCGGTAGACCGCCGGCAGCCCGTTCTCCCAGCAGTAGCGCGCAAGTAGCGAGTTGCACAGTATCATCAGCTCCGCGACCATCTGGTTGCCTGGAGAGGAGCGGTCGCGCAAGCTCACCTCGATCTCGCCCGTCTCACGCACCTTCACGTTCATCTCAGGCTGGTCAAGGTTGATAGCGCCCCGCTCCTCGCGCTTGCGGCGCAGAGCTTCTGCAAGGCGGTGCAGGCCCTCTATCGTCGCGCGCCGCGGCCCATCCGACTGAAGCAGCGCGTCGACTTGCTCGTACGACAGGGCGGCAGCGCTCCGTATGGTGGAACGCACCACGCGCCAGCTCGTCACCTCCCCCTCCTCGGTCAGGTCCGCCAGCAGGCTCACTCCCATCCGCTCTTCGCCCGGGTCCAGGCTTCCCGCGCCCCTCGTAAGATCGTCTGGAAGCATCGGTATGGTGCGCTCCGGGAGGTACAGGCTGGACATGCGCCTGTCCGCCTCCCTGTCCACCGCGCCTTCTCTCGGCACGAGCGCGGCCGCGTCGGCTATGTGTACGCCGAGCCTGTAGCCGGACTCCCGCATCTCCAGGGAGAGGGCGTCGTCGCGATCGACCGTCTCCTCGTCGTCGATCGTGAACGTATCCAGGTGCGTCAGGTCCTCCCTCTCCGGCCCGCGCGTCGCGGCCCCGGACGCCGCCCGCGCCTCCCCCAGGACCTGGGCCGGGAAGTCCGTGCGAATTCCCGCGCGGCGCAAGTCGAGGAACTCGTCCGGGTCGAAGACGCCCGCCGTGACCAGCATCTCGAAGCACGCCCGCTGGAGGTCGCGAGTCTGTGGGGACGACGCCTGCACCAGCTCCCTGGCGGCCTGCCGGCGGGGTAGCTCCTCGCCGTGGACCGCGTAGCCCTCCAGTATCTCGATCAGCGACCGCTGGTGGTTGCTCATCGCATCGGGCAGACCGCCTGCGGACAGGGCCTCGACCAGATCCTGGGCATCCCTCGCGTTCTTGGCCTCGCGTCTCCGCCTCGCCAGCAGGGCTTCCAGGTCATCCCGGGTCCGCGGCCTGTACTTCGCCCCGTCGCTCGCGAAGAGGTCTGAGGACCGTTCGAGGCAGAGCAGCAGCCCCGTGAGCTCCACCGCCCCGGGGCTCGCCGGCCAATAGAGATCGGCCAGGTCCGCCAGCGAGGACTCCTCCTGCTCGTCAGTCAGGACGTCCCAAACCTCGGTGAGGTCGATCTCACCGGAGACCTCCTTCGCGCTGTCGCAGAACTCCTCGAACCGTCCCGCCTCGCCCGCCAGGACGCCGGTGGCCAGCATGACCCGCTCGGCGGGGACCCGGGCGACCTTGTTCCTGCCAAGGAGCACGGCAACCCGCCCGTTTTTCTCTTCCTGGAAGCGGACGATGGTCGCCCCACCACTCAGGCGGGCAACCAGAATTTCGCCCGGAAGCATAGACACCTCGATTCTCGGGCAGAGGCCCGAGGACTTTCTCCGCAAACAACTATAGTCCATGGGCAAAAACTCGCGCACCGATCCGCCTGTGAAGATCGTTCGCCCTGAGCCTGTCGAAGGGCAGTTCTCCGCGAAAGCTGGTAGTTTTGGAACGGTCTCTTAAGCCCTCCCTGGGCCTTGAAACGACTCCCCCGTATCGATACCCTAGGCCGTGAGACACTAACCTGGCACGGAGGTGGAGAATGCCCAAGTACCTGGCGCGATTTTCATACACGAGAGAGGGGCTGCAGGGGCTCATGCAGGAAGGAGGCACGGCCCGCCGAGACGCCTCCGCAAGGGTCGTCGAAGCAGCGGGTGGGACGCTGGAGGCCTTCTACTACGCCTTTGGCGATCACGACCTCTACGCCATCGTCGATGTCCCCGACCAGGAGACGATGGCCGCCATCATGCTCACCATAGGCACATCCGGGTCGGCCACCGGAACCACGACCGTGCTCCTGACGCCCGAGGAGGTCGACGCCGCCGTGAACAGGAACATCGCGTACACGCCGCCCGGCCAGGACGGCAGCTAGGCGGCCCGCCTTCTTCCCCCCGAGGAGACCCCAGCATAACTCCGTCATAGGGGACCCCTGCATAATTCCGTCATTCCGGCGAAAGCCGGATTCCTGCCCCAGGAACCGTCGCCCATCCAGGGGGGTGGGGTTCAGCTATGAAGGCGATACCTACCATGCAGGGTGTGAGTTCTCTTGGGAAGTCATGCACAGGTCTCCCGAGGGGAAAATTGAGCCTGTTCTGAGTGGTGAAATTCCAAACCCGAGGTTGAACCAATGAAGCTATACATACTGGGCGCCGGCACGCCGGTGCCGTCGCCGGAGCGGTTCGGCTCCTCATACGTCGTGAAGATCGGCGGCGACCACATCATGTTCGACTGCGGCCCGGCCACGACCCACAAGCTCTCGAAGGCCGGGCTCAGCCCCGTCGACATCGACTACCTGCTCTTCACACACCACCACTACGACCACGACGTGGACTACCCCTGCTTCATCCTCAGCCGGTGGAACCTCCACGTCGGCGACGAGAACGAGCTCCAGGTGTTCGGCCCCAACCTGACCGAGCAGCTGCACCACCGCCTGATGGACGAGCACGAGGGGGCCTTCGCCCACGACTGGATAGCGCGAATCAACCACCCCCTCAGCCTCAACGCCTACACGAGCAGGGGCGGCGTGCTGCCCAGGCCCGCCCCGTCCTTCACGGTCTCCGACATAGGGCCCGGCAAGGTCTGCCAGGGCAGCAGCTGGGAGATCACAGCCGCGCCCGCCGAGCACGTGGAGCCCTACCTGGACTCCCTGGCCTACAGGATCGACAGCGACGAGGGCAGCATCGTCGTCACGGGCGACACCCGCCCCTGCCAGTCGGTCACGGACCTCGCCGCGGACGCCGACGCCCTGGTCTGCCTCTGCGTGTACGTGCAGGAGGAGATCGACGGCACGCCCGAGGCCGAGTACATGTGCGGCAGCGTCACGTCGGCCGAGATGGCGCGAGACGCCGGCGCGAAGAGCCTCGTGCTGGTGCACCAGGCCGAGGAGCTGGACGCCCACGGCCAGACCGAGCGCGCACTGGCCGACATCACCCGCATATACGACGGGGCTGTCGTGTGGGGCCGCGAGCTGATGGAGCTCGACATCTGACGCCTCTCAGACGAGCCTTCGATTCCGGCCAGGGGGTGTTCCGGTGAAGCTGTACATACTTGGCGCAGGCACGCCCAGGCCGTCCCCGGACAGGTTCGGGTCCTCGTACGTCGTGAAGATCGGCGGCGACCACATCATGTTCGACTGCGGCCCCGCAACGACCCACAAGCTGTCGAAGGCCGGGCTCAGCCCCGTCGACATCGACTACCTGCTCTTCACCCACCACCACTACGATCACGACGTGGACTACCCCTGCTTCATCCTCAGCCGGTGGAACCTCCACGTCGGCGACGAGAACGAGCTGCAGGTGTTCGGCCCCGCGCTCACCGAGCAGCTCCACCACCGCCTGATGGACGAGCACGAGGGGGCCTTCGCCCACGACTGGATCGCGCGAATCAACCACCCCCTCAGCCTCAACGCCTACACGAGCAGGGGCGGCGTGCTGCCCAGGCCCGCCCCGTCCTTCACGGTCTCCGACATAGGGCCCGGCGTGGTCTGCCAGGGCAGCAGCTGGGAGATCACCGCCGCGCCCGCCGAGCACGTGGAGCCGTACCTGGACTCCCTGGCCTACCGGCTGGACAGCGACGAGGGCAGCATCGTCGTCACGGGCGACACCCGCCCGTGCCGGTCGGTGACCGACCTCGCGGCGGACGCCGACATGCTGGTCTGCATCTGCGTCGACGTGGAGGAGGACGTGGCGGGCACCGCCGAGGCCGAGTACATGTGCCACAGCGAAACGGCAGCCGAGATGGCGCGTGACGCGGGCGCAAAGAGCCTCGTCCTCGTCCACCAGGCCATCAGCCTGGACGCCCCGGGCCAAACCGAGCGCGCCCTCGCCGACATCACCCGGATATACGACGGCCGCGTCATATGGGGCAAAGAGCTCATGGTCCTCGACGTCTGACCCCAGCGACAGTTGCATACCCCATGGCGTTAGGATATGATTTTCATATTCTCGAATTCATACAAGAAGACTAATGCGTATCTCCGAGCGAGGCCAAATCACCATCCCAAAGAAGCTGAGGGACAGCTTCGGCTTGAACCCCAATGTGGAGGTCGAGATTAGTCCAACCGTCGACGGCCTCCTCATCCAGAAGCGGACGGCGGCGAAACATCCTGTTGACCGGGTCAGCGGGATTCTACAGGACTCCTTCGACATAGATGCCTACATTGAGGAGATCCGTGGGAGGTGATCACCGCCGTCGACACGAACGTCCTTCTGGACGTGTTCATGGCCGGTGCACCACACCACTCACAGTCGCGGGAGTGGCTGCGTACTGCCTACGATAAGGGAGCGCTCCTGGTATGCGAGATCGTCTATGCGGAGCTGGCTCCTTCATTTGGCGATAGGGCTGCGCTCGAAGGAGCCCTGCAGTTGATGGGTTGCACGGTTTCCCCAATCGACACAGGCATAGCGTATGAAGCAGGTATACGCTGGATGCGATACCGGAAGGCCGGTGGGCCGAGGAAGCGGATAATCCCTGACTTCTTGATCGGTGCCCACGCACTGGGAGCCGCCGACCGGCTCCTTACTCGAGACAGGGGATTCTTCGCCACCTACTTCCCTGAGCTGAATGTGACCCCGGCCTAGCGGCGGCGGATGATGTAGCGGTCCCGCTCCCACCGCGAGGTGAGCAGCGGGCTCGCCTCCAGCAGCCTCTGCAGGGTCTTGTACTTGGATGCGCTCAGCTTGCCCACGCCCAGGACGCGCGCCGCGTCGTTGGCGGCTGTGCTTCCCGCCATCCGGTCGCCGGCGTTCGGCGCGCGCTCCTGCCAGGCCTGGTCGATGCCCTTGTGCCACGCGTCCGGCTGCTCCGCCCCCTCTACCAGCTCCACCGACATGTTGCCGCCGCCCCTGGGCCGCGTGACCGACACCTCTGACGACGCCTCCAGGTACCGCGAGAAGGTAGAGTACCCCATGCCTCGGTAGTCGAAGCTCGGGTCCATGCGCTGCATCGTCTCCATCAGCTTGCCGCCGTTGATCTGGCCCTGCGCGTCCATGCCGGAGCGCACGGCGCGGACCAGCAGGCTCTCGCCTGGCCTCTGCTCGGTCGCCTCCTCGGACTTGGTCGTCGAGCTGGCCTGCTCCAGGTAGTAGTAGCGGTCGCACGACCGGACGAGGGTCTGCGAAACGCCCTTCTTACGCCCAGCGCCTATCACCCCTTTGCCCGCGGCCCTCAGCCGGCTGACCAGGGGCACGAAGTCCGTGTCCGACGACACTATGACGAAGGTGTCGACCGGCGAGTTGTACATCAATTCCACGGCGTCTATCGCGAGGCGGATGTCGCTGGAGTTCTTGCCCGACGCCGAGTGGAAGAGGTGGATGGGCTCGATGCCCAGCTCCAGCAGGTGGTCGCGCTGCCGCCTCTGGTCGCCGCGGCCCGAACCGGACTGGGACCAGTCCGCGTACGCCCGCTTCACAATGACCCGCCCGTGGTCGGACACCTGGTCCAGGAGCCACTGGATCGCCGCCAGCCCCACGTTTTCGTAATCGATCAGTACGGCTACCTGCCGCTCGCCTAAGCCCTCTGTCGCCAATTGAATGCCCTCTACTCAGTGAATTGCCATGCCGTAGGGGCGGGTTGGAAACCCGCCCCGTCCCTGTCCAGGAACGCCGGCCCCGGGACGCAGCTCATGGCCGCTTCATGCCGGCATGGTGCTTGTTCTGACTTCAAATCATATCAGGTTGCCGCGCCCGGCACGTTCAGCACATCCCGCCCAGCGGCCCTCCACCCAGCACGTGCAGGTGGAGATGGTCGACGGTCTGGTCCGCGTCCCGGCCCTGGTTCACCACGAGCCTGTAGCCGGTCGAGCCCACGCCCTCGCCCGCGGCCATCTGCCCCGCCGCGGCGTACATGCCGCCTATGGCCTCGCGCTGGTCCCCGGAGAGTCCCTGCAGCGACTCGATGTGCAGGTTGGGTATGACGAGCAGGTGAACGGGGGCCTTCGGGGCGATGTCGCGTATCACGAAGCAGTGGTCGTCGCGGTGGAGGACGTCGGCGGGAATCTCGCCGTCCCTGATCGTGCAGAAGATGCAGTCGTCAGCCATGAGTCACCTCTCCCGTGAGCCGCCTATACCTCGATGAACTCCAGCAGTTCCAGCCCGATCATGAGCGGCAGGAGCCCTACCGCCACAACGTATATCGCCCGCGCATCCTCGTTGTAACCGAAGAGCGTCCGCACGGCGACGATCATCAGGAATATCTGCCAGAACGCGGCCGCGTACGAGATGAACAGGCCCACCGTTGGAATGAACGCCAGGCTTCGGAATACCCTCGGGGTCATGGCGAAGCCCAGCACCCGTGCCACCTTCAGCGGGTCCGGGCCGTCCTGGCCCGCCCCGTAGTCCGTCGGCTGCGGCGGGAAGAGCTTGTGGCCGACCGCCCAGACGGTCAGGCTGAGGACGGCCCACCAGACCACGAACTGGACCATGTGCAGCAGGATGAGCTCCGGCCCCCCGGCCTGCAGCCCCAGCACGCGGGCGACCGCGCTGAGAAGCACGATCATCCCCGCCTGGGTGATGGCCGTGGAGTCGCCGGCGATCTCGAGGTAGAGGCGCTCGTCGAAGCTGAGCGCCCTGATCATCCTGCCGAAGATCGCGTTCATGCCAGGTCACCGCTGCCGCTATATGCAGCCCTCACTAACGGTGCTGGAGCAGCTCTACCCTCACGCCGCCCGGGGCCTTGATGAAGGCTATGATGGGGCCGCCCGATACGTCGACCGGGCCCTCCATCAGCTGCGCACCCATGGCGGTGAGCCTTGGGATTTCGGCAGACATGTCCTCGACCTTGATGCCTATGTGCTCCAGGCCGTAGTGGGCGCTGGCGTCCGAGTCCCCCATCTTCTCGTCGGTCCGTGCGCCGGAGATGTTCACGACGGCTCCGTCGGAAGTCTCGCAGCGGATGAAGCGGTCGCCCCAGGGTCGGACAGCGTCGCTGATGATCTGGAATCCGAAGGCGCTGACGAACCAGTCGGCAATGGGCTTCGGGTCTGGCGCCTTCAGGTGAACGTGGTCGAACTCGTAGGCCATGCGAGGTCCTCCGTCGGTGTTGCTTTCGGGAATTCAGCCTAGGTTATCTATTGAGACCATGTCAAGGCGGACCGGCATGCGCCGACAACTCAGAGTGAGAGGAGGCGGCTAGGCCTCTTCCCCCCGAGGGGGAAGATTGAGATGGGGGCTCTCGCCCTGTCTAAGAGCAACCTTGGCTATGCGTCACCAACTCTGAACGGCTGCGGCATGCTTCGCAATCCGCTCACCGGGCCTGCCGGTCGTCTCTCTTGGCCCGCTCCAGCCCGCCATTCCACGCCTCGGCCAGATCCCCTACCCGCACATCGACCAGCCCGGAGACAGCCATCGACTCCCCGCCGACCGCGCCGATCACCGCCCAGGGCGCGCCCGCCCGCTCGCACACGCCCCCCAGCTCGCCTAGCCTGTCACGCGCCAGCGACACCACGATCCTGGACTGGGCCTCGCCGAACAGGGCCGCATCCCAGCGGCCCGTCACGCCCGCATCGATGCTCACTCCCACGCCTCCGATGATGCACGACTCGGCTATTGAGACGGCGATGCCCCCGTCCGAGCAGTCGTGTGCCGAGCGGAGCAGGCGTCGCTCCGCGGCCTCGCGGCACGCTCGCTGCACGGCCGCCTCCAGCTCGATGTCGAGCGACGGCCGCCCCGCCACCGGCCCGTGCACCACCTCCAGGTACTCGCTGCCCGACAGCGAGTCTGCCGCGCCGGCGAGCCCCTCCGCGCCAATGAGCACGATGACGTCGCCCTCGGCCTCGAACCCCGGGGTGACGTGGGTCGACACGTCCTCGAACAGGCCCAGCGCCCCGACTATCGGCGTCGGGTAGATGGCCTCGCCCCTGGTCTCGTTGTACAGGCTCACGTTGCCGCTCACCACGGGCGCGCCCAGTGCCTTGCTGGCCGCCGCCATGCCCTCGACGCACTTCTCGAGCTGGTAGTACACGTCGGCCCGCTCCGGGTTGCCGAAGTTCAGGCAGTTCGTGAGCGCCACGGGCTCCGCGCCCATGGCCGACACGTTCCTGCACGCCTCGGCGACCGCTATCATCCCGCCGGCGTACGGGTCGAGATAGCAGTAGCGCCCGTTCCCGTCCGTGGCCATCGCGAGGCCCTTCTTCGTGCCCTTGATGCGCAGGACGGCGGCATCCGCTCCGGGGTCGGCCACGGTGTTGAGCTGTACGTGCTGGTCGTACTGGCGGTATACCGGCGCCTTGCTGGCGATGTTCGGCGACGCCAGCAGCCGCAGCAGCACCGACGACGGCGAATCCTCGGGCAGCGGAGCTGAGTCGAGGTCGTAGTCCTGGAGCTCGGCCTGCCAGGCGGGCGCCTCGCCGTCCAGCCGGTACTCGGGCGCGTCCCGCAGGGTTCGCACGGGCGCCTCCCCCTTGCGCACGCCGCCCTCGTAGATGTTCGCGTTCCGGCCCTCCGTGACCCTGCCGATCACCGTCGCCGGGCAGTCCCACCGCTCGAAGATGCCTCGCACCTCGTCGACGCTGCCCTCCTTCACGAACACCAGCATCCGCTCCTGCGACTCGGAGAGCATCACCTCGTAGGGCGACATGCCAAGCTCCCTCCGCGGCACGTCGGCAACCTCCAGGTCGAACCCGCAGCCGCCGTTGCCCGCCGCCTCGACGGATGCCGACGTGAGCCCGGCCGCTCCCAGGTCCTGCAACCCCACGACGTGACCGCTGGCCGCCGCTTCCAGGCACGCCTCGATCAGCACCTTCTCCAGGAACGGGTTGCTGACCTGCACGGCGGGCCGCATCTCCCGCTCGTCCTCGAAGGTGCGCGACGCCAGCCCCGACGCGCCGTGTATCCCGTCCCGGCCCGTCTCCGAGCCGACCAGCATCATGACGCTGCCGGGCGGCCCCGTCGTCGCGCGCATCAGCCTGTCCTTCTCGACCAGCCCCACGCACATCGCGTTGACCAGTGGATTCCCCGAGTAGCTATGGGAAAAAAGAACCTCGCCGCCGACGTTCGGTATGCCTATGCAGTTGCCGTAGGACGAGATGCCCGCCACGACGCCCTCGAACAGGTACCGGTTCCGCGCGTCCGACGGCGGCCCAAACCGCAGCGAGTTCAGCAGCGCGATGGGCCTCGCGCCCATGGCGAATATGTCGCGCACGATGCCGCCGACCCCCGTGGCCGCGCCCTCGAACGGCTCGATGGCCGACGGGTGGTTGTGCGACTCGATCTTGAACACGACCGCCAGCCCGTCCCCGATGTCGACCGCCCCGGCGTTCTCGTCTCCCGCCGACACGAGCAGACGCGGGCTCTGCGCGTCGAACATGCGGAGCAGCGGCTTCGAGTGCTTGTAGCCGCAGTGCTCGCTCCACAGGGAGCCGAACATGCCCAGCTCCAACTCGTTGGGCTCGCGCCCCAGCCGCTCCACGATGGCCTCGTACTCGGCCTCCGAGAGCGCCAGCGCATCCAGGGCTTCCTTGGTAACACTCATTCAGCGTCTCTTACCCCTTCTCCCCTTGCGGGAGAAGGCTGGGATGAGGGGGACACCGTCGCCGACACTCGTCCCTGCCAACGTCTCTTGCCCCTTCTCCCCTTGCGGGAGAAGGCTGGGATGAGGGGGACGCCGTCGCCCACACTCGTCTCTGCCAGCGTCTCATCGACTCTGAGCACTTACCCATTGTACTGCCTAGCCCCGCCTCCATCACGCCGCCTGCCCCACGGATACGAGGCCGATGCCCACGACTACCAGCGCCGAGCCGAGCACCGTGCGCAGCGTGACCCGCTCCAGCCGCTGCATGAAGAAGTGGACCATGACGATGGCCATGAGCGGGTACGAGCTGGACACGGTCGTGACGAGGGCCACGGGCGCGTCGATGAGCGCCAGGTGGAAGAAGGCCACTCCCCATACCCCGGAGAGCCCGGCCAGGGCTATGAATACGTACGACCGCCTGGGCGCTCCCGTCATGTCCCGGTACGACATGCGCGGCAGCACGACCAGCATGACCAGCATGCCGAACATGAGCGAGAACGCCGTCGTTGTCATCGGGGACGCCACGTCGGTCACGGCCTTCTTGGCGACGATGGCCCCCGTCCCGTAGCTCATCGCGGCCACCAGCGCGGCTGCGTAGCCGATGAGGGCGCGGCGGCGGCGCGCGGCCTTCAGGTTCATTTCTGGTTCAGCGTGAGGGCGAGGCCCCCGATGACCGCGACCGTCCCGAGGAGCGTGATGGGGCTGACCCTTTCGCCCAAGATGATCACGGCGAGTATGGTCGCGAAGAGGGGCGACGTGGCCACCACCGTGCTCGCCTTGGACACGCCGACCATCCGCACGCTCGTGTAGTTGAACATGCGGCCCAGCGGGAAGTTCAGCAACCCCACGAGGAAGAGCCATCCCAGGGCGACCAGGCCGAGGCCCAGCAGCTCGTCGGGGTGCAGGACCGCGACGATGATCATGGCGGCAACCGTGCTGACGAACAGCGACAGCAGCGTGCCGTATGGCGTGGACATTCGCTGGAGGGCGGTGCGGGCGAAGACGGCCGTGGCCGCGAAGCCCGAGGCGGCCAGGAGCGAGAAGACTATCCCCGTCATCCGGCCGAGGCGATCAGCGACTCGAAGATGACCCGCCCGTCGACGCCGCCGACTATCTCCTCGCAGCACCGCTCGGGGTGCGGCATCATGCCGAGCACGTTGCCCGCGGCGTTGGTGATGCCCGCGATGTTGTTGAGCGACCCGTTCGGGTTCGCCTCGCCGGCTATCTCGCCCGACGCGGTTGCGTAGCGGAACAGCACCCTGCCCGCGTCCTCCAGCTCCCGCAGCGTCGCCTCGTCGGCGAAGTAGCTGCCCTCGCCGTGGGATATGGGCACCCGGAGGACCTGGCCCGGGCTCGCGGCGCCGGTGAACGGCGACCCGGTCGACTCGACGCGCAGGTTGGTCCACTGGCACCGGAACTGCAGGTGAGAGTTGCGCATCAGCGCGCCCGGCAGCAGGCCCGCCTCGCACAGCACCTGGAAGCCGTTGCAGATGCCGTATACCAGGCCGCCGTCCGCCGCCATCCTCTCGACCGCCCGCATCACGGGCGAGAATCGCGCGATCGCGCCCGTCCTCAGGTAATCGCCGTAGGAAAAGCCGCCGGGCAGGATCACGCAGTCGTACCTCGAAAGGTCCGTGTCCTTATGCCAGACGTAGTCGACCGGCTGCCCCAGCACCTCGTCCAGCACGTGGTAGCAGTCCACGTGACTGTACGTCCCCGGAAACACCACCACCCCAAACCTCAACGGCGGGGCCTCTGAGAAACCCCCTCTCCCTTGACGGGAGAGGGTTGGGGTGAGGGTGAAAGACCGGCGCCTGCGACCCGAATCAACTGCTGGGAAGGGACCTGGATTCCGGCTTTCGCCGGAATGACGGGACTACTCAACGGTCTGCCCAAGGAGTGACCAGGGCCGTCGGGGACCGCCGCGGCTACGATGCGAGAAGCTCCCGCACGATACTGCTGACCTCCTTGCCCTGGGCCCGGCCCTTGCACTGCGGCATCACGCGCCCCATCACCTTGCCCATGTCGCCCGGGCCCGACGCGCCGGTCTCGGCGATCGCGGCCCTGACCAGCTCCGTGATCTCCTCCGCGGTCATCTGCTGCGGCAGGTACTCCTGGATGACGGCAAGCTCGGCGGCCTCCTTCGCCACGAGGTCGTCCCTGCCCGCGCCCTCGAAGGCCTCCATGCTGTCGCGCCGCTGCTGCGCCTGGCGGCTCAGCACCTCCAGCACGCCCTCGTCGTCCAGATCGGCGCGCTTCTCGATCTCGCGGTCGCGGATGGCCGCGCGGACGAACCGGATGACGGACTTGCGCGTCTCGTCCCGGTCCCGCATCGCCTGCTTCAGGTCGTCCTGCAGTCGCTCTTGAAGGGTCAATGGAGGCACCTTAGGGGGTGCCACAATAGTCGCCGACCCCCAGCCCGCTGTCAAGATTACCGGGCGTCAGGTAGTGTTCAGAGGTGTGTCCTTGACAGGACCGCTCCACACGATCAACGATCAGTGCATAGCACCCGGTGCGAACCGATGTGCATGGGATGATTGGAGAAGTCGAACAGTGCCCAAGTATCTAGCGCGCATCGAGAGGACCTACCTGTACGAGATACTCATTGAGGCGGAGGATAACGATAGTGCCTGGCAGAAAGGGCAGGAAGTGTGTCTAGCAGGTCTTGAAGGGATCGAGAGCGGATGCGAGTTGTTTGATGTCGAGGAAGTTGAGGAGCCAACTCCGGATGAATGACCTGCAGATTGTCACCACCCCGACGTTTGACTGGCTGGCTGAACGTGCACGAGCTTGCAAGTCGCGCATGCTCGTGGGTAGTCCATATGTGAACAAGGGCATTCTCAAGCTGAGTGACATGGTGTCCGACGGAGTGACTCGAACCCTGGTCACTAGGACGGACCTGCGCGACTTCGCACTCGGGTCTTCAAGCCTGGGCACTCTCTGCACGCTAGCCGGCCAGGGGGTAGCTGTCCACAGCCTGCACGGCCTTCACGCCAAGATATACGTATTCGACGATACGTCCGCGCTGGTGACATCCGCGAACGCCACGAATGCTGGAATGCGGCGTAACCTGGAGTGCGGCCTGGGTACTGGCGACAGCCAGGTAGTGCAGGACCTCGCAGACTCTCTCTTAAGTGGCTTCGGCGCCGAGGAGCCGCCACCTAAGGTGAGCCATATTGAACTTCAGGCCCTGTACGCTCCACTCGAGACCATCCGCGCAAAGCTCCCCGAGTTACCTCTGATACCCCAGGAGGTCGACTCGCCAGTTGAAGCGACGTTTTCGATCTCCGATAAGGACGCTTTGTTGAATGGGTTTGACCGCTGGCAGAGGCTCACTTTGGAGGGCGTGCTGAAGATGCCAATCGAAGGATTCCACATGACTGACCTCTTGAAGGTATGTGAGCCAGTGGCGGCCGTTCGATATCCAGGGAACAACACTGTACGCCCACAGCTACGTAAGCAACTTCAAAGCCTCAGGGACCTGGGCATCGTAGAGTTCATGGGCGGCGGACACTACAGATTCACAATGGAGACTGGCCAAGCGGAGGGCGAATAGATGCTACAGGTGATCGTCCATACAGACGGCAGTTGGGACGCGCAACTCCCCCAGACTGGAATGCATAGTTGGGCGGAGGTCGCACTATGAAGACTTACAAGGTCGCGATTATCGGGTTGGGGCGCATGGGCAGCACTATCGACGACGAGCATCCCGCGCTGTCGCCCTATTCGATTGCGGCGGCGACCCGGGCCAGAGACCGGCTGGAGCTGGTTGCGGGGTCCGACCTCATCGCGGACAGGCGGGATGCGTTCGGGGCGAGGTGGGGGGTCGACGCCCTCTACGAAGACTACCTGGAGATGATCGAGCGGGAGCGTCCCGACCTCGTCGCGGTGTGTACGCGGGCCACCAGCCTTCCCAAGCCCCACGACCGGGCCCCTTCGAGCGACTTCAGGGAGGACGCGCACGCTGAAGTAGGCGCGGCGGTCGCAGACGCGGGCGTGCCGATGGTGTACCTGGAGAAGGCTATCGCGAACACGATCAGGGGCGCGGACTCGCTGCTGGAGGCGTGCAGGCGCAACGGCACCGTGTTCAACTCGGGCGTGCTGAGGCGGTTCTGCGGCTGGGCGCGCGTGACCCGCGCCGCCATCGAGGAGGGCCGGATCGGCGAGCCGCAGACGGTCGCGCACTTCGGGGGCGGCAGCCTCATGCACTCCCACGTCCACTCGATCGACACGGTCTCGTACCTGCTGGGCGACCCCGGAATAGCCGCGGTTCGGGGTGAGATACTGCCCCGTGAGACCCGGATCACCGGCAATCGAATCGACGCGGACCCGCGGGCCTCGTTCCACCTCGTATTCGAGAACGGCGTCGAGGCCCACTCGGTGCCTGGCGGGACGGCGGAGACCGAGGTGATAGGGACGGAGGGCTCCATAAGGGCGTCGAACACGCTGGACCCAGGAGAGGCCAGGGTGTGGCTGAGAGCGTCACGGGGACGGTCCGTGTCCGAGTGGGAGCCGGTGCCTGTGCCGAACGCGGGCAGCTCGGTCGTGGCCTGCCTGGCCGACCTGGTCGACTCCCACGAGTCGGGCCGCCCGACGAAGGCGAACATCGAGTCGAGCCACGCGGTCGCGGAGGCGCTCCTGGCCATCCCGGAAAGCCACCGGCAGGGCGGCGCATGGGTCACGCTCCCGGTCGCGAACCGCGACCTGTACGTCTTCCATGTGTAGGGATTCCGTCATTCCGGCCCCCGAGCCGGATTCCTGACCGTATCGCCACGCTCCGGGGCATTCGTCTCATCGACTCTG
>DAOULA010000008.1:0-12359 GCA_034420735.1 Dehalococcoidia bacterium
CGAAGGCTCCCAACCAGAAACTAGTAACTCGAAACTAGAAACTCTCCCCGCACGCACCCGGACACGCCGGACCCGAAAACAGCGCCGCCAGGCTGGAGACGCAAGGGCCGCAAGCCGCAGAAAGGCCCTGGAATCCAAACGCATGGAGGAGGCAGGGGACGAAAAACCCGCCCCCGCGGACCTCACCCCCACCGAGCGCAGGATCAGGGAAAAACTCAAAGCGCACTGGCACGAGCCGGACCCCTGGGACGGACCCATCGACTCCGCACACCCGGGCCGCTCGCCTCCTTAGGTAGACCTCGACCCAACAACACATCTGTAGGGGCGGGTTTGAAACCCGCCCTGTCCCCGGCCCCGCCGGCAGTGTTGAGCAACCTTGCAAAGGCCCTGGCTGGTGACGTGGGCCTACGACGCGCGGGCGGCGATACTGATCACCATCGCCGTCGGGACGTGCTATTGCAGCGGGTGGATGCGGAAGAGGGCTTGGAGGACCCGGATGGTGTTCGAGGGTTAGGGTAGGGGGCTAGGCCCCACCGGCTATTGCTGAACATCGCGAGCCAAGTCCTTGATTTCACGCCACTCGAGTACGTTCTTCTCGCACATCCAGCCTTGGCGGATCATGAATTCGACTTGGCGTTTTCTCCTTAGGCTCTTGGCATTGTCGCCGACAGCGAATGGCACCACCGTCTTCCGGCATTCAAGACGTTCTATCAGGATTCTAGCCATCACGTATTGACGAATGAGCTGATGAACCAAGACCAGCGACCCATCCGCCCCGAAGCCCATTTCATGTTTGGCTTCCCCAACATACAGACGTTCTGGAGAAACCAAGACGATATCTAGTTCAGTATTGACCAAATTGCTCCTTAGATTGTCCCTTGCGCTGTCTGTGGTCACGTCGTAATTGACATCCCTTAACCTACGGAATCCTCCATAATCTTCAACCCTGTTGCGCAGGTCGGGAAACAGACCCTCGTAGAGTTCAGCAAAGTTCTCGTCGTCGGATTCACTGTTCTTGTGCAGGTAGTCCCGCATCCCTCTCCAATACAACTCAATACGTACCTCGTCCCGCTCGGTTTCCTTAGGTTCGCCAAGCCGATTAGCGAGGTTTATGCTGGCACCCTGTGCGAAGAAGGGGTGGAAGTAACGCGCCGTCTTCCAGTTCTCAGTTCTATTTGTGATACCGAGGATAGTCATGGATCATTCCCTAGACGTTCTGATGTGGTTCAGCAATTGCAGGCCCTTGCTTGGCAACGCGGAACCTAGCACTGCGTCGATGCTACGTCAAGTTGTGTGCGTTGGAGCGGAGTTCTTCGGGTTCTTCGGGTTCGTGGGGCGCACGTCGGCGGTGTTCGGCCCGACACTGTACCTGCTGGTGACGGGGATCTACGATACGCGGGCGGCGATCCTGGCGATCCTGATCATCATCGCGGTGGGGTCGGTGCTGCTGCAGCGGGTGGATACGGAGGAGGGTAGGGCTGTGGCGAGGGAGCAGGACAGGCTGGCGTTCGAGGTAGGCTGCGCTAAGGCTCTTGTGCAGTCCAAGTAGGCGTTATCTGTTCTCTTCCCACTTCCTAATCTCGGCCAGCGCGGCCTCGACTACGTCTCTGTCGTACCCGAGCTCGAGGGCTTTTTTCAGATCTGCCCTAGCCTTCGGCACGTCGCCGAGCGACAGATGGGCCAACCCCCTTCTGTAGTAGGAATTGCGATAGGAATTGCGATCGTTCTCACTAAGGCCGATAGCCGTATCGAAGTCTTGAAGAGCCTTACCGTAGTCGCCTTTGTTGTAGTAGACCTCCCCGCGCCCGATATAGCCGTGGGTGAAATTAGGATTAAGATCAATGGCAGCATTGAAGTCTTGAAGCGCTCTGTCATAGTCGCCTACTCTTAAGTAGGCGGTTCCTCTACCTGTATAGGCAGGGGAGTTCGGACGAATTGCGATTACTTTGTCATAGTCTTGAATCGCTCTGTCATAGTCTCCAATCGCAAGGTAGCTTCTTCCTCGATTGCCGTAGGGCCACGTGAAGTTTGAATTGATACTTATGGTCTTGTCGAAGTCTTGAATAGCCTTATCGTACTCACCCATAGCATGATAGCTAACTCCTCGAGTGTTGTAGGCATGAACAAAGTTTGGATCCAGGAGTATGACCTTGCTGAAATCTCAATCGCCTCATCGTGCTCGCCTTTCGCTATATAGGCAAGTCCACGAGTGAAGTACGACATGGGGTTGTTTGGATCGAGCCTAATGGCGCTGCCATAGTCCTGAATCGCCTTTTCGTACTCTTTCTTAAATCTATACACATTAGCTCGGTCGAGATATGCCTCAGTATTGTTTGAATTGAGACTGATAGCTTCGTCGAGGAGTTTCAAAGCTTTTTCGTAGTCACGGAGCGACTTGTCTATCTCTTCCCCAAGGCCGTCACGGGAGTAGTAAGCCCAATGGTCATAAGCACTCCCACGGGCGATATAAGCACCGATGTTGTTTGAATCGAGGCGAATGGCCTCGCTTAAGTCATGAATCGCCTTATCGAACTTGAGATGGGCCGCATATGCAGTCCCGCGCCGTGCGTATGCGCCGCCATCGTTTGGGTCAAGCCTTATGGCCTCACTGAACTCCTCGATGAGTTTGTCGAACTCCGCAGGTCGGTCGCGGTACTCCTGGGCCAATAGCCCGTAGCCCTCCACGGTAGAGGGCGTGGCTTCGGACAAAAGGAATGTAGCGGTGGGCGCCGGGTCGTCTCCACATGCGACTAGCAGCGCGATGGCAAGCGCCAGGCAAGGCAACGCCGCTCGCAGGCGCGGGGCCGGACTAGCGCTCATGCTCCACCGAACGAGCATCAATGGGCCCTCTTGGAGTATCAATCATCCGGTCACCTCAGAACATGTGGTTGCGCCCTATCCGAACTGACGCCGTCCATACGGCGGGCGGACACGTGGGTCCGCCCGTACCGGACATCGCTCGCCTAGGTCGACGGCCTCCCTCGGCGGAGGGCTCGGCCGGGGAGGGCGCCGGTGTTTTGGGCGCGGTCGATTACTACCTGGCCGTTTACTATGACGTACTCGATGCCGACGGGGTACTGCTTGGGGTCCTCGCGGGTTGCGGGGGCCTTCACGGCGGCCGGGTCGAAGAGGACTATGTCGGCCTTGAAACCGTCGCGCAGGAGGCCGCGGTCGGGTATACCTAGGCGCTGGGCGGGGAAGGATGTCATCTTGCGGATGGCCTCGGGCAGGCGCAGGTGCTTCTCGGCGCGTACGAACTCGGCGAGCACGAGGGGGAAGCAGCCGTAGGTGCGGGGGTTGGGGTACTCGCCAAAGACTATCGCGTCGCTGGCTATCATGCCGTAGGGGTGTGAGACGAAGGCGGCGAGGGTGTGCTGGTTCGTGCCCAGGCTGACCGACGACACGCCCAGGTTCTCCTCGATCAGCAGGTCGAACATGGTGTCCCAGGCGTCCGTGCCTCGGATGTCGGCGATGTCGGTCAGCAGACGGCCCTCATAGGCCTTGTTCTCGGGCCGGGTGAAGGCGGTGAGCCAGCTATTCTCAAGGACGTCGCGCGGGATCTCCTTCTTGAGACGGGCGCGGTCGTCGGGGTCGCTCAGGGCGGCGATAAGCCTCTCGGGCCCGCCGTCCTTACTCCACTTGGGGAAGCTTATCACGAGGTGGGTGCCCGAATAGGGGTAGCTGTAGCAGTCGAAGGTCACGTCCATGCCCTCGTCCCGGGCGTCCTCCACCAGGCCTATGTAGTCCAGGTGGCTGCCCGCGCCCTGGGCGCTCTGGCGGTAGTGTGTGAGGTGGACGGGGCATCCGCTGCGGCGGCCGATCTCCACGGCCTCCTCGAACGGCGCAAGCAGGCTGACCTCCCGAAGGTCCGAGCGCGTGTGGGTGTGGTAGAAGCCGCCCATGCGTGCGGTCGTCTCGGACAGGGCGACAAGCTCGTCCGTGTCGGCGTATGCGCCGGGCTCGTAGTCGAGGCCCGTGGACAGACCCCACGCGCCCTCCTCCATGGACTCGCGGACGATGGACTGCATCTCGGCGATCTGCGCCGGGGTGGCCGGGACGTCGTTCCAGCCGACGCTCCATATGCGCACGGGGTTGTTGCCGAGGATGTAGGCGATGTTGATGGCGACGCTGTTGTCGTACTTGCCCAGGTACTCGGCGACGGTGAGCCAGTCGGCGGGCATGGGCGGGTAGCCGTTCAGCCCGGAGTCGAGCCAGATGTAGCGGTGCAGCTCGTCCTGGGTCTTGAACGGGGCATGGGATATGCCGTCGATGCCGACGAGCTCGGTGGTCACGCCCTGTCTCACCTTGGGGTCGTGGTGGGGCGCGCCGAGTATGGTGAGGCCGGCGTGGGAGTGGAGATCGATGAAGCCGGGGCAGACGACGAGGCCGGTCGCGTCGATGGTGCGCGCGGCATCGATTTCGGGCAGCTCGCCGCGCCGGATTGCGACGCGCTCGTCGTCGACTATGACGGATGCGTGGAAGCCGGGGCTGCCGCTGCCGTCGATCACCAAGCCGTTTTGGATCAGAAGGTCAGGCATGGGCGCGTTCTCCAAAGGGGGTTGTCATGAGGTCAGGACTTCGCGGAGGCGGCGGGCGACTATCTCCTCTTCGCCGTCGCGTAGGTTGACGGGGACTACGCCGATGCCGCCCTCGGGGCCCGCCGCGCCGAGCATTATGGACGGGTTGCCCTCTTTCAACAGCTCGATGACCTCGGCCTCGGACGGGCCTGCCCGACCTGGCTCCAGGGAGATTTCGACGCGGGCGTGGCCGGACCTGGAGTCGTCTAGCTCGGGCCTGGCCTCGACGAGCACGGCGCGGACTCCGTCGGTACCCTGGAGGGCGTCGGCTATGTGCTCGCACTTGCTTCGCCATGCGGCCTCGACGGCCTGGTGGTCGGTGTCGACGAACAGCTCCAGGGCGGTGACGAGCCCCGCGATGTTCTCCTTCGAGACCTTGGCGGGCCTTCCGATGCCCTGGCTGTTAGGCGCGGCGTTCATGAAAGCCGCCTCGATCAGGTCCTTGCGTCCGCAGAGGATGCCGGATGACTGGGGGCCCATCACGCCCTTGCCGCCGCTGAAGCTGACCATGTCTGCGCCCGTCCGGATGAACCTGGTGAGGTTTTCGGCAGGGGGAAGCATCGCGGCGGCGTCGACGATCACCGGCACGTCCCGGGAATGGGCGATCTCGACCACCGTCTCGAGGGAGAGAGCGCCGGACTTCTTGGGGCCGAAGACGTAGGCCACGGCTGCGGTCCGCTTCGTGATAGCGTCCTCGAGCTCCCACGGCTCGGTCACGCCCGTGTCGCCTATCTCGACCAGCTTCGCGCCGGCCGCCCGGAAGTTCCGGTCGTACGAAACGCGATGCGAGCGGTGGATGACGATGCGGTTCTTCATGCCGCGCGTATCGGGCAGCCGCCACACCTTGGCCGGGTCCGTGCCGGTCATGCACGCGGCGGCCTGGAGGAGCATCCCCGCGCCCGACCCGGCAGACACGAGCCCTGCCTCGGCGCCGGTGAGCCTGGCGATCACCTCGCCGGCCCTGCGGTTGAGGTCGTGCAGGTCGACGAAGTTGCGGGACGCCTCCTCCATCGCCCTCACGACTGGCGGGGGCATGATACTGCCGCCCGCGACCGTCACCCACGACCAGGCGTTGATTACGGGCCTTACGCCGAGCCGCTCGTAGAATCCCTCTCCAGAGTACGATTGCATGGGAATCACCTGCGCACTGTTCTGTGATCGGCTATGGTAGCACGTACCCGGCAAGGCCAGTGGACGAGCGACTTAATTGTTTATACAATATGTAGCGTGACATACGAATGGGATGAGACGAAGAACGAGGCCAACATAGCAGCCGACCGTCTCGGCTTCGATGCGATTGAAGATTTCGAGTGGGAGACCGCAATGGTGGAACGCAGCGACCGATACGGAGAAACACGCTGGGCCGCGACTGGGTACATAGAAGACCGCCTCCACCGAGTCGTGTACACCAGACGCGGGGATAGGACGCGCATCATCAGCCTGCGCAAGGCCAGCCCAAGGGAGATGAGAGACTATGCCCAAGCTTAAGCCAGGGACTGTCTGGCCTACAGAGGAGGAGGAGGCCGAGATACAGCGGCAGATTGCCGAGGACCCGGAAGACTCCGCGCATTGGGAGAGTCGCACACCTGCGCGCCCTGCCGCCGAGGTACACCCTGATCTCGTCGAGTGGTCCAAGCGTACACGGGGCAAGCAGAAGAGTCCCACGAAGGTCTTTGTGGGCATACGGCTGGACGCTGACATCGTGGCGCACTTCCGTGAGGGAGGAAAGGGATGGCAGACGAGGCTGAACGAAGCACTGCGCCAAGCCATCGATTCGTGAGTGCGAAGCGCGTAATGGCCAGTCTCCGCGGCGCACGAGTCCTGTAGAGGCTATAATGCGCGCCGCCAGATTCAGCCAAGAGGGCGGACATGGGCCTGGATGGAATCGAAGCGCTGACGTTCGACGTGTTCGGCACGGTCGTGGACTGGCGGTCGAGCATCGCGGCAGAGGGCGCACGGGTCGGGGCGGAGCAGGGGATCGAGGGCGTGGACTGGGTGGCATTCGCCGACTCGTGGCGGGGAGGGTACACGCCGTCGATGGACAGGGTGCGCCGGGGCGAGCTTCCCTGGACAAACATCGACTCGCTCCACCGCATGATCCTGGACGAGTTGCTGGACGACCTGGGCATCGGCGGCCTAAGTGAAGGAGAGAAGGACCACCTGAACCGGGCGTGGCATCGGCTCGCGCCGTGGCCGGACGCGGTTTCGGGACTGACGCGGCTACGGGAGCGGTTCACCATTGCCCCGCTGTCGAACGGGAACGTGGCGCTGCTCACCAACATGGCGAAGAACGCTGGGCTTCCCTGGGACTGCATCCTCTCGGCGGAGCTGGCACGCCACTACAAGCCTGACCCCGAGGTGTACTCCACTGCCGCGGAGCTGCTGGGTCTGCCGCCCGAGCGGGTGATGATGGTCGCGGCGCACGCCTTCGACCTGAAGGCCGCGCAGGCGGTGGGGATGAAGGCTGCGTACGTGCACCGCCCGCTGGAGTTCGGGCCTGACCGTCCGCCGGAGGACGTGGAGGGCGAGCCGTTCGACGTATTCGCCGACGACTTCGAGGACCTTGCCGACAAGCTCGGCTGCTGACAGTATCTATGCACTCGAACAGAAACAGGAGGAGATAGTGAGCTACACGATAGGAGACCGGAAGTACGCGCTGGACGCGGACTGGGGCAAGCTGCCCGACGGGTACGAGTACAACCAGGTTGCGGGCGTCGCGGTGGACGACGAGGACAACGTCTACGCGTTCAACCGCAGCGACCACAAGCTGCTGGTGCTGGACCGGGAGGGCAACCTGGTCAAGGTGTGGGGGCAGAAGTTCGACCAGCCCCACGGGGCGCACGTCGACAGGCACGGCAACGTGTACCTGGTGGACCGGGACACCCACGTGGTCGAGAAGTTCAGCCGGGACGAGGAGCTCCTGCTCACGCTGGGCACGAAGGGGCAGCCGTCCGACACGGGCCACATCGACGAGGGGTTCATGGTCGAGAAGCCGGGCGAGCCCCACAACATGCCGACAGGCGTGTCGACTGCGCCGAACGGCGACATCTTCGTCTCCGACGGGTACGGGAACTGCCGGGTCCACAAGTTCGACGCCGAGGGCAATCTGCTGTGCTCCTGGGGCATACCGGGCACGGAGGAGCCGGGCGAGTACCAGCTTCCCCACGGCATCGGCGTCGACAACGAGGGCAGGGTGCTGGTGTGCGACCGGGAGAACCACCGCATCCAGGTCATCGATCAGGACGGCGGGCACATCGCCATATGGACGGGCTTCCGGCAGCCCACGTCGGTCGCGTTCCACGACGACGGGCTGGTGTACGTGCCGGAGTTGCAGGCCCGGCTGTCGGTGGTCGACCGCGAGGGGAACCTCGTAGGACGCTGGGGCGGCGAGGAGAGCAGGGAGCCGGGGCAGTTCGTCGCGCCGCACTGCGCGGCGGTGGACTCAGAGGGGAGCGTGTACGTCGGCGAGGTGCTGGAAGGCGCGAGGCTGCAGAAGTTCGTCAGGGAGAGCTAACGGCCATGGACCTGTTCGACGCTATGCACACGCAGCGGGCGGTGCGCCGCTTTGCGCCGGACCCGGTGCCGTCCGAGGCGGTCTCGCGCGTCCTGGACGCGGCCACCAGGGCGCCCAGCGGCGGGAACAGCCAGCCCTGGAGCTTCATCGTCCTCCGGGACGCCGAGGTACGTCGCCAAGTCGGTGCCCTATACCGGGACGCCTGGGAAGCGGGAGGAGTCGACCGGTTCACGAGCGACCCGGACCCGGCCAAGGCGCGCGTCTACAGGTCGGCAAAGTACCTGGCCGAGCGCATGGGCGAAGCGCCCGTCCTCATACTGGCGTGCATCGAGAGTGGAGGTCGAGGGCCATCCTTCACGACCGGCGCATCGATCTACCCGGCCGTTCAGAACCTGATGCTGGCGGCGCGCGCACTGGGGCTGGGGACGGTGATCACGACCATACACCGGGGGCGGGAAGGGGAGATCAAGGAGCTGCTTTCCATCCCCGACGACGTGACGACGGCCGCCCTCATCCCAATGGGTTACCCGGCCGAGGGCGCCGGATTCGGGCCCGTCAGGCGGAGGCCGGTCACAGAAGTGACGCACCTCGACCGCTGGGGACAGCCCCTGGACGCCTGATGCTTGCCCCGGACGTTGGCAAGCAACCCCGTTGGACTCCATCCAACGCTATCTCTAGCCGCTCGGCGGACTGCGGCTACATCTCGCCGAGGCGTAGGATGCGCTGGACGGAGATTCGGTGGATCAGCCAGATTATGCCGAAGGTGATCGCCGCAAATACGGCCAGCATGAAACAGTAGGTCAGGAGCAGGGCGCCCCAGTTGACCTGGAGCACGAACGGCGGCAGTACCTGGCCTCCCCAGTCGTCGTGGCCCAGGAAGGGCATGATGATCGCGCCGAGCCGTCCTCCCATCCAGGTGCCCAGCGCCAGGCCCGACGCTATCACGAGGGTCTGCTCCAGCCACACCATGGTCATGAGCTGGCGGGACGAGAGGCCGACCGTCCTCAGTAGCGCGAACTGCATCTGGCGGTTCCTGAAGGAGACGTAGGCGTGGGCAAGGAATCCGACGCAGCTCAGAATGAGCACCGCACCGAACGCCAGGAACAGCAGGGAACGCCACCCGGCTTTGACCAGGGGGTCGACCTTCGACTCGTCGAGCTCCTTCTGCCTGTCGAGGACAGCCGAGCTTGTGAAGCCCCTCACGCTGCCGATCTCCTCCATCATGCCGGCATCGCCCGACTCCGTCAGCAGCCAGACCTCGTTGGCGTCCAGGGAGCGGAACGTCGCACCCATGTTGGCGTAACGCCTTAGGCTCACCAGGTCGACTATCAGGAAGCGCTCGTTCGGGGAGATCATTGTGGGGAAGAGCGACACCGTGTCCTGCAGCCGCAGGGGTATCCTGTAACCGCCCACGCTGACCTCGAATTCGTCGCCCTTCATGTGGCCGGATTCGAGTACGAAAGACCTGCTGGCCAACGCGGCCATGGGCTCCCGGCCCCCGCCACCATAGAAGATGCCTCGCGAGGAAAGGGCGCGCCCGCTTCCCCACGAAAACAGGGCCGTGCCGGGCTTATCGTCATACTTGACAGCCGAGTCCCGGAGAAGGTCGGCGATCGTATCGGAGCTAACCTTGAGCACACTCCAGGCGGACGTGTCGTCGAAGGGCTCTACCACCACGACCTCGCCGCTATGGGTGCGGACCGCGACCTGGTCGATGATGATCGAACCTGCCTGGAGACGCCTCTCCGGGTTCGTCTCCTCGAGCCTGAGGGAAACGAGCCTCATCGGCAGGCTGGCGGCGATCCCCGTTCTCAGATCGCCCTCCAGCTCCTGCCACTCGCTTGTGCCAAGCAGCCCCAGCGTGTGGGTCGAGTACCGCTCCCTGGCGTTCCGGACACGCGCCGTAACCCTCACGGACGGGTGGGGACGGTCGGCCTTGAGCCTCACCAGCAGGACAGCCGCATCGTCGGGCAGCGTGATGCCGTCGAGCCTCACATCCGGGGTCAGCGAGCTTAGCATTTCGGCCATCGGCTTCCCTGCAAAGTCCTCCCTGAACCATGCAACTTCGGAGAAGGACTCGGGGTCCAGGGCGACCATCGTGAAGCTCTCGCCGAAGAACTTGGACAGGTCGTTGCCCCTGTTCCTGAATACGGGACTAACGGCCTCGACGCCCTCGATGGACCCATATGCCTCTTCGATTGTGGCCCTCGGTGTAGGGGAGACCACCGGCGTCGGCGTGGGGGTTGGGGTCCGGCCCCACCACCGGAAGCTCCTCCGAGTGGGGATGTACTCCCGTACGCCGTCCACCCTGACATCGCTGCCGGTCGAGTAGAGCACACGCTCCTCGAACGACCGCTCCAGGGTCGCGCCGAAGCTCGAAGCGAATATGCCGAGTCCGGCGGTGAGGATGAGCAGCAGGGAGAGCCTGGCGTAGTGGGCCGGGCTCCGGGCCATCTGCCAGACTCCAAGGACCGCCCCCGCCGGAAGCCAGCTCGATGAGACGCGGCTGCCCAGCTGCATGGCAAGGGGGAAGAGCCGCAGCAGCACCATCGCCGAGGCGACCAGCATCAGCCCAGGGAGAGCGAGCAGCATCTGGTTTACGGCCAGATCTCCGAAGAGCTGCGTGGCCACTACGGAGCCCTGCTCGGTCAGCTGCCTGAACAGGAATATGCTGACCAGAAGCAGTATGACGTCGAGGTAGTAGCGCTGGAAGGCCGGCTGGCTGGTGGGCCGCGCCGCAAGCTGCCGCTGCCGGGTGACGCTGATGCGGGACGCCTGCACGGCCGGCACTATGAGGGCCGCGAAGCTCAGCGCTCCCCCAATGCCGCTCATGGCGTACGCCAGCGGTGAAATGGTCGTGACGAGCCTGTCGCCCCCGGTCAGATCGGAAAACGCCGGGGTGTAGCCCAGGAAGCTGATACTCATTGCTGCGAGGATGGGGCCAAGTCCTACCGCGACGCCGGCTATGGTCGCCCCCTCCAGCACGAACACGGTCATTATCTGTGGGGAGTTTGCGCCCCGGCTCCTGAGCAGGGCCACCTCGCTGCGTCTCTCCTCGACCGTCAGGGACGCCAGGGTCACCACGTAGTAGAGGATCACGATCGCGATGAGGATCAGCACGACGAACATCGGGAGCTTGGTAAAGAAGAGGCGGCGGTCGTACTCGCGCAGGGCGTTATCAAGCGCCGTGCTCTGCCTGTAGGTGCCCAGCGTCCCGGACATCACGCTGTTCATGGCTTCGGTGTCGAACAGGGCGATGTGGGAGTTGCCCGCGTTGATGCGCTCGTCGTCCACCGACAGGAGCCACGCGTAGGTGCTGTCCATCCGGGGGAGGGCCGGACCGAGCACGTCGAAGTATGCGGCCTCGGAGAGGTGCAGGGGCGCGGTGCGGAACGTGGGACCGGTCGCCGCGTTGAGTACGGCGTCCTCCAGGTACCAGAATTCCGTGCCCGGCTCGTTGCGTTCGAAGATCCCGGAAACCACCACCGTGACGCTCGAGATTTCTTCGTCCCAGTGTGGAACGGCTGCCACCCTGTCGGCGACCTGCAGGCCGAGGAGCTCCGCGGCGTCCGCGGGGATGATCGCCTCTATCTCCAGGGGCTGGCCTGGGTTGTTCACCGCGTCGTCGCGCGGCAGCCGCCCGGCCACCAGGGTCGAGTGCTCCATCAGCCTGGGCAGGTACGCGAAGTAGGCCCTGGCGTCGTCGCCTCCCGCCTCCGATTCCCTTCCCGGCTCAGCCAGGAAGAACGTCGGAGACTTGGTGGCGAAGTACCGGTCGCGCACCATCCAATCGACCCGGCTGGCTATGACGGAGTTGGCGAGCCCCTCCACCCGGGCGCGCTCGCGCCTGTCGGTCGGGCCCTTGTCGCCCTGCATGAGGATATCGACCTCGCGCTGGGTCAGCTTGTCGAGGGTGACACGGAGCGCCACCTCCCGCAGCGCGTCGAAATAGACCACCGTGCCCGCCATGATCCCGGACGCCAGCAAGACGCCTAGGACCACGGAAGACAGCAGCCTCCAGCTGGACAGGCCCCGCTTGAATACGAGCTGCCAGGCAGAGAACAGCTTGACCAAGTACCCGGTCAATTCAGTCGCCGTTCCTTTCGAGTCCGATCAGTACACTCACTGACACATACGGTTGCAAGACAATAGCCGATTCCTGGCGCCGCGCGCCACAGGGGGCGGCCGCTGCACGGATCACCTGCCTCTACCCCCACGCCGATCAAGTTTCACCAAGCCTGGCTATCGCCTGTAGGTCCAGATTGCCC
>DAOULA010000009.1:0-71834 GCA_034420735.1 Dehalococcoidia bacterium
CACCCCCTCCACAGGTACTTCAAGCTCGACAGCGACGTCAGGGAATCGTTGGAGTCCGTGGGCGCCATCATTGGCCCCGACGGCCTCCTGACCAGCCAGGCTCCCACCCATCCAGTTCCCCCTGCCCCCGCCAAGGCCTCCCAACCCGAAACTAGGCCCCAGGGGATCGTTCGCCCTGAGCCCCGTCGAAGGGCCGAAGGCTCCCAACCCGAAACTAGAAACTCGAAACTAGAAACTCCCCCCATACGCACCCGGACACGCCGGACCCGAAAACAGCGCCGCCAGGCTGGCGACGCCAGGGCCGCCAGGCGCAGAAAGGCCCTCGAATCCAAACGCATGGAGGAGGCAGGGGACGAAAGACCCGCCCCCGCGGACCTCACCCCCACCGAGCGCAGGATCAGGGAAAAACTCAAGGCGCACTGGCACGAGCCGGACCCCTGGGACGGACCCATCGACTCCGCACACCCGGGCCGCTCGCCCCCTTAGGTAGACCTCGACCCAACAACACATCTGTAGGGGCGGGTTTGAAACCCGCCCTGTCCCCGGCCCTTCCCGGCAGTGTTGAGGGCCGATAGATATGGCGGCGAATGCGGAGGTGGTGGGCTTCAGGGGGTCCTAGCCTATTGACCGGGAGGCGGGGTGGTCATAGTATTGGGTTGGAGGCGTCCGAGGGTCGTCGAAACGCGGGCGCCAGGAGAGTGAGACATGGCTCACGGCAACGGAACGAATGGCAAGAACGGGAACCATCGCTCGCTGGTCGTGCTCCAGCTTGGCGGGGGCAACGACTACCTGAACACGGTCGTGCCGTACGAGAACGGGCTGTACTACGACAACCGGCCTGCTATCGCCCACGACCCGGAACGGCTGCTGAAGATCGATGACGAGCTGGCCTTCCGGCCCGACCTGGAGCCGTTGAAGCGGCTGTGGGACGAGGGCAAGATGGCCATCATCCACGGCATCGGCTACCCGGAGCCGAACCGCTCGCACTTCCGGTCGATGGACATCTGGCACACGGCGCTGCCGGAGGAGATCGGGACGGAGGGCTGGCTAGGCCGGGTGATCAGGGAGCTGGACCCGAAGAGCGAGAACGTGCTGACGGGGGTGAACTTCGGCCGGGGCCTGCCGCGCTCGATGGGCGTGAAGGGCGTGCCGGTGGCGTCGGTGGGGAGCCTGGAGACGTACGGGCTGTACCCGCACATCGAGGACGAGGAGCTGCGCAAGTACGCCCTGGAGTCCTTCGGCATGATGTACGGCGCACAGGGCAAGGACGCCGTGATGGACTTCCTGGGCGAGACGGGCATGAACGCGCTGAAGGGGGCGGACATCATCAGGACGGCGCCGGGCAAGTACCAGTCGACGGTCGAGTACGCCGAGAACCCGATTGCGCAGGACCTGAAGAACGCGGCCAAGGTGATGTTTGCCGACCTGGGCACGCGCATCTACCACACGAACTACGGGAGCTTCGACACGCACTCGGGGGAGATCTTCAAGCACGACCTGCTGTGGCAGGACACGGCCCCCGCGGTAGGGGACTTCTGGGACGACGTGGTCGAGCACGGCCTGGACGACGACACGGTGATCTTCATGTTCACCGAGTTCGGCCGCAGGGTGAAGGACAACGGCTCGGGCACGGACCACGGGTCGGGCGGCGCGGCGTTCGTGATCGGCAACTCGGTGAGGGGCGGCCACTACGGCGAGTACCCGTCGCTGAAGGAGCAGGACCTGCTGGAGGGCGACCTGCACTACAACAACGATTTCCGCATGACCTACAGCACGATCCTGGAGCAATGGCTCGGGCTGGAGGCCGCGCCGATAGTGAACGGGCACTTCGAGCAGTTCCCTATATTCAAGAATTGACCACAGAGTACACAGAGGGCACAGAGACCAAGAAATACTGTTGCTCTCTGTGTTCTCAGTGACCTCTGTGGTGAAGTCCCAGGAGGGTAGCTATGAGTAATGACATTGCGTTGATGGCGCATCTAATGCGCAGGGCCGGGTTCAGCGCTACGCGGGACGAGCTTGAGCGGTATATGGCGCAGGGGTATGAGGCGACGGTCGAGGAGCTTCTCAACCCGGTGGACCCCCAGGTGATGCCCGAGGACATCATCCGCAGGCTGCACAGCTCGCTGGACGAGGGGCCGGAGGGCGCGGCGGCGAAGTGGCTGTACCGGATGGTCACGACGCGCTGCCCGCTGGAGGAGAAGATGCCGCTGTTCTGGCACGGCCTCTTCGCGACGGCGTACTCCAAGACCAACAACTCGCGGTCGATCCTCAACCAGTTCGAGATGTTCCGCCGGATGGGTCTCGGCAGCTTCAAGGACCTCCTGCTGGAGCTGTCCCGCGATCCGGCGATGATCTTCTGGCTGGACAACAACGACAACCACGACGGCGCGGTCAACGAGAACTACGGCCGCGAGCTGCTCGAGCTCTTCGCGATGGGCGTGGGCAACTACACCGAGGACGACGTGAAGGAGGCCGCGCGCGCCTTCACGGGCTGGACCCTGGGCAACGTCGACTACATGCGGGTGAAGGCGAACAAGGACTCGTTCTCGCCGTTCGGCCGCATCGCGTGGCACTTCCAGTACGACGCGAACGACCACGACGACGGAGTCAAGACGTTCCTGGGCGAGACGGGCAACTTCAACGGCGAGGACATCGTCGAGATCATCGCCAAGCAGCCTGCCAGCGCCCGGTTCCTGTGCACGCGGCTGTTCCAGTTCTTCACCGCCGACGAGGTGGACGACGAGGGCGAGCAGGTCATCGACGCGATGACCAGGGCCTACTTCGAGAACGGCTACGAGGTCAGGTCGGTGCTGAGGACGCTGTTCAACTCGGACTACTTCAAGTCCGAGAAGGCCAGGTTCGCACGGGTCAAGAACCCGGTGGAGCTGGTCGTCGGCGTGATCAGGCAGGCGGGGGACTTCCAGTCGCCGTCGCTGGCCATCGAGTCGGTCGCCGGCGTGTGCAACTTCATGGGCCAGGGCATCATGCGCCCGCCGAGCGTCGAGGGGTGGCACGAGGGCGAGGAGTGGATCGAGAGCGGGACTCTGATCGAGCGTGTGAACTTCGTCGCCGAGGAGCTGAGCAACGTCAACCTGCCGGGCATCCAGCGGATCATCGAGCGCATCGCGGCCTCCAACGGCGCGACCATGACTCCTGACGAGCTGGTCGACAGGTGCCTGGACGTCATCGGCCCAATCGAGGTGTCGGACGACACGCGGAGGGTCCTGATGGCCCATGCGGGCAGACATGGCGACATCGACCTGGGCGGCCGGGAGACGGGCGGCGACGCGGACAAGCGTGTCGGCGACCTGCTGGGCCTGATCGGGTCGACGCGCGAGTTCCAGATGGCGTAGTGGGGAAATTGTGAATTGAGAATTCCGAAGTGGGGCTGTCGATATGACCACTGAGACCAAGACATCCGCGATGGAATACGTCAAGACCATTGGCATGATCAGCGCCGGAGGGCGGTTCACGGCGGGCCGGGGCTTCACGGGCCCGTACGCGCTGACGATCAGCAGCGACGGCCGCATATACGTGGTGAACCGGAGCCAGTTGCGGATCTGCGTGTGCGACTTCGATGAGCAGTGGATCGGCAGCTTCAGCGACGGCCCCGGCATGGACGACGGCCAGATCTACCTGCCGACGGACCTGGCCTTCGACAGCAGCGACCGGCTCTACGTGACCGACGAGCACCAGCACCGTGTGTCGATGTTCGACACGGAGGGCGAGTACGTGGGTAAGTGGGGCGAGCTGGGCAGCGGCGACGGGCAGCTCAACGGACCGTCGGGCATCGCGTTCGATTCGGCGGACAACGCCTACGTGGTCGACCAGCACAACCACCGCGTCCAGAAGCTGACCAGGGACGGCGAGTACATCTCCCAGTGGGGCGGGCTTGGGGACGGCGAAGGCCGGCTCAATATGCCCTGGGGCATCGACGTCGATTCGAACGACGACGTGTACGTGGCCGACTGGCGGAACGACCGCATCCAGAAGTTCACCGCGGACGGCGAGTTCATATCGCAGCTCGCGGGCAGCGGCGAGGAGCCGGGCAGTTTCAACCGGCCGGCCGACGTGGCGGTGGACTCGGAGGGCTACGTGTACGTGGCCGACTGGGGGAACGAGCGCGTGCAGCTGTTCGACCCGGACGGGCGGTACCTGGACCTGTCGCGCGGGCAGGCGACGCACACCAAGTGGACGGTGGACTTCTTCGAGTCGAACCAGGACGAGCGGGACACGCGAGCCATCGCCAACATGTACCCCGACCTGCCCGACCACCTGAACGACCCGTACAGGGCGTCGTCGCAGACCGAGCCGTTCTTCTGGGAGCCGGTCAACATCCACGTCGACGCCCAGGACCGGCTGTACGTCACGGAGTCGCGGCGGCACCGCTTCCAGATCTTCCAGCGGGCCTAGCCGAAGAGCACCCGCGGTCGGCGGTAGGGGCGCACTCCGCGCCGATACCCGGGCTTTCGCGACTGCATTCCGCCCCCACGCCTACACCGGGCTGGCGCACAGGCGCGCCGCCGCACGGCGGGCGGACACGTGGGTCCGCACCTACGTCTGCGGAAGGTTGACGGAAGCTGGCCGTGTAGTGGTATGATGGGCCAATTCGCAGCAAGGACACGAGCCAGTTCGCCATTTTTCGTCCTTGAGCAACGATCCTGTAACAGCAATCCGCTCCTAAGGATCACAGATGCTGCAGTACCTTGTCCGTCGCATTGTTCTTGCCGTCATCACCATCTGGGCGATCTCCGTCGTCTCGTTCATCATAATCCAGCTCCCTCCGGGAGACTTCGTAACCACCTACGTGGAGACGCAGGTGGGTGGGCCGGCGATGATGGGGACGCCCGCGGGCCAGGTCATCGCGAAGGGGCTTCGGGCCGAGTACGGTCTGGACCAGCCCATCTTCGTCCAGTACGCAAAGTGGGCGTGGAAGTTCGTCAGGGGCGACTTCGGGATCTCGCTCGAGTACAGGAGGCCCGTCCGGGAGATCGTGGGCGAGCGCCTGCTGATGACGGTCATCCTGGCACTGAGCACCGCGCTGCTCGCGTGGGCATTGTCGATACCCATAGGAATCTACTCCGCCATGAGGCGGTACAAGTGGGAGGACTACACGGTCACCTTCATCGGCTTCCTGGGGCTGGCTACGCCCGACTTCCTGCTCGCGTTGCTCCTGTTGTGGTTCAGCTTCCGCCTGTTTCCCGAGCACAGCATTGGAGGGCTCTTCTCGCCGGAGTACAGAGTCCACCCGTGGACGATGGGGCGCGTGGTGGACCTCCTGGCGCACCTGTGGATCCCGGCCATCGTGGTCGGCACGGCGGGCACGGCCGCCCTCATCAGGATCATGAGGGTCAATCTGCTCGACGAGATCAACAAGCCCTACGTCGTGACGGCGCGAGCCAAGGGACTGAGCGAGTGGAAGGTGGTCCTCAAGTACCCCGTCCGTGTAGCTCTCAACCCCCTGGTGAGCACCATAGGTTATCTGCTTCCCTACCTGATGTCGGGCAGCATCATCGTCTCGGTGGTGTTGAGTCTGCCCACAGAGGGGCCGCTGCTCCTGCGCGCTTTGCTCGCCGAGGACATGTTTACGTCAGCGGCCATACTTTTCATCCTGAGTGCTCTGACGGTCATTGGCATGCTGATATCAGACATCCTGCTCGCGATCCTGGACCCCCGTATCCGGTACGTGGAGTAGGCCCATGGTCGTCGAGGAATACGAGGGCCTAAGTCAGGGCGAGGGCGGAAGACCCCGGGGCGCGCCATCTTCGAGGGACGAATCTGAGCGGGTTTTCGTCGCCACGCAGTGGCAGCTGATGTGGTGGCGCTTCCGCAAGCACAGGCTTGCGGTGGCCTCGGCAGTGCTCCTTGCGATGTTCTACACCTTTGCGGCGGCGGCCGAGTTCCTTTCCAGCGCCAACCCTGAAATCTCGTATGTCGACGTCGCATACCTGCGACCCCAGACCATTCACTGGTTCGACGGCGGCAGTTTCAGCCCCTACGTGGAAGGTGTTTCAGGCAGCCGCGACCCCCAGACCTTCAAGCTAGTATATGAGACGCACCCAGACGTGAAGATACCCGTTTCGTTCTTCGTGCGGGGCTGGGAGTACAAGCTCTTCGGCCTGATAAAGACGGACCGCCACCTGATCGGCATAGAGGGAGGCCATGAGGGGGAATACAGGCGTGCGGCGCCATTCGTGCTTGGCACCGACATCCTGGGACGCGACATGTACTCGCGCATAATAACGGGGACGAGGATATCGCTGTCCATCGGGCTTGTCGGCGTGGCCATCAGCTTCGTGTTGGGTATCGTCCTCGGCAGCATCTCCGGCTACTACGGCGGCTGGGTCGACAACTTAGTCCAGCGCATCATCGAAGTCACGCGCTCGATGCCGACGATACCCCTGTGGGTAGCCCTGGCGGCCTCCGTGCCCAGGGACTGGACCATCATCCAGATCTACTTCGCCATCACCCTTATCCTCTCATTGGTGGCCTGGACGGACCTTGGACGTGTAGTTCGCGGCAGGTTCCTTGCGATGCGCGAGGAGGACTTCGTCATGGCGGCCCGCATCGCGGGGGCAACCGACCTGCGCATCATCTTCCGGCACATGGTCCCAGGATTCACGAGCCACATCATCGCCGCCGCGACCCTCGCGATCCCCTTCATGATCATTAGCGAGACCGCGCTGAGCTTCCTAGGCCTGGGGCTCCGTCCCCCGGCGATCAGCTGGGGAGTACTGCTGCAGGCGGCCCAGAATGTCCAGACGATCGCCGTCTACCCGTGGCTCATGATACCGGCGTTCCTGGTCGTCATCGCCGTGCTGGCGTTCAATTTCTTCGGCGACGGGCTTCGCGACGCCGCCGACCCGTACTCGACGTAGGCAGACACCCGGCTCTACGCGATCAGGGCGAGTGCGGCTAGAGGACCTGGTCGAACCACTCCACAACCCACTCGAAGTACTCCGGGAGGAACGTGTGGATGCCAGGAGGCCGGTGGACCCTGAAGAGCCCGGGTTGTCCCGCGGCCTCGTACAGGGGGGCCACGACCCGGATGAGTTCGTCGACGCCCTCTCTCGGCATGTCGTCGTCCTCGGTCGGCGCGACCAGCATCAGGGGGCGTGGAGCGATGCAGGCCGCCACGATTTCCGGGTGGTCGAAGTAGCGCAGCATGTGAGGGATGAACAGGAACGAGCTGTGGCGCTCGACATTGCCGTAGTGGATGACCTGCTCGAGGGAGCCGACGACACCGCAGACAGGCGCCGCAGTGCGTATCCATGGCCCGCAAGACATTGCCATCCATGACGCCAGCCCTCCCAGCGACATGCCCGTAAGCCCGATCCGGTCCGGGTCCACGCCGTCGATGGCCGCAAGGACGAGCGACGCCCTCAATGCCTCGTCGGTGAGCACGCCGATCTGGGGCCGCGCGTAGGGCGCCAGGAGCTTCGCCTCCTCTTCCCACCGGTCCACGGTGCCCCGGCGGCCCACCGTGCCCTTTGGCGAGAAGGAGAGCACCGCGAACCCTCGCTTCGCCAGCTCCCGGCCCCATCCCACCAGGACGCCGTGCTCGTTGGGCGGCTTGGTCCTGTACATCTGCGCGTCGATGACCTGCTCCCTGGAGCCGCTTGTCCCGGGCATGCAGACGGCCCCAGGCAACGCGCCCGTGCCGCCGTCCAGTGGCTTTAGGACCGTGGCCGAGATGGTCTCGCCCAGGTAGTTGGGGAATTTGCATTCGGTGAAGCTGAGCCCGTCTTCCTCGCGGGTCGACTCAACTGTGAAGTCCGCCCCGGCGGGGACTTCATCGAGGCCTATGAGCTCACGGAACTTGGGCGCCACGCCGCTCCGGGGAACCTCGACAGGGAAAGACGGGCGGATGTCCTTCGGGATGGTGTCAGTCATTGGGCCTCCGGTCTCCATTGGCGAAAAGGCCAGCGGCGCACCCCTTGTCAATGGAAGTGCGCCGCCGGTCTACTTACGATTCACATGTACGCGCGGGCCTTACTCTCTCTCGTTCTTGCCGCCTTCCATGAAGAACTGCTGCGTCCGCGCGATACCAGGGTTCTGCAACGCGGACTGGTTGGGCGCCTTCTCGGGAACGTTCCTGAAGTAATTCTTCTTGACGATGACCCCGTTGAAGGCCCCTGAGTATCCCACCAGGCCGATGATCCACTGGTTGTCGATCAGGATCCTCTGGGTCTCCTTGTAGTTCTCACCGCGGTCCTTGTAACGCAGGTTCTTGGCCTCGTCGGTCAACTCGACCATTCGCAGGATATCCGCGTCGGTCGGCTCCGCTTGCGCGTTGCCCGTGAATGTGCCGCCTGAGACGTACCAGTTCCTGTAGGCCGGTCCAACGTCGTACCACTCCAGGATGTTCGCCGCGTAGCGGTGCCCGCCCTGCCCTCCGGCGTACACGACCAGCTCGTGCGAGTTGGCCTGGCGCATGGCACTGAAGGGAGACGGGGCCATGCCCTTGGGCAGGACCTCGATGCCCACTGCAGCCAAGTCTTCGCGCAGCAACTCGACTATCGTCTCGAAGTCGAGGATGTAGTCTTTAAGGAAGGCCATCGTGAAGTTGATCCTGCCATTGCCGTCCTTCCTCAGGCGGAAACCCTCGGAGTCCTTCTCGGTATATCCGAGGCCGTCCAGCAGGCGGTTGGCCTCCTCCCGGTCCTGTTGGACGTACTTGGACTCGTACTCCTCGCCGAGATAGAAGGGGTGGTCCGAGTTGAATGTCTGCTGCTTCGGCTTGCCCAGACCCAGGAAGACTACCTGGTTGATCCGGTTGCGGTCCGCGGCCAGGGACAACGCAATCCGGAAGTCCTTGTTGGCCATCAACGCCTGTCTCTCCGGGTCCACGTCGTATTCGACGTCCCCGAGGCCGTAGCTAATGTTCGCAGTGATTCCGGCCACCGTGCCCTGGGTCTCCCAGAACTTGATCTCGTAGTTGCCCTGCGCGGCATTCTCCTGGAACACCGGGACCTTGGCCATCTGTATGAGGGCGTGCTGGAAGTCGATCTCACCGGCGATGGCGCGCAGGTTCAGGACCTCCTGCTCCTCGGTGAGCTGCATCTGGATCCTGTCGATGTAGGGAAGCTGGTTGCCCTGCGGGTCCACCCCGTAGTAGTAGGGATTCCGCTCGAACTCCAGCAGGTTGGAGGTGATGGGGCTCGTCATGATCCAGGGAGCCAGGTTGGGGACCTCCTTGGAGCGGAGGGGGTCTCCACGCTCCTTGAAGTACAGCGGCCAGCTGTCGAATCCGGCCGACTGGACCTGCGCGTCGTAGGCGTCCTTGTCCTCGGCAAAGTCCCTGTGGACCGTCTTGAGGAATTCCGAAGGGCCGAAGAGCCCATCGGCGATGCGGCCGTGGAGCGTGTATCCCCCGGTCCGGTAGGTCCCAAGCATGTCCAGGAAGCCCGCTCCCGGGTCTTCGAGGATGAGCTGGACCGTGTAAGTGTCGACTTTCTTGACGGCGGGGTAGTAGCCGGACCAGCCTATCTGGCCGTCGCGGCCCGGGTTGAGCTCCTCGTTCCAGATTACGTTCTCGTTGTACCAGACCCAGTCGTCTGCCGTGAAAGGACTACCGTCCGACCACTTCATTCCCTCACGGAGGTACAGGGTGTACGTCAGCCCGTCGTCGCTGATGTCCCAGCCCTTGACCACGTTGGGGATGACGTCAATGCCGTCCAGGTCGAAGTGAAGGATGTGGTCGCTCATCAGGCGATCGGCATTCTGGCCGTTCGAAGGGCCGGTGAACGCCCTGCGCCAAGTCCCACCGTAGTCGCCGATACGCTCGACGACCGGGACCACCAGTACGTCGGAGGCCTTCGGCAGCCTCTCTTCGACGGGAGGCAGCGTGCCCGCAGCTACCTGTGTGGCCAGCATGGGCGCCTCCTTGAACTCGGTGGGCGCCGGCATATTGTAGCTGCTCCAGTCGAAGCTGCCGTTGAACGTGAAGGCCATGGAGGGGTCGTCGGCCATGGGGGGAGCTTCGGGCACTGATGTGGCAACGGCCTTGGTTGTAGCGGGGGCCTCGGTGGCCGAGGGCGCCGGAGCGTCCGATTTGGCAGCCGGAACGGCCGTGGGGTCGGGCTCCGCCTCTTGCTCAGCGCTGCAACCCAGGGCGGTCACCAACAGCACGGAGAAAACTAACAAGCCTATCAGTCGTAGTTTCTTGTACAAGATTCACTCTCTTCTTTCTTCCCGTCGGAGTCGTCGGGAATCCTGGGACGGCAGAAAAATGTGGCCAAGGCCACCCAAGTTGCGGAATATCTTAGTCAGCCAGACCGTTGATGTCAATTCTGGCTCCCACTACATGCATGTTTACGTTTTGCGCGCAAGGGGCACTCACCACTGACGCCATCGAGAGGGCCTTCAGGGAGACCCCTCGAATGACCTTCCCATGAGCTTGAGCTGCTTCAGAACTCAGCAGGCAGACAGAGGATATTCTTCGGTATCACCGGCCATCTCCACGCCAACCGCAAGGCAACACCCCATCTCCAGTCTGTCAATTGCCCCAAATCCACCATCTAACGGCAACGCTGCCCGTAGGCAAGGCGAGGGCGGGTTTCAAACCCGCCCCTACGTGGTGACGCCCGACAGATATAGGGCCATTGCGTAGGCGGTGGACTTGGGTCGCACGGTAGTGCCTCAGTTTGGATGCCCGCCCGACACCTTGACAGTCGAGGGAGCGCCCGTGTAGTGTTCCGCCCGTCACGGAGAGTAGGGTCGAAGTTTGCCCCGGGGGGACGCGTACGTTCCGCACGCTCGTACGCGTCTCCCGGTAGTACGACCCCCGGAAGCTCTCCGTGACAAGCGAGCAGACGGAACTTCTACCGGGAGGCACCTGAATTGGAAGGCAAGAAGAAGTGGTATCGGAAGCCGTGGGTATGGATCGTCGTCGTGCTGGCGTTGCTGCCGCTGATCTTCGGTTGCGCCATGTGCGTGGTCGTGGTTGGCGAGGTGGCGACGACGGTCGCCACCGAGGAATCACCCATCAGCTTGGCGGATGATTTCGGATGCCAGTGGATCATGACCGAGTATCGCTCTGGCCAACAGTTCGGACTGGGCCACGACGGTGGAATACTCCAGGTCTCGAACGCCATGAATCTGAAGCGCGTTGACGATATGACGTTCTACGTAGGCGTGGGCGATGCGGAGCGGGCCGTCGAGGAGTGCCAACGCCGCCAGTAGCGGGCCTTGAGGCGGGTGGTACAGTGGGGAGCGGAGGTGAGGCCATGCCACGCGACGATAAGCACGACGACGTCAGTGAAGCCATGCGGGTCGCCAAGATCGCCACGGGCGAACTCCAGGACGACCGGCCAGCTGGCAAACCACGATCCGCGCGGACCCGGCGGCGCGAGGCGGACAAACGCCAGTAGAAGCAACGCCCGGCGTGTTGACACGAACTGTGTTGTCACGTACGCTTACGCGCGTACCGCATCATGCGGAGGTGGAGCTGGAGGGAGTCGAACCCTCTTGCCTTGGCTCGTTAAACCTCGGTGGTTCCGAACCCAGCCCCACATAGAAGCCCTCGTCGACCACGAATCGACGGGGGCTTTCGGCATCATAGCACCGTCGTTCGCGTTTGCCTAGTGAGAAACCGGCATGAAGTCTTGGCCTTGTATTGGACGTGACCCAGGGCCTTGACGCGGGTTGTACGCTGGATGCATGAACCAGCTACCCCGGGAGACGCGGGCGCTCATCCTCCATATGCTTCTCGAGGGCGCGTCCATGCGGGCAACCGCGCGGGTGGTGGGCGTCTCGTACAACACGGTGGCGAAGCTGCTGGTCGACGCTGGCGAGGCCTGCATGGACTACCACGACCGCCACGTGCGCGGCGTCACGGCGCGATACGTTCAGTGTGACGAGCTCTGGGCGTTCTGCTACGCCAAGCAGAAGAACGCAGGCCACGCGACCGGAGTACTCGACGGCGCTGGCGACATCTGGACGTGGACGGCCATCGACGCGGACACGAAGCTGCTGATTTCGTGGTACGTGGGCAACCGTGACCTCGACGCGGCGCTGGCGTTTCAGCACGACCTGCGGGCGCGGATCGACAACTGGATGCAGCTATCGACGGATGGCTATGGCGCGTACCTCGAGGCAGTCGACTCCGCGTTTGGCGGGGACGTCGACTACGCCATGCTGGTGAAGCTCTACGGTCAGCCAGTCGATGACAAGCGGCCGCGCTGCATCGGGTCGCGGTTGGACGTGGTCGCTGGCGCGCCGAACTTGGACGAGATCAGCACGTCGTACGTCGAGCGCCACAACCTGACCATGCGCATGAGCCTGCGCCGGCTGACTCGCCGGACAAACGCGTTCAGCAAGCGGGTGCGGAACCACACCTACGCGCACGCGATCTACGCCGTCTGGTACAACTTCGCGCGGGTCCACTCGACGCTGCGCACGACGCCAGCGGTCGCGGCTGGTCTGGCGGAGTATCCGCTCCGCGCGGGGTGGCTCGTCGACGTGGTGGAGAATTGCCCGCGCCCAAACTGATGCACTACCGGTCGCACACGACCCTTGACACAGCCCGGCCCGTCTGCTATCCGTTCTTGGTTGTCGGCTCCTTGAGGTCGACCCGTATAGGGGGAATAACTCAGGACACTATGCCCACTGAACGGTCCGCTGTGCTGGTGGGGTCGCGCCGGATTACTATGCAGGAGTTCCCTGTGCCGGAGGCGGGGGAGGATGACGGGGTGCTCGAGGTGGAGGTGGCGGGGGTCTGCGGGAGCGACGTGTTCCACTACAATGGCAGCCACGCGCCGATCATCCTGGGGCACGAGATCGTGGGGCGCGTGTCGGACATCGGCCCGGTTGCCCAAGAGGCGTGGGGTGTGGCCGCCGGCGACCGGGTGGTCGTGGAGACGACGTTCGGGTGCGGCAGGTGCGAGCGGTGCCGGATGGGCAGGTACCGGGTGTGCAACGTGTCGCGGGGGTACGGCGGCGCGGGGAGGTCGGACGAACCGCCTCACCTGTGGGGCGCGTACGGGCAGTACGTATACCTGCCGCCGACAGCGCGAGTTCACCGCATCTCGGAGGAGCTTCCGGGCGATGTTGCCGTGCTGGTGTGCGCGGTGCTGGGCAACGGTGTGCGCTGGCTGCGCACCATCGGCGGGGTGACGATCGGCGACACGGCGGTCGTGGTGGGGCCGGGCCCGCAGGGCCTGGCGGCTACGGTCGCGGCCAGTGCGTCGGGCGCGAAGGACATCGTCGTGGTCGGCCTTTCGCGCGACGAGGCGCGGCTGTCCATGGCGCTGCGGCTGGGGGCAACTCGCGTCATTGCGGCGGACCGGGAGGACCCGAGGGCCGTGGTGGCTGAGCTTACGGACGGGGCGATGGCGAACGTGGTGATCGACGTTACGAACACGGCGGACTCGCCGCCGCTGGCGCTGGACCTGGTTGGGACGGCCGGGACGCTGGTGCTGGGGGGCGGCGCCGGCCAGCAGCCGAGCCCGCTCATGACGGACAGGATCACGGCGGAGGAGATCACGATCCGCGGCGTCAACACCCACGACAGTCCGGCGGTGAAGCAGGCGCTCAGCATCGCCGAGAGCGGCCGGTACCCGCTGGACGAGGTGGTGACCCACCGCTTTGCAGTGGAGGATGCGGAGCGAGCCATCCAGACGGTAGCGGGGGAGATTCCGGCCGAGGGGTTCATCAAGGCGGTCTTGTACCCGGACAGCTAGGGGACGCTGAATTACCACAGAGGGCACAGAGGCCACTGAGGGAAGAGTTATTGGGGAGGCTCTTCGACAGAGTTACGAGTAACTGTTCAATATCATGGTTGTGCTGGTGAGCACTGGCCTTCGACAGGCTCAGGCCGAACGTACCTTCCAGTGGCTGCGCAACAGTTACCATCCCCGCACAGCGCGGGCGCCGGGCATGACACTGCTCAGGGCGAACGATCCTCACATTCAGGCCGTCCTTAGGAGAGATATAGATGAGCACTTCGAGCTTAGGGCACAAGATTGCCAGGTACGAGGAGGTGAAGCGGCGGGGCGCCGACTTCATCCTGGAGCACGAGAACGGGGACGGGTCGTACGGGCCCGTGGAGAATGGGTTCTTCTTCTACCGGCTGCCGTGGACTTTCCTGGTGGCCGGCGAGACGCGGGCGGCGCTCGGCATATGCCGGTGGGTACGCGAGAACATGCTGACGGAGGACGGCGACTTCGACCGCGGTCTTCGGAAGCTGACGGACGCCTATGCCTACCGCAACGGGACCTTCATGTACGGCGCGCACATGGCGAGGCAGTACGACCTGAGCGTGGGCTGCATGCCGTTCCTGCTGACGCTGCGCGACCCGGCGACGGGGGGATTCGCCAAGGACATGACGCCTGACGGGCCCAGCGACGACATGGACGTGCCGTACACGGTCGGGGCGGGGCTGGCCTGCATCGCCACGGGCGACATGGACTCGGCCCTGGGAGTCTACCGGTACCTGGTGAGCCTGTGGGAGCAGCAGGACGAGCTGCCCGACCGCCTCTACTACAACATGTCACGACGGACAGGGAAGGTGATCAGGGAGTTCCCGCCGGAAGAGCGCCTGTGGCACGTCGTCGTGGCCCAGGACGCTGTGATGCAGCGCTGGACGGTGGGCGGCATTGCGTCGGCGTTCCTGTGCCGCCTGTACATGTCCGACCCGAACCCCGACTACATCGCCCTCGCGCGCCAGTACATGCAGTTCTCGATGGAGAGCACCGAGAGGCAGTTCGAGTTCGCGCCCGTGTGCAAGTCGGGCTGGGGCTCGTCGCTGCTGTACCAGGTGACGGGCGACGAGCAGTACCGCGACTGGACGGTGCGCATGGGGGACTGGTTCGCCGATACGCAGTCAGCCGACGGGAGCTGGGCCGAGAGCTTCCCCTACGACGGCAAGGTGTCGAGCCAGATCCACCTGGTGGCGGAGTTCGTGGCGCACGTCGACAACATCATTGCGGGGCTGTCGTCACGGGGTTAGAGTCAGACTCATGGAACCAACGAAGGAAGCAATCGCTACCGCCGAGGTCCTAGGCGACCCGGAGCTCGTCGAACAGATACGGCAGGGCGAACGGGAAATCGAAGCGGGAGAGGGCATCGCGCTCGAGGAGTTGGAGGCGCAGATCGCCCGCGACCTCGAACGAGGCGATTCCTAGGCTTCGCCGCGAAGGTCTGAGTGATTGGCCGTGATGCATAGATGTAGGGGGCGGAAGGAGTCGCCCTGCTTGCTACTCAGATCGGCCCGGTCTGTTTGAACGGCCGGGGACTGGATTCCGGCCTGCGCCGGAATGACGGAGTTATGCAAGGGCCTCCTCGGGGGGAAGAGGCCGAACCACCTCCTCTCGACTCTGAACACTTACCTTTGGTGTTACCCTCTCTACCTGAACTTGAAGGCGTAGAGGTCGGCGTCCTGGAGGGCGAAGCGGAGGCGGACTGGCTTGCCGGCTAGGGCGGCGAGGCTGGGGTTGGCGGACCAGCGGGCGGTGCCGTCGATCTGGTCGCCGAAGATTTCGGCGCTGTCGGCCATGGACAGGCCGGGTTGGGGGCGACCCTCGGCGTCCTGTACCTCGACCTTCACTGAGCCGACGGCGGAGGTGGAGTAGTTGATCTCCAGCTCGGAGCCGTCGAACACGAGCGGGTGCGTGGTGAACTCGCCGCCCGCGTAGCCCGCGTTCACCGACACGAAGCCGTCGGTGCGCAGCGCGTAGCGCCGTATGCGCATGGTGGGCAGGTCCTTGTGCTCCATGCCGTAGATGGACATCTCGCCGGGCGAGGTGTGGAGCACGCGGAGCTCGACGTAGATGCTGCGCTCGTGCCAGTTCTCCCGGTCCAGCCCGGGCCTGATGAACGCCTCCTTGAAGCTGCGGTCGAACCGGAGGCCGTCGCGGCTGGACATGAACACGGCGTCGTCGACCCCGGTGCCGCCGGGCCAGTCGGGCGTGGGCATGCGCTCATACACGAACCTGGAGGGGAACATCAGGTAGGTGCCGGGCGCCCGCTCGTACTGGATGCACGAGTTGGTGTAGAAGTGCTCGGTGGGCGTTTCGCCGGTGTCGATGTCCACGAGCTCCGACCAGTCGAGGAAGTTGTCGGACGTTGCACGCCGGATCCAGCGCACACCCCCCTGAAACGGGCCCTTGCCCGCAACGCCGCGGGTGTATGCAACGTACTCGCCCCGCCAGGAGTCCCAGAACGGGATGTTGAGGCAGTCGAAGGGCCAGTCGGTCAGGATGGGCTCCTCGCGCATCTTCTTCCAGCGGATGCCGTCCGGGGACGCGATGGCGAAGAGCTCCCGCTTCACCCGCACGATGGCCTTGTACCGCTCGTCTTCCTTTGCGCCAGGGCTGTCGTCGCGGAATGGGGCCAGGTTAATGCCGGGGCCTGTCCAGACAAGGTTGTTGTCCGTCGAGCCCTCGAACTCCAGCGCACCCTGGTGCGGCTTGTCCCAGTGGATGCCGTCGTCGCTCTCCGCATAGGCGGCGAAGGATGCGGCGTCGGGGGCGCGGAAGCCGACGGGGTCGCACCTGTACCAGCCGCGGTACTTTCCGCCGTCCGGGAAGGTGGTGAGGTAGCTTACGCCGCCGCGCTCCCAGGGCTTGTCGATGGCGATGGCCGTCTCCCGCGCGACCGGGCGGTGGAGTCGCCGCCGCGCGCCGTCTATGCGGTCGATCCAGTAGTCGTCGACGAATAGCTGCCGATCGCTTCCGATGTCTACAGGGTCACGCATCCTGGTTCCTCCGTGTTGTCCTTCCAAGAGTTAGTGAGTGCACTCAATGGCTCCCCCTCATCCCAACCTTCTCCCGCCAGGGGAGAAGGGGCTATTTTCCTCCGTTTGTCATTCGGGCGAGCGCCCTGGGAATGTCCATTGGCCCAGGGCGGGTCCGGTCTCGGCGCAGTCTAGCATGAGGAGGTCGCGCCGGAGATGGCTCGGGCCGCCGGTCGGCTCGCCGTCCCCGGGCGACACGGCCATGCACAGGCCCGCGCCCGCCAGGACGAGCCGTCCATCCGGGTCGAAGTCGAAGCGCTGCATCTCCGAACCGGCGCATTCTCTCAGGTAAAGCTGGGCAGGGGAAGCCGTTCCGTCCGCTTCCATGCACAGGTCGTACGCGGGCATGTAGAGGTTGCCGGGGGCGGGCCGGTTTACCGCGAACATTTCGTCGTCCGCGCCCGGCTTGCAGGTATGCGCCATGAGGGCCGTCTGGAGGTTCAAGCTCCTGCCGAATCCGGGCACGTCGACGCAGTAGTACTCGGGCTCGTCGAGGGCGTCTACGAGCTGGACCAGGGTCGCTTCGGCCTTCGCGGGGTCGACGTCGATGCCTACCGCCGAGGGTGTGGCCGGGGCCGGCGCTGCGGTGGTTGGGGTGGGCGCGGGGATGGTGGGAGTTGGTGGCGCGGCTGTGGGTATCGGGGTGGGCGTCGGGGTGGGAGCCGGGTCGGATGAGGCGCATGCGGTTGCTCCCAACAACAGCATTGCCACGAAGGGCACGTAGAGAGCGCGTGTCCAAGTCCGCCACCCAGGGGCAGCGCCGCCTCCAGCCAAGGCGAGGGCGGGTTTCAAACCCGCCCCTACAGGGTGGCACCTGTTAGGTACAGCGTCCACTGCGTAGGTGGTGGATTTCGGGGGTGTCGGTTTCACCTGTACGTTACCTGCAGCCAGGCTTCGTCGAGGGTCACGGTGTTCCTCGCCTGTGGGGGGCGCTCGTCGATCCAGACGGTTAGGGTGTTGTCGCCTGGCCTGACGGCTTCGGCGGGCACTTCCCAGTGCGTCTGGATGGGACCATTGTCGGAGACGGCGTCCCCCTCATCCCAACCTTCTCCCGCAAGGGGAGAAGGGGCAAGAGACCCGTCGGAGACGGCGTCCACCTCATCCCAACCTTCTCCCGCAGGGGGAGGAGGAGCAAGAGACCCGTCGGAGACGGCGTCCCCCTCATCCCAGCCTTCTCCCGCAAGGGGAGAAGGAGCAAGAGATCCGCCGCCCGGCATTGTACTGGGCTCCCCCGACCGAGGAAGGCGCAGGCCGTTCAATTGGGCTGCGATGGAGTCGCCGGGGTGGATGCCGTCCAGGGCTAGCGTGAGGACGGCGCGGTCGAGTCTGCCGTCGCGGTGGGCCGCTGGCAGGTCGTCGCCGATACGGAGGCGGAGGGACCTGACTACCTTCAGGGCGCGGTCACCCAGATCGATGGGAAGCTGGGTTGGGTGGCTGGCGATGGCGTAGGGGCCGACCCGGTCGACGTTCTCTACGCCGAATAGCTTGTCGCCGTGAGCGAGCGACTGGGGCGACGCCAGCTCCCGGAGCAGCTCGTAGACGGGGGGCTGAGGGCGGCCGTAGCTGATGCGCGGGGCGTTCCGGTACTGGTAGTTCCAGAGATATATGCCGTCCGCTCCGGCGCGGTAGATGTTGGATGCTGCGCCCCTGAAGGCGGCGTCGGACCCGAGCTCAGGAAGGCCGCAGTTTATGCACGGATAGACGGGCACGCCGTGGTCGTGCCCCATCTTGACGAGCTCCTCGTAAGGGCTGGTGTAGGGCACGTAGCCGCCACCTACGAGCAGGCGGTCGACGAGGTCCTCTCGCAGCCACGTCTCGATGTCGATGCCCACGCGGGCGCAGGCCTCGACGGTGTCCGGCACCCTTACGCCGAGCAGCACCAGCGCGCCCCTGGCAGCCGACACGTCGTCAAGGATGCGACGCGCGCTGCGGACGAGGTCAGTCATCAGCGGCGTGCCGTGAGCCTCGCGCCCGCGCCTGAAGAACCAGGGCATGCGGAAGAAGTTCAGGTCGACGCCGTGCATGTCGTACCTCTCGGCGGAACGCTGTATCCACTGCAGGCGATCCTCGCGCACCTGCGGCACCTCGAAATCGAGGCCCGACCACATCAGGGCTTCGGGCGCAGTCGAAAAGTCGCCCTTGCGGCTCTCGTCTCCGAGCAGCCACTCGGGGTGCTCCAGCTTGAGGGGGTAGTCGAGGCGTCCGTGGGGCTTGCCGAAGGCGTCGTGGGTGTCGTTCATGCGGATGGACGCGAAGACCTCCATGCCGAGGCGCCGGGCCGCGTCCGTCATGACGGGGGTCGGGTCGGCGATTGCGGGGTTGAGCGGAGTGCCGCGCTGCTGGGTCTGCCAGTACGACGTTTGGCCCTTGCCGACGGCAATGCCCCACATGATGCACCACGCGACGCTCTTCACGTCGACGGCGTCGATCGGGTAGAGGCGCTGCCCGAGGAACGGCTCCGGGCCGGCAGCCGCGGCATCGGTGAACACCAGGTCGCCGTCGTCGTCCACGATGAGGCGCCCGCGCGTCTCCGTTGCCTTCAGACGGGCATCCCGGCGGCGGCTCGTGAGCTTGGTGGAGGAGTCAGCCATCGTCGCCGGTGACGCTAGGGGCCGAAGCGGGTTAGCTTGCCGGCATTGGCGAGGGCCATCATCATGACAGAGGACGCGGGGATGCTGCCGATGGAGCCGGCGATGCACGCGCGCTCGGTGAACGACTCGACGCCGTCTCCGAGGGTGTGGGGCGCGTGGATGAGCAGCGGGACGGGGTGCCAGCTGTGGGCTGCCAGGACGGCGGGCGTGGAGTGGTCGCCGGCCACGACGAGGGTGTCGATGTCGAGATCGAGGAGGCGCGGGATGCGCCGGTCGAGCTCCTCGAGAGCGGAGACCTTTGCGTCGAAGTCGCCGTCCTCTCCGGCTGCGTCGGCGGGCTTGTAGTGCAGGAAGAAGAAGTCGTGGTCGCCGAAGCTGCTCTCCAGCGTCGAGAGCTCGGCGTCGAAGGTCTCGCCCGTGGGGATGACCTTCATGCCGAGGATCTGGGCCAGGCCCCTGTACATGGGATATGCGGCGATGGCGCCGGGGTCGAGCTTGTAGACGTCGCCTATCTGGGGCCAGTCGGGGACCTGGGAGAAGCCACGGAGCAGCACCATGTTCGCCCGGTCCCGCCCTGCCAGTTTCCTTCGCGCCTCAGCGGTGAAGGCGTTGGCTGCCTGTGCGGTCGCCTCGGAGTCCGGGTGCAGCGCCTCGGCGGGCGAAGGGTTCAGGCTGGGGGGCCTGGGCTCGGTGTCGCGCACGTTTGCGGCGAGTCCCTCGCCCCGCATGACGAGCACGAACCGGTAGTCCTTACCAGCACGGACGACCAGCTCGACGCCGGGCACCTCGATTTCGTCCAGCATGGCGGCCAGCGGCGCGCTCTCGGCGGTCGGGATACGGCCCGCCCGCCGGTCGACCACTGCGCCCGAATCGTCGATCGTGCAGAAGTTGCCGCGGACGGCCACGTCGCCGCCTGACAGGTCCACGCCGATGCCGAGCGCCTCGAGCACTCCCCTGCCGACGGTGTACTTGAGCGGGTCGTAGCCGAAGAGTGCCGTGTGGCCGGGCCCGCTCCCGGGCGTGACCCCGGGGGCGACGGGCGTCGTCAGCCCGGCGGCGCTGCGCTGGGCGAGCCGATCAAGGTTGGGCAGACTCGCCGTCTCGAGCTCGGACTTGCCGGTGCCGGGGTGCGGCATCCCGCCGAGCCCATCGACGACCAGGAGCACAATCTTGCTGGGGGTGGGCTGGAAGATGTCGTCGGGGAAGTCGATCATCGCGTCAGCGCCTCCACGCCCGGCAGGGTCCTGCCCTCCAGGAATTCCAGCGACGCTCCCCCTCCCGTCGACACGTGGGTCATGGCATCGACGAGGCCCAGCGCCTGCACGGCCTCGGCCGTCGAGCCTCCGCCCAGCACCGTCACGGCGTCACTCAGGCCCGCCACGGCATGGGCGACGCGCTCGGTGCCATGGGAGAAGGGCGGCCACTCGCTCACGCCCATGGTCCCGTTCCATACGACGGTGCCCGCTCCCTCGACTGCAGCGGCATAGGCTGCGGCGGTCTCTGGGCCGATGTCCATGATCATCCACCCGGGCGGGACCGAGCCCACGTCCACAACGCGGTGAGCGGCGGACTCCGAGAATGTGTCGGCGACCACCACGTCGGTGGGGAGCAGCAGCTCGACGCCCCGTGTGGCCGCAGAGGTGCGTATGCCGCGCGCGGCGTCGATGCTGTCGTCCTCGACAAGAGACGCGCCCACGTCGAGGCCGTTCGACTTGAGGAAGGCCGCGCCCATGCCGCCGCCAATGAGGAGCTTGTCGACCTTGGTGGTGAGGTGTTCGAGCACCGCTATCTTGTCGGAGACTTTCGCGCCGCCGAGTATCGCCACCAGCGGGCGAACGGGAGCGTTCAGGGCGGAGCCGAGCACATCCACCTCGCGGTGCATCAGGAAGCCGGCAGCGCCCGGAAGCAGCTTCGCGACGCCAGCAGTGGAGGCGTGGGCCCGGTGCGCCGCGCCGAAGGCGTCGTTCACGTAGATGTCGGCGAGGGCGGCCAGGCCCCGGGCGAACTCCGGGTCGTTCGACTCCTCGCCGGGGTGGAATCGCAGGTTCTCGAGCATAAGCACGCCGCCCGGCGGCATGTCCCGGACTCGCGACTCAGCCTCAGGTCCCACGCAGTCGGGCGCAACGGGCACGGGGCGGTCCAGCAGCTCGGACAGGCGCGCGGCCACGGGAGCGACGCTCAGCTCGCTCACCACCCTGCCCTCCGGACGGCCTATGTGGCAACAGAGGACTACCCCGCACTCCCGGTCAAGCAGGTACTCGATGGTGGGCAGCGATGCGCGTATGCGTGAGTCGTCCGAAATCGCGGACCTGTCCGAGGTGAAGGGCACGTTGAAGTCGACGCGGACCAGGGCGGTCTTGCCGTCGGGCTCGAGGTCGTCGAGGGTGGTGAGTCGTGGCACGGTCATATTTGCCAGAGTTCTTCTTTCTGAAGGAGGGCGCCGTCAATGGCTTCCCCTCATCCCTTCGGCAGGCTCAGGGCAGGCTCTAACCTTCTCCCGCCAGGGGAGAAGGAACTTCCGAAAGGCCCTGGGCTTGGTGAGTCTTGGCACGGTCAGCCGAGCAGGCGGTCTACGAAGTCTCTTGCGGGAGCGAGGTCGCCAGCCGGCGCGCCCTGTTCGAGGGACTCCAGCGCCTCCGTCCGACAGCTTGCGGAGAGGTCCTCGCAGAACTGCCTCGATCCCATCTCGTCGAGCACCTCGCGCAGGGCGGTCACGTCGTCAGGCCCCAGCACGCGCTTGAAGTAGATGTCGCCGAGCCGCCGCTTCTCCGCGATGGTCGCGTTGCCGAGGGCGTGGACCACCGGCAGCATCTTCTTCTTGTTCAGGACCTCCGGGCTGAGGTCGCCCGACCAGAGCTCCCGGACGTCGTTTTGGACCTGCAGGGCCAGACCGAGCTGTCGTCCGCAGCGCGACATGGCGTCGACGGCATCCTGTTCCGCGCCCGCTACCAGCGCCCCGAGGCCCATGGCGCAGGCGTAGAGCGCTCCCGACTTGCTCGCGGCCATCTCCATGTAGGCGTCGACGTCCAGATCGATGCGCTCCTGGGCCTCGATGTCGCGGAACCGCCCCTCGCACAGGTCGAGGGCGGCCTCGTCGAGCATCTGGACAGCCCTGAACGTAGCATCCGCCGGTGTGCCTTTCTTGTGAAGGTCGAACAGGGCAAGCCGGGCGAGAGAGTGGAAGCTGTCGCCGACGTTGATCGCCTGGGCCGGACCCCAGACCCACCAGACGGCGTCCCTGTCGTCCCTCAGGGGCTGTCCGCCCTGCACGTCGTCGTGGACCTCCAGGAAGCCGTCGACAAGCTCTACCGCGGCGGCGGCAGGGAGGGCCGAGTCCACGTCTCCACCGGCCGCCAGGCAGGCCACGAGGCATGCGACGCCGTGGGTGCGCTCGCGGCTCACGGGCGCCCGCTCAGTGCCATGAGCGCCGTTCCAGCCGAGGTGGTAGGACATCATCCGGTACAGGCCCAGGCTACGGTCCGCGAAGGCGCCCTTCAGGGCATCCTCGACGCGGTCCGTTAGGTCTTCGATGGTAGTCGCAGCGTAGGTGGACATAGGGCGAGTGTATCATATGGGCGATGGCTAACTTGCTGGCGGCGACGGGACTTTCGGGATGGGGTCCGGCCCGGCTGGAACGGCTGGGCGTCGTCCTTGCCGTGGCCGCTCTCGCACTGGTTGCTTTCAACGGATGCGAGACGCCTGGAAGCGACGAGGCCACGGTCACGGGCATCGTGATCGACGTGAGCGCGAGGTCGCTCCTGGAGATCGACACCCTGACGATCGAGGACGACGAGGGAGCGGAGTGGCGGTTCTCAGGCCGGGGCTACCGGGGGGTGACCCCTTCGCACCTGCGGCAGCACATGGTGCAGGTATTCCGGGTGGCGGTGACGTACAGGGAGGTGGGCGAGGAGCTGGTCATCGAGGAGATACGCGACTACACGCCTGGGGCGACGCCGGGGCCACATGAGTGACTGTTCAGGCTTGGTGTCGTGTGGACAGCCCTGCTCCCCCGCAGAGGCGGGAGCCCGCATCGCTTCGCCAGGCTAAAGACAGGCTTTCGTCGGGGACTCCTCAGGACGACAGGTGATGGGTCGGCGTGGGCACTTGTGTCGTCTCAAAGCCCTCGAACAGATCCAGCCAGCCTGGGTTGGTCGATTCGATCAGGTCTACCTTCCGGCTGCGCAGCCATCCCTTGATCTGTTTTTCTCTTTCGATGGCGGATCGAGGATCCGTCGTCTCCTCAAAATAGACGAGCCTAGTGACATTGTACTTGGCGGTGAATCCATCAGCACGGTGTTCCCGGTGCTCCTGGACTCTACGGATGAGGTTGTTTGTCACTCCAACGTAGAGTGTCCCTTTGTAGCTGGACATGATGTAGACGTAGTATTGACGCAATCGGAATCACCCTTCGCGGACGCGTGGGGAACGCCGGGATGGGCAAACCCTCACCGCGCCGCACCGCAAGGCGGCCTCCCCGCCCCAGGTCCTTCGTCGCAGACTCCTCAGGACGACATGACGGGGCGGGCTGACGCCATCTCAAATGGCAATGACAATAGGCTATCTGCGGCGGACTATGGAGTCGGTCTCGCCGGTCTTGCGGGACTTGTTCCAGAGGAAGAGCACGCCGCCGATCAGGGCGACGAACACCAGGATCCATACGAATGTGCCCGCCTCGCCCGCGGGAAGCGCAGGCTCGGCCACCAGGACAGGCACCTCGAACGAAATCGGCTCCAGCCCCTCCTTGTCCACGTCGATGACGAACGTCCAGACGCCCGACTCCATCAGCGTCATGTTGGCCTTGTAGGTCTCCTCATCGTCGGGGGTGTTCAGGGCGCGGACCTCGATGGACTCCTCCTCATCGTGGTCGGCCCTGATCTTGACGATCGCTCCGTCCACGGGCTCGCCGGTCGCAGCCTCACTGAGTTTGAGGGTGAGGTGGACCTGCCCGACCGCGGTGAAGAAGGGCTCCGTGATGAACACGACCTTGAAGGGGCCCACCTGATCATCGAACTTCGGGCGGATCTCGAAGTCCTGCGCTAAGGCGGGAGCAGGGACGGCCAGCGATGCGGCCAGGGCGAGCGCGGCCAGCGCCAAGGCAAAGCCGACAATCAGCCCGTTGCGGTACTTCGTGAGATCCAAGCCCATTATCCCAGCACCTTCTTGAGGGCGGCCTCGAGCTCCTCTTCGGTCACGAACCCCTCGAACTTCGATTTGATGACGCCCTTGCCGTCTAGTATAAACGTGTACGGCTCGGATATCAGGCCCCACTCCTCCAGCAGGGGCGAGATCCGGCCGCTGGAGAAGTCCTCTCGCATCTCGACGGGGTTGTCGTACACCTCGACGTGGATGAAGCTGGCCTGGCTGGCGTACCGGTCCTTGAGCTCTGACACCACCTCGACCTGCGGGCCGCAGGTGGCGGTGCTGCAGAAGGCCGGCGTCGCGAAGGTGACGACGGTGGGCTTTCCCTCGTCTATGGCGTCGGCAACGGTCATCCGGTACAGGTCGGGGTCGGGATCGGGCGACGTCGTGATCTCCGCGTAGTCCGCGCCGTCGCCGCCGGTCTTGTTCAGGCTGCGGGGCGCCAGGGAGCCGATGGCGGCGGAGGAGCTTGTGACCTTGACTTCGAACCCGAGCTGGCCGACCGCTATGACACCCTCCTCGGTCTCGACCTCGACTACGAGGCCCCACCGGCCCGCCCTGTCCAGATCCACGCCGTCGACGACGTAGACTCCCGCCCGGCCCGTCGGCCACGTCACGAATGACGCCTCGGCCTGCGCACGCACCTCGTACGGGGTCGACTCGATGAACATGAAGGTCGCGAGCGCCGTGGGAGTGCGCACGGGCTTCGAGTCCTCGCCCCGTATTCCGAAGGCGAAGCGGTTGAGCCCGACGCCGAGATCGACGGTGGCCAAGCCGAGTCCGACTTCGGGCGGCCCGGCGGCGGGCGCCTGCGTGGGGGAGGCGGCCGGCACAGGGGCGGTCGTCGCCGGGGACGGCGGCGGTGTGGGCTCTGCCTCCGAAGAGCACGCCGAAAGGGCGGCTCCGGAAACCACCAGGAAGGCAATGGCTGCGGCACGGATGAGCCTCACGCTCATTGCCGTCGCCGCTCCAGGCAGGGGTGTGGGCTGTAGGCCAGTGTTTCGGGAGCTCCAGGTAGTGTTGACATTCGTGTCATTACAAGCGCGGCGAGGAATCTACAACGTCAGCCCGGCGATCACGTTGTCTTGCAGGCAGCGTCTTTAGATTCCTCACTACGCTTCGCTACGTTCGGAATGACAGAACCGGGTAGCTGACGAGCTGTGGATCCACTCAAATGTCAACACTGCCTCGTCCCTCTTCGTAGGCCGCCTGCGCTGCCGTGTAACGTCCGGCAGCGCAGGCGACCATCATAGCCTATTCGTACTTGCCCCGCCGGACGCGCTGCCGTGCGGCCAGCATCGTAGAGCCCGAGAGGACCAGGAGAGCCCCTGCGAGTCCGACTGCCACTATCCAGACGGTGGATAGCGTGTACCCGCCCGTCACCGGCAGCGAGGGCGCGGGGCCCCCGGGCGCCGCGGGAACGGGGCTGGCTACTGGAACCGGAGGAGGAGCGAGCACCTGCGACCTGCCAGGCTCGTGGATGCTAACCCTGGCGGTGGCGTCGGCGGTCCAGCCGTGCTGCATGGGGTCCAGATCTGCGCCGCCGGATATGCCGGTGTGGGCCGACCTCGAACCCTCGCCCAGCCCTGGCGAGAACGCCGCAGGGCCGCCGCCGAGGCACGGCACGGTGGCCGCGGTCTCGTCGTTGTTCTCGGAACCTGAATCTATGACCGCAGCGACTGTGGACCCCTGGCGCACTTCACCCACAGCACCCGCAAGCGGCAGGGTCGCCAGGATGTACCCGTCGTTTGTACAGGCGAACATCCCTACGACAGACACATGCGCGCCCAGGACGCCGGTGGCATCGGCCACCAGGGACGTGCCCGCCGGTATGGGGCCGATGGCTTCCAGATTCTTCACCGCCACGACGCCGGGCCTCGTGCGGAGGGTCGCCGCGAGGGCGTCCCGTGCGCCTCCTTCGGCCAGGTCGGAGATGCCCTCCAGCTCATCGGGACTGTCGTAGATGAGCACGTCGACGTTCGGATCGTGTACCACCGCAAGCGGGGGCGTAATGGGCTGTCCGAGCGTCAGGTTGTCGATGGTAAGGCCGAACTCCACCTCAGCCGGAACCTCTTCGGAATCAGACAGGAACAGCTGCATGGCGACGTAGTCCCAGCCGTGCTGTTCACTGGCGAGGTCCGCGCCCCCGGCGATTCCCTGGTGGTGAGCGATCCGACCCTCGCCATCGGGCGAGTCGGCGTTCGATACGCCGGCGCTCTCGCCTCCCAGGCAGGGGACCGTGCTCATGGTCTCGGTGTTTTCCTCGGTTCCCGCGTCGTAGACCCGCCCGGAGGACATGGCCCGCCCGGACTCCGACACGACGAGGGTGCCGATGGTGATGGCGTCGTTGGTACACGCGAGCATCGCGATGACGCTGACGTGGTCGCCGGGAGACGCGGTGATGTCTGCCGTGACCTCCTCGCCCGGGAGAATCGGCGGCGGGTCGAGGCTGAATACGCCCTTCACACCGTCGATATCACCCAGCGAGGCCGCCAGGGCGGACTGCGCGCCGGCCTCGGCCAGCTCCTCGAGACCATCCAGGGAATCGGCGTTCTGCGGGAGCAGCGTCGTGGCGCTGTCGTGGACCACGGCGATCGGCGGGGTTATCGGCTGGCCGGCGGTGACGTTGCGGACTGTCAGGTTTAAGCTGGCTCCGCTCTGTGCCTCGACGGGAAAGGAAAACGGCTGAAGGGCCGCGGCGGCGATGGCTGCAACAATCAGAGCGGCTACAATTTTGGACATTGCGAGTGCCTCCTCGTCTCATGCTAGGGATGAGTTGTTTCGATTTGGCCAAATCGGGGTAGCTGCGCATGTTCAGCTACCTAATTCCACGCTAACACTTTTTGTCCCCCTGCGTTGCGGCTCGCCACCCGGCGGACGGACACGCGGGCCCTAGGTCGTTGCCTCCTGCCCAACTGCTATACTTTGCCCATTCCCAACTTGCTACGGAGATCCGATGGACCTAGAATTCATCAAGTACGAGAAGCGCGGCCGGATCGCGCATGTCACGATCGACCGTCCGAAGAACCTGAACGCGCTGCACCCTCCGGCGAGCGTCGAGATGCGCAGGGTCTTCCTGGACTTTCGCGACGACCCCGACCTGTGGGTGGCAGTGCTGACCGGTTCGGGCGAGCGGGCCTTCTGTGCGGGCAACGACCTGAAGTACCACGCCGAGCACGGGGCCGGGGGCGAGGCATACCCGGGCGCCTCCGAGGTCGCCTTTGGCGGCATCACCAGCGACTTCGAGTGCTGGAAGCCGATCATCGCGGCGGTGAACGGGTACGCGGTCGGCGGCGGGCTGGAGATTGCGCTGGCGTGCGACCTGATCGTCGCGGACGAGTCGGCGCAGTTCGGCGCGCCGGAGGTCAACGTCGGCCTGGTGGCGGCGGCCGGCGGCGTACACAGGATCCCGCGGCAGCTGCCACTGAAGATCGGGATTGGAATGCTGCTGACAGGCAAGCCCATCAGCGCCGCCGATGCCCACCGGTGGGGGCTCGTGAACGAGGTCGCGCCGAAGGGCGAGGCCCTGGAGGCGGCGAGCCGCCTGGCCGAAGTGATCGTAGAGGGAGCGCCGCTGTCGGTGCGGGCCAGCAAGCAGATGGCGATGGAGGGGCTGGGCGTATCGCTGGAAGAGGCGATGTCGGGCAGCTACAGCGAGTACGAGCGCGCCGTGGCCTCGGAGGATTTCGTGGAGGGGCCGAGGGCGTTTGCCGAGAAGCGGAAGCCGGAGTGGAAGGGCCGGTAGACTAGCGGCTCATCCACTTACTGCTGGAATAGGCGTTTGAGATTCTGACTGCCGTGGCGGACGTGTATGATCTCGACGCCGCCCTCCAGCGGCTGGTACACGATAATGTAGTCCGTTCCAGGCACGACGAAGCTGCGGCAGTTGTCACCGAGATCCAGGCGAGCTATACCGATGTAGGGGTTGTCCGCGAGCAGGTAGCACCTGTCCTCGAGACGTTGGACGAAGCGAAGCGCGTTTGTTGGGCTGTCTTCGGCGATGTAGTCGTGAATCTGATGGAGGTCGGCGCGGGCGGTCGGCAGGATCTCACAATGACTCATCGCCTCTCGCGGGCAATCTCAGCATTCCGCCGGCGGAGCTCATCGAAGACTTCGGTGGCAGGGACCGCCAAGCCAGCCTTCGATTCCTCCAGCCCTGTCCGCACCTTCTCACGCATGTCCCCCAGCTCGGCTTCCAGGTCGTCGTCGCGTTCTTCCAGCAGCGAGAGAGCGCTGGCCAGCACGTCGTCCGCGGAAGAGTACATGCCCGACTGGACCTTGCGCCTAATGCGCTCCTGATTCCGCTCACTAATTGCAATATCCATGCCCGCACAATACCATACCGGCATACCGAAGCCAATTGCTCGCAGGCGCGCAGGCCCACCCGCAGCCGAATCCGCAACCCACTGAAGACGACTCCGACTCATCGCGTCTCGATCGCATCGAAGCTCCCACCGAAAGGAACAGGAATGACCGAATCGAATGCCGTCATGCTGCCGAAGGATGTCAGGCCGAGCAAGTACACGCTTACGCTGCAGCCCGACCTGGAGGCGTTCACCTTCACGGGGAGCGTTGCCATAGACATCGAGGTACTACAGCCTACCGACTCGATCGTGCTGAACGCGGCGGAGCTTGCGATCACGTCGTGCAGGGTCGAGTCGTCGGACGGGGAGGCGTTGCCGGGCAGTACGACCCTGGACGAGAAGGCGGAGACGGCTTCGTTCTCATTCGAGGCCGCGCTTCCGGTCGGCCCGGCGAGGCTGGAGATCGGGTTCACGGGCGAGCTGAACGACCGGCTCCGAGGCTTCTACCGCAGCCGGTATACGGACATGAACGGCGAGGAGCAGCACCTGGCGACGACCCAGTTCGAGGCGACGGACGCACGGCGGGCCTTTCCGTGCTGGGACGAGCCCTCGATGAAGGCGACGTTCGAGGTCACGCTCGTCGTCCCTGAGGAGCTGGAGGCCGTTTCGAACACCTTGCCCGCTGACGAATCCGCGATGGGCGGCGGGCTAAGGCGCATTCGTTTCGAGGAGACGCCGGTGATGTCGACCTACCTGCTGGCGTTCATAGTGGGCGACATCAGGTGCGTGGAGCGCACGGCTGACAACGGTACACTCATCCGCGTGTGGGCGACGGCCGGCAAGGAGGACCTGGGCGAGTTTGCCGCCGAGACCTCCGTCAAGCTCCTGTCCTTCTTCAACGACTATTTCGGCGTCCCCTACCCGCTGCCGAAGCTCGACCACATCGCTATCCCCGACTTCGCGGCGGGCGCCATGGAGAACTGGGGCGCGGTCACCTACCGCGAGGTGGTGCTGCTGGTCGACCCAGAGCGGACTTCCGTGCAGGTCAGGCAGCGGATCGCGGCGATCATCTCGCACGAGATGGCGCACATGTGGTTCGGCGACCTGGTGACGATGGCGTGGTGGAACGACCTGTGGCTCAACGAGAGCTTCGCGTCGTGGGTGGGCGACAAGGCGGTCGACTCGATCTTCCCCGAGTGGGAGATGTGGACGCAGTTCGTGTCGAGCGACACCAACAGCGCGCTGAGCCTCGACGGCCTCCGCAGCTCCCACCCCATCGAGCAGGAGGTGAAGGACCCGGCTGAGATCGGGCAGCTGTTCGACGCGATCAGCTACAGCAAGGGCGGCTCTGTGCTGCGCATGCTCGAACACTACCTGGGCGAGGCGACCTTCCGAGAGGGGCTGCGGAGCTACATCTCGCGGCACCAGTACGGGAACGCTGTGACGCGCGACCTGTGGAACGCGCTGGGCGAGGCGTCGGGGCAGCCTGTCGCGGAGATCATGGACACGTGGGTCCAGCAGACCGGGTACCCGGTGCTGGACGTCGAGGCGGCCTATTCCGACGACGGCATCGAGCTTCACGCCTCCCAGTCTCGTTTCGTCTACGAGCACCTCGTCGATCCGGACGCGACGGAAGACACGACGTGGCACGTGCCCGTCACGGTTGCGTCCCAGGGCGGCGCTTCCGAATCCACCCTGATGGAAGGCCCCCAAGCGGCGATCAGGCTGGGCTCGGGGGACGCAGGGGGATGGGTGAAGGTCAACCCGGACCAGGTCGGCTTCTACCGGGTCAACTACGGCGGGGACGGCTGGGAGCGGCTGCGGCCCGCCGTGGAGGGAATGGAGGTTTCTGCCATCGACCGGCTGGGGCTGCAGAACGACGCCTTCGCCCTCGCCCGCGCGGCCTACCTACCGGTCACCCAGTTCCTGTCGCTGGCGCAGTCGTACGTGAACGAGACCAACGCCATAGTGTGGGAGGACATCTCGGCCAACTTCGGCAAGATAGACCTGCTGGTGGCGGACGAGCCGTATTACGACAGGTTCGCGGGGATGATGCGGTCCGTCTACGGCCCGGCCGGCGAGCGGGTCGGCTGGGAGGCACGGCCGGGCGAGAAGGAGTTGGACGCGCTGATGCGCTCTACCATCCTGGGCCAGCTCGGCAGGTACGACGACGAGGCCACGCTGTCCACGGCTGCGTCGCATTTCGATCGCTACACGGACAAGCCGGCGGACGTACACCCGGACATACGGGGCGTCGTGTTCAACCTCGCGGCCCAGCAGGGCGACGGGTCGACGTACGGGGCTATCTGGGACCTCTACGACGGCTCGCCACTGGAGGAGGAGAAGATGCGGCTCCTCATGGCCCTGGGCAGCTTCAGGAACACTGAGCTATTGTCGGAGACGCTGGAACGGTCGCTTTCGGACCGCGTGCGCTACCACGACACGATCCAGGTCGTGTCGGGCGTCGCGGCAAACCGGCTGGGCAGGGACATGGCGTGGGACTTCGTGAAGGACAACTGGGAGGAGTTCAGCAGGCGTTACAGCGACGGCCTGTTCGCGCTGTCGCGGCTGGTCGGCATCACCGCGCGGTTCACGACGCAGGAGAGGCTCGACGACGTGGAGGGCTTCTTCGACGAGCACCCGACGCCGGCCGCCGACCGGGCGATCAGCCAGTCCCTGGAGACGGTGCGGCTCAACGTGGCTTGGCTGGCCCACAACCGGGAGGACCTGGCGGGCTATTTCGGGGAGTGAGTCTGAATCGCCTCGAACTGTTTCTTGTAGGTGAAGATCAGCTGCTGTTTGGACAGGGATAGGCCAGCTGGCCAATGGCATCCGTTGCCGAACTCCTCAGTCTTGAACGCCTCAAAGCCCTCGCGATCGCGTTCTGCCTCGCGCCTGCGGTGGGCGACAGCGCTATTTGAGTAGTGCAGGACCCGATGGAGGGGTCGTCCTGTTTTTCCCTCCAGGTCACGTCGCTGAAGAAACCTCTCTACCTCCTTGCTAAAGGCGATGATCGGAGCCTTTAGCTTTCCCACGATTTCGATCTCTTCCATCAACAGGGGATACCACTCCTTGTATTTTCGGTCACGGTCTACGGCCGCCACCTTCACCGGCATCGCTCCCTTTGCCAAGTCCGTCAGGTGGTAGGTCCTTTCGGATTGGCAGAGGAAGCGGTCTATTGAGTACATGAAGAGTCTTAACGGGTCCTTGGGTTTGTTAGGCTCAAACTTGCTAGGCGGGCGTTCGAAACCCCAGAAGTTCCGGAAGCCACGTGCTATTCTCTCTTCCGCGTGTTCAATGCTGTCGGCAAAGCCGAAGAAGCTCGGTTCCATGCCTACGAAGATGTAGTCCACTTGTTCTTCCGGTTGGAGACAGGGCAAATAGACGCCCATACCCTCGGCGTGGGCCCTGTCCCTGTCAACCTGGGCCCTAAATGAACACTCCAATTCGTGGTATCTGGCCTCGTCCAACGACATTCCGTCCCCCTCCCTCGTGCTTGCGCTACCTCTGTCGATCCGGCCTAGCGACAGCAATCGCGGTCTTTGCTCTTCGGCAGGGCGAAAGCCCCCGTCTCATTCTTCCCCCTCGGGAGGCTTTTGAATAACCTCCCATGGAGGCCCATACACTGCATGGTAGACATTGCCTTCGTATCTGACCCCCACCCCTGGATTCCGGCTTTCGCCGGAATGACGGAGTTATGCAAGGGTCTCCTCGGGGGAAGAAGCTGAACGGTACAAACCACTGCCCTCGACTCTGAGCACTTACCATTCACGCATCGCCCTTGACATCGTCGGATTTACGCCAGCCTTTCCTCCAAGGCGGGCCACTCGGACCTTTCGACGAACAGCTGTATAGGAATGCCTGGGTAGCCGAGCTCCTCAGCGCGTGACCAGAGTAGTCTGGACAGCCTGAGCGTCCAGGTCGGGTCCAACTTCTTCTGGTCCCCATGGAAGACGATGTACGAATGCAGGTATCCCTCACCATCGTCGTCGACACGGGGCATTACGACTATGGGGCCGAACTCGAACTCGCTCTTGAACCGTTCGCTCAGCAGGTCATGGATCAGTTGTTTGATCTCATCGGTTGTTCCTTCTACTGTTGCTTCCCCTACCGTCATCGTATTCTCCATCGCGACCGCTTCGAGCTTCCCTAGTTTCCACAGCTGCCTCGGCTTACCGGCCCTCGTATAGCTCGTCGTTCATGCGGGACTCCTGGAGGTCGAGGTAGGCCTGCTTGGTGAGTGGAGGCTTGCTCTTAGCCACCACGTCGAGGGCCTTGGCTGCGCCGTTCGCGAGGAGGTCGATGGCGGCCATCGCCATGGCCTTGGCCGGGCGAATGACGGCCTGCTCGTAGTCCCTCACGACGTAGTCGGACCCGTGTCCCATGCCCACGGCGCCGCCGGTGTACGGGTGGATGGCGGGCATGATATGGCTCAGGTCGCCCATGTCGGTCGACCCGCCGCGCACGACATCGCGCCGGTGCTGGGAAAAGCCTGACTTGCCCACAAGCTCGACGGCGTTTTGGCGGAAGACGTCCATCAGCGCCGGGTCGTGGCGAATAGGCAGGTAGCCGGGGATCGACACGATTCGGACGTCGGCGCCCAGCGCGAGGGCGCCGGCGCGCAGGCAGCGGTCCATCTTGTGGGAGGCGTCGGCAATGGCTTCGAGGGTCGCGCCGCGCACACGGCCCTCGTACCGCACGTCGGCGGGCGTGGCGTTGGCCGAGTCCCCGCCCGACGTAATGATGCCGTGCAGGCGCACAGAGTCGCCGTCCCGGAGCGTCTCGCGCTGGGTGTTGACCGCGTTCAGCGCCACGATGGCGGCTTGCAGCGCGCTCACGCCCCTGTGGGGCGAACCGCCGGCGTGGGATGCCCTTCCGATGAACCTGACGTACTTCACAAGGTGGCCGTTGTTTCGACCGCCGCCTGAGAACCGGGAGTCGCCGGGGCTGGACGAGGTGTGCACCATCATCGCCATGTCCACGTCGTCGAATGCGCCCAGGCGGATGAACTCCTGCTTGCCGGACAGCAGGCCGAGCCTGCCCTGCTGCCAGAGCCCCCAGCGGTACTCCACGTCGATGAACTCCTCGGCGGGCACGGCCATCAGCACGACGCGTCCCGACAGAGCGCCCAGCACCTCGGGGGACGAGAGCGCCGCGGCCGCGCCCAGCATCATGCCGAGCTGCGCGTTGTGGCCGCACGCGTGGGCCGCGCCGGTGACAGGGTCTGCGTTGGGATGGCCCGGCGCCCTGATGGAGTCCATCTCGCCGATGATGGCGACCGTGGGGCCGGGCCCAGCACCATCCAGGGTAGCCTTGAGCCCGGTGATCGCGATCCCGTTGCGTGAAGGGATGCCCAGATCCGCCAGCTTCTCGCCGACCAGCTTCGCCGTCTTGAACTCCCGGAACCCCGTCTCGGGCGCGGCGAGAACGTCGTCGACCACTGAGGTCAGCCAGTCCCTGCGCCGGTCCACCGCAAGTTGGGCGATGGCTTTCAGCCCGTGCAGGTCAGTCACGGACGGCTCACACGCGGCCCATACCCAGCCAGGGTCCCCATACGCGGCTACTCCTCGTAGGTCTCTTCGCTCGTGACGCCGCGTATCGTGGACAGGTACTCGGCCTTGGACATGGGCGCCCTGTAGGAGTGCTTGACCTGGAGGGCCTTCGCCGCGCCGTCCGCCAGCAGGTCGATGACCGTCATCGCCATAGCCTTACCCGCCGTCAGCACGCCGGTCTCGTAGTCCTCGATCACGTAGTCCGCTCCGTGGGCGTTCCCGGACGCCGCCACGACGTATGGGTGAATGACCGGCATGATCTGCGACACGTCGCCCATGTCGGTCGAGCCCGTGCGGTGCCCCAGCGGCGCGATCTTGTCCTCGCCCACCAGGGAGGCCGCGTTGGCGCTGTGAAGGTCGAGCATAGTCTGCTCGCTGCGAATGGGCATGTAGCCGGGGAGCGTAGTTATGGTGACACTGCCCCCGACTGCGAGCGCGCCAGCCCGCAGCGCGCGATCGACCTTGCGGGCCGCCATGGTGAAGGCCTCGACACTGCGCCCCCGCACGAAGGTCTCCATGCGCACGTCCGCCGGCACGGAGCTGACGGCAGAACCGCCCCTCGTGATGATGGGATGGATCCTGATGGTGTCCTCGTCCCTGTGTGTCTCCCGCTGGGCGTGAATGGCCGACATGGCGATCATGGCCGCGTTGAGCGCGTTCACGCCCGCGTGGGGCGCGGCTCCCGCATGGGCCGCAGTCCCACGGAATACGACCCGCTTGGCGAGCATGCCGTTGTTGGTGCCACCCACGGCGAACTTCGCGTTCCTAGGGCTGGCGATGGTGTGCGTCATCATGGCCATGTCCACGTCGTCGAGCTTGCCCAGCCGGATGAACTCAGGCTTGCCGCCCAGGAACTCGATGCCCTCCGCCCTGCGCAGTTCGTCCCGGTACTCGATTTCGATGTACTCCTCGGAGGGCACAGCGAGCAGGGCGACGCGCCCCGAGAGGGCCTGCATTACGCCCGAGACCTGCAGCCCGATGGCCGCCGCGATCATAGAGCCGATCTGGCAGTGGTGACCGCAGGCGTGGGCCGCGCCCGTCGAGGGGTCGGCGTTCGGGTGGCCTGGCACGATCAGGGAGTCGAGCTCTCCCATGACCGCCACGGTAGGGCCCGCCCTGCCCGTGTCCAGCATCCCCCGCATGCCGGTCAACGCGATGTCCCGCTCGACCGGGACGCCCAGCGACGCCAACTTACCGGCGGTGACACGGGAAGTGCGCTCCTCGCGAAACCCGGACTCCGGGTGGTCGAGGATGTCCTGCGCTATCCCAACGGCCTCATCGCCCCTTCGGTCGATCTCAGCGCAGGCGAGGGCCTTCAGCTCGTCGATGGTCAATGTGACTGCTCCTATGGGGGCCGATTCTACCAGAGGAATAAGGCGTGGTGGCTGAGTCATGGCTGGAGTCAGTGGGCCCGTGCCCGGCCAGCTATGTCATATGGTAGAATGGCGCTCCCCAAGAGAGAGGGCACGCATGACGCAGGACTACACAAACATCATCACTGTCGACCCCGGAAAGCGCGGCGGGAAGCCCTGCATTCGCGGCCTGCGCATCACCGTGTACGACGTGCTTGAGTACCTGGCGTCAGGTATGTCAGAGGATGAGATCCTGGCCGACTTTCCGGACCTGGAACAGGAAGACATCCGGGCCTCCTTGTCGTTCGCCGCTGACCGCGAGCGTCGACTGGTATCGATCCCTCCTGCATGAGGCTGCTGCTCGATCAGAACCTGTCGCCACGCCTAACGAAGACACTGCGGGGCCTCTATCCAGAGTCCCTCCACCTCCGGGACGTCGGGCTTGAGTCTGCGGACGATGTGGATGTCTGGGCATACGCCAAGGACCATGGGCTCGTGATCGCTTCCAAGGACGCCGACTTTCGCCAGCTGAGCTTCGCCTTCGGGCATCCGCCAAAAGTTATCTGGATTCGGCGGGGTAACTGCTCGACCTCGGAGATCGAGTCAATCCTTCGCGACCGGTACGACGACCTACTCGCCTTCCATGGGAGCGAACAGGGTGCTTTCCTGGCGCTGGGCTGAACTCCTGCCGTACAGCTTGGGACTAGCATGGGCGGTGATATAATGCCGCCGCCCTTCGACGGGGTGCCACAGCTATGAAGATCGTAATCGCTCCCGATAGCTATAAGGGCAGTATCTACGCCTCTGACGCGGCCAGGGCCATGGCCGAGGGCGTGCGGCGCGTGCTGCCGGACGCCGAGGTGGTGCTGGTCCCGGTCGCCGACGGCGGCGACGGCACGCTGGAGACGCTTGTCGAGACGTCGGGTGGGCGCATCATCACGTCCGACGTGACTGGGCCGCTGGGCGAGACCGTGTCGGCACAGTGGGGCGCGATGGGCGACGGCGTGACAGCGGTTGCCGAGATGGCGCGGACGTCGGGGCTGGCGCTCGTCAGTCTGGAGGACCGGGACCCGCTGAACGCGACGACCTACGGCCTGGGCGAGGTTATCCTGGAGGCCCTGGAAGCCGGATACCGGCGGTTCATCCTGGGCATCGGCGGCAGCGCCACCAACGACGCCGGGGCCGGCATGGCCCAGGCACTTGGCGTACGGCTGCTCGACGCGGACGGCGCGGAGCTGCCTCCGGGGGGCGCGGCACTGTCGAGACTGGTGCGCATCGACGTATCGGGGCTCGACCCGCGGGCGGTCGATGCCGAGTTCGACGTGGCCTGCGACGTCAACAACCCGCTCACCGGGCCGGAGGGCGCGTCGGCGGTCTACGGTCCGCAGAAGGGCGCGACGCCCGAGATGATCGAGCAGCTCGACGCCGCCCTGTCCAACTTCGCCGGAGTCGTCAGGCACGATCTCGGCGCGGACGTGAACGACGTGCCGGGTTCCGGCGCGGCGGGCGGCCTCGGCGGGGGCATCATGGCCTTCCTGGGCGGCAGGCTGCGGCCGGGCGTCGACATAGTCCTCGACACGGTCGACCTGGCGAGCCGTCTGGACGGCGCGGACCTCATCATTACAGGCGAAGGCTGCATGGACTTCCAGACCGTCTACAACAAGGCGCCCATCGGCGTGGCGAGGCTGGCCGGAGAGCGGAACATCCCCGTGATCGGCGTCTCAGGCTCGCTGGGCGACGGTTTCACGGACGTCCACGAGCACGGCATCGCCGCGGCGGTCGCCATCACCCAGGCCCCCATGACGCTCGACGAGGCCACAGACCGGGTGACTGAGCTCATCGCCAGCGCCACCGAGCAGGCCGTCCGCCTCGTGAGGGTCGGCGCGACGGGACGATGAGCGCGGAGGACCCCGAGGCCCGCATCTCCGACCTCGCCCGTTGCGTTCAGGCATTCCACGAGCGCTTCGGCATCACCGGCGCCGCATCGCGTGAGGACATGCTGGCGCGCATCCTCATCCAGGACGAGGAGGTGCGTGAGCTGCACGAGGCCATCGCGGGAGAGTCCGACGAGCGGGTCGCCAGCGAGGCCGTGGACGTGCTGTTCGTTGCGATAGGAACTGTGCTGCGGCTCGACCCGGCCCTCGCCGCCGAGGCCATCAGCGAGGTCATCGAGAAGAACGACGCCAAGACCTGGGACACCCACCACATCAACGACGCCGGGAAGATAGCCAGGCGCTGAGGAGTTAGCCCGATAGTGGTCACGCCAACGCAGCCTGCCACAGCAGAGGAGCTACTACGGATGCCCGACGACGGTTTCCGGCATGAGCTCGTCAGAGGCGAATTAAGGACGATGCCGTACAGGGGCTTCCTCGAAGGGCAAGTCTCCGCATCCATCGCAGCCTCATTGGGCATCTACGTCAAGACAAACCGGCTGGGCACTGCCTACGCCGGTGGAACGGGTTTCCTGCTGGAGTCGGACCCCGACCACGTTCGCGCTCCTGCCGTGGCTTTCGTTCGACGTGAGCGCGCGGAATCTGTTGTAGACCGCGACATCTACTTTCCGGGCGCGCCGGACATCGCGGTCGAGGTGATCTCGCCCAGCGACAGCTACACAGAGGTGGAGGAAAAGGTCGCCGACTGGCTCGACGCTGGGACACTCGCTGTGATCGTCGTGGACCCGCGTAGGCGGACCGCAAAAGTACATCGCTCGCCCACCGAGGTCGTCGTACTGAAGGAAGAGGACGTGCTGGCCGTCGAAGACGTCGTTCCAGGCTGGCGGATGACGGTCAAGGACATCTTCGAGTAAGCACAAAGATGGAGACTGATGAGGAAAGATAACCGTGACGAGTTCGGTTGTCTTGGATGCCTCAAGGCGTTGGTTGTTGTGGGCCTATGGATTGCCTGGTCAGTCTACCTATGGCAGGAAGGGTATCTAGTAGACGGATTCAGGGAAACTCAGAGGTTCATATACAGTCTAGTTCCATGTACTGTCGCCTGCTGGTTCGCCACGCTTACAAGCTACATCAGTGCAATAGCCTTCGTCCTAGTACTCTGGTTGCTACCCATCGCAGCCTTGGGGCTTTTCGTAAGAATCTTGGGCTTGCACCGTGCGCCCGGTGAGTAGAGTGGAACGACGTGTCCACGGTCGAGGATACGGATAGATCCGCTGAAAGCTACGCCAGCAGCACCATGTGGACGTCGCCGGGGCCGTGTACGCCGGTTACGAGGGTCTGGGCTATGTCGGCGGTGCGGCTTGGCCCGGTGATGATGTTCAGGTAGCTGCCTAGGTTGTCGAGGTAGAACTCGTCGCGGCGGAGGGTGAACAGCTCGTCCAGCGACGGCAGCACCTTGCCCCGCTCTACGATTGCGACGTAAGTAGGGGGCAGCAGGGCCGGCAGGCGGCTTACCTCCGACCGCGCGAGGAGCACGACGCTGCCTGTCTCGGCCACGGCGTAGTCCACGCCCGTCACTCCAAGGCCCGCGTGAATAGCGAATTCGCGCAGGGCGGCGCGCTCGGCGTCGGGGTCTTCGCCAGCCAGGGTCATCTGATGGGCGACGATTCCCGCCTTGTCCAGGGCCGCGTCTATGCCCATCTGATCGAGGATGTCATGGGCCGATCTGACGGCCGTCCGGGCCTCCACGTCAACCGCGACTGACCTGACATAGGCAGCCACTTCGTCGTTGGAGCTTGCCCTGACGACCTTCCAGCCCGCTGTCGAGGCGGAGCTCTCCAGGTCCACCATGAGCTCCGCCGACCGCTCGGCCGCCTCGTCGAGCACCGCCCATGCACGCCGGCTTACGTCAGGCGCATCGAGGGACAGCGCCGTGTCTGGCGGAATCGCCGTTGGCTGGCCGGCACTGCTGCGGCCCAGTGCGCTGCGAACACGCGACAGGAAGTCGCTGCGCTCAGTCATTCGAACCGCCGGGGAGTGGTTTCCCGCCCCGTATCGAATGCGGGGCAAGCTCTTCGGGGGATTGACGAGTGTACTTCGGACAGTGCGTGCTGCTAGAGAACTGTCCTTCGACAGGCTCAGGACGAACGCCCTTCCCCGGCCGGGGTTCGCCGGACGCGTCCAGAGATAGTCTCTTAGTCATCACGCACGCCGTCCTGCCAGCGCTCCCTGAAGGAGCGCGCTGCTATGGCCGGGAACGTGCGGTGGCGCGTCCAGCCTGACAGTGGCGGCGGGAGCCTTCGCAGCCTGCCATTCTCTACCAGGGGCTTCTGCACCACCCTGCCGATACGTGCCGCCAGGTCCAGCATCGACGGCCGCCCGACTGTGAGCCGCCACGCCTTCATCATCAGCCACTCCATGGGCGATGCGCGGCGCGCGCCCGAGTGCCGTCCTCCCTCGGCGAGGTCGCTGCGCAGGTGCAGCAACATCCGCGGGATGTCGATTCTCACCGGGCACGCCTCGCGACAGGCCCCGCACAGGCTGGAGGCGTTTGGCAGGTCCTTGGCGTCGGGCAGGTTCGTCAGAATGGGCGACACGACCGCGCCTATGGGGCCCGAGTAGACCCAGCCGTAGGAGTGTCCGCCGACCTTGCGGTAGACGGGGCAGGCGTTGAGGCATGCGCCGCACCTGATGCAGTAGAGGGCCTCGCGCAGCTCGGGATCGGCCAGCATCTTCGAGCGGCCGTTGTCGACGATCACGAGGTGGAACTCCTCCGGGCCGTCCACGTCGTCGCCGCGCCGGGGACCGTTCACCATCGTCACGTAGCTGGAGAGGCGCTGGCCGGTCGCCGACCTGATCAGCAGACGCAGGAACATGCCCATGTCCTCCAGCGATGGGACGACCTTCTCCATGCCCATGATGGCCACGTGGACGCGGGGCATCGACGTGCACATCCTGCCGTTGCCCTCGTTGGTCACGAGCACCAGCGTGCCCGTCTCGGCGACCAGGAAGTTCGCGCCCGTTATGCCCATGTCGGCCTCGATGAACTTACCGCGCAGCTCGTTTCGGGCAGCGGCGGTCAGCTCCTCCGCATGCTCGTAGCGGGGGCCGCCCAGCTCCTCCTGGAGCAGGTCCGAGACCTGGTCCTGGGAGAGGTGCACTGCTGGTGCGATGATGTGGTACGGCGTCTCGCCGCGAAGCTGTATCAGGTACTCGCCCAGGTCTGTCTCGACGGGCTCGATTCCAGCCCGCTCGAGGTGGCCGTTCAGCCCCATCTCCTCGGAAATCATGGACTTGCTCTTGATCGCGGTCCTGACGCCGCGGGCCTTCGCCAGGTCCAGCACGTACCGGGTCGCCGAGGCCGCGTCCTCCGCGAAGAAGACGTTACCCCCAGCCTCCTCCACCTTCGTAGCAGCCATGTCCAGGTAGTGATCGAGGTGCTCGATGGTGTGGGCCTTGACGGCGCGGGCCCGGTCGCGCAGGTCCTCCCACCCGGGCGTCGCGTCGCCGGCGCGCTCGCGGCCCTTGTGGAAGTTGTCGTACAGGCCCTGCATGTTCCGCTGGACCACAGGGTCTGCGAGCGCGCTGGCCGCACCCTTCCTGAACGCCCTGGTCTTCAGGTCCATGTCAGGCGGTGGCCTCGTCGAGGAGCTGTGAGACGTGCAGGGGCTGTGCGGCCATTTCCTGCTTCTCGAGGCCGCCGCCTATCTGCATCAGGCAGGTGCTGTCGCACGACACGACCGCATCCGCGCCCGTGTCCGCGACGCTGCGCAGCTTGTCCGCCAGCATCCCTGCCGAGATGTCGTCGTACTTGACCGCGAAGGTGCCGCCGAAACCGCAGCAGACCTCGGCCTGCTCCATCTCGACCAGCTCCACGCCAGGCGCGGCCTCGATCAGAGCGCGGGGCTGGGTCGTGACGCCGATCTCGCGGCGCAAATGGCAGCCCTCGTGGTAAGTGACAGTACGACGGGCGGCCTCCGAGTTTGCGGGAAGCTGGGTAACTCCCAGCACGTCGACGATGAATTCTGTCAGCTCGAATGTCTTGCCCGCCACCGCGTCGACCCTAGCGGCCATCGCGGGCTCGTCGTGGAGTAGCTCAGGGTAGAAGGCGCGGACCATCGCCGTGCAGGAGCCCGACGGAATGACCACGGCCTCGGAATTCTCGAAGGTGTCCAGGAAGCGCCGGGCCAGGGGCTTCGCGTCAGAGCGGAAGCCTGAATTGAACGCGGGCTGGCCGCAGCAGGTCTGCTCTTCGGGAAAGTCGACGTCCACTCCGAGACGCCTGAGGACGCGCACGGTGCTCTCCCCGATCTCCGGGTAGAACTGGTCGACAACGCAGGTGACGAAGAGGGATGCCTTCAACGGCGGAGGCCGCGCCGTCAGCTAATCAGTCCGCGTGCGACGAAGCCCACCATCCAGGCCATCATGAACGCGGGCCCGGAGGCGAACAGCATCCCCTCGCTCCCGTGCTGGGCTGGCCCTCTGAACCGCAGGTAGAGCAGGTGCCCGCCCAGGCCTATCGCCATGATCCAGGCCGAAGCGATAGAGACGCCAAGGGCGATGCCGACGATCAGCCCCGCAGCGCCCCACAGGAATGGGGAGTCGGTGATTCGCGTTATTTCCATGCGGTAGAGAGTACACAGCAACACGGCACTTTGCAAATGGCATGCAGCCATACTATGACCGAACAGGCTTGTTGACCCGAGGATTGCATAGTGACATTATCCTACGGATTCAGGCGGCGTCGATTCCTTACTGAGGCTTCTGAAGAGGCAGGAAAGTCAGGTGGCCGTGAGTACAGGTAGACTTGGACAGATCCCCGGAGACAACAACCGTCCCTTACTTCGCTACCTCTCAGCGGACCTCGAACCCTTCCGCAACGACCGGATACGCGCTCTTGCCGGTGTGCGCCCGGATACAGGCCAGTCCCTGAACTTCGCAATAGGTCGTGACGGCGACCCCCTGGACGAGGCGCTGGCTAAGCTGGACGGACTTGCTGAAGGCGCGGACTTCGTTCTTGGCCACAATTGGATTGCTTTCGACTTGCCCCTCCTGCGAGCCGTGAATCCCAATCTGAAGCTACTGCGACTGCCGGTTGTGGATACCCTTAGGCTCAATCCTCTAGCCTTTCCGCGCAACCCCTACCACCACCTCGTGAAGCACTACCAGGACGGCCAGCTCAAGCGGGGCCGTATCAATGACCCTGAGCTGGATGCCAGACTAGCCCTAGACGTCTTCGAGAGCCAGCAGAAGGCCTTGCTCGATGCAGCGCCCGACCTGATGACAGCGTGGCACTGGTTGACCGCTGCGGATGGCGGCGCCGGCTTCGACAGGGTCTTCACGGCGCTGCGCCGCTCTCCAAGGCCGTCCGACGCAGAGGCGCATGACGCGATCCGAGCACGCCTGGCCGACAACGCCTGCCAGACGCACACACGCCAGATCATGAAGGATGCGTCCCGGCACGGCTGGCCACTGGCCTATGCCCTGGCATGGCTGTCCGTGTCCGGAGGCGACTCGGTCATGCCGCCTTGGGTACGGCACGAGTTCCCCGAGGCGGGACAACTGGTGCGCCTGCTGCGCGATACCGCCTGTGTAGATCCCTCCTGTGGATGGTGCCGCGAGAGGCACGACCCTCGCAAGGAGCTTGCCCGCTGGTTCCGCTTTCCAGGCTTCCGCCCTGAGCCGACGGACGATGCAGGACAGCCCATGCAGCAGTCCATCGTCGAGTCGGCGATGGCGGGAGAGCACCTGCTGGCGGTCCTGCCCACCGGAACCGGCAAATCGCTCTGCTACCAGGTCCCGGCCCTGTCGCGCTATGACAAGACAGGCGCACTGACGGTTGTGATCTCGCCCCTGGTCGCCCTTATGGCCGACCAGGTGGCGGGGCTCCAGGCACGGGGCATCGACTCTTGCGTCACCATCAACGGACTCCTGTCAATGCCGGAGCGGGCAGATGCGCTGGACAAGGTACGACTGGGCAATGCCGGCATCCTGCTAATCTCGCCCGAGCAGCTCCGCAGCGTCTCCGTTTGCCGTGTCCTGGTCCAGCGGGAGATCGGCGCATGGGTCTTGGACGAGGCCCACTGCCTCTCGAAGTGGGGGCACGACTTCCGCCCCGACTACCGCTATGTGGGGCGCTTCATCCGAGAGCGGGCCGAAGACGGCCAGGTTCCGCCCGTGTTGTGCCTGACTGCTACCGCGAAGCCCGATGTGAGCGAGGAGATAAAGGACTATTTCCGGGAGGAGGTCGGTATCGAGCTAAGGGTGTTCGACCGCGGCGCCCAACGCACTAACCTGGAATTCGTGGTGGTGCCAACGAGCAGCGAGGGAAAGTTCGCTCACATCCACCAGATCATAGAGGCCGATCTGCCGGCGGACGATCAGGGCGGCGCCATCATCTACTGCGCGACAAGACGGCAGACGCAGGAAGTCGCGGAGTTCCTGCAGGCAAAGGGAGTGGAGGCAGGCTACTTTCATGGAGGGCTGTCGCCGGAGACCAAGAAGAACGTCCAGCGGAGCTTCATCAGCGGCGAGCTGCGAGTGATTGCAGCCACCAACGCCTTCGGCATGGGAATCGACAAGCCGGACGTTCGTCTGGTAGTCCACGCAGACATACCGGGTTCCCTGGAGAATTACATCCAGGAGGCGGGCCGCGCCGGACGAGACCAGGAGATGGCTCGCTGCGTACTTCTCTACACCGTGGACGACGTCGAGCGACAGTTCGGCATGTCGGCCCGCTCCCGGCTAACAAGAAGGGAGATTCACGGTGTGCTGAGGGCGCTGCGAAATCTCGACCGGAAGAGGCGGCTGGATAACGAAGTCGTTGCCACTCCCGGCGAGATCCTGAGCGAGGACGAAGACAAAGCGTTCGAGCGAGACTACGCAACCGACGACACCCGGTTCCGAACAGCAGTGGCTTGGCTGGAGGAAGCCGATCTGCTAACCCGAGAAGAAAACCGGGTGCAGGTGTTTCCGTCCTCCCTGCGTGTGAGCTCGATGCAGGATGCGAGGAAGAGGCTCGAAAGGGCCAAGATCGCGGACTCCTACCGCGCTGAGCTACTGAAGATCGTAGAGACGCTGATCGAGGCCAACGCGGACGAGGGTATCTCCACGGACGAGCTTATGACAGCGGCGGGACTGACGTCCGAGGGAGTGAGAAGCGCGCTTCACGACCTGGAGCGTCTGGGTATCGCCAGCAACGACACCGTGCTCACGGCATTCGTACATACCGGAGTGCAGCGAGCTTCCCTGCAACGCTTCGAGAAGGCAGCGGCCCTGGAGCAGGCACTGATCGAGCTTCTACGGGAGACGGACCCAAATTTGGGGAAAGACGACACATCCCAGCTGCATCTCCGGCTCGCCACCCAGCGGCTCAAGGACGACGGCCACAAGCACGCCCTGCCGGAGCTCCTGAGGCGCATAGTCAGCAGCATTGCCGCCGACGGTCGGGGTGAGGGCGGAGGCGGGGGAAGTCTTGGACTGCGCGGGCGAGATGGGGAGACCATCCAGGTGACATTGCAGCGAGAGTGGGATGAGGTGGCGAGGCTTGCGGAACTCCGCCGCGCCGCTGCCGGGCGCCTGCTGGACCATCTGCTCGCCAGCCTGCCTGCTGGAACCCGGGGCACGGACCTGCTGGCCGAGACAACCCTCAGCAAGCTGCTCTCGGCAGTTAGGTCCGACATGACCCTGAAGAGCGAAGTCAAAGACGAGGCCATGTCCCGGCTGATGGACCGCGCCCTGCTGTGGCTCCACGAGCAGGAAGTAATCAGGCTGAACAAAGGCCTCTCCGTCTTCCGTCAAGCTATGACCATACGATTGAGGCCGGAGAGGCGCGGTTTCGCCAATACGGACTTCGTAGACCTCAAGTTCCACTACGACGAACAGGTAATACAGATCCATGTCATGGCGGAGTATGTGCAGCGGGGTCTCGGAACCATAAGAGACGCACTCAGCTTGGCCATGGACTACTTCAGCCTCCGCAGGAAAGAGTTCCTGGATCGCTGGCTGCCGGACCGGGACAGGGAAATCTCGCGTCAAACGACCCCGGAATCGTGGCGCACCATCGTCGAAAGCCTGAAGAATCCAGCCCAGCGGCGTATCGTGGCGAAAGACCGGGAGCAGGCGAACGTGCTCGTGCTCGCCGGGCCGGGCTCCGGCAAGACGCGGGTGCTGGTGCATCGCATCGCCTACCTGGTTCGCGCAAGGCGTGAGAACCCGCGTGGCATATTGGCCCTCGCCTACAACCGGCACGCCGCAGTCGACATCCGCCGTCGCCTTGAAGATCTCATCGGTGACGACGCACGTGGAATCATGATACTCACCTGCCACGCGCTTGCCATGCGACTGGTCGGCGCGAGCTTCGAGGGGCATGCGAATAACGACGCGTACTTCAAGGAAGTACTCAGGCAGGCGGCAGCCCTGCTGCGTGGAGAGGGACTGCCGCCCGACGAAGCGGACGAGCATCGGGCGCGCCTGCTGGCCGGATTCCGATGGATTCTCGTGGACGAGTACCAGGACATTGGCCAGGATGAGTACGACCTGCTTTCCGCCCTGGCGGGCAGGACCCTGCCCGACGAAGACGACAAGCTCAGCCTGTTCGCGGTGGGCGACGACGACCAGAACATCTACTCCTTCAAGGGCTCCTCGGTGGAGTTCATACGGCGTTTTGAGGACGACTATAGAGCCAGGCCAGCCTTTCTGACCGGCAACTATCGCTCCACCGGACACATCATAGACGCGGCCAATTCGGTGATCGAGCCTGCCCGTCAGCGGATGAAGACCGGGCATCCCATTCATGTCGACCGGGCTCGCGAGAAGGAGCCGCCTGGCGGGGCGTGGGCCGGACGGGACCCGGTGGGCCGCGGTCGAGTCCAGCTGCTGCCGGCCGGGGACACTCCCATCTCACAGGCGCAGGCGGTCGTCGCCGAGCTGAAACGCCTGGCCGGTCTCGATCCCGGCTGGAGCTGGTCCTCCTGCGCCGTTGTCGCGCGCGAGTGGAGTTACCTCGATCCCGTTCGCAGTCTGTGCGAGATCGAAGGTATTCCGGTCCAGTTGGCGAATGAAGATTTCTCTGGGTTCTGGCGTCTGCGGGAGACCCAAGGGCTGGTGAACTGGCTCCGCGGGAGAGACTCTCGCCTGGTGAAGAGCTCAGACCTGCGCGACCGGCTTGCAGAGCAGCCCCCAGGCCCCTGGATTGAGCTGCTGAGGGAAGCCATAGACGAGCACGATCTGGAGACCGACGATGCGGAAACATCGACGGACCACTTCATCGAATGGCTGGCCGAATGGGGGCGGGATATGCGTCGTCGCCAGCGTGGACTGCTGTTGACAACCGCCCATCGATCCAAGGGCCTGGAGTTCGACCACGTGGTCGTGCTGGACGGCGCCTGGGACAAGATCGGCCGAGAGGAGGACCCGGACGCCCCGCGCCGCCTGTACTACGTTGCCATGACACGCGCCCGCCATACTCTCACACTCGCCCGTCTCCCAGGGCCTCACAGACTCCAGGATGCCCTGAACAAGATTCCCTCAGCGCTGCGACGTAGTCCACCCGTCAAACTCCCACCCCCTGCGCCAGAACTCGCTCGACAGTACCGGAGGTGCAGCTTACGCGACGTCTTCCTGAGCTTCGCGGGGTACAGGCACGCTGACCATCCAGTGCACCAAGCCATCACCGACCTCTCTCCCGGCGACCTGTTGAAGGTGCGCGTCGGGGCGAGTCGTTGGGAGCTACTGAACCGCAGCGGTACAGTCGTAGGGCAGCTTGCCGGAAGTTTCATGGCCCCCGACGGAATGCGCTGTACATCCGCAACGGTCTTGGCCATAGCCATCTGGGACCGGAAGAGCTCGGAGCCGGAGTACCAGGACGGCCTTCAATGCGACAGATGGGAAGTCGTGGTGCCGGAGTTGGTGTTTGAACCCGAGGCATAGTACCGTCGCGAACGGAGTTCTGGGCTAAATCCCGACGTAGCCTCGGATTAGCTCTCCCGCACGTTCACTACTCCTTCCATCACCCGGTCCCCCGCAGGGAGCTGCCCCCAAAGTGATACAGAGTCCGATGTCCGACCCGTTCACAAGAGACATTAATAGTGCCCGGGTGCTTCTCCCGCAAGCGGTCAGTCGCGGCAATCACGTTGTGGCCGATGGACCAATTGCCTGTGTCCACGTCTATGGCTACGACCTCTCCGTGATGGTCGTCTTCGACCTGGCTGCGGATGTCCCGCTCGTATATCTCGTCGCCCAGTTGGGCGATCTCCTCTAACGGGCGGGTTGGCGCGGTGGGTCTGGGCGAGTGGGCAAGCGCGGGCGTGTCTGCGTCCCTCATGCGTCCCCCTTTAGTTGCCGTACGACTATGTTCGCCATTCTAACACTCGTGCCAATGGGCTATGCTCCCGGCATCGGCCAGGCAAGCACCGGCTGGAATATAATGTGTGCCAGACCATAGGAGCCGGATGCGATGCACAGCTAGATGGAAAAACCGCTCGCCAATGCCGTGAGGGTCGTCCTGGCCCTGGTGCTGGTCGCACCCCTGATTGTGATGGCGGACCCGCTGCCCTCGACGATATTCCCGTATGTCGTGGGCAAGGCAGTCTACACGAGGCTCCTGGTCGAGCTGGCCTTCGCGCTGTGGCTGGCGCTAATCCTCTGGCACCCAGAGTACCGGCTGCCCAGGTCGCGGCTGCTTTTGGTCCTTGGGATCTACGTCGGCGTCGTGCTGGTCGCCTCGTTCACCGGCGTCAGCCTGCAGCGCAGCCTGTGGTCGACGTACGAGCGGATGCAGGGCTGGGTTGGGCTGCTCCACTACGCGGCGTTCTCGGTGATGCTGGCTTCCGTATTCCGGACATTCCGGGACTGGCGGCTGGTCCTGAACGTCAACCTCGCCGTTGGGCTCGTGATGGGGCTGCTGGGGGTCTCCCAGATGGCGGGGCTCGATCTGCTCGCGTACCTGGTCGACGCCCCCAGGATCAGCATCACGCTGGGCAACGCCACCTACGTCGGGGCGTATATGCTGGTGAACGCTCTCCTCGCCGCGGCGTTCCTGGCCCACTCGCTCGCGTCTCCCAGGGCCCGTCCGGCGGGGTCCCCCGGGCGCGTCGAGCGAGGGAGCCGGAGGGGGCGCAGGCAGCAGGCGGGGGCGCAGCAGCCGTCGTGGGCCTCCCCCGACAACCTGATGCGCGTGTTCTGGGTCTCGGTGATGCTGCTGGACCTGCTGATGCTCTACCAGAGCGGCACCAGGGGCGCTATCGTCGGGCTCGCCGCCGGACTGGGGACTTTCGTGGTCGGCTACATCCCGTGGGGCAAGCTCAGGCCTGTCAGGACCGCGTCGATCGCCCTGGCCATGACGGGCGCGGTGGTGGTCGTTGCGTTCCTCCTCGTCCGGAACACTGCGGCGTTCGAGAGCGTCGCCGAGTCGAGCCTCACCCTGCAGAGACTTGCCAGCCTCGGGCCGGAGGACCGGTCGGTGCGCTCCCGGTGGACCTCGACCCTGATGGGGCTGCAGGGGTTCGCGGACAGGCCGGTCCTGGGATGGGGCCCGGAGAACTACGCCGTCGCCTACGACCTGCACCTGACTGAGCAGGGCGCGGTCGACTCATCGCTCCTCACCTTCGACCAGGCGCACAACAGGGTCATCGAGGAGGTGGTCACGACGGGCGCGCTGGGGCTGGCCGCCTACCTGGCGGTCTGGCTCGTCATGGCGTGGGTCCTCGCCAGGCGTACCAGGGCACTGGAGCCGGACGCGCAGCTATTCGCGTTGATGATCGGCGCGGCCTTGTCGGGATACTTCGTCCAGAACCTTCTGCTGTTCGACACGCCCGGCACCGTCGTGCAGCTTCACCTCCTGATCGGGTTCGTGCTCTACCTGGAGACGACGCCTGCGGAAGCCGCGTTCGCCCCGGGCCGTTCACGCGAAGGGACCGCACCCGGGCTCCTGGAGCGGCTCGGCGATCTCGAACGGCCGGTGAAGGCCGGGGCTGCGGTCGCGGGCGGCGCCGCGATGCTGGTGCTGGCGTACTTCGCGGTCATAGGGCCGCTGGCCGGGTCGAGGGCGGCGGACGCGGCCATTGCCGAGAGGCGGTCGGGCACAGAGCGGCTGCAGAGCCTTCGGGAGTCGATCGACGCCGCCCCCTGGCTGGCCGTATACCCGCTGCGTTTCACCCTCACCGGGCTCAACTCAGGGTGGGCCGGGCTGACCGACCAGGAGATGCAGGCGACGTTCCAGGTCGCCCGTAACGAGGGCGAGGCCGCGCTCGCCGTCGAGCCGCGCGAGTGGCGCCTGCACCTGGCCCTGGCCCGAATCTACCAGCGCGCGTCCCCGGACGACGCTGCTACGATGAAGCTGGCGAGGGAGCACACCGACAGGGCATTTGAAGTCGCGCCGGGGCGGGTCGAGGTGCTGGAGCTCCGTGCCGCGCAGCTCTTCCACGAGGGCGATGCAGAAGCGGCGCTCGAGGTCATCGACGGCTACATGGAACGGAACGCGGAGCAGCTGGACGAGAACCCGCGAATCAGGCGGCGCCTGATAGAGGTTAGAGGGCAGATCGAGGACTTCGGCAAGGAGGACCAGTAGTGAGAATCCACCCCGTGATACTTGCAGGGGGTTCGGGCACGCGGCTCTGGCCCCTCTCGCGCGAGCATCTCCCCAAGCCATTCATACCCCTCGTCGGCGACGGTACCATGTTCCAGCAGACCCTTAGCCGCATACGCCCCCTGGATGCGGCGTCGCCGGTGGTCGTCTGCAACGAGTCCCACCGATTCCTGGCGCTCGACCAGATGCGGGCGATCGGTGTCGAGCAGGGGGAGCTGGTGATCGAGCCGGTCGCGCGCAACACGGCCCCCGCCCTGACCCTCGCTTCCCTCGATCTGCTGGGGGGCGGGCGCGGTGAGGACGACGCGCTGATGCTTGTCCTGCCAGCCGACCACCTGATGCAAGACGAGACGGAATTCAATAACGCGGTCGGGAGCGCAGCCAGGCTCGCCCAGGAGGGCTACGTCGTCACGTTTGGGGTCGTCCCAACGACTCCGCACACGGGCTACGGATATATCAGGAAGGGCCGTGCGACGGGTGAGGACGACGGCTTCACAGTGTCCGAGTTCGTCGAGAAGCCTGACACCGGCGTCGCCGCCAAGTACGTCGAGTCCGGCAAGTGGCTCTGGAACAGCGGCATGTTCATGCTGCGGGCCTCGGCGTGGCTCGCCGAGATCGACCACCACAGGCCGGACATCGCGGCCGCCTGCAGGTCGGCATACTCGAACGGCCACAGGGACGGCCCCTTCTACAGACCGGGCGCCGCAGAGCTGGTGGGCTGCCCGAGTGAGTCCATCGACTACGCCGTGATGGAGGGCGCCGCGCGGGACAACGACACGGACCCCCACGCCCGCACGGGGTTCGCCGGGTGCGCCGTCGTCCCACTGGACGCGGGCTGGTCGGACGTCGGCGCGTGGTCCGTGCTGTGGGAGCAGCAGGACCGCGACGACATGGGCAACGTTACCCAGGGCGACGTATACGCCGACTCGACGGAGAACGCGCTGCTGATAGCGCAACACCGGCTGCTCGCCACCGTGGGCGTGAAGGACGTCGCCATCGTGGAGACGCCTGACGCCGTGCTGGTGGCGGACAAGAGCAGGGTGCAGGACGTGAGGCGCATCGTCGACCGGCTCAAGCAGGACGGCCGCACCGAGCACGTCAACCACCGCCGCGTGCACCGTCCCTGGGGCACGTACGACACCCTAGACTCAGGCCCTGGATTCCAGGTCAAGAGGCTCACGATCGACCCAGGCGCGTCCATCTCGCTGCAGATGCACCGGCACAGGGCGGAGCACTGGGTCGTCGTGGCGGGCACGGCGCGGGTCACACGCGGCGACGAGGTGTTCCTGCTGCGGGAGAACGAGTCCGCCTTCGTCAGCCAGGGCACAAAGCACCGCATAGAGAACCCCACAGGAGACCCGCTCCAGATCGTCGAGATCCAGACCGGCGGCTACCTGGGCGAGGACGACATAGTCCGCTACCACGACAACTACGCCCGCTCATAGGGCCCCAGGAGGCCCAGCCACTCAACGGGTCCGTGTTTCCGGGCAGGCCCTTGACAGTCGCTTCGCTTGTGTGTAATATTTAGTGTGGCACTAACAGTTAGGACGTACCAATGCAATTTCGTGAGGAACTCGTCGCAAGGCTGATGGAGCACATGGGGCGCTGGCAGGGCCGCATGCGTGCCAGGCCCTTGTCGGCGTGGACCGGCCTGGACCTGACGATGCCGCAGGCGAAGACGCTCTTCTACCTGGCCGACGGCCCCCGCCGCATGAGCAGCATTGCTGAGCGGCTGGGCGTCGAGATGCCGTCCGCGACCACGATGATCGGCCGCCTGGTGGCGAAGGGGCTGGTGGAGCGCATGCAGGACCCGGGCGACAGGCGCGCCGTCGTCTGCTCTCTCACCCCGGCCGGCAGGGACGCGGTGGAGAAGTTCTGGTCGTTGCGGGCGGCCAGGACCGAGGCCCTCGCCGCCGCCCTTACGACCGAAGAGCTCGAGATCGTCGTACCCGCAATGGAGATCATGGCCGACGCCGTCCGCAGGCCAGGTTTTGGAGACGGTGTCGGCGAGCACGCGTCGATCGATAGAGAAGGCCAGACCGAGGAGGCCGGCACATGAGAGTTGCGTTCAGGCTGATGAAGTATGCCTTCAGGCACAAGTGGTACCTCATCGGCGCATACGCGGCGATGATAGCGTCCACCCTGTCGGCGATGGTAGTGCCGAGGTTGCTGGGAGACGCAATCGACACGGCCCTGGCGAGCGGCCTCCAGAGCCGCCTGCTGCTACTGGCGGCCATAATAGTGATCTTCAGCCTCCTGAGGGGCGTCTTCTCCTACGGCCAGCGCTACCTGTCAGAGTCCCTGTCCCAGAGGAGCGCCTACGACCTGCGGGAGGACTTCTTCAAGAAGCTCCAGGGCATGAGCTTCGGCTTCTTCGACAAGGAGCAGACCGGCAACCTCATGTCCAAGGCGACCCAGGACGTGGAGGCCGTCCGCATGTTCATCAGCATGGGCATGGTGCGCGGCCTCTCGATCTTCGTCATGCTCGGCGCAGTATCGGTGCTCATGGCGGTTACGAACTGGCGGCTCGCGATAGTCAGCATGGCCTTCGTGCCGCTCATCCTCTGGAGGGCGCTGGCAATGTCCAAAGTCCTCCGCCCGACCTGGATGAGGGTGCAGGAGGAGACGGGAGCGCTGACCACCGTCCTGCAGGAGAACCTGTCGGGCATGAAGGTGGTGAAGGCCTTCGGCGCCCGCCGCTTCGAGGAGTCGAAGTTCAACGCCAGGGCCGAGACGGTTGCGAACCTGACCTACTCCGCAACCCGGTTGTTCGCCTCGCAGGGCTCACTGATGACCTTCATCTTCACCGCCGCCACGGGTGCAATCCTGTGGTTCGGCGGCAGGGAGATCGCGGCCGACAGGCTCACCGCCGGCGGCCTGGCCTCCTTCATATTCCTGATGGCGCTGCTGGGAATGCCCATCAGGATGAGCGGCTGGATGGTAAACACCTTCTCACGCGCCTCATCGGCAGGGCAGCGTCTATACGACGTGCTCGACGCCGAGTCGCCGGTCATGGAGAAACCCGACGCGGCTCCCCTGCCCCGGGTCCAGGGCCGTGTCGCGTTCGAGAACGTCTCCGTCAGCTACGACGAGGCCGGAAGCGCGGTCCGGGGCATAGACTTCGAGGTCCAGCCGGGCCAGGTCGTCGCCCTGCTTGGCGGCCCGGGCTCCGGCAAGAGCACCCTTGCCCACGTCATCCCCAGGTTCTACGACGTGTCCCAGGGCCGCATCGCCATCGACGGTCACGACGTCAGAGACGTCACGCTCTCGTCGCTGAGGCAGAACGTCGGCATAGTCATGCAGGACGTGTTCGTCTTCGCGGCCAGCATGAAGGACAACATAGCGTACGGCCTAGACGACGTGGACATGGACGAGGTGGTGAAGGCGGCCAAGGTCGCCCAGCTCCACGACTTCATCGAGGGGCTGCCTGACGGCTACGACTCGTGGGTGGGAGAGCGGGGCATCACCCTCTCCGGCGGCCAGCGCCAGAGGCTTGCCATCGCCAGGACCATCCTGCTCGATCCGCCGGTCCTGATCCTCGACGACTCCACGTCGAGCGTGGACATGGCGACCGAGTTCAGGCTCCAGCAGGCCCTCGACGAGGTGATCAGGGGCCGCACGACTTTCGTGATCGCACACAGGCTCTCGACCGTACGCAGGGCCGACCTGATCCTGGCGCTGGACGACGGCGAGATCGTGGAGCGGGGGACCCACGAAGAGCTGCTGGAGCGCAACGGCTTCTACCGCAGCATATACGACCTGCAGCTACGTCCCCAGGAGGACGAACCGGCCGCCGTACCCGCGGCCCTCGGAGGTGACGCCCGATGATGTTCGGAGGGGGCGGCGGAAGCTGGATGGCCCGCGGCGGAGGCGGCGGGAGCTATGGACGCGGAATGGCCGGTCGTCTGGGCCTCGACCAGGAGGACGAGGACGGCCAGCTATACGACCACGCCGTGGTGAAGCGGCTCTTCAAGTACCTGATTCCCCACTGGCCCAGGCTGCTGTTGACGCTTGCAGCCGTGTTGGTCTACACGGGGACCGTGATCGCCATCCCCTGGATGGTGGCCCTGATTATCGATGACTACGTGCGCACCGGGAACGTGTCCGGCCTGAACATCGTCGTCCCGATCTTCGTCGGGCTGGCGCTGCTCCAGTACGGCAGCCAGTACGTGCACCTGCGGATTATGGCGTTCGTCGGACAGAGGGTGCTTTACAACCTTCGCACAGGCCTCTTCCGCCACCTCCAGGGGCTCTCCATGAGCTTCTACAACAGGAACGAGGTCGGGCGGGTGATGTCCAGGGTCCAGAACGACGTTCAGCAACTCCAGGAGTTCCTCTCCGTCGTCATCATCACCGCGGCCGACATCCTCAGCCTGGGCGGGATAATCATCGTGATGGTGAGCATGAACGCCCGGCTGGCCGGCGTAACCCTGCTGCTGATCCCGCTGCTCTTCGTGATGATGGCGGTCTGGCAGAGGTTCGCCCGCCGGGCCTTCATGAGGGCGCGCAGGGCCATCTCGGCCGTCAACGCCGGGCTCCAGGAGAACATATCCGGCGTGCGCGTCGTCCAGAGCATGAACCGGGAGGGCGCGAACATCCGCTCCTTCGGCGCGGCCAACACCGAGAACCTGGGCGCGAACCTCGAGGCGGGCCGTATGCAGGCCGTCCTGTTTCCGGCGGTCGAGTTCATGTCCGCCTTCGGGCTTGCCCTGGTCGTCTTCGTGGGCGGCTCCCTCGTGCTGGACAACACGCTCGAAGTGGGCATGCTGGTGGCGTTCGCCCTCTACATCCAGCGCTTCTTCGAGCCGGTGCTTAACCTCACCATGCAGTACGGCTCTCTCCAGCGCGCCATGGCGTCGGGCTCCCGCATCTTCGAGCTAATGGACGTGGAGCCCGAAGTGGTCGACAGGCCGGACAGCACCTCCTTCGATACCGTCAACGGCGACGTCCGGTTCGAGGGTGTCGGCTTCCACTACGTGGAGGACGAGCCGGTCCTGCAGGGCGTGGACCTGCACGTCGCGGCGGGCAGCACGGTCGCCCTGGTCGGGCCGACGGGGGCAGGCAAGACGACCATCGTCTCGCTCCTGATGCGCTTCTACGACGTGAAGGAAGGCCGCGTCCTGCTCGACGGCGTGGACATACGCGACATCACCCTGGACTCCCTGTCGAAGCAGATGTCGATCGTCCCACAGGAGCCGTACCTGTTCTCAGGGACGATAAGCGACAACATCCGCTACAACCGGACCGAAGCGACCGACGAGGACGTGGTCCGGGCCGCAACGGCCGTGGGTGCGCACGACTTCATCATGAGGATGGAGAACGGCTACGACACGCCCCTGCAGGAGCGGGGCGGGAACCTCAGCGTAGGCCAGCGCCAGCTCATCAGCTTCGCCCGCGCGCTGGTCGCGGACCCCCGGGTGCTGCTGCTCGACGAGGCCACCGCAAACATCGACACGTACACCGAGATGCTGATACAGAGGGCGCTCGACGAGCTGCTCAGGGGACGCACGGCCATCGTGATCGCCCACCGGCTCTCGACCATCAGGAACGCCGACCGCATCGTCGTGCTGGACCAGGGGCGCGTAGTGGAGGAGGGGAGGCACGCCGACCTGCTGGAGCGCGGGGGCCTGTACCACCGCCTCCACTCCTATTCGACCGAGGCCGCGGAGTCCGAGCCGGCCGCCGCATCGACGAACGGCGCGGCAGCTTCCGCGAGCCCCGCAGGTGAGTGGAGGATGACGCTGGAGTCCCCACGAGGCACCCGCGAGGGCATGCTGGAGCTCGTCGTCGAAGGGTCGTCCCTGAGCGGGACGTGGTCCGGCGAGCGCGGCACGCAGCAGTTCGCGGGCGGGACGGTCGAGGGGTCGAACCTCTCGTGGGAGGTGCAGATGTCCGGGCCGATGGGCCAGATGTCCCTGCGCTTCTCTGGAATGCTCGCCGACGGCGCAATAACGGGCGAGGTCGAGTTCGGGTCTTTCGGCAAGGGCAAGTTCGAGGCGACCCGCGCCGAGGCCGTACCGGAGACCGACTCTGCTATAATTCCCGAGGCCTGATCAGCGCGCGTTCGCCCTGAGCCTGTCGAAGGGCAGTTCTCAGGGGTGTGCGGGTGTTTCAGGGGCAGAGCCTAAGCCCATCTGGAGGCCGTGAATGGCCGTGCTCGCAGTAGTGTCCGACGCTCCCGGCGCTGGGAAGACCGCCGTCTCCTCCGCGCTCGCCCGGCTGGCCCGCGACAGCGGGAGGGCGGCGGCAGTCTACAAACCAGTCGGCCCGTCCGGCGACCCCGACCCTTCAGCCTACGAGAAGCTCCTCGGCCAGGCCATGAACGGCGCTGCCCGGCTGACCGAGGGCGAGTCCCTGGACGAGGCGCTCTCCGGCATACAAGCATCGGCCGCCGATCTCGCTTCCGGCAGCGACCTGGTGATCGTCGAGGTCTCATCAGCCCTGTCGGAGGGCGACTCTGTCCGGCTCGTCGAGGCACTGGACGCCACCGCGGTGGCCGTCGTGGAATATCGCCCGGACCTGCAGGGCGCCGACGTGGCCCGGGCTACGGGCGCCTACGGTGGGAGGCTGGCGGGTGTGGTGATAAACGGCCGCACCCAGTACAAGGGCCACGACACCGAGGCGAGGCTGCTCCCCGCAGCCGAGGAGGCCGGGATCACGGTCCTGGGCGTGGTGCCCGAGGACCGCACCCTGCTGGGGGTGACCGTAGCCGACATAGCATCGCACCTGGGGGGACGAAACATCACCGATGTGGACGGCATGGACAGGCTCGTCGAGCACTTCCAGGCCGGCGGCTTTGGTCTCGACAGGGGCAGTGAGTATTTCGGCATACTGGACCGCCAGGCCGTCATCATCCGCGGCGACCGCCCGGACGTGCAGATGGCCGCGCTCACCACGCCCATGGCATGCCTGATGCTGACGATGGGCATCGAGCCCATCGAGTACGTTTACTACGAGGCGGAGGAGCAGGACGTCCCGATCATCCTGGTCGACCAGGACACCATCCCGGCGATGGAGCTGCTCCACGGCATCCACGAGCGCGCCCGCTTCGACCACCCCGACAAGCTCGCCCGCTTCACCCAGCTACTCGAGGAGCACACGAACCTTGACGCCCTCTTCTAGAGCGTCGGACTCTCCCAAGAGTCGCCCGTGGGTTAAGCACGCATCTGTCCCGTAGAGGGTCGGAGTCCTCAACGCCATGGTACCCCTCGCGGTCCTGCGAGTACCCAAACTCTAGCGCGAGGATACCCCTGTGTCTGCGCCAAAGAACTCTCTAGACCCATACGCTGTCCTCGGCATTGATAGATCAGCAAACAAAGAGGCCATTCGACAAGCACGGAACAAGCTTCTGCATCAATACCATCCCGACGTAAACCCCAATCGTGCCCTGGCCGAAGAGATGACTAAGCGCATCAATAGGGCATATGCGGCAATCGTCACCGTTGGGCCGACTAACCCCCCGCCTCCCCCGCCGGACCCACCGCGACGCACAGTTACAGAGAAATACTCTCACCCGAAAGGTACGTATGTAGCAGGGTGCGGCTGTGTGGACTGCGCCAAGGCTAGGTCGCGTCCAGAGTGGCACCATGAGGCACGACCGAGAGACCAACAACCTTGGTCTACGTGGAAGCCTCCCCCTCCCTCTTCAGACCCACAGGTCGACGAGTGGGGTGCGGTGAAGTCCGCAATAGGCCCTTTAGCTATTGTGCTGGCTCTGGTGCTCGCCTTCGTCGTATTCGTTCTATTTCTACTATTGGTGTAGCCTGTAACGTAAGCGAGGCCGAGATGGCTACCAGCCTAGCCAGTGTTAGTTGCCTATCCTGATGCCCGGGGTTGAGGCGGCGCGCAGGCCTTCGACTGCGGAGGCCAATTACCAGGAAGCTGGTCTTTGGTTCCGCTCGTGCGGGAGCAACCCTACCCCGAACCGGAGTGTGCCCAGCCCGCCTTGGCCTCTTTCCACATCGGCGCCAGCAGACTGCGATACAGCTCGACACGCTCCACGCTGTAGATAAAGCCATTGGCGTCGACGTAAACAGGACCATGCGCAGGTAGGATCAGCGGTCCCACGATGCCCTCTCTTCTTTGATGTAGTCGTCGACTTCTTGGGCAGTCTTGAAGAGACGATGCCCCGGCGCCTCAGCCAGGATGTCGACTACGGATCGCCGTTCGGTAGACGAGGAGCATGTCACTACCACACCCACGTCCTCTCCCACCGGCAAATCCCGATTGACAATCTCGACCTTGCCTCCAGGCAGCACAGTCGTCCGTATGTGCAACGTTTTCTGCATGTTGTCCTCCTCGATGACAAGCAACCGTATGGGTGGGGAGGGACACGCCGTTGGGCTATGTCCCCACCCTGATGCCGGGGGTGCAGGCGACGCGCAGGGCTTCGACTGCTGAGACGATGGCCAGGAAGCTGGTCTTGGGGTTCCGCTCGTGGGGGAGCAGCTCCATCCTGAACCGGAGCGTGCCCAACCCGCCAACTGCCTCGATCTCGTGGACGTTGACGGTCGAGCCGGGGTCGGCCACGACTTTCACCCTGGTCTCCTCCGCACCGAGGCCGGCGAGGCTGAGGGTCGCGGCGACGTTGACGTTGGCGGGGAAGAGCTTGACGGCCTCGACCGCCGGGCCGTCGAATATGACCGTGGGCTCGGAGATCTCCCGTGACTCCCACGCGGCGAATCCGGGCGCGCCGGCGAGGCCTCGCGGGGGCTTGGTGGTGGTAAGCGTCACCCGGTCCAGGCGACCTTTCGCGGCCCTGATGGCGTCGATGCCGCCCAGGGCCCCCGACGGCACGATGAGCCGTCTCCCCTGTCGCTGGGCGAGGTCCGTCAGCCTCTCGGCCAGCGCCGGGTCGGCGAGCGCACCCGAGCTCATCATCAGCAGGTCCTTGCCGGCGGTGAGCACGGCCTCGGCGTGAGCACGGACCGCGTGGGGCGACGCGCACTCAACCACAAGATCCAGGCCGGGCGCGGCTAGGAAATCGCGCATGGAGCCGGTGCCGAGGATCCCGGCGTCGAGGCCTCCGGCCACCGACGCGGCAAGTCCTTCGACCTGGTCGAACAGGGCTACCAGACGGGCATCGCCTGCCTCTCCGGCCTGGACCGACCGGGCGAGCTCCTGTCCGATTGCGCCACAGCCGAGCACTCCGACGCCGGTCGCCACGACGCGCCTCCCCCTGATTCTCGTAGCCGGAGTGTATCGGCAGGCAGGGATGACAGTCAATCGAGGCCGTGTGTACAATCGTTTGCGCAGCTTGATATGGAGGTGACGAGTTGAGCGACGGTCTGGCTATGAGCGGGAGTGGCCCGGATGCCCTTGGCACCCACCTGCTGCTCGAGCTGAACGAGTGCGACTCGGGGCTGCTCGACGAGCTGGGCCTCATCGAGGCCGCCATGGTCGACGCCGCGAGGGAGGCAGGCGCGAGCATACTTGGGCAATCGTTCCACAAGTTCACGCCGCGGGGGGTGACCGGAATCGTCGCCATTGCCGAGTCGCACCTGGCGATCCACACCTGGCCCGAGCACGGGTACGCCGCCGTCGACATCTTCACCTGCGGCGAGTCGTTCGCGCCCGACAGGGCCGCCCAGCTCATCATCGGCAGCCTGAAGTGCCGCAGTCCCGTCACCACCACGATCAGGCGAGGGCCCGCCTCGACCAACGCCGCGGCCGCCCTGTGACGTGACCGTTCAGACCTGGTGGGACATGAACAACTCTGCTCCGCCGCAAGACGAGAGCCCCCATCTCAATCTTCCCCCTCGGGGGGAAGAGGCCGGTCCGCCGCCCCGCGAGGGATGGCACTACGAGCACATCACGCCCGACCTGTTGCAGGGCGAGCGGGTCGAGCGGGTGGTGCACTCGGGCAGGACGGCCTACCAGTCGGTGGTGATCCAGGACACAGCCTGCTTCGGGCGGTCCCTCGTGCTCGACGACAAGACCCAGTCGACCGAGATCGACGAGTTCGTATATCACGAGTCCCTGGTCCAGCCGGTGATGATCGCCCACCCGGGTCCGCGCAGCGTCTTCATTGCGGGCGGCGGCGAGGGCGCGACGGCGCGGGAGGTGCTGCGCCACCGGACGGTCGAGCGGGTTGTGATGGCCGACATCGACGAGCAGGTGGTCGATCTGTGCCGCCGTCACCTGGGGGCGTTTCACCAGGGTTCGTTCGACGACCCGCGGCTGGAGCTCCACCACAGAGACGCGATGGCAGTGCTGGACGAGTCCGAGGGCGGGTTCGACGTGGCCGTGATCGACGTGCCCGATCCACTGGAGGCCGGCCCGGCGTACCTGCTGTTCACGGCCGAGTTCTACGCCCTCGCGAGGGAGCGGATTGCCCCCGGCGGCCTGCTCGTCGCCCAGGCTGGGCCGACCGGGCCGGCGTTCTACGAGCAGTGCTTCTCAGCCGTCGCAAACACCGTCGGCTCAGTGTTTCCCACGATGTCCGCTTACGAGGCCTTCGTGCCGTCTTTCGGTGCGACGTGGGGCTTCGTAGCCGGGTCGCTGGGCGACGACCCGGCCACCCTTGCCGGCGCCGGCGTAGACTCGAGGCTCAGCGAGAGGGGCATCGCAGGACTCCGCCACTACGACGGCGAGACTCACACGGGCATGTTCTCGCTGCCGAAGTACCTGCGCGAGGCGATGGGCGCCGAGCGCAGGACGATCACCAGGGCCAACCCCCTCTTCGTGACCTAGGGGACTCGCTCAAACCGGCGGTGAATCTCTCCATGTCCAACAACCGAGCGGGGATTAGCCCCCCATCCTAGCCTTCCCCCCAGGGGGAAGGGATTTTGAACCGGAGGTGTCGACAATGCAGCTAGGAATCGTCGGTCTCGGCAGGATGGGCGGGAACATGGCCCAGCGCCTCTTGCAGGGAGGCCACGACATCGTGGCGTACGATCCCAACCCGGAGACGGTCGAGGCACAGGAGAGCGCCGGGGCATCCGGCGCGGCGTCCCTGGCCGAACTCGTGTCGAAGCTCGACGCGCCCAGGGCCGTGTGGTCGATGGTGCCGTCGGGCGACGCGACGGAGGCGACCATAGCGGCTCTCGCGGACGAGCTGGAGCCGGGGGACGCCATCATCGACGGCGGGAACGCCAACTACAAGAACACCATCCGCAGGGCCGAAGCGCTGGCCGAGAGGGGCATAAGCCTCCTCGACTCAGGAACGAGCGGCGGGGTGTGGGGCCTGACCGAGGGGTACAGCCTGATGATCGGGGGCGACAAGGACGCCTTCGACCGGCTGGAGCCCATCTTCCAGACCCTCGCGCCGGGGCCGGACAGGGGTTACGGCCACGTCGGCGGGCCGGGTGCGGGCCACTTCGTGAAGATGGTGCACAACGGGATCGAGTACGGGATGATGCAGGCCTACGCCGAGGGCTTCGAGCTGATGGCTGCCAAGGACGAGATGGCCCTGGACCTGTCGCAGATCGCCGAGATCTGGCGTCACGGCAGCGTCGTCCGGTCGTGGCTGCTGGACCTGACCGCCGCCGCGCTCGAGGAGGACCCGGACCTGTCAGGACTGGAGTCGTACGTCGAGGACTCGGGCGAGGGCCGGTGGACGCTGCAGGAGTCGATCGAGCTGGCCGTGCCCATACCCGTCATCGCCCTTTCTCTACAGGCGCGGTTCCGGTCGAGGCAGGACTCGCCGCTGGGCCCGCGGCTGCTCGCCGCCATGCGCAACCAGTTCGGAGGCCACGCCGTCAGGAAGACGTGAGCCGGGCGCTTACCAGGAGGGTTCGGTGTCCTGGGCCTCGTTGCTGGTAAGCCGCTGCTGGTTGCTGCCGTCAGCCGACATGACGATTATCTCGGCGTCGCCGTCGAGATATGACACGAAAGCGATGCTCTTGCCGTTCGGCGACCACACCGGCTGGTCGTCTCGCACCGTGTTGTGGGTCAGCCGCGACGTGCTGCCCGAGCCCGCGTCCATCACGTAGATCTCCGCGTTGCCGTCCTGCTCGGAGACGAACACGAGCGTACGGTTGTTGGGCGACCAGGACAGGTCGTACTCGGGCGAGTCGTTGTTGGTCAGGCGTTTCTGGCCCGTTCCGTCCTCGTTCATGAGGTAGATCTCGGGCGTGCCGTCGCGAGTCGAGATGAAGGCCAGCCTCTCCCCGTCCGGCGACCAGACGGGCGCGGAGTCGGGAGTTTCAGTCAGCCTGAACTCGTTCACGCCGTCGGGATTGCGAAGGTAGATGCCCCTGCCGGGGCCGTCCGTGACGGCGAATGACACGGCCGTCCCCTCAGGAGACCAGCCGCCAACCTCCTGGGCGTCGACGGTCGTGAGCGACATCCGACGCTCGCCGTCGATGTCCTTGAAGTATACCGACTCGCGCCCCTCGACCTCTGCCACGTATGCGAGGCGCAAGGAGTCGTGGGACCACCTGTGGTCCCGGTGCACGCCGGGCGACGTCACACTCTTACGTGAGTCCCCTGCGACCGTCGACACATCGATGGTCGCACTACCCGGCGGACCCGCCAGGAATGCGACCATCTTGCGGTCGGGCGACACGCGCGGGGCATACTCGTCCGCGGCGCTCTCGGTCAGGTTAGTCTCAGTACCGTCGCTGATCTTGACGGCATAGATCTCCAGGTTGCCGTCGCGGTCGGAGGTGAAGACCACAACGGGTTCATCGGAGGAGCATCCGATCGCCACCGAGAGAAGGGCGACCAAGACCGCAGCCCAGCCAACACCGCACCACCCCCATCGGAGGGAACCCCGCAAGCTGGTGCGACCTGGCTTCAAGCCAATCTGCGTCAGGTAGGGGGAGCCGCCTTGACGGTTAGGAGGACTTGCCGATCCTGAAGACCTTGGTGTCGCAGGCCTTGCAGGTTCCCTGAGTAGCAGGGCGCCCGTTCTTAAGGGTGACCGACTGGGGGTTCTCGATGTTGACTTTCGTCCTGCACTTGAAGCAATACGCCTCCATTCGGCGCCTCCTAGTTTATCTCTTGCTAGAACATAGGGGGTTTCACTACGGTTTGTCAATCCCTAATCAAGCCTTTGTCTCAAAACAGGCCTATCTAGCCGCCCCTTGCGGCACCGGCGATGGCGCGGACGTTTTCAGCAGGGGTGCTTGGGGGAAAAGTGCATCCCGTCCCCAGCATCCAACCCCCTGCTCCCATCGCATCTGTGATGTCCCGAACCTCACCGGCAAGCTCACCCGGCGAGGCATCGACGAGCCCGTCCTTGTGCGGCAGTCCGCCGACCACCGCCTTGGGCGCGACGGTCGCTCTGCCTTCGGCAAGGGACAAATTGCCTCTGCCGCGGGAGTCCCAGTTGAAGGCGTGCACGGGGTAGTCGCGCAGCTCAGCGAGCATGTTGTTGTCCCTGCAGACGTGGAGCAGGTTGAACTCCGCGTCCGACGCCGCCTCCAGCACGCGCAGGTCGTAGGGCCGGGCGAATTCGTTGTACTCGTCCAGGCTCAGGCTGTCCGTAGTGGCCCAGGACGTCGTGGCATAGAAGAGGCCGCTCGCGCCGGCTTCGAGGCACGCCTCCGTGTAGCGCGCGAAGGTCTCGGTCACGACCTCCAGGGCGTGCCGTACGTCGTCGGGGTTCTCGCGCAGGTGCCGCACGAACGTCTCCTCGGAGGGGACGAGCCGCGCGGCGATCGACAGCGGTGTGAAGACCGTCATGAGGAACGGAACCTGGCCCTCCAGCCCATCGCCAATGAGCCTGAGCGCCTCGAGCTGCTCGCCGAGGACGCCGGCCGACGGGTCCAGGACCTCGATCCGGGTCCAGTCGGCGGGCTCGCTCACAGGCCACGAGACGGGCTCGGGGGAGCCGTCGGTCCCGGTCCGCATCGTTAGCCCCCAGTCCTCGGCGTGGTACGAGGCACGCGGGTTGACCTTCATGAAGTCCCAGTCGTACTCGCGCTGGAACCCCAGCATCGCCTCGGCGAGGGTGTCGGGCGCGGTCTCCTCGGCATAGAAGTGCCGCCACATGCTGGCGGGCGGGCGGTCCACTTCCTCCCCGGCAAGGCAGGCAAGAACGCGTTCACGGTGGGTCATGGAATCTGTCATGGTCTACACCTCACAGTGGATTCCTTGATGGGGGCTGCGTCCAGTCGCCCACGGGATCCCCCTCATCCTAACCTTCTCCCGCCAGGGGAGAAGGGACAAGAAACTTAACCCAGCGACTTGCTCAGCTCTACCAGTGCGTCGAGCCTGGCTTTCGCTGCGCCGCTGTCGATCGACTTGGCGGCCAGGGCGGCACCGTCGCGCAGCGTTTCGGCCCTGTCAGCGGCTACGAGCGCCCCCGCGCAGTTGGCCAGCACCACGTCGCGCGCGGGCCCGGCCTCACCGGCGAGCACCGACCGTACGGTCGCGGCGCTCTCGGCCGGGCTGTCGACCCTGAGCGAGTCGACGTCGACGCTGCCGAGCCCGAAGTCGTCCGGCGTAACGGTGTAGGTCGAGGCTTCCCCACCCTTCACGTCCCACACGTCCGTCGGCGCGGCCAGGCTGATCTCGTCCAGGCCGTCCTGCCCGTGCACCAGCAGGGCGTGTGCGACACCCTGGGTGTGCAGAAACTGCGCCACCGTCTCGGCCAGGCTTGGGTCGGCCATGCCGAAGACCTGCGCCGTCACGCCCGCCGGGTTCATGAGCGGCCCCAAGGTGTTGAAGATGGTCCGTATGCCGATCTCGCGCCTCGGTACGGCGGCGAACCTCATGGCCGGGTGGAAGGTCTGGGCGAACATGAAGCCGAACCCGGCCTCGTCGATGCACCGCGCCACGCCCTCCGGCCCCAGCGTGATGTTCACGCCCAGCTCTTCGAGCACGTCCGCGCTGCCCGTGGAGCCGGACGCCGCGCGGTTGCCGTGCTTGGCGACCTTGACTCCAGCGCCGGCTGCGACGAGCCCGACCGTCGTGGAGATGTTGAAGGTGTGGGACGCGTCGCCGCCCGTCCCGCACGTGTCGACCACCGGGCCCTCGACCTCGACGGCGAGCCCCTTGCTCCGCATCACACCTGCCATGCCGGTGATCTCGTCCAGGGTCTCGCCCTTGGCGCGCAGGGCCGTCAGGAACGAGCCGAGCTGGGCGGGCGTGGCCTCGTCCTCCATGATCTCGCCCATCACCTGCGCGGCCTCGTCCGCGCTCAGGTCCTGTCCCTCGACCACCTTCGCGATTGCTTCTCTAATCATGTCGCCCTCACATCTCCAGGAAGTTCCGCAGGATGTCGTGGCCCACGCTGGTCATGATCGACTCGGGGTGGAACTGTATCCCCTCTACCGGGTAGCGCTTGTGGCGCACGCCCATGATGATACCGGCGGCCGTCCAGGCCGTCACGTCCAGGTCCTCTGGCAGGTCGTCCCTGTACACGGCCAGCGAGTGGTAGCGTATCGCCTCGAACGGGTCCGGCAGCCCCGCAAAGATGCCCTTGCCGTCGTGGTGGACCATCGAGGTCTTGCCGTGCATTATCTCGCCCGCGCCCCCGACCGTACCGCCGTACGCGTACCCGATGCACTGGTGGCCCAGGCACACGCCCAGGGTCGGGGTGCGCTCGCCGAAGCGGCGGATGACGTCGTTGGATATGCCGGCCTTCTCGGGGGTGCTCGGCCCGGGCGAGACGACGATCTTCTCGGGCGCCATGCCCTCGATCTCGGCGAGGGTCGTCTCGTCGTTCCGCACGACGCGCACGTCCGCCCCCAGCTCGCACATGTACTGGTACAGGTTGTAGGTGAAGCTGTCGTAGTTGTCTATCAGCAGTATCATCACATCCTCCGGACGGGCCTTACAGCACTGCCCGACAGGCTTTCAAGTAGCTGCTCCACATCATGGTTGTGCTGGTGAGCACTGGCCTTCGACAGGCTCAGGCCGAACGTACCCTCAAGTAGCTGCGCGGCAGTTACCGACCATCCCGGCACGGCCCGGGCACCGGGCATAGCGCTGCTCAGGCCGAACGGGCTTTTCTTCATCACGCTCTCTCCGCCTGCTCGATGGCCCGCAGCACTGCCGACGCCTTGTGCACCGTCTCCTCGTACTCCAGGTAGGGCTTGCTGTCGTAGACTATGCCGCCACCGGCCTCCACGTAGGCCACGCCGTCCCTGACGAGCATCGTCCGGATGGTGATCGCCGTGTCCATGTTCCCCATGAAGTCGAAGTAGCCGACCGCGCCGGCGTACGGCCCCCGCTTGTCCGGCTCCAGCTCGGCGATGATCTCCATCGCCCTGATCTTGGGCGCGCCCGACACCGTGCCCGCGGGGAAGCACGCCCGCAGCACGTCGTAGCAGGAGTAGTCCGCCTGCAGCTTGCCCCTCACGTGGGACACCAGGTGCATGACGTGGGAGTACCGCTCCACGTCCATGAGCTGCGTGACCTCCACTGTGCCGGGGACGCTGACCCGCCCGATGTCGTTCCGGCCCAGGTCGACAAGCATGATGTGCTCGGCGCGCTCCTTCTCGTCGGCGCGCAGGTCCGCCTCCAGCTCCAGGTCCTCGCCCGGCGTGTCGCCCCTGGGCCGCGTGCCCGCAATCGGGTGGGTCGCCACGTCGCCGCCCTCCACCTGCACCAGCAGTTCCGGGGACGCGCCGACGATCTGGAAGCCGTCCAGGTCGAGGTAGTACATGTACGGGGACGGGTTGATCGCCCGCAGGGCCGTGTATATCTGGAACGGGTGGGCCGACGTCGGCCGGCGGAACCGCTGCGCCACCACGGTCTGGATCACGTCGCCGGCGTGGACGTACTCCTTCACGGCGTCGACCATCGACTCGTAGTCCCGCCGCGACATGTTCGACACTACTTCGGCGTCCGGCGGCGGTCCGCCCGGACTGGGTAGCGTCGAGGGCGGCCCGTCCAGGCGGTCGACGATGTCGTCGATCCGGCGGACCGCGTTCGCATACCCGCGCTCCACGTCGCCGTCGAGCCGCGCATAGCTGACGATCCTGATCTTGTGCAGCACGTGGTCGAAGATCAGGAACGTGTCGGTCATCATGAATATCGACTCGGGCACGTCGAGCGGGTCGGCCTCGGGCGTGGGCAGCCGCTCGAAGTATCTGACGGCCTCGTACGACATGTAGCCGACCGCGCCGCCGTTGAAGCGCTGGTCCTCCGGCAGGCCGACTGCCCGCCTGTCCGCCAGCTCCCTCTCCACGTGCACGAGCGGGTCCGTCGCGCCGAGCCTCTCGCCAGGGCCGGTCCTGATGACGTCGTAGGGCTCCGTGCCGATGAAGCTGTAGCGCGCGACGCTCTCGCCGCCCTCGACGCTCTCCAGCAGGAACGAGTAGGGCGGCCTCGCGACCTTGAGGTAGGCCGAGACGGGTGTCTCCTCTCCGGCGGGAATCTCGCGGTATACGGGCGCCATGTTGCCGCTGCCCGCCAGCCGCCTCATCTCGTCCAGGGTCGGATGGTGTGTCGCTCCGTCGCTCATCCCGCGCCCTTCCCGGGCAGCACCAGGCCGATGCGCTCCTTCACCTCGTCGATCTTCGGGCCGCTCACGGCCTCGGCCTGCTCCGCGCCGCGCGCCATCAGCGCGTCCAGCTCGGCCACGTCGTCGATCAGGCGGTGGTAGCGCTCCTGCACCGGGCGCAGCTCCTCGATGACGACCTCTGCGACGCGCACCTTCAGGTCGCCGTAGCCGCGGGCGTCCGCGAAGTCCCGCTCCACCTCGTCGTTGCTCCTGCCCGTCACGGCCTTGTAGATGCCCAGCAGGTTGTTCACGCCCGCCCTGGCCGGGTCGTCCGAGAAGGCGATCTCGTTGCCCGAGTCGGTCACGGCCCGCTTGAAGGACCGCTCGATCTCCTTCGGGTCGTCGAGCAGCGCGACGGCATGGCCGCGCACGTCCGAGTAGGTCTTGGCCATCTTGACCGCCGGGTCGTTCAGGCCCATCACGCGCGCGCCCACCTCGGGAATCACCGCCTCGGGCACGACGAACGTCTCGCCGAAGAGCCGGTTGAACCGCTCGGCGATGTCCCGCGCCAGCTCGACGTGCTGCCTCTGGTCGTCCCCCACCGGCACCTCGTGAGCGTCGTACAGGATGATGTCGGCGGTCATCAGCACCGGGTAGTCGAGCAGGCCTGTCGACACGCGCTCGTCGCCGGTCGACTTGTCCTTGAACTGGGTCATGCGCTCCAGCCAGCCGACGGGCGTGATGCAGTTCAGCAGCCAGCACCCCTCGGCGTGGGCCGTAACGTGGCTCTGGATGAACAGCGTGCAGCTGTCCGGGCTCAGCCCGGTCGCCAGCAGCATCGCCGCCACCGAGCGCGTCCTGCGCCGCAGCAGTTCGGGGTCCTGCGGCACCGTGATGGCGTGAAGGTCGACGATACAGAAGAAGTTCTCCTTCTCGTGCTGCCGCTCGGCCCAGCCCTTCATCGCGCCCAGGTAGTTGCCCAAATGAAGCTCGCCCGACGGCTGTATGCCGCTGAACACCCGCCTCCGCTCCGTCCCCACCGACCCGTTCCGACCAACCTGCGTCTCGACCATCGCTCGCCTCCTGTTCTTCCCTCCTCTCCCTCGACGGGAGAGGATTGAGGTGAGGGTGTTCCCAACCAACGCAAAAAAGCCCCGTCCTCCGAGGGACGGGGCTTCCGTGGTGCCACCCTTCTTTACGGCCTGCGCACCGCGCCTGCCGCTTCTCTTACGGGCACTTGCCTCTGTCGCGCATGCCCTGGGCAGTGGTAACGGCGCCCAACCCGTCCGGCCCTACAGCCCCAAAGGGCCCTCGGACCGGAGGCTCCCAGGTCCATTCGGTCTCCGCGTAGGCGCCGGCTCCCACCTTACCCGGCTCTCTTAGCCTCGCCCTGAGACGTACTACTCCTGATCTCAGCCTGTATCGATATGTCTGTGTCATCCCAGTGTAGGCATCCCCGCCGGGGAATGTCAACTCAATTCAAAGCCTATAGTGAATTGGTTGAAATGCTCTAAGGCTTGATCCTCGCAAAACTGTAGAGCTTCTCTCGCGCGGCCCACTCACAGTAAATGCACTTCTTGCACCTCTCACAAGGAGGTACGTCGTCAAAGTCTTGAACAACCCTGTGTTCAGGTACATCCTTTTGTCCACATAACGGCAGCCTGAGACGAATCAGCGCCCCTCCGACACGGAAGCCTTCCATGGGCTTCTCCAAATGTGTTTTGGCCACAACCACAACTCCTCTCTCTTGATCTAGAATAAGCCGAGCTACTGCCGTTCATTCATCAGCAAGACCCGTTGACACTCCTGAATGTACTTCTCCATCTGACGCGCTCCCATACCTATCTCTCTCAGTAGGAACGAAGCACCGGCTGAGTAGAGGATATTCGCCATCACGTGCATCTTTCGTCCGTCTGTCACTACGGTCATGCTCGGATCTGAATGGCTTATCGTCCGATTCCTCACTTCCCTGACTTCAGTAGCCCATTCTTCGGGGATTCTCCCGGTGATGTCTGAGAATCCCGGTATGGCTTCGCTCACAAAGTTTGCCAGTTCGGCAATATTCTTGATCTTGGCTCTCTTGCGATTCTTCTTTCTAGACAGCATACCCTCAACGGCCACGTACATCCTCGAGAGTTTGTCCTGATTGTACGAGCTCTCGTTGTACCAATTCGATGTGAGCAGCGCCACAGTCACTCCGTATTCTTCCACTACTTCCAGCCATCGCGCCACTCCTACCATTCCTCCAAGGTCTTCAAGGCTCAGCGCCGCGAATGGACGATCCTCCTTACCCTCACGATCGTTCCCCCATGTTCTAACATGCACCTTCGCAGGACGTTGTGCGGCTATCTCGTGGTGAACGCTCAGACCAGTGACGATCGGTGTCTCGTTGCAGCAGACACTCAGAAGGTCCTGAATGGCCTTCCCAACCGAGAGGATGCTCTTCAAAGACATCTTGCTACCGTCGGACCTCTCTATGATCAGAAAACAATGATCCTCGACAAAGAACCTAGTGATCACTCCGCGCTGCTTCGACTCCTGCCTTGGCAGGAAACGAAGAGAAATATCAACCTCTTCTCCCCCAAAATTGACTCTCGTGCTTTCGTCTGCCCTGTCCTCTATAGAGACGCTCACTCGAGCGGATCCCCGTTCTCCCTTGGAATAGCCTAGCTTGACGATGCTTGGATTGGCCCACTTGGGTAGTGACGAGATACTGAGAACGGCTTGTTCGAAGGCTATTTCTTCTCCTTTCTCGAAGCCTATCCCTTTCACGACTCCATTCACTAGGCAAGTTTGGCGGGACCAGTCTGTTTGCCCGCCTCCTAGTGAGTATTGGGTATTGGTTGGGAAGCAATCAACGAGAGTTACCCATACTTGTCCTGAACTTACGTGTCCTAAGATGGTATGCAAGCCCTCTTCGTTCGGGTCTATCAGGGAGCCGAATGTCTCTAGCCTCGCCTCGTTCCTTTCGTCGACGTAGAGTGTTCCCCACAACTTCTTCTGCTCATTGTTGCTCAGCCAGAATAGACCGTGTTCGGTAAGTGGTACGTTGTTGTCCACAGATCTTCCTCCATTGCGACCCTTCTTGGTCAGTCTCCTACCAGGGCTGCCCCTTTCATACGGGCAAGCCTGCTGTCGAAGGTGTGCAGTGGTGTGGCTCCCTCCCGCTCGGCCGCCGAGAGGATCATGAGGTCCGACAAGCCCACGCCCCCCTGGCGGTACCGGTACGCCGCGGCTGCCACGTCATCCGAATTCTCCACCACGAGGCTGTCCGACGCGGTCAAGTCCATCAATGCCTCGGCGACCCGGTCGCGCGGAAACCGGTAGCTCCTCTCCAGTACCCACGCCACCTCGATTACGACCTCCCGGCATATGAAGCCTGGATTGCTGGGCGTCAATCCGTCCATTAGAGTGCGGGCCGCAGTCTCCTGTTCAGGGTTGTCGCCCACGAGGTACCGCAGGACTATGTTTGCGCCGACTGCTTCCACCGCTCGACTGCCCCTTCTGCGCCGGCCCTGTCCATCTCCTCCAGGCTCACGGCAGGGCCGTCATACTTCAGGCTGCGAACCAGGCGGCTGGTAGGTCGCACCGGCATTATCAGCACTCCCTCGTCCACCATCACGTAGCGGACCCTGTCCCCCGCCTTGACCTCCAGTGAGTCCCTGACAGCCTTGGGTATCGTGGTCTGGCCCTTCACGGTTATGCTCGATTCAAACATGCGGGACACTCCTTCACGAAACGCTGCGATGGCCCCTTACAATATATACCTAGATAATGCAAAGAACACTATAGTAATCCCCATCGGCGGCTGTGCTATCGGCGGCGGCTCACTACGGTCTGGTAAACTTCAACCACCTGGACTCTGGAGACTGCGTGCAAAGATGCATTGGAATGATCCTAGAAAAGCAGAGCTGATGAGACGAATAGATGAGATGGAGGAAGAGAACGACACCAGGCCCAAGTTAGGGTGCGGTCTGTTTATCTTGGCCTTAGTCTTAGTCGTGGTCGTGTTCCTTATCCTTATGTCGGTGAGGGGATGAAGAGGGAGCCAGGGTGACGCTGGCGTTCTAAGGCCATCAGCCTCGCCTTTGGACTAGGCATTATTGACATTCAGTGTCATTCCGAGCGCAGCGAGGAATCTCAGGGCGACCGCCCGACGACTACGTTGTCTTGCAGGCAGCGGCTTTAGATTCCTCACTTCGCGCAGCCTGTCCTGAGCCTGACGAAGGGCTACGTTCGGAATCACTATGGCCTTGCGAAGGCCACATAAGGGGATGAAAATGGGTTCGCGCCGGGCGGTACAACTAGGGCGATTGTCATTGGTGCCGCGAGCCCGTGTCGG
>DAOULA010000010.1:0-8524 GCA_034420735.1 Dehalococcoidia bacterium
TCGAGAAGCGAGACACGGACGCCGTCACCCGCAAAGCCGTCAGGCAACTCGAACGGTTGGGCCACAAGGTCAGTCTCATAGCTGCATGAACCATCTATTTTCATAGCAATGACGAGCTGGCGCCCTCTGCGTCCTCTGCGGTGAATCCTCCGCCGTTGCACTGGCGCTGGGATGCGTCCATAATCTACGCGTTTGCCACTACCAGCATACCGAGGAGACGTACATGTTCGACATCAAGATCACCGGCGGGACGGTCGTGGACGGCACGGGCGGGGCGGGCCGCCGGGCCGACGTGGGAATCACGGGCGACCGCATCGAGGCCATTGGCGACCTGTCCCAGGCCGAGGCCGGGCGGGTCATCGACGCCGAGGGGCTGACCGTGTCGCCGGGCTTCATCGACACCCACGTCCACTCGGACGCCGCCCTGCTCACCAATCCCCAGCACCCGGAGGGCATCCTGCAGGGCATCACGACCGAGATCCTCGGGCAGGACGGGCTGTCGTACTGCCCCCTCTCGGCCGAGAACTACAAGACATACGGGCGCTACCTGCGCGGCATCCTGGGCGACCCGCCCGAGGGCCTGGACGCCAGCAGCGTGGCCTCCTTCCGCGAGGCCTACCGGGGCACGACCGCCGTCAACACCGCGTACCTGATAGCCCACGGCGCGCTGCGGCTGGAGACGTGCGGGTTCGAGGACGTGCCGATGACCGGCGACCGGCTCGATCATGCCCAGAGGCTCGTCCGCGAGGGCATGGAGCAGGGCGCGGTCGGCCTGGCGACGGGCCTCTCGTACCACCCGCAGGCCTGGAGCGACACGGCTGAGCTGGTCGAGATATGCCGCCCCGTCGCCGAGGCGGGCGGGGTCTACGTCGTCCACCTGCGCGACGTGAACACGGACCGCGCGTATGGCGAGGGCGGCGTGCCCGAGGCGCTGGAGGTCGGGCGGCAGTCGGGCGTGAAGGTCCACTTCTCCCACTACCGGACTGCCGCGCCGACCGCCGGCCAAGTGGCCGAGCGGTTCGCCGAGATCGACGCTGCGGGGGACGCGGTGAGCGTCTCCGGCGACCTCTACCCGTACCCGACGGGCAGCACCTTCCCGGCCAGCAATCTGCCGAGCTACGCCCACCAGGGCGGCCCGGAGGCCATTATCGAGCGGCTCGAGGATACCGAGGAGCGGCGCGGGATGGTCGAGCACATCGAGGCCAGCATGAAGCGGCCCCTCATCGAGGCGGTCCTGTCGTACCTGCCCAACCACCCCGAGTTCGAGGGCATGGTGATGGGCGACATCGCCGAGCGCATGGGGATGGGCCTGGGCGAGGCCCTATGCCAGCTGCTCCTGGAGGAGGACCTGCAGATCGCCTTCTGGGGCACGCCGCCGGACAGCGTGAACACCTGGGAGCAGGTCAGCCGCGACTCACAGGACTTCCTGGGGAGGCCCGACTTCATGGTCGGCAGCGACTCCATCCACGTCGGCAGCTTCCCCCACCCGCGCGCCTACGGCACCTTCCCCAGGTTCGTGGGTCGGCTGAGGCGCAGGTTCAACGTGCTGTCGCTGGAGACGGTCATCCAGCGCGTCACCGACAACCCCGCCAGGAGATTCGGCCTGACGCACAGGGGCCGCATCGAGAAGGGCTATTTCGCCGATGTGGTGGTCTTCGACGCCGACCGCATCATCGACACCGCCACCTTCGACGACCCGGTCCAGCACCCGGTGGGGATTCCGTACGTGCTGGTGAACGGCCAGCTAGCCGTCGACGGCGCAACGCCGACGGGGGTGCTGGCCGGCCAGCCGGTGCCGTAGGGACTATCCCAAGTCTGAGTAGTTCTGCCTAGCACTGCCCTTCGACAAGCTCAGGGCGAACGATCTACACATGGTCCCGGTTCGCTTCGGCCCTTGGACGAGCTCAGGGGAGTCTGGCTCGAGTAGAACGACGTTGTAGCCCCGTTCGTGCTGAGCCTGTCGAAGCACAGTGCTCCGCAGGCCAAGGTGGTCGACGACGGTCACGCTTGGTTCCCCGCAATCCAACTCACTTACCCCACTCGGGCCGCTCCATGGTGAAGGCGTTGTCGACCTCCACGAAGTCCAGGTAGCCCAGCCTTCCGACGGGGCGCAGCTTCAGGAAGTCGATGCGGCCGTCGGTGACGACCCGGTCGTCGACGTGGACGCCGATGACCTCGCCAAATACGACCGTGTTGGGATCGCCGGGCTTGTTGGACAGGACCTCGACCGACCGCACGTAGCGGCACTCCAGGTGCAGGGGGCTCTCGGCCACGCGCGGGCACTTCACGAGCCTGCTCTCGGCCTTGGTCAGCCCGGCATATTCGAACTCGTCGACCTCGTGGGGAGCGGGCACGGCGGAGGCGTTCATTCGCTCCTTCAGGTCAGCCGTGGCGACGTTGACGACGAACTCGCCAGTGCTCTGCGCGTCGACCACGGCGTCCTTTAGCCCGCCGAAGCGGTGGTTGCTGGTGGCGGAGAACATCACCTGGGGCGGGCCGTATGCGACGGCGTTGAAGAACGAGTAGGGCGCGAGGTTCGGGACACCGTCGGCGCTGAGGGTCGATATCCAGCCGATTGGCCTCGGCACGACAATGGCGTTGAGCGCTGTGAATTCCTCGCCTGGGTTCTTCCCGACCTCGTAGAACATCGGCGCCTCCCGTCGGACGATGAGTAGCGAACGCGCCCAACGATAGCACGCGTACCGCGCCGTGTGAAATGCTGGGCGAGCGGTTATCCTTCAGTGCTGGCAAACCATCGGGAACGGCCTGTTCGCGCGTTGTGGTTCGACACTCTGCGACACAGGCCGTCCGTGCGAACACCGGGAAAACGAATGCCTGAGCCCCTACAGATCGTAGTTGCGGCAGCGGGAATGCTGTTGGCAGCGACCGTGTCCAGCACCCTCGGCTTCGGCATTGGGCTGACCGCCGGGCCGGTGCTGCTGCTGGCGCTGGAGCCGCAGTCGGCCGTGGTGCTGATCAACACCTCGGGCCTGCTCCCAACGTCGCTCGTCGTCTACCAGACGTGGGGCCGGCTGAGTCTGCGGGAGATCGCGCCCCTAGCCGCGGCCGGGGTCCTGGGAGCGCCGGTGGGCGCGTATGTCCTGGGAGCGGTCGATCCTGTCGCGATGCGAATCGTCATCACCTTCCTGGTGCTGGCCCTCGCGGCGGTCATCACAACGGGCGCCGGCGCATCCATCCCGCGCCCCAAATGGCTCGGCCCGCCGCTGGCGCTGGTCGTGTCGGCTCTCATCACCTCGTCCGGCGTGGGCGGGCCCATCATGGCGCTCTTCCTGCTCGATCAGCACAGGCACAGGGACGAGCTGCGCGGCACCCTCGCGGCGTACTTCCTGGTCGTGATGGCGGTGGGCTCGGCGGGCTACGCCGCCGGCGGCCTGATCACAGCGGAGCGTCTCGTGCTGGTGCTGGTCGCCATCATCCCGGTGCTGGCCGGCTTCCGCGTGTCCACGCTGCTGCTGCGTCGGATGAGCCGGGAGACCTTCCGCAAGGCCGCGTTGGGACTCATCGTGGTGGCGAGTATTGTCATCCTGCTGCGGGAGCTGGCGTCGGCGTAGAACCGGGCAGGGGGCAGCCTGGCGCACCGGAGCCGGGGAGGGCGGGTTTCAAACCCGCCCCTACCGAGAGTCAGCATCGTCGTTCTGCTGCGAACGCTGGCGTTGGCCTAGGGCGGCCTACGCCGGGTCCGCTCAGGGCTTGAATGTCCCGGCGGTCTCCGAGTTAACGCTGACGGTGTACTCCACACCCTGCTCGAATTCCGACCCCAAGGGCACGGCAGTCTCCACCACGGGCAAGTCGCGGGTACACGCCGCCTGGGGGTCGGTCACCTCGTGGTGGGTGATCACCACGTCGATCCTGTTCGACTCCCAGCGCCTGATCTCGTAGCCGTTGAACTGGGAACAGCTGCTGCCCTTGGGCAAACGGGACACCACGCGAAGCTGGTACTCGGGAGGCGTGCCCTCCAATGTCTCTACTTCAGCCATGCCGATGGGCGACTCGGCGATCGCGGTGTAGCCCATTTCGGGTACGGGCAGGGTGAAGGTGGTCGTCACGCGGTCGTTCACGATCACGCGGTAGGTCTGGCCGGGCTCGAGGGCGTCCCTGATGGGCTCCACGGCGTCCAGCTCGACCACCTCGTCGTCGCAGGGAATGGCCCAGGACGTGGGCGGCGGCTGCATGAGCGTGAGCGTTGCTACGATGTCGTTGCCGTTTACCTGGAGGCCCTGGCCCCCCGGCCGCGCGCAGCCCTCTATGGTCGACTGGTAGAAGGCGATGCGCAGGAACGGCTCCGGCTCGTTGGGAATCAGGTTGGCCCAGATTACGCGGGCGGGCGTCTCCACCCAGGTCCGCCAGTCCGAGCCCTCTTCGACCTGGTCCGGCGGGGGCTGCACGAGCACGAGCACCATGTCCACCTTGGTGGGGTTGCCGCGGGTGATCACGTCGTAGGCCGTGTCGTTGATGAAGGCGAGCCGGCCGTCGGACTCGACGATCCTTGCCTGCACCGCATAGGTGTTTCGGGACTCGATGTCGTCGCGGTTGTACTCGACCTTGAACTTGATCGGCACCTGGCCGGGGTCGGTTATGGTCTGGCGGGCGATGAGCGTTGACGCTGTGTCCTGGAGGGACACGTCGCGGAGCGACACCTCGAGCGTTGCACCGGGGGTGAGCGCGATGCGCTCCCGGTAGGTCACTGTGCCGCTTACCGACGCGTTGGGACTGCGGCCCGACGTCACCTCCGTCTTCGAGTTCGACGGCTCCGTATCGTCCTGGCACGCAGCCGCCCCAAGCACGATGAGCGCCGTAGCGATCGCGCCCAGCAGGACAGACTTGACCCTGTGTCTCATCCCGGCACCTCGTTCACGGCAGGCAGGTAACAGCCTCTCTTGTCATAGGGGAGAGCCCCTATATGTCGATTATAGCTACGGCGGAATCTTTGCGGGCGCGCATCGCTCACGATTACCATGGTGTAGGGGTGTCGACATGGACCTGTACCAGCGCGTGGACGAGGCGGTCGAGCGGGGCGAGGCGTGGCGCGCCAAGGAGATACTGCGCGGCAACATCGCTTCGGGCAGCTACGACTCCGACCTGTACGAGCGCTACGGCCTGCTCCTCATGGAGCTAGGCGAGCTCGTGGAGGCCGGCAAGTACCTGTTCCTGTCAGGACGCCGGAGCCCTGAGTACGCCCGTGCGATCGAGGTCTACCTGTCGCGTCACCCCGCGGACCGGCCCGACGTGCTGTACCACTCGTTTCCGTCCGCCGCCCGCTTCACCGAGTACGAGCTGAGCCGCTATCCCCTGGAGGTCCGCCGCACCCTGCAGGAGCGCGGCCTCCCTGAGTACTTCAAGGAGCTCCAGGAGCAGCGCCTGGAGCGTCACAGGCAGCGCAAACGGGTCTACGAGCGGGCGCATGAGCAGGTGTTGCTCCGCGAGGGCTGGGCCGGGCCCGGCAGTTTCATGCGATACGGTACCGTAGGCCATCCCCATACCGTGGCGGAGAGGGCCATCCGGCTGCTCGGCGTGGGCCTGGCGGGCGCGATCAGCCTGTTTCTCATGGCCGCAACGATAGTCGGCGTCGTGTCGATCATCCGCTGGGTCGCGTCCCTGCTCTAGCCGTCGGCCGGGCTTTACTACAGGCTGGCTAAGCGCTACCCTCTCGGTCACCATGAAAGCCGCCGTGTACAAGGGCAACCGGCGCATGGACGTCGAAGAGATACCCACGCCCACGCCGGGCCCCGGGCAGGTGCTGGTCAGGGTACGGCTCAGCGCCATCTGCGGCACCGACGTTCACGCCTACATGTACGACGCGCCCCGGCCGGGCACCGTGATGGGCCACGAGTACTGCGGCACCATCGCCGCGGTGGGCGAGGGCGTGACGGCGTGGAGCGAGGGCGACAGGGTGGTCGGCGGCGGCGGAATGGCCCCGGCCGGGAGCCTGCCCAGCTTCAAGGCGTCCCGTTTCAACTACAGGACGATGGGCTTCGACGCAAAGCCCGTGCGAGCCTACGCCGAGTACGTGGTCATGGAGGACTGGGAGCCGCTGGCCGTGCCCGACGGCGTGTCAGACGAGGATGCCGCCCTGTGCGAGCCGCTGGCGGTCGCCGTCCACGCCGTGAGACGCTCGGCCCTCAAGCTGGGCGACTCGGTGGCCGTGCTAGGCGGCGGCCCCATCGGGCTCTTCACTGCCCAGGCGGCCAGGGCCGCGGGCGCGAGCAAGGTCATCCTGTCTGAGCCCGCCTCGGCCAGGGCCGAGGCCGCCCTGGAGCTGGGCGTGGAGGCGGTCGTCGACCCGAGAAGCGGTGACGCCGTCGAGCAGGTGCTGGCACACACGGACGGCACGGGCCCGGACGTGGTCTTCGACTGCGCCGGCGCTCGCCCGACCCTCGACCAGGCCATGAACATGGTGCGCCGCGAGGGCCAGGTGATGCTGGTGGCCCTGGCGTGGGAGCCCACGCCGATGCTGCCCGTCGACTGGATCGCCAGGGAGGTCAGCCTGGCCACCACTTTCTCGTCCGCCTCCGAGGACTGGCTCATCGCCTTCGACCTGCTCGGCTCCGGCAGGGTCAGGACGGGCCCCATGCTGTCCGAGTCCAGCTTCATCCCCCTCGACGACATCCAGCAGGCCTTCGACGACCTCATGCACCCCTCCACCCAGCTCCAGATGATCGTAAGCATCCCCTGAGGCGCAGTGGCGGCAACCTACTCTGACAACGAGATTGCTGCTCTAGTCGGGGAGCGCAAACCTCTTCCGCGGGACTGGCGTTCGCGTCTTCAGCCCCGTCCTAAACAGGGGCACAACGAGCGTGACTTGGATTTCAATGGAGATGCCGGATCGGAATTTCGGCTCATTCTTCGCAGGAGCATGGTCAACAGCCTCGACTTCTCGGTGATCTTGGCTACCCGGGTTCCGCAGTCCAATCGGCTGTTTCGGCTCCGGCGTTACAATGGGTTGAGCCATGAGCACACCAACCAGATCGAAGGAGAGAGGTTCTACGACTTTCACATACACATGGCTACCCAGCGGTACCAGGAAATCGGTGCGCGAGAAGATGCGTATGCAGAACCCACCGGCAGGTACAGCGACTTTAGTGGAGCTCTTGAATGCATGCTGGCTGACGCGGCCTTTGACTTTCCTCCAGATGACCAGTTGAGTCTATTGTAGACGGAGGTCTGCCATGTCCCTTGAAACAATTGAGCAAGACTTCAGGACGAAAGTCTCTGAGGAAATTCGGATCGTCGCTGAGGGAATAGACCGCTACCGCATATTCACGCCGTTCCGACTGGACGATGGCGATCACCTGTCCGTAGTGCTAAGACGCGAGAGTAAGCAATGGATGCTCAGTGATGAGGCACACACCTACATGCATCTCACCTATGACATAGACGAACAAGACCTGCGCCGCGGCACGCGCCAGCAGATCATCTCCAACGCCCTGTCGACATTTCAAGTTGAGGATCGCAACGGCGAGCTGACCTTGGCGGTGCCTGATGAAATGTACGGGGATGCGCTCTTCTCGTTTGTACAGGCACTCCTGAAAATCTCCGACGTGTCATATCTCTCCCGGGAGCGGGCTCGGTCAACCTTCATGGAAGACTTCCATACGGTCTTTGAGGTGTGCTTGCCTGCTGAGCGCAGGGATTTCGACTGGCATGACCGACGCCGTGACCCTCAGGGCATGTATACCATCGACTGTCGTGTGAACGGGATGGAGCGTCCGCTGTTCGTTCACGCCCTCAATAGTGACATGAAGACGCGAGACGCCACAATCTCACTTCTCCAGTTCGAGAAGTGGGACGTGCCTTTCCGATCGTTGGCCATATTCGAGGACCAGGAGTCCATCAACCGCAAGGTTCTGGCCCGCTTCAGCGATGTATGCGAGAAGCAGTATTCTAGCCTCACTGTCAACCGCGACCGCATCACGCGTTTCCTGACAGAAGTAGTCAGAGACGAATAACCTCGGAGATCCCTGATGACCGGGGAGATTGCGATCACCATGTGCATGACTGAAGCCTCGTTGAACCCCGCATGCTGATCGACCCTGATCGGGCTCGGGGGCGCATGGAGGCCCGTGGGCTGGATGTGCTGGTTGGCGCGGGGTACGTGAACTACGGCTACATTGCCGGCTACTTCACGCATTTTGGGCGGGACTACCCCGGGCCCCTGTACAACGGCCTGCCAATGGTGCGGTTCTCGGCCCTGCCACGCGATCCGGCGCTCCCGCCATTTCTCGTCACGTACCCCGGCGAGGAGGGCGACATACACGTCCAGGGTTCGTGGATAGAGGACCGGCGCTTCTGGGGGCCCAAGTACAACGTGCCCGGGCGGACACCCGCCTTCCAGGTCAACGAGGACCCGTACACTACCCTCGCGGACGCCCTAGACGAGCGCGGGCTCGCGGGCGGCGTTGTCGGCGTAAGCATGTCGGAGGTCTCGGTCCCCATGCTCCGCGGCCTCGAAGCGGCCCTTCCGCAGGCCACCCTGGTCGACGCTACGGACGACTTCAACGCCATC
>DAOULA010000011.1:0-9314 GCA_034420735.1 Dehalococcoidia bacterium
CTGAGCCCCGTCGAAGGGTCGAAGGGCAGTGCTCCGCCAATCGCGCTCTTGAGATTGAGGCCTAGGCCCCCGGGCTTTGCTCCCCCTCCTCGCCAACATCGCCGTGCCAGAGACGCCGCATATCCTCGCTCGCATCCATGAGCTCGTCGAGCTTGCCCCGGGCCACGACGCGCCCCTCGCGTAGCACCACGATCTGGTCGGCCCGGCGGTACGCCGCCCGCCTGTGGGAGACGACCAGGCTCGTCGTGTCAGGCAGCGCGAATAGACGCTCCCACAGTTGCTGCTCGGTCTCGGCGTCGAGGGCGCTCGAAAGGTCGTCGAATATCAGCAGGTCGGGCTCCCGGACGAACATCCTGGCCGCCGCCGTGCGCTGCACCTGCCCGCCCGATAACCTAACCCCGCGCGGCCCGACCACGGTGTCCAGGCCGTGCCTGAGTGTCGCAATGTCGGGCTCCAGCACGGCCAGCCTGGCGGCCTCGTCCAGTGCCTCGGACCGGGTCTCCAGGCCCAGCAGGACGTTCTCCCGCACCGTCTCGCTGAAGAGCACCGGCACCTGGGGCGTGTAGGCGCACCGAGGCGGCACCATGAACTCGTTCGGGGCCTCGACCGCCTCCCCGTTCCAGAGGACCCTGCCCCTGTCGGCCGGCAGCAGGCCCAGGACCGCCTCCAGCAGCGTCGTCTTCCCCGCTCCGATCCTGCCCGTGACAACCGTCATCGTTCCCCGCTCCAGGTCCAGGTCGATGTCGTGGACGCCCTTGCCGTTGCTCGGGTAGGCATAGCTCAAGCCCTGCACTTCGAGGCGGGTGAACGGGGCCGGGCCTGCAAACGTGCCGGCGCCCGGCTGGGACGCCCCGGCCGGCCTGTCGGGCGTCTTGGTCACGAGGTTCTCTCCCTCGCCCTCTGCGACCAGCTCCAGGAGTCGGTCGAGTGAGACCCGCGAGCGCCTGAGCTCCGCCACCATCCTGCCCGCCGCCGCCGGGAAGGTCGACAGGGCGGGCCCCATCGCGTAGCTCACGAAGAGCACGAAGTCGCCTATGGTAATCTCGCCGGCCACGAGGAACCCGGCCGAAACGATCATTACCGTGCCCACCGCGGCCCGGACCGACAGGCCTGCCAGCAGATTGTTCATGGCGTCCAGCAGGATCTCCTTCACGTACTCGCGGCGGCGGCGGTCCGCCAGTACACCCATGCGGCGCACCACCTGGCGCTGCGCCGATGCGACCTGGATGGCCAGCACGGCGCCCAGCATCTCGGTGACGAAGCCCGTCACGTCCCCGCTCGCTTCCCGGGACGCCTGGCGCGTCGACTGGAAGTAACCCCTGAGGAAGCGGGTCACGAGCACCATCACCAGCACGGGGGCGAGTGTGAAGAGTGTGAGCAGGAGGTTGATGCTCGCCATTATGTAGAGGGCCACTGCGAGGGACACCGTGGTCCCGAGAAAACGCGGCATCAGGTACGTGGGCCCCAGGGCCTCCTCGACGTCGGTGGAGAATCGGTTGATGGTGTCGCCGGTGCTGGGCCTGTCCACGGCCGCCGGCCTCCCCATGATGGTCCTGAACAGGTTCACCCTGACGAAGCCCCAGAGCGAGTTGTCCATCCACGCTTCCGTAAGCCAATAGCCGCGCTCGACCACGGTCGTAGCGAGCTGGGCGGCCGCGAACAGGGCCACCAGTCCCCAGATGCCGCTGCCTATCTCGGCGCTGCCCGTGAAGGCGTCGAACATCTCTCGCAGGATGAGGCCTCCGACCAGCGGCACCGACTTGCTCGCTATGGCCAGCACCAACACCAGTGCGAAGAGCGCCGGTCTCTGGAGTATCAGCCGGAGGGCGAAGCGCCCGAGGCTCATGCCAGGACCTCCTCGAGCCCCGACCGGAGCAGCTCCCTGAATCGGGACGTGCCGTCGGCCTCCAGCGCCTCGCGTTCGCCGTGTTCCTCTACGCGACCCGAGTCGATTATCAGTACGTCGTCCACCCTGCGGATCGTGCCTAGGCGATGGGCGATGATGATCCCGGTGCGGCCCTCCAGCAGCCTCCAGACTGCCCTGCTTACCATTGCGTCCGTGGCGGGGTCGAGACGCGATGACGCCTCGTCCAGTATCACCAGGTCCGGGTCCTTCAGGAAGACGCGGGCCATGGCGACGAGCTGCGCCTCGCCCGCCGAGAGCTGGCCGCCGCCGCCGCCAAGCTCCGTGTCCAGGCCCTCGCCCAGCGAATCGACCCACTGCTCGAGTCCCAGCTCCGCAAGGGCGGACAGCACTACCGGGTCCCCAACCCCCTCGTCGAAGAGGGTGATGTTGTCCCTCAGCGTCCCCCGGAACAGCTGCACGTCCTGCGTGACCATGCCGAGACGGCTGCGAAGCGCGTCGAGCCCCATGTCGCCCACCGGAACGCCCCCTACGCGGACCGCCCCGTGCTGCGCCTCGTACAGCCGGAATATCAGCCTGGACATGGTTGTCTTGCCGCTTCCGGTGCGCCCCAGCAGGCCGAGCACCCTTCCGGGCCGCAGGTCGAACGACACGTCCTCCAGCACCCAGTTGTCGCCGTGATAGGCGAACCGCACGTCGTCGAACTCGACCGACAGCGGTCCGTTGGGCGCTGCCCTGCGGCCCTCGTCCCGGATGGACGGCTGTACGTCCAGGATGTCCCGCACCCTCTGTATGCTGGCGCCGGCCATGTTCAGGTCGTCGACCTCTTGCGAGACCTGCTGGATGTCGCCGCGAAGCCTCAGCGCGTACAGCATGACCATCATCACCGTTCCGGCGGAGATCGTGTCGCCGAGAACGAGGTAGGCGCCAAGTCCTACGATGGCTGACAGTCCCAGCCCGTATGCCAGGTCGGACACGCCCCCCGCCGTAATCGAGACGAGCCTGGCACGCGTGTCGGCGGCGGTCTCCTCCCTGACCAGCCGGCCGAACCGCTCGACCTCGTACGACCCTGCCCCGCTCGTCTGGATGTCCTTGATGCCGTCCATCCGCTCGCCGACATAGCTGGACACGTCTGCCGACCTCTCCCGGCTTATAAGCCACCTGGGGGCGGACATCCGCTGTCCGTAGACGTGGATGATCAGGTTGACGGCCACGAATGCCGCGATGCCCAGACCGAGCCGCCAGTCCTCGACCCACAGCACCGCGGTCACGCCGAAGACCATCAGGAAGCCGAAGAGCAGGTGCACCGTGAGCTGCGAGAAGAACTCCGCCAGCCTCTCAACGTCGCCGTCTATCCGCTCCAGCAGCTCGCCGGGCGGGTGGGCGTGGTGGTACGTCAGGTCCAGGCGCAGGACGTGCAGCACCAGGTCCGACCTAAGGCTATTGGTGGCGCGCCATCCCAGGTCGCCCCCGACGTACCTCGACGCCGCCAGGATGGCCATGTACACGACCCCGACGACCAGGTAGAGGGCGCCCGCCGCGTAGAGCGGGCCGGCCTCGCCCCCCCGCTGTGCCGCGTCTACGAAGTCCCTCACTATCTGGGGATGAACCAGCTGGAGAGCAAGCGATAACGCAAGCAGCACCGCCAGCAGCAGGACCCTCGGCCACAGCGGTGCCAGGTACCTGGCCAGGAGGCCGACGTAGGTCCGAATCGGTAGCAGACTGCGCAGCATCGGTGAGGGCCTCTCTCCTGTAAGAACAACTGGGGAGATGCGGCGGCCGATTCGTCCATTCCGAGGGGCGCGTGCCGAACGGCTAAACGGCTAGCCTATTACGACTACTCCGCCTCCGGCAAGGATTTGCCCCTTCCCGCGATTGGGTCTTCCCCCGAGGAGGCCCTTGCATAACCACTAAGTACGTCATTCCGAACGTAGCGAAGCATAACCATGCAGTACGCCATTCCGACCGTAGCGAAGCATAACCATGCAGTACATCATTCCGACCGTAGCGAAGCATAACCATGCAGTACGTCATTCCGAACGTAGCGAAGCGTAGTGAGGAATCTAAGGTCCTTGGCCCAGAGGACCGGCAGCGTAGCTGAGCAGGCCCAATGACTCGACTGCAGGCACCGTAGATTCCTCCCCGCGGTCGGAATGACCGGTTGAAGCATGTTGTGCAATGGTCTCACGAGGGCGAAGAGTGCTCCCGGTCCTGCCGAAGAGCAAGCAGCCCCGTAACCCCTCGGTCTGGGTTGCGTGATGATACTCTTGATGGAAGGCCTGACATTTCAGGAATGTGAGCAGGACATTGACGTCACGCAGTCGATGGGGAAAAGAGGGCCCGCCCGAGGAGGCGTACGGGCGCGTTACGAACCCGGAGCGCTTTGCGCCGCTGCACGACGCCGCCCTGAAGACGATCGGGCGGCTGGTGACCGACTTCGATGTCGAGCGCGCCGAGGGATACGGACTGGACGAGGAACTCGAGAGCAAGTTAGGCCTTGCCCGCCCGTCCGTCAGGCTCACTCCCACGGACCCGGAGGCCGGGCCGATCATGGTGGTATTCACGGACTTCCCGGGGCTCTTCGTCAGGTTTGGACGGTGGACGGAAGATCTCTTTCCCGTTTGCGGCTGCGACGCATGCGGAGGGAATGCCGAGGGGGAGATCGAAAGGCTGACCGAGAGTATCTACAGTCTCACGACCAACGGACTCCGCGAGACAGTCCAGGCTCCCTGGGGGCTGCTTGGAGGCGACGGCAGCCGGGAATCGGAGTGGCGGGGGCCATCAAACTATGGACGCTCATGGTCCAGGATAGACCGCAAACTCGCGCGCCGGATGTCCGGCGGGCGCCGCCGCCTGGTGCTGGACTGGAAGCCGTGGCCTCGAAGGGCCACGCCTGCCTCTCCTTGACTGTTCCTATAGCCAAGCCTAATAATTGATTCGTGCTGCTACTCCCTCCACGCCATACCTACGTGTCCCATGAGTGACAGGCCCACCGTCCAGCAGGTCGAGGACGTCATGGCCGCGGCCGCCCGCGAGCTTGAATCTGCTACCGACGAGGACGGCGTCGACAGCTGGCGCGTCGCATACCTCGGACGCAGCGGGCACCTGACGCGCCTGTTGCGGGGCCTCGGCTCCCTCGACCAGGACGAGAGGCGGGCCGTCGGCGCGGCTGCCAACCGTGCGAAGGGCCGTCTCGAGCAGGACATGGAGACACGCCTGCAGGCCTTGCAAGCTGTCTCCCTGGTAGGCCAGGTCGAGCAGGAGAGCATAGACGTTACCCTGCCAGGCTGGGCCGCTCCCCAGGGGGGGCTACACCCTGTCACCCGGACCATCCGTGAGATCACGGAGGTCTTCGCGTCCATGGGGTTCGAGGTCGAAGAGGGCCCTGAGGTCGAGTGGGACAGGTACAACTTCGACATGCTCAACATACCCAAGGACCATCCCGCCCGCGATATGTGGGACACCCTCTGGGTCGACCACGTGGACGATGAGGGCAATCGGCCCATGCTGCTCAGGACCCACACCTCGCCCATGCAGGCCAGGATCATGGAGACCACCCAGCCGCCCGTGCGCGTCATCGTGCCCGGCAAGGCCTTCAGGTACGAGGCGACGGACGCGACCCACGAGTGGCACTTCCACCAGGTCGAGGGGCTCGCCGTGGACGAGGGCATCACCTTCGCCGACCTGAAGGGCACGCTGTTCGAGTTCGCGAAGCGGATATTCGGCGAGGAGCGGCGCGCGCGGTTCAGGTGCGACTTCTTCCCGTTCGTCGAGCCCGGGGTGGACATGGCCATAGACTGCTTCAGGTGCGACGGCAGCGGCTGCCGCATCTGCAGCGGCACGGGCTGGATAGAGATACTGGGCGCGGGGATGGTGCATCCGTCGGTGCTGGAGGGCGTCGGGTACGACTCCCAGAGGTACACCGGGTTCGCATTCGGGATGGGCGTGGAGCGCATCTGCATGCTGCGCCACGGCATCAGCGACATACGCCTCTTCTACGGCAACGACGTCAGGTTCCTGCGCCAATTCTGAAGAAACTGCACTGATGGAGAACTGCCCTTCGACAGGCTCAGGGCGAACGACCTTGGGGGCTCTATAGATGCTCGTACCCCTCTCATGGCTGAAGCGGTATGTCGCGGTCGACATCCCGGCGGGTGAGCTTGCCCACAGGCTCACCATGGCCGGACTGGAGATCGGCGCCGTCGAGGAGACAGGGGCCGGATGGGACCCCGGCAAGGTGCTGGTCGGCCACGTCCTGGAGGTGAACCCTCACCCAAACGCCGACCGGCTCTCGCTGCCCACCGTGGACCTGGGCAACGGCGAGACGGCCACAGTCGTCTGCGGCGCTCCCAACGTCGCCGCGGGGCAGAATATCGCCTTTGCCCGCGAGGGCGCGATGCTCCTCAGCAACAGGACAGGCAAGGTCGAGCCCCTGAAGTCGGCGAAGATCAGGGGCGTCCTGTCGTCCGGCATGGTCTGCTCGGAGCGCGAGCTTGGGCTCGGCGAGGACCACGACGGCATCCTGGTGCTGAGCGACGACCTGCAGCCGGGCACGCCCCTGGCGGACGTGCTGGGCGACGCCGTCCTGGACGCCGACGTGACCCCCAACAGGCCGGACTGCCTTTCGATTCTCGGCGTGGCGCGGGAGGCCGGCGCCATCACCGGCGCGCCCGTCTCAGAGCCCGACGAATCGTACCCGGAGGATGGACCTCCGATAGCCCACAAGGTCACCGTCGAAATCGAGGACCCCGACCTCTGCCCTCGCTACACGGCCGGGCTGGTGGAGGGAGTCAGGGTCGGTCCGTCCCCTGCCTGGCTGCAGGATGCCCTCGCCAAGGCCGGTCAGAGGACCATCAACAACATCGTCGACATCACGAACTTCGTGATGCTCGAGTACGGCCAGCCCATGCACGCGTTCGACTTCGACAAGGTGGCGGACGGCGCGATCATCGTCAGACAGGCCCGGCGCGGCGAGAGGCTCGCCACCCTGGACGACGAGACCCACGACCTCCGCCCGCCCATGCTCGCCATCGCCGACCCGTCGGGGCCGATCGCCCTGGCCGGGGTCGTCGGCGGGGTCGATTCGAGCGTCACCGGGGCCACCACCTCGGTCCTCCTCGAGTCGGCGAACTTCGACCCGACGAACACCCACCGCACGAAGCGGGCGCTGGGCAACGGCACCGAGGCTTCCTACAGGTTCGAGCGCGGCATCCGCCCCGACCTGGCGCCGCGGGCCCTCAGGCGGGCCACTGCGCTCATCCTCGAGGTAGCCGGTGGGAACGCCGCGACAGGCATGATCGATGTCTACCCGGGCCGCTCGGAGGCTCCCGAGCTGCGGGTCACGGGTGCGCGCCTGCGAAAGGTGCTCGGCGTCGACCTGCCGATGGGCAGGGTGCAGGGTGTGCTGGAGTCGTTGGGCTTCCAGGTCCGCGACTGCGACGACGGGCTTGCCGTGACCGCGCCCTACTGGCGCTCCGACATCAGGATCGAGGACGACGTGATCGAGGAGGTTGCCCGAATCGTCGGGTATGACGACATACCCACCACCGCGATGGCGACCCCGATTCCCCACCACAGCCCCAAGCCCTTCGAGGCCTTGAGGGAGCGCGTCCGCGATGCCCTGGCTGCGGCGGGAATGCAGGAGGTCCTGACATACTCGCTGACCGACCGGGAGACCCTCGACAGAGTCGGCGGGCTCGATGAAGTGGAAGATCCGCTGGAGCTTGCGAACCCCATGAGCCGGGAGCTCCAGGCCCTGCGCACGAGCCTGCGCGGGAACATGCTCAAGACCCTGAGGGCCAACCGCCGCATGTCCCGGGGCGAGGGGTTGAGGCTGTTCGAGATAGGGCGCGTCTTCATCCCCAGGGAGGAAGCAAGAGAGCGGGACCTGCCCGACGAGAGGCAGATGGCCGTCGGCGCAATGTCCGGCCCCCGCTTCCCGGCCTCATGGCTTGCCCAGCAGGTCGACATGGACTTCTACGACGCCAAGGGGGCCCTCGAGGCGACGCTGGCGGACACCGGCATCGAGGCCGCGTTCGAGCCCGGCGAAGACGCGGTATTGCACCCGGGCAAGACTGCCCGCCTGCTGGTGGAAGGGAGACAGGTGGGCGTCGTGGGCGAGGTCCACCCCTCGACCCTGCAGGGCTTCGACCTGGAGGATGAAACGGTCGCCATGTTCGAGATCGACCTGCAGGCGCTCTTCGAGGCCGCCTCAGCCGGTCCGGCCGCCTACACCCCGGTGAGCCGCTTCCCCCAGGCGGAGCGAGACATCGCCCTCATCGTCGACGATGGCGCCTCCTCCGCGAGCATCCAGCAGATAATCGACCGCCACAAGCTGGTGGCTTCGAGTCTGCCCTTCGACACTTACACAGGCGAGGGCGTGCCGGACGGCAAGAAGTCCGTCGCATACAGGATCGTCTTCCAGTCCGAGAAGTCCACGCTCACCTCCGAGGCAATAGACCGTGCCCAGGGCGACATCCTCCGCCAGCTCCAGCGCCAACTCGGCGCAGAGCTGAGGACATAGATAGGAGCTGCCGAACGCCGATGATTGGCAGGCTGAATTGGTAGAGCACGTACACCGACACAAGCACGAGTCGATGCTCAGCGTCGAGGAGGCGCGGGAGCGCGTCCTCGGCTACTTCGACGTGCTCGAGCCCGAGACCAGGCCGATCCTGGAGGCAGACGGGCAGGTGCTGGCCGAGAATGTCGATGGCGAGTTCGACATCCCGCCCCTGGACAACTCGGCCATGGACGGGTACGCAGTCAGGACCGAGGACATCAGGGGTGCGTCCGAAGCCTCGGCGGTCAGCCTCCGGGTAACGGGTTCGGTTGCCGCGGGCCAACTCCCCTCGGGCAGGGTCGAGCCGGGTACCGCGATCAGGATCATGACCGGCGCGCCAATCCCGGACGGGTCCGACGCCGTCGTGCCCTTCGAGGACACGGACGAGCTAGACCGCAGGGCATCGGGTCGCACGCTCTCCGAGATAGGCATACGAGAGGAGGTCCCTCCCGCGGCGAACGTGCGTCCCGCCGGTCAGGACATGAAGACTGGGGACCGCGTCCTCGAGTCCGGCACAGTGCTGCGCTCGGGGGAGATAGGCGTGCTGGCCGCACTGGGCCGCAGCAGCGTCCGGGTCATCAGGCGTCCCGTCGCCGCCATACTTGCGACCGGCGACGAGCTCGTGGACGTGGGCGAAGACCTGCGGGCGGGGAGCATCTACGACGTTAACAGCTACAGCGTGGCCGCGGCCGTTCAGCGAGCCGGCGGAGTGCCCCGGCTGCTGGGCATCGCCCGGGACAACCTGGACGACCTGGACGCCAAGCTGCAACTGGGGCTGGAGGCCGACATACTCCTGACCTCGGCGGGCGTGTCGAAGGGCGACTACGACATCGTGAAGGACGTGCTGGCGCGGAGGGGCGAGATCGAGCTATGGTCGGTCCGCATGAGGCC
>DAOULA010000012.1:0-4372 GCA_034420735.1 Dehalococcoidia bacterium
GGCGTGGCCCTGACCCCCCCATCCTTGCGGAATTTGCCCAGCCTCGGCCCGACGACCAGCATCCCGGCCAGCGCCGCCCAGCCTCCGGTGCTGTGCACTATGGTCGACCCCGCGAAGTCCTGGAATCCCAGCTCGTTGAGCCAGCCGCCTCCCCAGGTCCACGCGCCCACGATGGGGTAGATGATCGCCGTCAGCAACAGCGTAAACAGGAAAAACGACCACATCTTGACCCGCTCGGCCAACGCCCCTGAGACAATGGACGCTGCCGTTGCAACGAACACCATCTGGAAGAACCAGTCGGACATGACCGAGTATCCGGCCCCGTCCGCCAGCACCGACCCAAGCGCGCCCTCCTTTTCGTTCAGCAGATCAAGCTCGTCTCCCGACGGCAGGTACATTAAGCCTGGCGTGCCGATGATGCCCCCCAGGCTCTCGCCGTACATCAGGTTGTAGCCGATGAAGAAGTACGCAAGGCCCGCGATCGAGTAGAGCCCGATGTTCTTCAGGCAGATCATCGACGCGTTCTTGGTGCGCACGGAACCCGACTCCAGCATCGTGAATCCGGCGCACATCCACATAACCAGTGCGCCCCATACCAGGAAAGCGAACGTGTTGAATACGAACGCCGTCTCCTCGTCGACCCCGGCCGCATACGCGACGGCGGGCCGGGCCAGGAACACTACGGCAGACGCTATGCCCGTTGCTGCCAGGATGGCGGCAGGGCGGCGGCGAGAGAGGACGCTAGTCAGCATTGACACGGCTAACCCTCCTAACGTGGCGCATTCTGAGACTGAGTATCGCACAAGTTCCGAAATACGCCCAATTTCGCCGCGTAGTCTATCACCATCAGCCAGTAATGTGGCAAGCCCCGCCGGAAGACAATGGAGACCGGCAAGAAGATGGGCTGCCACGGGGTCGCGGGTGACTGCCGCCAGTGCGAGACCTACAGGGTACGTGGGTCCACGGGCCCGCCGCGCAGGAGGCTCTCCTCGACGGCCGAGCACACCTGGACGGACCGCAGCATCTGCTCGTGCGGCACTGCCGGCGCCTCGCCGCGCAGCGCCGCGAGTATCCGGCGGGCGCCCTTCTCGTAGTGGTCCGCCTCGGGCGCGGCCTGCGCCCCTGACGGTGTGCTGGTGTCTCGCCCCTCGGCCCGGTTTCTCGACAGCGCGTCCGCCGCGTAGTTCTGCGCCGTGCCGGGCACCTCGACTATGCCCTCGGACCCGACGGCCAGCATGTGGAATATGTACACCCCCTCGCCGATTAGGCCCAGGGTGACCAGGGTGCCGTCCTCATACGTGCACGCTACGGAGATGTTCGATGGGTCCGAGTCGGGTGGGCTCTCCACCGCCTCGACCGACACCACGCCGGGGCCGTGGAACTCCTGCATAAGCTCGGCGACGTGGATTCCGTAGAAGATGATCCCGCCGTACTCGTTCCTCCGGGTGCAGGGGCCCAGGTACGTCGCATACTTCACCGGGCCTGCCTCGGCCAGGCCCCTGCGGTAAGCCTCGGCCGCCGAGCCGTACCGGAGCGTCGAGAAGCTTGTCATCATGGTCCCGGCGTCCTCTGCCAGCCCTATCAGCTCCCTGCACTGGTCCGGTGTCTGGGCCAGCGGCTTGTCGACGAACAGGGGCTTGCGCGCCTCTATCGCCGGCCGGGCGTGGGCAACGTGCACACCGGGACGCCGCGACGTCGCGAACACGAGGTCGCACGACTCTGCGACCTCCTCCGGCGACGAGGCCACGACCGGGATGCGTCCCTTCTCGGCCTCCGAGGCCGTCAGGGCCTCGTCGTCCCCCCAGATGGCATGCACCGTCGCGCCACTATCCGGCCAGTAGGCTGGGTGCTCTTCCAGGTTCAGGATCTCCGTGAACCGCGCCACGTGGCTGTTGTCGGAACCGATCAGTCCTATGCGCTGCATATCTTCTCTCCGTGGGGTGGTCGAGGTGGGCGCCCGGACTGCGCCTGCCTCCCCGGGCGGCGGTAGTGTATCATTCACCCGCCCGGCGGGACGTGCGCAGATCGGCAGGCCGGGCAGGAGGACATAGCCATGGTCATGGGTAAGGCTGCCGTATTCGTCGAGCCCTATCATTTCGAGATGACCGAGCTTCCCCCCGTGCCCGTTGGTCCGGGCGGGATTCGCACCAAGATCACGTCCGGCGGCATATGCGGCTCGGACCTCCACTTCTGGCGGGGCGAGATTGAGCCCATACTCAGCGGCCGGCCCGGCCCGGTCATCCTCGGCCACGAGATGTCCGGCGTCGTGGACACCCTCGGCCCCGACGTGTCGACCGACTCCATGGGCCGCCCTTTGAAGGAGGGCGACAGGGTCGTCTTCACCTACTTCTTCCCCTGCCGTCGCTGCTACAACTGCCTGAGGGGCGAGCTGAACCACTGCCCCGACAGGTTCCGCTTCCGCGCTTCCATAGAGGAGTACCCGTACTGCAACGGCGGGTTCGCGGAGTACTACTACCTGTTCCCGGGCCACTTCGTCTTCAAGGTCCCCGACGAGTTGCCGGACGAGGCCGCGGCTGCCGTGAACTGCGCGGCTTCCCAGGTGGTCTACGGCCTGCGGATTGCCGACATGCGCATGGGCGACAGCGTCGTCATCCAGGGCGCGGGCGGTCTCGGCATCAATGCAGCCGCAGCCGCCAAGGAGATGGGCGCGGCCCAGGTCATCGCAATAGACGGCGTCTCGTCCAGGCTGGAGCTGGCCAGGCAGTGCGGCGCGGACGAGACGATCGACATCCGCGAGTACGAGACCCCCGACTCCCGCGTCGAGCGGGTCAAGGCGCTCACCGAGGGGCGAGGCGCCGACGTGGTCATGGAGGTTGTGGGCTACCCGCAGGTGATACCGGAGGGGGTCCAGATGGTGCGGCGCGGCGGAGCCTACGTAGAGATCGGCAACATCTGGCCCGACAGCAACGTCACCCTCGACATCTCCAAGGTCCTGTGGGGGCAGGTCAGGATAATCCCCGCCACTCACTACGACCCCTACATACTGCCCGTTACCCTGGACTTCCTGACGCGCACGAGGGACAAGTACCCGCTGACCGACGTGATGTCCCACTCGTTCCCGCTGGAGCGCATCGGCGAGGCGTTCGAGCAGGCCGAGTGGGCCGGCAAGGGCGACGAGGCCAGCATAACCCGCGCCTTCGTCACGCCCTAGCGGGCCGGACGACGGCATTCTCTACACGTGTAGGGGTCCCAATCCGTCATTCCGGCCCCCGAGCCGGAATCCAGTCCCCGGCCCTGCAAGTTAGGGGCCGGTTGAGATGCGTCGATTCCGATATTTGCACGTGTCGAGAGTATCCGAGCGTCCCTAATACCGACTCCGGGGCCTCTCCATGCTATAATCCCGCCACTCCGGGGCCCGGGCAACCGGGCCGCGTCCCGAGGAGGAACTGCCGTGGTTACTACGACAAAGCTCGACAACGAGACGCTTCTGTGGATGTACAGGACGATGCTCACCATCCGCCGGTTCGAGGAGCAGGCGAGGCGCGAGGCCGACGCCGGCAAGCTGCGCGGGATGCACTCCGCCGTGGGCCAGGAGGCCGTGCCGACCGGCGTGTGCGTCCATCTCAGGGACGGCGACTACATCTTCGGCACTCACAGGAGCCACCACCACTGCATCGCCAAGGGCCTGGACATCAACCTCATGATGGCCGAGCTGCTCGGTAAGGCCACAGGCACCAACAAGGGTAAGGGCGGCACCATGCACATCGCCGACATTAACAAGGGAATGCTCGGCGCGAACGGTATCGTCGGCTCCAACATTCCCGTCGCCACCGGCGCTGCCCTCAGGGCCCAGGTGGAGGGGACCGACCTCGTCAGCGTCGTCTTCTTCGGCGACGGGGCCGCCAACCAGGGCGTCCTCCACGAGTCGATGAACCTGGCGGGTATCTGGAAGCTGCCCATCATCTTCGTCTGCGAGAACAACCGCTACGCCCAGTCGACGCCCGTCGAGTACGCCGTGGCCGGCGAGTCCGTGGCCGACCGCGCCGCCGGGTACAACATGCCAGGCATCGCGGTCGACGGAATGTCCGTGCTCGACATGTACGAGGTGGCGGGCGAGGCTGTCCGCCGCGCCCGCGCCGGCGAGGGCCCGACCCTGATCGAGGCCCTGACCTACAGGTACATGGGCCACTTCGGCGCAGACAATCCGCTGATGTACAGGACCGAGGCCGAGGAGGCCGAGTTCAAGGCTCGCGACTGCAACGAGCAGCTCAAGACGTACCTGCTCGAGAATGACGTGGCCTCGGACGACGAGCTCGAAGCATTGGACCGGAAGGTCCTTGACGAAGTGGCCGAGGCAACGAGATTCGCCAACGAGAGCCCCTTCCCCGACGCGTCCGAGCTGATGACCGAC
>DAOULA010000013.1:0-47379 GCA_034420735.1 Dehalococcoidia bacterium
GCTTCCTCCGAGCCGAATTTCACGAGGTGCTTTGCGGCGTCGATCCTGTGGCAGAGCTCAGCGCCTTCGATCCTGCCGGTCATGACGTCGGTGAAGAAGTCGATGATCATTGCGCCGCCGTCGGTCTTTTCGCGGACGATGTCGGCGATGGTGGGCGGCTTCCGCTCCGTTGTTTCTGTTGTGTCGGCCTGTGGGCCGTTGGTGTAAGACATGCGTTCTATTGTGGGGGATGGTTGGGTGGTTTGTCAAGGGGGGGGCTAGGCGTGCGTGGGCATGGTCGGGGCGACCCCGCCCCAGGTCCCTCGGGGCTCGGGACGACATTGACGGGGCGATCGTGTGGTCTTTCGGCAGGCTTCCCGTGGGGAGAAGGGGAGTTACTCTCTACAGAGGTAGGCCCACGCTTGGTCTAGGCAGCTCAGGCGGCGTGAGATTCGACGATCACGTAGAAGCCTTCAGGTTGTTCTGGATGCAGAGTGCATGGGTAGGCGTATCGCATGACTCAGAAGTCCTTTCCGTCGATTCCCGGATCCTTGAGCATAGAAGTCAGCAGGCCTGGGCCGATCTCCGAGTGCTTCACAATCGTGCTGCGGTTACCCATTCGGAGCAGTCCACGCAAATCCACTACCTAGTGGCATCGCTGGCCCTAGGCAAGGCGAGGGCGGGTTTCAAACCCGCCCCTACAGGGTGACGGCGCACCTTTATGAGCGAATGGTCAAGGTTAGAGCTTTTCGAGGCGGACGGCGCAGACTTTGTATTCGGGGATCTTGGAGTTGGGGTCGAAGGCTGAGTTGGTGAGGAAGTTGGCGGCGTGGTCACGGAGCTTGACGAAGGGGACGAAGACCTCGCCGGCGCGCATTTTTTCGGTGAAGATGGCGCGGCCCTCGAGGTCGCCGCGGCGGGAGCGGAGCCTGATCCACTCGCCTTCGTGCACGCCGAATTTTATGCCGTCCTCCTCGCTCAGGGCGATTTCGAGCTCGGGGGACCTGGCCAGGAGGCCGTCGGCGCGGCGTGTGATGGTGCCGCCGTGCCAGTGGTAGAGGATGCGGCCTGTGTTGAGGATGAGTGGGAAGCGCTCGCTGGGCAGCTCCTCGGCGGCGGGGCCCTGGTCGAACGCGACGAACTTTGCGCGGGGGCCGCGCGGGAAGTTTTTTTCGTATAGGAACCGCGTTCCGGGGTGGTCGGGGGTTGGGCAGGGCCACTGGATGCCGCCGTCCTCGAGGCGCTCGTAGGAGATGCCGGACAGGTTGGGCGTCAGTGCGGCCATCTCGGCCCATATCTCAGACGGGTGGGAGTATGCGAACTCGCGCCCGGCGTCGAGGCCGCGGCGTTTGCTGAGGCGCTGGGCCAGGTCGCAGATGATGTCCCAGTCGGGGCGGCTGCCTCCGATGGGCTCGACGGCCTTGCGGACGCGCTGGACGCGGCGCTCGCTGTTGGTGAAGGTGCCGTCTTTTTCGGCGAAGGTGGTTGCGGGCAGGACCACGTCGGCGACCTCGGCGGTCTCGTGCATGAAGATGTCCTGCACGACGAGGAAATCGAGGCTCTTGAAGGCCTTTTCGGCGTGGTGGAGGTCGGGCTCGCTCAGGAGGGGGTTCTCGCCCGTGACGTACATGGCCTTGACGCGCCCGTCGATCATGGCCTCGATCATGTCGGTGACGACCATGCCCTGCTCGGCGGGCAGGGAGCAGCTCCAGGCGCTTTCGAACTTGGCGACGGTGTCGTCGCCTATGACCTGGTATCCGGTGAAGCAGTTGGGGATGCAGCCGGCGTCGCCGCAGCCCTGGACGTTGTTCTGGCCGCGCAGGGGGGATACGCCGGACCCCGGCCTGCCGAGCTGGCCGGCTGCGAGTGCGAGGTTGAGGAGGGAGTGGGCGTTCGGCGTGCCGTTGGTGTGCTGGGTGATGCCCATACCCCAGATCATGCAGGAGCCGCTGAAGGGCGGGTTGGCGTAGATGCGGGCGGCCTCGGCGATGTCTTCGGCAGGCACGCCGGTGATGCCCGAGGCGTATTCGAGGTCGTACTTGTCGACGACGGCGCGCCACTCGTCGAAGCCCTCGGTGCGGTCGCGCACGAATTCCTCGTCGTACAGGCCCTCGTCGAGCAGGACCTTTGACATGGCGTTGAGGAGGGCGACGTCGGTGCCGGGCCGGGGCCTGAGCCACAGCTCGGCGAAGTCGCACATCTCGATGCGGCGGGGGTTGATGACGATGAGCTTCGCGCCGCGCTCTACGACGGCGCGCCTCATGCGCGCGGCGGCGACCGGGTGGTTCGAGTTGGCGTCGGAGCCGATTATCACGAGGCAGCCGGCCTCCTCGTAGTCGACGTACGAGTTGCTGGTGGCGCCGCTGCCGAGGGACGCGAGCATGGCCTCGACGGACGGGGAGTGGCAGAGGCGCGTGCAGTGGTCGATGTTGTTGGACTGCATGACGACACGGGCGAACTTCTGCTGGACGTAGCCGTCCTCGTTGGTGGCCTTGGCCGAGCATAGGGTCGCGAACTCGTCGCCGGTGTACTGCGAGAGGCGCTCGGCGACGTAGTCGAGGGCCTCGTCCCACGAGACGGGCACTAGCTGGCCCTCGCGGCGGACGAGGGGCGAGGTGAGGCGGTCCTGGTGGTGCACGAAGGTGTAGCCGAAGCGGCCCTTGACGCAGAGCATGCCGAGGCTGGACTGGTTGTCGGGGTCGTCGAGCATCTCGATGATGCGGTCGGTCTCGTCGACGCCGGCCTTGATTCCGCAGCCGACGCCGCAGTATGGGCAGGTGGTGGTGACGGTCTTGACGGCCTGGGCAGGCGGCGACTTGACCTCGATTGCGCCGGTGGGGCATACGGAGAGGCACTGGCCGCAGGTGGTGCAAACGGACTCGACGAGGGGGCGGTCCATGAAGGTGCCGATGCGGCCCGAGCGGCCCGTGCCGAGGAAGTCGATTGCGCCGATGAACTGGTGGCCGGCCTGGCAGGCCTGGGCGCAGCGGCCGCATAGGATGCAGTCGTCCATGGCGATGTCGAACACGGGGTTGCTGGCGTCGACGGGCTCGCGCTCGCGGCCGGGCCAGCGGGGGGCGTCGATGCCGTGCTCGCGGGCGGCGACGGAGAGCTCGCGGTGGGCGTCGTCGCCATTGCCATTCGCGCCGACCATGGCGGACGTGAGCTCGAGGACGGTGGTGCGGACCTCCTTCGCCTTGCCGGTGCTCGTCCAGACCGCCATGCCGTCGGCGGCGGGGACGGAGCACGAGGCGGGCAGGCCGCGCATGCCGTCGATCTCGACGATGCAGGTGCGGCATGCGCCGATGGCGTCCATGTCGGGGTCCTTGCAGAGCTGGGAGATGTATGTGCCGGAGGCGTTGATGGCGTCGAGCACGGTCGCCCCGCCGGGGACGCGGACTTCGCTGCCGTCGATTTGAAGTGTGATGGTCATGGTTATCGGCTCCACCGTCACCTAGTCGAGGGCCAGGATTTCTTCAAGGGTGATCCTGAGCGTCTCCTGCAGCTCCTCGTAGGTTGCTTCCTGGCAGTTCACGCCCGGGACCCCTTCGATCCACCCAATCCACCAATCGCCGTCCTTCTTGATCACGGCAGTGTACTCATTCATAGCCGTCACCACTGGACGCTTGGTGTCGTTCATCGAATGCTACCCGCTATTCGCTAGCGCCGACATTTCGTCTGGGAAGAGGTGGAGGGCGCTGTTGACGGGGCCGCCGGCTGCCTGGCCGAGGCCGCAGAGGGATGCAAGCTCGACGACCTCGGCCAGCCGGCGCAGCTCGTCGAGGTCGGCGGGGGAGCCGTGGCCGGCTCTCAGGCGGTCGAGGGCGTCGACGATTCGCGGCGTTCCCTCCCGACATGGGGTGCACTTGCCGCACGACTCGTCGGCGTTGTATGCGGCCAGGTGGCGTACGACGTCGATGACGTTCGTGTGCTCGTCGAGGGCGACGACTCCACCTGCGCCGAGTATCACGCCGGACTCGTGGAGCGCGCCGGGGGCTATTGGGGTGTCGAGCATGGAGGCGGGGAGTACGCCGCTGGACGGGCCGCCGACGGCCATTGCGGAGATGCCGCGACCCTCGCCGGGGCCGCCGCCGAGGTCGAATATGATCTCGCGGAGCGTCGTGCCCATCGGCACCTCGACCAGCCCAGGCCTGCGCACTGCGCCGCTGAGGCTGATTAGCTTCGTACCGGCGTCGCCGTTTGCGCCGATGTCCATGAACGCCGAGGCGCCCTCGGCCATGATGAACGGGACCGAGGTTAGGGTCTCGGCGTTGTTGATTACGGTGGGCTTGCCCCAGAGGCCGGACTCGATGGGCAGCGGGGGCTTGATGCGCGGCTCGCGCCGGCGGCCTTCCATGGTGTTGAGGAGGGTTGTCTCGTCGCCGCAGACGTATCCGCCGGCGCCGCGCCGGATCTCGACTTCGAGCCCGAAGCCGGAGCCGAGTATGTCGTCGCCCAGGAGTCCGCACTCGTATGCCTGGTCGATGGCGGCCTGGAGGCGCTCGGCGGACAGGTCGGCCTCGGCGTTAACGTAGGCGTATGCGGTGCTTGCGCCGGACGCGTATGCGGCGATGGTCGCGCCTTCGAGGAGGCGGTGGGGCATGCCCTCCATGATGTGGCGGTCCTTGAAGATGCCGGGCTCGCCCTCCTCGCAGTTGACGATGAGGTACTTGGGCGCGGTGAAGTTCCGGGCGCTCTCCCACTTGATGGCGGCAGGGAAGTAGGCACCGCCGCGGCCACGGAGGCCAGACTCCTTGACCTGTGCGGTCACCGCTTCGGGAGTGGAGGAGAGGGCCTTTGCGAGACCCGCGTAGCCGCCGTGCAGCAGGTACTCGTCGAGCGAGACCGGGTCGATCTCGCCCACGCGGTTGAGCACGACGCGGCGCTGTCCGGCGAAGAATCGGCCCGCCGGTCTCGTTCCCTGTATAGGGACTGCGAGGTGATCGGTGCGGCAGCGTCCCATCGACGCCGCCAGCCTTCCGGCCGAGCTAGCGTCGACTTTCGTCAGTGCAGTGGCGGTGCCGTCGATATGCGTAATGGTGAGCCTGGGGGCGTCGTGGCATGCGCCGTCGCATCCGGCGACGACCAGCTCGATCCCTGACGGCGCAGCCGCGCGAAGGGCATCCGCGAGCTCGGCCGCACCGACCGACGCCGAGCAGTGGCCTACCTGTATGACGGCGCGGCACGAGCCGGCGTCCAGCCGCGAACGCGCGCCATCGACGAGGGCTCGAAGGGAGCCAGCGGGGCTAGGCATCTGCGGCCTTCAGCCTGGCCAATACCGATCCGGCATCGGCGCGGCCCAGCCATGCGCCGTCGACCTGCACGGCTGGCGCGACGCCGCACAGGTAGCCGCAGGGGGTCTCTTCGACGGTTATTGCGCCGTCATGCGGCGCTGCGTCGACGCCATCGGTGACATGGGACAGGAGTTCTCTTGCGCCGGCGCTGAGGCAGCCCAGGCCCGTGCATACGCGGATGAGATGGCGGCCTGGATGGTCGATGCGAAGCTCGGAGTAGCTGGTGGCTGCGCCGTAGACCTCGCTGACGGGGATGCCGAGGTGCCAGCCGGTGACCTCCATCGCCCAGCCGGGCAGGTGTCCGAACTCGTGATGGACGTAGTGAAGGGCGGGCAGGAGCTGGCCGCGCTCTCGCTGGAAACGCTGCCGCAGCTCCGCCCTGAGGGCGTTGCGCTGGTCTCGCGTGGGTTCCACTACGCCGGACTCGCCCATCTGGGAACATACCTCGCCAAGGGTAAACAGTGAGACTATATCAGATTAGTGCGGTAGCACGGCCAATGGGCCGTGGCGGAGAAGCCACATTAGGGCTAGTGTGGACCAAGCAGGGCAGGATGGGGGTTAGACTTCGCCCTGGAGGCGCTGCCGAGTTTCCAACGGGCTGGCTTCCTCCAGGAAGAGCTGCACGGCCTCCTGGAGATTGTGTTGGCTTTCCTCGACGGTATCGCCCTGGCTTGCAACGTCCAGCTCAGGGCACAGTGCAACGTATCCATCCCCTTCGCGTTCTATGAGTGCGGTCAGGAGGCGCGTCTGGGTCACTATTGTTTCCTCCAGCGTTTCTCCATAGGGGTTACGTAGGGCCGGTGGTGTAAGAGGGGTCGCCGCACACCTTAGCTGTCACTCTGAGGAGGGCAGCGACGACGAATCTACGATCCTTGCACACGCAGAGCCGTCCTCAGGCTAGATTCGTAGATTCCTCACTGCGTTCGGAATGACATTCGTGGTTTGGAATGACATTCATGGTTTGGAATGACATTCGTGGTTTGGAATGACATTCGTGGAGAACCTCTCAACTCATGGAGACTGTTAGTCAGTTGGTCCATTGGCCCTTAATCCCCAGTCAACTCACTCTTGCAGGACGCAACTCTACTATATCTGCCAGGCCCAAACCCTGCAGCTTGGTCTCCGGGATGAGGCCTTTGGGGGTCCAGCCTCGTGCCTCGTAGTATGCCTCGATCATCATGTCGAGGTCGTCGTGGGTGAGGTGTGTCCCTTTGGCTACGCCGTCGGTTAGAGGCTCGTCGAGTACTCGGGCGGGCAGGGTGTCGTCGGTGCGCTGCCAGCCCTCGCGGATGTTGAAGGCTTTTTTCAGGTTGTTGATCCGCTCGCCCGCGAGCTTCAGGTCGGCGGAGGTCATGCTCCAGCCCGTGACTAGCTGGTAGATCTCGGCCGACTCGTCGTACAGGTCGTCGAAGGCTTTTCGGAGGAACTTGCACCAGATCAGGGAGTCCAGCACCGCGCCGAAGTCCTCGCCCTCCATGGTGATGCGGCCGCGCTCCCTTCCGGCTGCCAGCCGGTCGACGGCCGTCGAGAAGTCCGCCTCGTAGGCCGAGGAGCGGTTGTGGCATGCGCCGCGGGTGCTCACGGCAAGGCCGAGGGCCATGGTCTTGAGGCTGCGGGGCTCGTACCCGGGCATCTCCAGCCCCTTGGCGTGCATGGCCCAGTCCTCGGAGCCTCCGCCGACCTGCTGGGCCGCGGCCCTGGAGCCGTCCGCGAGCAGGTCGCCTATGCCCTTGCGGCTGCCGATCAGCTCCAGGGTGGACATGAGGGCGTCCGCGCTGCCGAATGTGAGCTCAGGCCCGCCGTTGGGGGGCAGCAGCCCGCGCTCGCGGCTCTCCATGGCCCAGGCGATCGTTGCGCCTGAGCTTATCGTGTCCATGCCGAGCTCGTCGCAGAGGCGGGATGCGCGGATGATGGCGTTGGGGTCGCCGACGCCCACGAGGGGGCCCAGGGCGAAGCCGCTCTCGTACTCCATCCGGCCCTTTGCGGCGGGGCCGCCGTCGTTGGTCTGCACGATCTGCTCGCACCCGATGGTGCAGTTGGCGCAGTGGGCGTTCTTGACGTGGTGGCCCTCGTGCAGGGCCTCGCCGTCGACCAGGTCTGCGAGCTCGAAGGTAGACTCGCGGAAGTTTCGCGTGGGGAGCGCGCCCAGGCGGTTGAAGACCGAGACGTTGGCCAGCGTCCCGAGGGTCCGGTACTTCTCGGTGGCCGGGCCCAGGCTGCGCCGGGTCAGGTCGAGGCCTATGTCATGGAGCCGGTCAGGGTCGAATGCGGGGACTGCCTGCGTGCCGCGCACGGCTATGGCCTTGAGGTTCTTCGAGCCCATGACTGCGCCGGGGCCAGTGCGGCCCGCCTGCCTGCCACCGTCGTTGCTGATGCTGGCGAAACGCACGAGGTTCTCGCCCGCCGGGCCAATGCAGGCAACCTTGCGCCTGTGTCCCAGGCGCTGCTTCACGGCCTGCTCGGTCTGGGACGTGGTAAGGCCTGCGAGGTCCGAGGCGTCCAGGAACTCGACCTGGCCGTCGTCGATGGACAGGAGTGTAGGGGAGTCGCACCGCCCGGTGATGACCAGGGCGTCGCAGCCGGTCTTCTTCAACTCGGTTGCGAGGAAGCTGGACGAGAGCGAGTCGCCTATGAACCCTGTCAGGGGCGACTTGGCGAGCACCGCGAACTTGCTGGAGGTCGTGAGCCTGCTGCCCACAAGGGGACTGGTGACGAATATCAGCGGGTTTTCGGGAGACATCGGGTCGACGCCCGGCGGGCAGTGCTGGAACAGCAGGTACGCCCCGAGGCCGGTTCCGCCGATGAAGCGACGCAGCACGTCCTCTTCCAGTGGCTGCCACGCGGCACGCCGCGCGGTCAGGTCCACCACCAGCGCCCGGCCGTTGTATCCGTACATCCCGTCTATCCCCCCGCGAGGCTGGAGAAGAGGAGAAGCCTGTCCCCCTCACGCAGTCTCGAGGTCTCACTCGAAACGAACGTGGTGCCGTTCAGGTTGAAGGTGTAGCTGTCGAGCAGGCCCGTCCTATCATCCCTGATTGCGATGCCCACGAGGGCGGGGCATGCGTCCGCCAGCGCTTCTACTATACCCTGCATTCCGCCGTCGGGCGGCAGGTCGATCTCGACATCGCCGCGCCCGCATGAGATGCGGGCCATGCCGAACAGCTCGACCACTATGCGTCCGCTGGGCCCCATGCCGGCTTGCTTTGGGTGGCTCATGGATCTCCTGCATGGTCGGGTCGACCCCGCCCCAGGTCCTTCGTCGGGGACTCCTCAGGACGACATGCCGGGGCGATCCTCATTGTTCATCACCCGCGATCTGCCTGGCGCGCTGGAGGTCCTGCTCGGTGTTTATGTTGAAGAAGCTGAGGTGGTCGGGGTCGTATTCGTCGACCACGTGCTGCGGCAGGTACTCGACGGATACGTCATCGTAGAAGCGGGAAATCTTGAGGTCGTTTGCCTGGAGCCTGCGCTCTATGTGCGGCAGGCACCTCCTGGAGTAGGCGGCGTGTGTGGGTTCCGGCCTGCCCTCGATGACGGGCACGACGGCGTCGCGCCCGGTTCGGAGGGACAGGATGCGGCGCAGCAGGGGCACGTTGAGGAAGGGCATGTCGCACGCTACGACCAGGGCCCAGTCGGTCCGGGCCGCCTCGAGGCCGGTGAATATGCCGCCGAGGGAGCCCGCGCCAGGGTAGCGGTCGACGGCGGCCACTACATCTTTGCCCAAGGGCAGCTCCGAGGCGCGCGCTGCATCGTTGACGACCACGACGGTCTGGTCTGTGACCTGTGCGACGCTGGACAGGACACGGCGGATCAGCGGCTCGCCCGCGAGCGGCTCGACGGCCTTGTCCCGGCCCAGCCGCCGGCTCAGACCGCCGGCGAGCACCACCGCCGAGACAGAGTCCGCGCGCTTGGGTGAAGTCTCATGGTGCGATGCCATTGCATTCTCGCTCATAGCTCCGCCTGGATTTCGCCGGTCCTGCCCGTGTCGTAGCCTCCCAGGGCGTCGATCTGCCGTCGAAAGTCCGCCGTGCGGACGAGATTCAGCAGCGGCGCCAGCAGGTCGCTTCCGTAGAACTCGGTTGGTATGACGAGGTCGTACTGCTCGGTGCCAAGCTCCACGAAGTCCAGCCCCATGGCGCGGGCCGCGGAGAGGACGCCGACGCCCACGTCCGCCCGCCCTCCTGCGACGTTCGCTGCCACAGCGAGATGAGTATACTCCTCGCGCTCGTAGCCGCGGATGGTGGCGGGTGGGATGCCTTCGCCCTTTAGCAGGTGGTCCAGCAGCATTCGCGTCCCCGAGCCGCGCTGCCGGTTTACGAACGCAACGTCGTCGCGGGAAAGGTCGCCGAGCGCCGTTATCGACCTGGGGTTGCCGGGCTTGACCATGAGCCCCTGGACCCTGTGGGCCAGGTTGATCAGCACCGCGGGTCTGCCTTCCAGGTAACGGCGTACGAACGGCGCGTTGTACTCGCCCGTCTCCTCGTCGAGCAGGTGGCAGCCAGCCAGATGGGCCTCCCCCCGGCTGAGTGCGAGCAGCCCGCCAAGGCTGCCCACGTTCGCCGACGCCAGCGACCTGTCGGGGCGGACCCGGTGGAGCTCGCTCGCCAGCAGGTCCAGGGCCAGGTCGTGGCTGCCGGTGGCGACTATCGTGCTCTCCAGATCGGCGGCGGGGCGGAGCAGCTCGACGTCCACCACCGCCCCGGCATCGAACCCCTCCGACATCCGCGGGGAGACCGCCAACCCGTCCGCCCGTACCAGGGACATGACGATGCCCGCGCCACGTTGTATCGGGGTCGCGACCAGGCGGTCTCCGACCCGGCCGAGCCTGACCCGCAGGTACTCGTCCTCGCCCATGGATGAGGGCGTCTTCCTCGTCATCACGGCCCTGACCGTCTCGCGCCCCGCTGGCGCGAGACCCAGCTTCCGCTCGATGATCGGCTTCACGAACAACTCCGTTGTCAGCGCGGCCGACACCGCGTAGCCGGGGATCCCAAGGACCGGAGTGTTCCCAACTACGCCGAGCGCGACCGGGTGGCCCGGCTTCACGGCGACCCCGTGCACGACGAGGGCGCCTAGCTCCCTGATCACCTGTGCCGTGTAGTCCTCCGAGCCAGCAGACGAGCCGGCGTTGACGATCACCACGTCGCTGTCTTGCACAGCGGCCTGAACCGCTGCCTGCAGCTGTTCCCGGTCGTCGGGAACGGGGTTACGCCGGTCGGCGTCTCCGCCCCATTCGGCGATCATGGCGGCCAGCATGAGCGAGTTCGACTCGATGATGCCGCCCGGCTCCGGCACTGTTCCCACGGGCACCAGCTCAGATCCTGTCGAGATGATTGCGACCCGGGGCGCCCTTCTCACATCGACTTCGGACAGGCCCGCCTGGGCGCAGGCGGCGAGGTCCTGCGGTCTCAGGCGGTGCCCGGCCGGGACCACCAACTCGGCGGCGGCTATGTCCTCACCGAGGGGCCTGACGTCGTGGTAGGGGGGTACAGAGGCCCTGATCTCTATGGTCGAGTCGTCGACCTCGTGGACGACCTCGATCTTGATCACGGCGTCGAAGCCGTCGGGCATCGCGTCTCCCGTGTCGACCCAGGCTGCCTGGTTGCCGACGGACAGCCTGACGGGGGAGGTCTCGGTCGCGCCCACGGTATCCCGCGAGCGGACGGCGACGCCGTCCATGGCCGCGGCGTCGTAGTGGGGAGAGGACGACCTGGCCCACACGGGTCCGCCGGTTACATGGCCATGGGCCAGGTCGAGGGGGAGTGTCTCGCCCGGTGCGGGGTCGAGCGCTTCTGCCGAGGTCAGGGTCGTGTCGAACTTGCGCTGGGCCTCGGCCAGCGGGATGTCCTGCAGGTAGTAGCTTCGTGTCCGGCGGTTGCTCATTTAAGACCCCGGTTCATGTGCCATACGGTCTGCTGCCGGTGCGCTAGTTGATGTTCTCGATGTGTGTAGGCATCCGAATCGAGGTATCTCACACGGTCCTTCATCCGCACGGCCCGGGGACTGGATTCCGGCTTTCGCCGGAATGACGGATTGGCTGGCCTGCGTCTGTAGTAGGGGATACCCACTGGTCCACCGTTTCAATTGTTGACTGTGCTTCCGGCGGCGGCATATACTTATTAGCAGTCTTTACACGAGACTGCTAAACATAGCGGAGCCGCAAGGCAATTGTAACAAGGAGGAGTGAGTCAATGGCCGTTAGCTTCCAGCCCCTGGGTGACAGGGTAGTGATAGAGCCGTCGGAGGATGAAGAGCAGATGACCAGTGGTGGGATATACATCCCGGACACCGCGAAAGAGAAGCCGCAGACGGGCACGGTCGTCGCCGTTGGTCCGGGCAAGCTGACCGACGAAGGCGCGAGGCTGCCGATGGACGTGGCCGTGGGCGACACGGTGGTCTATTCCAAGTACTCCGGCACGGAGTACAAGGACGCCGACACCGAGTACCTCGTAGTCCGGCAGGACGACATCCTGTTCAAGGTGTAGCCGGGACGATCCTCCCGGAACACCAACCCATTCAGAAACCAGAAAGGAGAACCACCAAGTGACAGCCAAGTTGATTGAGAGCAAGGAAGAGGCACGAGCTGCCCTGAAGCGGGGCATAGACACCATGGCGGATACCGTTGGGGTGACGCTCGGCCCGAAGGGACGCAACGTCGTCCTGGACAAGAAGTTCGGCGCGCCGCAGGTCTGCAGCGACGGTGTCACCATCGCGAAGGAGATCGAGCTCGAGGACGCGTTCGAGAACATGGGAGCCCAGCTCCTGAAGGAGGCCGCGAGCAAGACGAACGACGTGGCCGGCGACGGCACGACGACAGCTACCGTTCTGTCCCAGGCCATCATCCACGAGGGATTCAAGAACATCGCGGCGGGCGCCGACCCCATGGCCATCAAGCGCGGCATCGAGCAGGGCGTCACGGCCCTACGCGGCGCGATCGGCGACATGTCCACCCCGGTGGCGGGCCGCGACCAGATCTCCCAGGTCGCGTCGCTTTCGGCGCACGACGAGGAGATGGGGACGCTGATCGCCGACGTGATGGAGAAGGTCGGCAAGGACGGCGTGATAACGGTCGAGGAGTCGAAGAGCATCAGCTACGAGCAGGAGTTTGTAGAGGGGATGCAGATCGACCGCGGGTACATCTCTCCCTACTTCATCACCAACCAGGACAGGATGGAGTCGGACATCGAGGACCCGTACATCCTGATCACCGACAAGAAGCTCTCGGCCGTATCGGACCTGCTGCCCGCGCTGGAGAAGATTCTCCAGGTCGGCAAGAACGTGGTCGTGGTGGCTGAGGACGTAGAGGGCGAGGCCCTCGCGACGCTCGTGGTCAACAAGCTGCGAGGGACGCTGAACTGCCTGGCAGTGAAGGCCCCCGGCTTCGGCGACAGGCGCAAGGCGATGCTCGAGGACATGGCCATCCTGACCGGCGGCAGCGTCATCAGCGAGGAGGTCGGCCGCAAGCTGGACTCCGTGACGGTCGAGGACCTGGGCCGCGCCCGCCGGATCGTGTCGACGAAGGAAGAGACGACGTTCGTGGACGGCGCGGGCTCCGACGCCGACATCCAGGGCCGGATCGGCCAGATCAAGGCGCAGGTCGAGGAGACCACCTCGGACTACGACCGCGAGAAGCTGGAAGAGCGGGTAGCGAAGCTGTCCGGCGGCGTGGCGATCATCAAGGTCGGCGCGGCGACGGAGATCGAGCTGAAGGAGAAGAAGCAGCGGGTCGAGGACGCGCTGTCCGCGACGCGTGCAGCCGTCGAGGAGGGGATAGTCCCCGGCGGCGGCCTGGCGCTCATCCGTGCTCGGGCGTCCCTGGACTCCGTGGACGTATGCGGCGACGAGGCGACCGGCATAGACATTCTGCGCACCTCCCTGGAGGCGCCCCTGAAGCTGATCTGCGTGAACTCGGGCGCGTCGGGCGAGGTTGTGCTCGACAAGAGCATGGCGTCCGAAGGCGACATGGGCTTCGACGCGGAGGCGGGCGAGTTCACGAACCTGCTGGAGCGCGGGATCATGGACCCGGCGAAGGTTACGCGCGCGGCAGTCGAGAACGCCGCCAGCGTCGCCGCCATGGTGATCACGACCGAGTCGCTGATCACGGACATCAAGGAGGACATCCCGCCGGCGCCCGCAGCGCCGCCGATGGACTACTAGGCGACGGCGGAAACCGCTCCGAGCTAGTCTTGGGGCGAGAGTGAAGCACTTGAAGTGGCGGGGACGGGCATACGCATCGTTCCCGCCACTTTCTTTGCGTGGACGGGTATAATGGCAACTGTTCAGAGTTGGTGAGGCATGAGGCAGCTTTGCCCTTCGGCAGGCTCAGGACAGGCTCTTCGGCAGTGCGAGAGCCCCCATCTCAATCTTCCCCCTCGGGGGGAAGAGGCTAAGACTCCTCCCCTCAACCCTGAACAGCTACGTATAATGTGTCGTCGAGTCGCGGCGGCTGGATCGTGACCGCGCCTGTAGGAGGATTGAGCCGTGAGTTACGTTAGCTTTGGATGGACCGGTGAGAACAGGGAGATCAAGGTGGTGCTCCAGGACGGAAATTGGATGACCACCCACTTCGTCGACGGCGAGCCCGACGACCACTTCGCCCGCATATTCGGCTCTCATGTATTGCCCACTCCGTGGACCGAGGAGACCGACAAGGAGACGGTGATCAGCGAGCTGGCGTCCAGGAATCTGCACGCCAAGGTTAGCTAAGCTCGGACGCCGCCGCCTCCGTGGCGGCCTCCATCGCCTCATGCGTTGCCCGATGTTGCAGTGAAGCAGGGGAGGGCGTGCGATTGGGCCCAGGACTCGCCGAGAGGGACCTTGACTTCATCGTCGACCATGCCGCGCCCGAAACGGGCACAAGGGACGGGCTGAAGCGGCTCATCATCGACGACGACGATTTCAGGAAGGCCCTGGTGGGGGATGAGCGGGTCTTCCTGGCGGTAACTTCCGACGAAGACATCCTGCTGAAGCTATCCCCGCACCTCTACTTCGAGGTGCTGCTCCGCAAGGCGCAGGCCGACATCGAGTCCGCAACCCATACCCTCGAGCAGACGGGCCGCGAGCGGGTGCCGGTCTTCGACGCGCGAGAGGTGTCCGCCCTGCTGGGCAGGTCGGGCGTTCTGCTGTACCTGGCCGACATGCTGGCGTCATTCACCCGCGTTCACAGCTACGTCGTCCCTGTCCGCAGGCGCCGGGGAATCCGCCGCAAGATCCGCTACAGCGACATGGACTTCGACAGCCTGGTGAGCATGTGCGCTTCGGCGGACGAGGAGGGCCGGTTCGCCTTCTACAAGCGCATCGCCGACCTCTGCCTGTTCATCACGGGCGTGTTTCCGGTGTCCGCGCAAGGGGCGAGGCCCGAGGCCGGGCCCGGGCGCAGTCGAGCCAGGGCAGAGCGCGGGATAGAGGAGTATGAGCGGGAGGGGGTCCGGTTCTATGGGCTTGCGGAGGGGCACCCCGCGGCCAGGACACTGGGCCTGACGGACGTGTTCGGACTCCTGCGCCGGGACTTCACGTCTGCGAGGAAACCGCTCACCTACATCGCCGGGCAATACCTCCACTCTAGCGGCAGAAAGCTGTTCGGAGCGCCGGCCTGACACGCCGGGCGGCGAGCACGCCTGTTAGAATCGTCGTATGGCAAACTATGGACTGATAGACCGGGTGCGCAGGAATCACGCCATCGAGCACGCTACCATCGCCGTGCTGGCGGCGCGGGGCCATCGACCGCCCCTTGGAGGCTACTCTACGCCCGGCGGGTTCTGGGTGTACGGGAATGTCCCGTTGGATGACGTGGGCGACGCCGCCGAGGCTGCCCTGGAGCGGCTGAGGGCAGGGGAGAGCAGGCTTGCGGTCTCGCCGTACTGCGGGACCAACCTGGCTGTCGGAATCGCGGGGGCGATCCTGCTAGCCGGGATCGTACGCAAGCGGGTGTCCAACCGGGCGGCGCGCGTCCCTCTCATCGCCGGGGCAATGCTGGGGGCTTTTCTCGCCAGGCGTCCGCTTGGAATGGCGGCCCAGAGGGAGCTAACCACCCTGGCCGAAGTCGGCGACACGGAGATCAAGGGTGTTCGGAGGACGAGCTTCGGCCGCCACGTGCTGCACAAGGTAGAGGTCGGCCGGTCCAGGTGGGGCCGGTCAAGGGTGTGATAAACTTTTTCCTGCAGCGTCCCAGTAGCTCAGGGGACAGAGCGGCTGCCTTCTAAGCAGCGGGTCGCGGGTTCGAATCCTGCCTGGGACGCCATTTAGCCCTCTCAACAGCGCCTGAGCCTTCCCACACGCGAGACACGGCCGACCCGTACACCAATAGGGCGGCGACTACCCACCGCTCTCGCGCTGCCAGGGCCAGTCCTCCATCACGGCGCGCAGGTCCACCGGAATGGGGACCCCTTCGCTCCACTCCAGCCCTGCGATATACAGACCTCTGAATGGCCCGGCCCTGGGGGCCCTGGTCGAGAGCTTGCCGAAGGGGTTCATACCGTGGGTGATGTACCAGCGGTCTTCATCGTCGTTGAAGATCACAGGAGCGTGCCACGGGCCGATGACATGCCACGGGCCGAAGTGGAAAGGATCGTCTCCGACGGTATATTGCAGGCCGTAGAAGTACATCGCGAACATATAAACCTTGCCGTCACGCTGCACCGCTCTTGGGGTCTCGAAACCCCACGGACCGAACATCGGATTGGTGATCCACCGGTCCTCAATCACGGCTCCATGGTCCTCCCAGTGGACCAGATCGGTCGAGGTCGCCACGTTTATACCAGTATGGGTCTGCTTCAAGGGCTCGTCGATGGGCTCTACCAGCTTCTGGCAGACGTAATACATATGGTACCTGCCGTCCTGGTAGATGATAGACGGGTCCTTACACTCCATCATCCCCTCTTCCCTCCAGCCAGATAGCTCGCGGTCGGGAATGAAGATGGGAGAGCCGTCTCCCGGGTACTTGGACCAGCTCCACAGGTCGTCGGACACGGCCAGGGCGAAGCGGCGGCTGGCACCCAGATATGGCCTCGCCTGATAGACCAGATGCCAGCGTCCCTCGTGCTCGATGATGCAGCCGTCGCCTACTTCATAGGCGTCGCAGTCGCCCGGGCCTCCGGCCTCCACCACGGTCCCGTGGTGTGTCCAGGTGAGCAGGTCTTCGGAGGTCGCATGGTCAAATGAAGACGGAGGCTGGCCCCGATAAGCCGGCTCGTAGAACAGGTGCCATAGGCCATCAGGCCCCCGGACGATGATGTGGCCGTTGACATAGTGGCCCTTGGGCACGTAGACCTCTTTTGCCGCACTAGGCTGGGCGAATAGCTCTCGCTTTCTGTCTTCAGTTGTCATTTGTCACCTCTACCCACCGCCCTCGCGCTGCCAGGGCCAGTCCTCCATCACGGCGCGCAGGTCCACCGGTACCGGGACCCCTTCGCTCCACTCCAGCCCTGCGATATATAGACCCCTGAATGGTCCGGTCTTGTTGCCATGGGTCGTTAGCTTGCCGAAGGTGTTCATACCGTGGGTGATGTACCAGCGGTCCTGATCGTCGTTGAATATCACAGGAGCGTGCCACGGGCCCACTACACGCCACGGGCCGAAGTGGAAAGGACCGTCTCCGACCGTATATTGCAGGCCGTAGAAGTACATCGCGAACATATAGACCTTGCCGTCATGCTGCACCACTCTTGGCGTCTCGAAACCCCACGGACCGAACATCGGATTGGTGATCCACCGGTCCTCAATCACGGCTCCGTGGTCCTCCCAGTGGACCAGATCGGTCGAGGTCGCAACGTTTATACCAGTGTGGGTCTGCTTCAGCGGCTCGTCGATGGGCTCTACCAGCTTCTGGCAGACGTAGTACATGTAGTACCTGCCGTCCTGGTAGATGATAGACGGGTCCTTACACTCCATCATCCCCTCTTCCCGCCAGCCAGATAGCTCGCGGTCGGGAATGAAGGTGGGAGAGCCGTCCCCTGGGTACTTGGACCAGCTCCATAGGTCATCGGATACAGCCATGGCAAAGCGGCGGCTGGACGAGCGGGTGGGCCTGCAATGATACACAATGTGCCAGCGCCCCTCGTGCTCGATGATACAGTCGGCGCCTACCTCATAGGCGTCGCAGTCGCCCGGGCCTCCGGCCTCCACTACGGGTCCGTGGTGCGTCCAGGTGAGCAGGTCTTCGGAGGTCGCATGGTCAAATGTCGTAGCACTGGGCAATGGGCCTGCTTCCGAGGAAGACGGAGGCCGAATCCACCTCGGGTAGGCCGGCGCGTAGAACAGGTGCCATAAGCTATCAGGCCCCCGGACGATGACGTGACTGTTGACATAGTGGTCTTCCGGCGCGTAGACCTCTTTTGCCGCACCAGGCTGGGCGAAGATCTCGCGTTTTCTGTCTTCAGTTGTCACCTGGTCACCTCCTTCGTTTGCTGCCGGCTGGCCTATGTCGCGACCAGCTTCACTGCCGCTACCCACCGCCCTCGCGCTGCCAGGGCCAGTCCTCCATCACGGCGCGCAGGTCCACCGGTACCGGGACCCCTTCGCTCCACTCCAGCCCTGCTATGTACAGACCCCTCCATGGCCCGGCCTTGGGGGACCTGGTCGAGAGCTTGCCGAAGGGGTTGTACGAGTGGGTGATGTACCAGCGGTCCTGATCGTCGTTGACGATCACAGGAGCGTGCCACGGGCCCACGAAACGCCACGGGCCGAAGTGGAAAGGATCGTCTCCGACCGTGTAATGCAGGCCGCCGGGGAAGTGCCTCGCGAACACATAGACCTTACCGTCACGCTGCACCGCTCTTGGCGTCTCGAAGCCCGGTGGGCCCGCCAGAGGGTTCCAATTATATTTGTCCTCGATGACAGGGCCGTGATCTTCCCAGTGGATCAAGTCTGTGGAGGTCGCAAGGTTGATGCCGGCGCGGGTCTGCCTTTCGGCCTCGTCGAGGACGGGCTCTACCAGCTTCCGGCAGCAGTAATACATATGGTAAATGCCGTCCTGGTAGATGATAGACGGGTCCTTACACTCCATCACCCCCTCTTCCCTCCAGCCAGATAACTCGCGGTCGGGTATGAATGTGGGGGAGCCGTCCCCCGGGTGCTTGGACCAGCTCCAAAGGTCATCGGATACAGCCATGGCATAGCGGCGGCTGGCACCCAGATATGGCCTCGCCTGATAGACCAGATGCCAGCGCCCCTCGTGCTCGATGATGCAGCCGTCGCCTACCTCATAGGCGTCGCAGTCGCCCGGGCCTCCGGCCTCCACCACGGTCCCGTGGTGTGTCCAGGTGAGCAGGTCTTCGGAGGTCGCATGATCATATGAAGACGGAGTCTGGCCCGGATAATCCGGCTCGTAGAACAGGTGCCATAGGCCATCAGGCCCCCGAACGATGATGTGGCCATTGACGTAGTGGCCGTCGGGCACATAGACCTCTTTGGCCGCGCTGGGCTGGGCGAATAGCTCTCGCTTTCTGTCCTCAGTTGTCACCTGGTCACCTCCCCCTTTGCTGCCGGCTGGCGCATCGTAAACAGCCTTCCCTTCGGCTAAGCTCAGGGCAGGCTCTCAGACTCCCCGCAATCCCGACTCGTCGGGACTTCACGCCCCATATTCCATCAGCCAGCTAGAGGGCGGTGACGTACTCCAATTCCTGTTCCAGCTCGTCGATGGTGTAGAAGTGCTCCAGAAGTATGACGGCGTCGAGCCTCTTGATGCCCCTGTGCAGCTCGGTTGGCAGAGAGCCCTTCCCGACGGACACGTGGGAGTCATTGCGGCCTCGGGTGTCGTAGAGGTAATTGTCGCTCCAGTGAACGTGGCGTATCAGGTGAGGCTTGGCCAGAAAGGCCAGCATCCGCTCACTGCGCCGGTCCTCCGGAAAGGTGTGGGCATAGGTGCAGGCGTGGCTTGTGTCAAGGCAGAGACCGACGTTGGGACGGTCGACGTCCTCGCATATCTGCGTCCACTCCTCAGGAGACACGCCGTAGTACTCGTTCTTGCCGGCCCAGTCCATCTTCTCTGCCGGCACGTCGTCCGCGATGCCGTTGAGTTCAAAGTAGGCGCAATTGTTTTCCAGGACTATCTGGATTCCGCGCCGTTCGGCGAAGGCGGCGATCTGCCTTATCCCATCGATGAGGCGATCATAGGTGCCTGTCTGGCATTGGTTCTGCGTCTCGTCGACCCACCTCTTCGGCGCGAAGTGCATATTGACCAGCTTCAGATGGGGATAGCGCCGGGCCACGTCCACGTAGTCGAGGATGGTCCGGATAGACATATCGCGAAACTCGTCGTCCGTAGACGCGATATTACCCCGAATCTTGCTTCCGACTTGCAAACTACTGGGGGCGTGACCGCTGACCAGCACCTGGGAGAAGGCGTTCATCGCCTCGACCTCGTTGGTCAACGTCGTCCCGGCGTTGCCGTTCAGCCCTAGGCGCTCGATGTGGTCAAATGCGTCTACCGTTGCCACCAAGGGGTGCCTGAAACCTGCCTGCTCCGCCGTCATCGGGGACTTCCGGCGGTCCCTTCGCACGTTCATTGTCCGAAGTCTCCCTTTGTGAGAGTTTTCCGCAAGATGTCGAATCCCGCCTCAGCGGTGACCATAGGGTCTGGCAGGCCAGATGTCAATTAAATGGAGTTTCCTGACCCGCGCATCCGCACGACGGGCTCGCGGTGGATCGACGAGGCGGTCGCCAGGGCCGCCAGCGCAGGCGTGTTCGATGGGAGGGCTATGGCATGAGATACTGGCTGGATATTAGGATTCGAATCCTGCATGGGACGCCAGCTAGCCCTGGATCGTGGCTTACTTCAGGGTGGCGATTGGTTTGGTGCAGTTGATTTGGGATAGGAGGGCTAGGCCGCGGGCTGCTTCGGTCTCCAGGTCCTGGAGGACCGGGTTGCTTTGCACGGTGGCCGGTTCCACAGTCCTGTACTCGGCGACGTAGGCCTGGGCAGCCGCGAGTTTTCCTTCCCACTGGGGCAATTGTGAGCAGATGTGCTCGGCCTCTTGCTCGTCGACGGCGCCGCCGGTCGTGTTGGCGTTGGTGCCGGACAGGAAGGCCCTCAGGTTCGACCAATGCTCGGTGCGCTCGTTCCAGCGTGCGAAACTGGCCTCCTCGCCGGGGTCGTTCTCCAGCCCGAGCGCGGCCTTTATTCTCAGGTAGGTGTTGAGGCTGACGCTGTATGTGCCGGGCGCGTTGGCCTGGAATTCTTCGAGCTCGGCCCTGGCTGCGCTATAGCCGTCCGAGTCCGGCCTGAGAATGAGCGGCGGCTCGCCCACGGCCGAAACGAGGAAGGTACCGGAGTCGCCCCAGTAGTTGCTCTGAGGCGAGACTATGAACACCCAGATGATTGCGGCTATCGCAATCGCGCCAACGATAGCCCACTGCCTGGCGGTCAGACCGCGCTGGTCGTCGGGCTGCTCGAGTTCTTCCACGCTCAGTCTCATTGCCCCCGCTTTCTCTCCGCCCGTTCGCATCCATCCAGTGTCCCCAACACGTTTCGACTGCTTCAAGGCTTTCTGCATTAACCTCCTCACAATTTGACGACGCAACGGCTGGTGGCGAGACAATCGCGTCCCTTGCGATCCGGGATAGGCGCGGTCGAACAGGGAGGAATGCGAGATAGGGGTAATGGATCGAACTCTGTGATCCGGCCCTTGGGACTAGTGGCTTTCTGCGACTATGTGGTTGGCGTTGTGAGCACGAAATGACATGAGCGCTGAGTCTTAAGTTTGACTAGCGTCTCATGGTACGTCAGTGCGATGTCGCGGAGATTGGCGGCTGCTACATGCTTTGACTGCGTCGTCTGACTAGTTGTCGGACAACTCCCATATGCCTTTTGGTGATTGCTCGGCTGGTTTGAGTCGTCCCCTGTCCCTGAGCTCGGTGGCTGCCCATCGGATGTCGTATTGCCAGGTATAGAAGAGATCGCCCGAATTGCGAAGTTCTTGCTCGTGAGTCGTCCACACATGTCTGCACAACCTAACGATTCGTCCGCTACCGCCGCAGGCCCGTAGAGCTTCAAGCAGCCAGTCCATAAGGTCGTATTTGGTTGACAAGAGTTAATGCCTCCCCTCTCATATGAGTTCCGAATGTGGCTGTTGATATTCTAGCGTCGCCGTTACAATACGGCCACATCCATCATGACACCTCTTGAACCCGGTAAGGTTGAAACCTAGACACCTCTAGCTAAGCTCTCAGCATGGGTCGTGTCCGGGGCCCACGGGCCTTACGCCCAGGCGGCTGAGGGTGGCCGGGTCGAGGGGGTTCTCTCCGTTACGGAGGGTCCTCAGCCACGCCGACCGGCTGGTGCGGTAGTACCGCCGGCAGCTTTCCTTGACCGAGGTGTCCACCCACTCCAGAAACGCTTCGAACTCGGCTATTGCATCGGCGTGCCGTCCCATGGTGGCGTAGACGAGTCCTCGGGCGTCCCTCGCCTGTCCGACGTTGGCCGCCACCGCCGCGTCGCAGTAGGGAAGCGCCTCGGCAGGCTTTCCGCTCACCCCCAGTTGCCAGCAAAGCGTGTTGTTGTAGGACGGCTCCTCCGGGCGCAGCCGGTGGGCGCGCTGGAGGTCGGCCACCGACGCATCGAGGTCACCCAGGGCCGAGTGCACCAGCCCGCGGTTGTAGTACGCCCTTGCCGAGTCGGGCGCGAGCTCGATGGCCCTTTCGAGGTCCTGCTTCGCCAGGTGGAGACTGCCCGCTCCACCGCGCACGAGGTAGGCGTTGCCCCTGGTGAGGTACGCGGGCTCCAGGTCGGGCTCGATCCTAAGCGCCCGGTCCAGGTCCCTGAAAGCCCGGTCCAGGTCTCCGGGCCCGTTTCTCTGCACGTAGGCGCCAGCCCTGTTGACGTACGCGGGGGCGTAGTCTGCCCGCAGCGACATGGCCTTCGTGAGGTTGGCGATGGCGTGGTCGAGGTCTTCGGCGCTGCCGCTCTCCATGTAGGCCACGGCCCGGTTCAGATACGTGGCAGCGTTTCCGGGGTCGATTTCCGCCGCCCGGTTGAGGTCCTGGAGCGCGCGGTCCACGTCGCCGGTGCCGCCCCGGTCGAGATATGCCAGGGCGCGGCTGTTGTAGGTATCGACGGAGCGCGGACGCACGTCCAAGACCTGCGTGAACAGCACTACCGCCTCGTCGAGGTCCGCCGACTCGCCTCCCTGGTAGGCGCGGCCCAGCCGGAAGCGTATGCTGGCCAGCGTGTCAGGGTCCGTCGGGGGCTCGGCCATCGCCCGGAGGAGGACGAGCTTGGCAGCGTGGAAGGCGTCCTGCTCCAGGTAGAGCTGCCCAAGGGTAAGCAGGGCCACGTAGCGCACCTCCTGGGCCAGCCCGACGTTGATTGTGGCCGGCAGCTCCGAGGGGGACGTTGCCAGGTCGACCACGCGTTGATCGTGAGGCTCGGACCGGCTGAGGGGCATCGTGAACGAGGCGACCACGCGCCCGCTGTCGTACTCGCCCCAGATGACGATCTTCGCCCCGGACTGGAGCCCGGCTGAGACCGCGGCCTCCTCGGCGGCGATCTCGTCCGGCCACTCAGCCGTCCTCACGTCCAACAGCCCGGCGGCCTGTATCTCCCGCTCTATCTGGTCCCTGAGGCGTCCGTGGACGTTGAACCCGTGCTGCCCGCCCGTGTAGTTGACGAAGGGCGCCATGACGATCAGGGACTCGCCGTCTTCGGCGGACGGGTACGGGGTGCTTCGTAACAGCATGAACGCCGCCAAGCCTCCCACGATCACCACCATCAGGATGGCTGCCGCAGCTATGGCCCAGGTGCGCCTGTTCTGAGGCCGCCGCTCGTCAGTGGTTGGCTCCTCGACCTGGGGCTCGGGAGGAGCGGGTGTCGCGGGCCCAGGCGGGTCGGGAGGTGACGGCTCACCGGGTGGGGGCACGTCGTCGGGGGAGAAGCCTGCCGACAGGAGGAGCTCAGCGGTCTCCTCCGGAGTAAGGCGAAGCAGCTCGGCGCACCTGGCCACGTCTTCGCGATGCCGGGGCCGGCTGGTGACACCCAGCTTCCAGCGGACGAGGGTGAGGCGGCTAATCCCGATCCGTCGGGCCAGCTCGGCGTCGCCGATGCCCGTCCGGGTCATGTACTCGTTCAGTAGCTCTGCGAAAGTCCCCAAGTGTTACATATCCGATACACAACAAACGGCGAATGTAACAGGTGTGCTATTCCGAGTGTACATGATTGCGGGCCATGCTGGATGTATGACGCGAGGACGGCGACCGCCTCAGGATGCCAATTCGCGACCCGCTGAAGCGGGAGTTCGAACACAGAGGTATGGAGGTACAGAATGCACTCTGCCACGGACAGTAGTTCCCGGATCATGGATGGAGCCGGTCTAAAGGACCTGAGAAAGATCGCTCTGGCGGCCCTGGTCTCGATGTTCGCCCTTGCCGCAATCGCCTGCGCATCAACGGAGTCCGGGCAGCCCCCGCCCGCAGCGCCGGAGCCACCGGCTGCCGCTGCTCCCGCGCCCCCAGCCCCTAAAGCGGCGGCCGTCGCAGAGGGAATGATGGCTCAGAAGGCACCGCAACCTGCTCCTACCGCGCAGGCGGCGGTCCAGGACCACAGCCGAGCTGTGGCGGTAGCCGACTCACCGACAACGAAGGCCATCACAGAGCGAGTCGCGCCAACACAGACGGCGGTGGGCCAGCAGTCCAGCTCGCAGGCAACCACCCAGGCGGCGCAAGCCGCACCGGCGCCCACGGCAGCGCCGCAATCGTCAGGCGGGCAGCTCTCCGCAGCCGACGTGCAGACGGTCATGGAATCTGGGGCGGCAGCCCAGGCGGCCCCTCCGGGTCAGGGCGGTCCGGCCGTAAAGCAGGCCGCCGGGGGGCCCATCAGCCGTCCGGCGCCCGTGAGCCCGCCTTCGGCGACGACGTTCAGGGACTACCAGCGGTCGAGGTTCGCGTCGACGGCAGAGGACAGCGTCTCGACGTTCAGCCTGGATACGGACCGGACGTCGTTCCAGCTTGCGCTGAACTGGGCGCGGGCGGGCCATGAGGTCGACCCGGACTCGGTGCGGGCGGAGGAGTGGATCAACGCGTTCGACTACGGCTACCCGCCGCCGCCCCACCAGGACAGCTTTGCCATCACCACGGAGGTGTTCACGCACCCGCTGGATGGGCGGATGCACCTTGTGCGGCTGGGCTTCCAGGCACCGGAGCTGCAGGACGACAAGCCGTTGAACGTGACGCTGGTGCTGGACGCGTCCGGGTCGATGGCGGACGGGAACCGGGTGGACATAGCAAGGGAGGCAGCCGAGAGCATCAGGCGGAGCCTGGGGAGCCGCGATAGGATGGGCGTGGTGCACTTCACGACGGATGTGATCGACGAGCTTACCGTCGAGCACGCCGGCCCGGACGACCGCGCGGTTCGCAGGTCGATAGGCCGCCTCGCCCCGCACGGGAGCACGAACGTGCAGGCAGGGCTCGACCTGGGGGTGAAACTGGCTGATCACGTGCGGCGCGAGCGCCCGGACGCGCACAACTACATCATCCTGATGTCGGACGGTGTGGCGAACGTGGACGCGACGGACCCGTTCGCGATCCTCGAGTCGGCGTACGATGCCGACAGCGGGAACCCATTGCGGCTTATCACGATCGGCGTGGGAATCAGCAACTACAACGACTACCTGCTGGAGCAGCTTGCCCAGCACGGGAACGGCTGGTACCGGTACCTGAGCAACATCGAGCAGGCACGGGCGACGTTCAGCCGGGAGAGCTGGCTGGCCCTGTCGGCGCCGTTCGCGGACCAGACGCGGGCGCAGGTTACATGGAACGACGAGGTGGTCGAGTCCTGGCGGATGATCGGGTACGAGAACCGTGTTACGTCGGACGAGTCGTTCGTGGAGGACCGGAAGGAGTTTGCCGAGATACCCGTGGGGGCGGCTACGACGGTGTTCTACGAGGTGATGGTCCACGACGAGGTGCGGGAAGGCTCGTCCGAGCCCGTCGAGCTTGGGGACGTGCAGCTGAGGTGGGTTACGCCGGTCAGCGGGCTTTCGAACCGCCAGGCTGCTTCGATGGTGTCCCGCCTGGAGGGCGGTGAGTGGAGCATGGGCGACCCGCTGCTGGAGTTCGGCGCAGTCGTCGCGCTGGCGTCAGACCGGTACAGCAGCCTTCCGTACGTGGACGGGGAGGGAACAGGCAGCGTTCGGAGCGACCTGTGGGCGCTGTTCGACCGGCTGCAGCAGCTGGGGCAGCACCTGGGCCACCTGGACTCGTACCAGGACGTGGCGTTCCTGATGGAGCATATGACGGCAGACATGCCCCAGCACATCGTCACGAAGTCGGGGTATAGCCGGTAGGCATGGGAGGTGACGGCCGGTGAGCAGGCAGTCCGGTTGGCTCACCCGCCATCGACATTGCGTGTGAAGGGGCGGCCGGCGGTGGATTCGATTCTGGGTCCACCGCCGACCTGTGTTTGGAGACGTTTGCGCAACCGGGCGCGAATCCAGGAGCGTTGGTCCCGAGGACTAGGCTCGTAGCTGAACGGGCTAACGACGCTACCGCGAGGTCGAGGCGACCCCGCCCCAGGTCCCTCGTCGGGGACTCCTCAGGACGACATGGTCCCGGGCCATTTCTCATGGTAGTGACACTACGGGGGTGTACGTTGCGGGAAGGTCAGGGCTTCGATGGACTGAGGATGCGGCCTGCCAGCCTACCCGTAGGCTCGCCGTGCTCCAGGGCTGTCTGGCCGTTCACGAGGACCAGGTCGACTCCCTCGCTGTACCGGTGGGGCGTGCGGAGGTTGGACCGGGGGGCCAGGGCTTCCAGGTCGAGGACGACGATGTCAGCCTTTGCCCCTTCGCGGATGAATCCCCTGTCGCCCCATCCGAGTATTTCGGCGGGCAGTCCGGTGCACGATCGTATGGCGTGGGGGAGAGATACGGTGCCGCGCTGCATCGCGTATGTGCGCAGCTTCGTCGCGTACGTGGAGTATGCGCGGATAGCCTGGGGCGCGCCTAGCTGTCCGCCGACAGCGCCGAGGTAGGGGAAGTCGCCGTCGCTGCCGGTCGCCACGAAGTCCTTTGCCATGGCGTACTCGACGTCGTCGTCCGAGTGCAGGATGGCTATGGCCCGCGCGCCTTCCAGTCCAAGTGTGATAGCTGAGTCTACCTCGCCCTGGCCCATCTGCTGGGCGGCGTCCGCCAGGGGCACCAGCTCTAGCTCGGGCCGAGACGAGCCGAATACGAGCAGGTTGCCGGGCCCGCCCTGGGCGTCGAGGTGAGCCTCTACCTCGGACGCGACGCGACCGCGCTCGGCAGGGTCTCGCAGCCGCGCAATGAAGCGGGCCCGCGCCGAGGGGTTGCCCGGGCCCTGGTGCATGCCGTACCAGGAGACTGCGCCGAACAGCGCTCTGCCGTCCAGGGGCATGGCGTGAGCCAGCGCCTCCGAGACTGAGTCGAGCAGGAGGTCCGGCCTCTCGCGCCAGAATGCAGCCTCGTCCGGATCGTGCGGTACTCCCGCGAGGCTGGCGCGCAGAGACAGGAGGGAGTCGACGGGCAGCGTCGCGAGTGCGTCGTGCATCTTCCGCGCCGTGTCCTCCACCGAGTCGGGCGAGCCGTCCCACGTCTCTGGCGGTATGAAGGGCACGGGGCCGCCCTCGACGAACGGGTACTGGTCGGTGTATACCCTGACGCCGCGGTTCCTGGCCGACTCTATGGCGTCGGTTGCCTGCCTGAGCTTGCCCCAGTTCCTGCGGTAGACGGCCTTGAAGTGGGTCACGACGGTGGTCGCTCCCGACCGCTCGCCTATGGAGATGGCCTCCTCCACGGCCTCGACCAAGCGGTCCGCCTCGTCGCGCACGTGGGTGTGGTAGATGCCGCCGAAGCGGGCGGCCTCCCGCACCAGATCGACGATTGCGCCTGTGTCGAAGTGCCTGTCGGGCGCGAATATGAGACCGGACGAGATGCCAATTGCGCCGCTGGACATGGCCTCGCGGATGCGGGCCTTCATTGCATCGACCTCGCCGGGAGTGGGCTCGCGGTCGGTCAGCCCCATCACCTGGCGGCGGACCTGTCCCAGGCCTACCATCAGGGCAGCGTTCGTGCCTATGCCCTGGGCGGTCAGCTTGGCGGACAAGGTGTCCATGGAGCTATGAATCGGCCACGCGCCGTAGCCGTCGGCCCCGCCGAGCACCGTCGTCACGCCCTGCTTCAGGTGGTGGATGCTGGGCGCAAGCTCGGGGTGTGGCAGGCCGCGCTCGGCGTGAGTGTGCATGTCGATGAAGCCGGGCGCGACGTACTTGCCCGAAGCATCTACCGTGCACTTGGCCGAGCGGTGCTCCAGGTCGCCGACGGCGACGATGGTGTCGCCGACGATGCCCACGTCGGCTCTAGCGGGGTCTGCGCCGTCGCCGTCGAAAACGAGGCCGCCGCGTATGGCTACCTCGAAGTCCATCGCTGGCTTGGTGATGGGTGGAGGGCCTGGGTGGGGTGCAGCCAGGGCCTGTAGACACTGCCGGCCTTGATGGTGAGTACGTGGGCTAGGCGCTTGGAGGCCTCGACCGACGATGGCGCCTCCCACCGGGTCGTGCCCAGCGAGGTGGCCGTAGATAGGCGGTCCCTGAGCGTGAATCGCCCCTCCTCGAGGCGCAGGAGCGTGACATCGCCGTGGGCGCCGGGTCTCAGCGTCCCCAGCTTGCCCTCCCGCTTTATGGTGCGGGCCGTGGCGTCGGTGCAGCGGCTGATGACATCGTCGATGGACATGCCCAGGTGCATGAACTTGGACATGGTCGTGACGAGGTCGAATACCGGGCCCTCGATGTTGTCTATGTGGAGGTCGCTGCTGATCGTTCCAGGCATGACGCCCTCAGAGAGCGCTTTCTCAGCGGCCCGGAACGAGAATCCGCCCGCGCCGTGGCCCACGTCGATGACCACGCCCCTGGTCTGGGCCTCTTTCATCCCTTCGATCACCGCGCCGGAGTCATCGAGAACGCCGTCGGCGAACCCGTGAAAGGAGTGGGTGACGGCGTCCCCGGGCCTGAGCATGCGCATCAGGTCGGGCAGGGGGGTTGCGCTGTTGCCGACGTGGATCATCACGAAACCTCCGATGGCCTCTGCCGCCTCGATGGCGCGCTCCAGGCTGTCGGCGTCGTTGTCGGCGGCCTGCACCCGGCCGAGCCGGGCCTTGACTCCAACAACGACGTCGCTGTTGAGGTTGCCAGCCTCGACCGCCTGGCCGACGTCGGCGATGCCGAGGTCGTGGAGCTCGGCATTGTCGTGGAAGACCATGCCGGCCGCCGAGATGTTGAGCAGGGCGAAGAGCCGGGTATCTGCCCGGTCCATAATGTGGCTTCGGAAGGCGGGGAACGTCCACGCTCCCGCCGATCCTGCGTCCACCGCGGTCGTGACGCCGCGGCTGATGTTGCCTGCGTCGGGCTCTATGCCGTAGGTCGAGCCTCCCCAGAATGCGTGCACGTGGAGGTCCATCAGGCCCGGCGAGACGATCAACCCTGTCGCGTCGATGGTCTCGGCAGCATCACCGCCGATGGAGGGCCCAACGGCGGCCACGAGTCCGTCCTTCAGCGCAACGTCGCGCACCGCGTGCAGGTTCTGTGAGGGATCGACTACGGTCCCCCCCTTGATAAGCAGGTCGTACAAGTTTTTTCTCCTCTATGGTCTTGGCCAGTCTGTTCTTGGTCAGGCTGCTGCAAGACTGGCGGACGGAGTATACCCTGTTCGTGCAGACCGATGGGACAAGAGGTGGAGCATGAGCTCGCATGACTTTTCGCTGAAGGGCAGGGTGTGCCTGGTGACCGGCGGGTCGCGGACTCTCGGGGCGTCCATCGCACGGACGCTGGCGCGTCAGGGGGCCGACGTTGCCGTCAACTACAACCAGTCGGCCGAGGCGGCGGCGGACCTGTGCGAAGAGCTGCGCGCGCTCGGGTCAAGGGCGGAGCCGGTCCACGCCGACGTGGGGGACACGGCACAGGCGTCAGGCATGGTGGCCGAGGTGTGGGAGCGCTTCGGACGTATCGACGTGCTGGTCAACAATGCCGGGCCCTACGTCGACAGCCCGTACCTGGAGCTGGACGTGGCCGACTTCGACCACATCATGGAGGCGAACGTGCGCGGGACGTACTTGGTGACGAGGGAGGCGGGCGCTCGCATGAAAGGGAGCGGCGGCGGGTGCGTGGTGAACATAGCCGCTTCCAGCGCTTTCGGGAACGTACACAGCGTGTACGGACTGGCTAAGGTGGGCGTCGTGCACCTGACCCGGCAGCTTGCGCTAGAGCTTGCGCCGGAGGTCCGCGTGAACTGCCTCGCGCCGGGCCTGATCGCCGACAACGAGGGCATGGACCCCGCGAAGGCCGGCGAGGTCGTGGAGGGCACGCCGCTGGGCCGCCTCGTGTCGAGGGCCGAGATCGCCGAGGCGCTGTACCTGCTGTGCGGGCCAGCCTTCGGCAGCGTGACGGGCCAGACCATCGTCATGGACGGCGGCCACTCTATTACGTAGTGGCGCAGGTGAGTCCGGGGCTGTATTTTGCGTTGTCGTTAGGTAAAATCACATGCTGTCATTCCGGGCGTTAGCGAGGAATCCAGAGACGCCTGGCTACGGATCGACGTCGTCTTGAGGGCAGCGACCTTAGGTTCCTCTCTCCGCTCGGAACGACAGTGTGGATGCACCGTATTGCTGTCACTTTCTGCGGCCTGCGCCGGCCTGTCACGGTGTTCCCGTCGCTTCAACGACTTCAGACCACCAGCGACTTAGTGCAGTGGATCGCCGCCTGGGTATGGCTGGGTGGCGGCCTGGCCGGTACGCCATCTGGCGAAGGCGAGCCTGTTCCTGATGCCACTGTAGGCCAGGGCCGCCATGAAGACGGCGGCCGAGAACAGGACGACGGACGGGCCGGAGGAGATGTCGAGGTACCAGCTTGCGTACAGTCCGCCGAGGCCGCATAGAGCGCCTATGGCCGTGGAGAGGAGCATCATCCGGTTGAAGTCGCCGGTGATTAGGCGTGCGGCGACGGGCGGGATCACGATGGCCGCGGCGATCATCGTCACGCCCAGGATCTGCAGCGACACCACTATGACGCCTGCGAGGGTCAGGGCGAACATGGCGTCGACCCAGGCCGTCGGCACCCCGTAGAATCCCGCGACCTCGGGCTCGAAGGTCGTGAAGAGCAGGTACTTGTAGCCGACGAGGATCACCAACAATGCTGCGAGGCTGACCCCGACGACCGCGAACAGGTCGCTTTCGCTCACCGCGAGCACGTTGCCGAAGAGGGCGGCCTCGAAGCTGCGGGTGAAGCTCTTGAACCTGCTGATCAGGGCCACTCCGAGTGCGAAGCTAGATGTCGTGACGATGCCTATGGCGGCGTCGGCCCCTATGTTGCGCTTGCGGGTAGCGAGGTTGATCAGCATCGCGGATACGAAGCCCCAGATGCTTGCGCCAATGAAGAAGTTGATGGACATGACGTAGCTGGCGACGGCTCCGCCGAAGATGGCGTGGGCCAGGCCGTGGCCGACGTAGGCCATGCGCCGGAGGACGATGTACACGCCGATCATGCCGCACAGTCCGCCCACCAGCGCGGCCACGATAAGCCCTCTCAGGAAGAATTCGTACTGGAACGGGGCCAGCATCCCTACGTAGCCTCCTTGTGACCGTGAGTGTGTGCTCTGTCGGTTCGTCCGTTCCTCGACGACCCTGTTCCGCGGGGGCGTATGCGGCGACGCCCCGTCCGTTGCTCGAAGAAGTGTGGGGACTCGGCCACGATGGTCATGCCCTCGTACTCGGTTACGTGGAGGTCCGCGTCGTAGGTGAGCTTCAGGGTCTCGGGCGTGAAGACCTCGTTTGGGGGCCCCTCGGCTACGATGCCGCCATTCAGGCAGATGACCCAGGGCAGGTGGGCAGCCACGGCGTTGATCTCGTGGGTGGTCATCACGATTGTCACGTCCTGGTGGTTGAGGTCGTGCAGCAGGTGCATGACCTCGTCCCTTGTCTTGATGTCCACGCCCCTGGTGGGCTCGTCCAGGAGCAGTATGCGGGGGCTGCTGACGAGGGCCCTGGCCAGGAACGCCCGCTGCTGCTGGCCGCCGGACAGGTCGCGGATGTGCCGCCTCGCGAGGTGGGTGATGCCGAGGCGGTCCATGATGCCGAACGCGGCCTCGCGGTCGCCTTTCCGGAACCACGGGAAGGCCCAGTTGTCGGAGGTGCGCCCCATCATCACCACCTGCTCGACGGTGACAGGGAAGCTCCAGTCGATCGTTTCGAGCTGGGGAACATAGCCGATACGCGGCCTCCCGCCGTCGACGGGCCGTCCTTCGACCCGGATATCGCCCTCGAACAGGTCCACCGCGCCCATGAGGGAACGGAGCAGGGTGGTCTTGCCCGAGCCGCTCGGGCCCAGGAGCCCCACGAAGTCGCCTCGGTTGATGGTGAGGTCGACGCGGGACAGGACGGGCGTGCCGTCGTAGCCGCAGGTCACCCCGCCCATCTCCACGATGGGCTCATACCGCTCGTACTCGTGCGGCGTGGGGTGCAGCATTACTCTGGGTAGACTGCTCCGCTCTCGCCTTCGAATACCAGGCTCACGTCGAAGCCCGAGAGCGCCTCGGCGCTGCCGCCGAGGGCCGTCACCATGATCTCCAGGTTGGTCAGCATCAACCCCATGTAGGAGTGGCGCGGGTCTCCATGGGACCCGGGCAGGTCGTCGTCCCTGAGCCGGTCCACGAACTCCGCGCCGCCCTCTTTGGCGATCTGCTCCATGACGGGGCTGGGGAAGACCTCCGAGCCGAATATCGCGGGCACTCCCGTCTCCCTGACCTGGTCTATGAGGCCCGCAACATCTCGTGCGGACGGCTCGGTGAAGTCCGATGGCTGGACTGCGCCCACGATCTCGAACCCGTAGCGCGACCCGAAGAAGGGGAACGAGTCGTGGTATGTCAGGAGCTTGCGGTTCCCAGGCGGTATGGTGTCCACTGCGTCGAAGATTCTACTGTCGAGGTCTTCGAGGCGCACCTTCAGCTTCTCGAAGTTGTCGTTGTAGTAGTAAGCGTTGTCCGCGTCCAGCTTGACCAGCTCATCACGGATCAGATCGGCGTACTCTATCGCCAGGACGGGGCTGGTCCACAGGTGGGGGTTCGGGTGCCCCTCGGACTCGGGGAACGAGAAGTCGAACACCCACTCGTTGCGCGAGATGGCCCGGTCGGCCAAGGTGAGGATTACAGCGTCCGGCTTCTTGTTCGCCTTCGCCATCTCCAGGGACGGCTCCTCGAGGAACAGCCCGTTCAGCACGATCAGGTCGGCCTCGGACATCACCTGGGCGACCGAGGGGGCCGGCTCGAACGTGTGCGAATTAACGCCCTCAGGCACGATTCCCTGGAGTGCGATTCTCGTGCCGCCCACGTTCTCGGCGAGGCTGGTGATGGGCGACACGGTCGTGACGACCTTCAATGCCTCGGAGCCGGCGGCCTGCGTACCGGCGTCGTCCGTGCCTCCGCATGCGGCTGCAGCCAGCGCAGCTACGGTCACCAACAATGATATGGCCACCCGCCTCGCGGCAGGCCATGGACGAGTCAGAATCAGCGGCAGCATTTGCACACCCCGAATATCGCAAAATGGTCGATGTCGGCCTGGAAGCCGTAGTCCTCCAGCAGCCTTGTTCCCAGGGTCGCCAGGTTTCTGTCATCCAGGAGGATGACCTGGTCGCAGCGGCGGCATATGAGGTGGTGGTGCCGCTCGCGCTCCACCCACTCGTACATCGACTCGCCGACGCCCATGTCGGTCTCGGACACAAGCCTCATTTCCTTCAGGACAGCAAGGGTCCTGTACACGGTCGACGCGTCTATGTAGGGGTAGGAGGTCTTGACCCTGTCCAGAATCTGGGCGGCAGTGACGTGCTCACCGGCGTGCCTGACCTCGGAGAGGATCATCAGGCGCTGGGGCGTGGGCCTGTGCCCGGACTCCTTGAGGGCTTGTACCGTCTCGATCTCGCAGCTCATGGCAACTCTCGAATCTGAGTGGACGAACAATCGTAGCCAAACAGCCGGTTGATGTCAAATGCAATTAGTTGCAACAGAATACAGGCGCGCTGCGAAGCCAGCCACGGGAACGGTCAGATGGGAAGGGGAGGCGATTCCCAACACCGTCGCCCAATAGCAGCGCTGGCCCTGGGCAAGGGGAGGGCGGGTTTCCAAACCCGCCCCTACAGTCATGGCGTCCGACGGAGTAGGTGGCGGATTGCGGGGAGTGGGTGGAGTGGAAGAGCAGCCAAACGGCTCGTGCCGACGGATGTGTGGGGTCAGCCGCCTTGGCGGGTAGCGGGGGACTTCGAGGGACCGAGGGGAGGCTAGGCGCTTACCAGGACCCCGTTCGAAGGAATACTTGAGGCGTGGGCGATGCCGTTTACCGCCGCTGTGAACAGGTCCCACTCCTGGCGCAGGCAGTCGAGCCGCTCGGTGCCCTGGGGTGTTATGTGGTAGTAGCGGCGGCTCTGGCGCGACTTGGCCTCTTCCCACACGCCCACCACGAGGCCGTCGCGCTCCAGTCGGTGGAGCGCTGGGTAGAGGGTGCCCTCCTTGAGTTGGAAGTACCCGTTGCTCCGCCGGTCGATCTCTTTGACCAGCATGTAGCCGTACATCGACTCCTCGGACAGGAGCGATAGGATGAGGGTCTCGGTGCTGCCCTTGAGCAACTCTCTCCTGTACGATTGGAGCATACGCTGGTGATGCGTGCCCATCTCGAGTCTCCCTGTAGCGGATACTTCCGAATACGGAGCCCGGCGATTGGTCGGATTCATAAACATGGGTCAATGGCCGTCCGCTCGTGTAGAATTACAGGCGGCAAAGATCGCGCGGTGAGGAGCGACGCTTGAACGACAACGTGGTGCGGCGGCTTCCCGGCATGAGGGACACCGCCGGCAGCGATTACGGCGCCTTGCAGGCGGCCGCGGCTGCCTTCGAGACCTTCGCGACCGGCCGCGGCTACGGTATGCTGGACACGCCCTTGCTGGAGCAGACGGAGCTGTTCGTGCGCAAGTCGGGCGGCGAGCTGACCACCCAGCTCTACTCATTCGTGGACCCGGGCGGCAACCGCGTCAGCCTACGCCCGGAGTTCACCTCGTCGGTGATCCGCCACTACTCGGAGCAGGGCCGTCCTGCTGCCGGGCCTGTTCGGTGGCAGTACCGCGGCCCGGTGTTCAGGCACGACGGCGCGTTTCGCCAGTTCACCCAGGCGGGCGCTGAGCTGATCGGCTCCGCGGGGGTGACGTCGGACCTCGAAATCGTGAGCCTCGCTTCGAACGGGCTCGCGGCGATGGGGGTCGAGACGCACACGCTTCGCATAGGCCACCTGGGGGTCATCAACGACCTGCTGGACTCCTTCGAGCTGTCGGAGTCGGCCAAGCTATTCGTGGTAAGCAGGGTCCACGAGCTGAAGTCGGGCCGCACCGACGCCGCTGGGCTTGGTGCCGAGGCTCGCAGCCTTGGACTCGTGCGGAACGGGTCCGATGCCGACGTGACCAACGTCCTCGCCTCCCTTGGGGCCGATGCGGCGCGGGAGCTCATCGACGGCATGATGTCCGGCAGGACGGCCAATTCCATGGGACGGCGTACTACCGACGAGGTCGTGGGCCGCCTGCTGCGCAAGGTGAGGACTGCCGACCGGGCCGACAGGCTGGAGGAGGCCCTGCGCGTGGCGGGTGAAGTCGCCCGAATAGAGGGGGCGCCGTCCGACGCGTTGAAGCGGGCCCGTTCGGCGGGCGTCTCATCCGAGAGGCTGGACGAGCTCGAGGAGCTCACGGACCGGCTGGCCGCGGACCTAGCGGGCAAGAGGTCTGTCGCGGTCGACCTGGGCGTCGCGCGAGGGCTGGCGTACTACACTGGTGTCTTATTCGACGTGGAGATTGCGGGCCGGGACGGCGTCGTGTCCCTTGGCGGAGGCGGGCGGTATGACGGCCTGGTGAAGGCGCTTGGAGGGGACGACACGCCGGCCCTCGGGTTCGCGTACACGCTGGAGTCCGTCGCCGCGGCGGTGGAGGGGTAGGGGATATGCTTCGCCTTGCGGTCCCCAGCGACGGCGCCCTCCACGAGCCGGCCCTCGACTTCCTGAGCGCCTGCGGGCTGGGCGTCAGGCGGTCCAGCCTACGCCGCTATACGGCCGAGGTGCCGGCCCTGCCGGGCGTGGTGGTCCACTTCCAGAGGGGCTCGGACATAGGGCTCAAAGTCGAGGATGGAAGCGCGGACATGGGCCTGATCGGGCGCGACCGATTCCTGGAGACCCGCCGCGAGAATGGGGACACCATCGTCGTGGCGGACAACCTGGGCTTCGGGCAGTCCGACCTGGTGATAGGCGTGCCCGACGGCTGGCTCGACGTGTCGTCGATGGCGGACCTGGCGGAGCTTTCCATGGAGTTCAGGGAGCGCGGGAAGGACCTGAGAATAGCGACGAAGTATCCCAGGCTCGTCGAGACATTCCTGCTGTCGAGAGGGGTGTCGTTCTTTTCGCTGGTGGAGTCGAGCGGCACCCTCGAGGCTGCCCCTGTGATGGGCTACGCGGACATAATCGCCGACATTTCGAGCACCGGCACGACGCTGAGGGAGAACCGGCTCAAGACGATCGACGGGGGCTCGGTCATCTCGTCCGAGGCGTGCCTGATCGCCAACGGGGCGTTCGTGTCCGCGAATCCGGGGACGCTGGGCCTCGCCACCTCGCTGGTGGAGCGCATCGAGGCGCATATGCTGGCGCAGGACTTCTACAGTGTCACGGCGAACATGCAGGGCGAGGAGTCGGAAGACATCGCCCGCCGTGTGCTGGAGCACAAGGACATCTCAGGGCTGCGCGGGCCGACGATTGCCAAGGTCCACACCCGGGACGGCGATGGCTGGTTCGCCGTCACGGTCATCGTGGAGAAGGAACGGCTCCTGCACGTGGTCGACAGGTTCAGGGCCATAGGAGGCAGCTCGGTCACGGTATCCCAGCCGGGCTACGTGTTCCGGTCGGAGAGCGCAGCCGCGAAGCGTCTCAGGGCGGCGGCCGGCGGCTGAAGTGCCGAACCTGCCCACCCACATAGGTATAGCCCGCGACGCGGCAGCTCGAATAGCCAGTCCGGTCATCGCCGAGAACATGGGCTACTACCTGCTGGGATCGACGGCTCCTGACATGCGGGCTATCACCAAGCGTCCACGGGAGGACTACCACTTCGCGCCGCTCGGAGTCGAGAGGGTTGGAGACGGCGCGCGGGCCATGCTGGAGTCGCACCCTCACCTGACAGGTCTGGATGGGAGAAGGGCCGCTTTCGTAGCCGGGTACATTTCCCACATCGTCCTGGACGAGAGCTGGATTACAGGGGTATTCCGGCCCGCCTTCGGGGACGCGAGCACCGCACCGGGCGCCCGCGGACTTGTCCTGGACAGGGCCCTTCAGCTGGAGCTGGACCGCCGTACCGATGGCGTCGAGGCGTACCTGGGGCTGATGGGGGATGCCGCCATGCCCCTGGGGCTGGGCTTCGTGACAGACGAGGAAGTGACCCGGTGGCGTACCTGGGTCGTCGAGTTCCTCGAACGCGACTTCTCGTGGGAGCGGCTCCGCTTCATGGCCCGGCGCATTTCCCTAGGCGATGTGTCCCACCCCGCCCATGCCGTCGCCGAGGAGCTGCTGCGCTCGATGCCCGAGAGCCTGGAGACGATGTTCGAGGTCGTATCGCGCGACGAGCTGGGGGAGTTTACTCGGCGCTCTGTCGATACCTTGTGCGAGCACATCGAGGGCTACCTGGCATGATGGTCGTCCACGGAGCGGCTGAGGCTGCAAGGGCGCTGCGAGACCTGCGGTCAAGCCAGCAGGATGCGCTTCCGGCCGGTGTGCTGGAGACTTCGTCCCGGGCCCTTGGGCAGCCGGTAGCGTCGGTTGATGACTTCGTACGGATTGTCCTGTCCAGGGTGCGCGACGGGGGCGATAGGGCGGTCCGCGACCTCACCGAGAAGCTGGACGGCCGGGACCCGGGCGACCTGGAGGTGTCGCGGGGCGCCATCTCGGCCGCGTACGAACAGGTCCCGGGCGAAGTGGTCGAGGCCCTTAGGCTGGCCGCGGACCGCGCCCGGGAGTTCCACCGGCGGAGCCTTCCGACGGGGTGGTTCGACGAGGGGAAGGGCTACGGCGAGGTCATCAACGCCGTGGGGCGGGTGGGCGCATACGTTCCCGCAGGCTCAGCGCCGCTGCCTTCGACGGCGATCATGACCGTCGTGCCCGCCAGGGTTGCCGGGGTCACGGACGTGTTCGCCGTCACGCCGCCGGGGCCCGCCGGCTCGCCCGATCCGTCGGTGCTCGTGGCGGCCGACATCGCGGGCGTAGACCGCGTATTCGGCATAGGCGGGGCGCAGGCCATCGCGGCCATGGCATACGGCACCGAGACCGTACCGGCCGTCGACATGCTGTGCGGGCCCGGCAACGTCTTTGTCACGGCCGCCAAGAAGGCGCTGTTCGGCGAGGTGGGCATAGACGGGCTGTACGGGCCTACCGAGACGCTGGTGGTCGCTGACGGGTCGGCCAATCCGACGCTATGCGCCGCCGATCTCCTGGCCCAGGCCGAGCACGACGTCATGGCGACGCCTATTCTCGTGACAACGTCGTCCGACCTTGCGGAGGACGTGCAGCGCGAGCTGGGCGTCAGGGCGGACCGGCTGGAGCGAGGCGGGACGGCGCGGCAATCCGTTGAGAGCAGGGGGTGCATCGCGGTGGTGGACAGCGTCGACGAGGCCATCGCGCTCGCCAACGACTTTGCGCCCGAGCATGTGTCGCTGATGGTGGAGGATGCCAGAACGCACGTGGGCGAGATAAGGAACGCAGGGGCCATATTTGCCGGGGAGCTGTCGCACGAGGTGCTGGGCGACTACGTTGCCGGGCCGAGCCACGTCATGCCTACGGGAGGCACGGCGCGGTTCGGGTCGGGGCTGAACGTGCGGTCGTTCCTGAAGGTCAGCCCGGTTATCGCGCTGGACGACGAACAATCTTTGGAACTGGGCAGGGCCGCGGCTACAATAGGACGTGCGGAGGGGCTGACGGCCCACGCCGAGGCGGCGGAGATTCGAGAGGAGCTTCGGCCCTGACGGAGGTACAACCAGTGAGCAGCACGCAGACGAGGCCGGGCATGGAAGACCTTATTCGCGCCCACCTACAGGACGTCAAGACCTACGAGCCGGTGGACCCGCCCGAGGTGTTGGCGCAGAGGGCGGGGATACCCGCGGACCAGGTCATTAAGCTGAACGGCAACGAGAACCCCTTCGGCAGCGCGCCGGAGGTAGAGGAAGCCGTCTCGAAAGCTCCCTTCCACGTCTATCCGGACCCGTTCCAGAGGGCCATGCGCGCCTCGCTCGCCGGCTACACAGGCGCTGACGAGGACCACATCGTGGCGGGCGCGGGCAGCGATGAGCTGATCGACCTGCTCTTCCGCCTGTTCATCTCGCCCGGAGACTCAATCATCGACAGCGACCCCACGTTCGGGATGTACGGCTTCTGCGCGAGGATAGCGGGCGCGGAGACCGTGATGGTGCCCCGTACGGATGATTTCGACGTGGACGTCGATGAGGTCGCCAGGGCCGCGCAGAAGCCCGGCGCCAAGATCATATTCGTGAGCTCGCCCAACAACCCGACGGGCAATGCGGTGACGGAGGAGCAGGTGAGGGCACTGCTCGACACGGGCCTCGTGGTGGTCATAGACGAGGCGTACTACGAGTTCTCGCGTCTGACCGTCGCCGGGCTGGTATCCGAGTACGACAACCTGGTGGTGCTCCGTACGATGAGCAAGTGGGCGGGGCTGGCGGGTCTCCGGGTCGGCTACGGCCTGATGAGCCCCCAGCTCGTGCAGCACATCATGGACATCAAGCCGCCCTACAACGTGAACATCGCCGCCGAGGCGGCCCTGGTGGCGTCGCTGGAGCACGCGGATGGCCTGCTGGAGCGGGTGCAGGTCATCATCGACGAGCGGGACCGCATGTACGGTCTGCTGGACGGGATTCCGGGGGTCTCGCCCTGGCCGTCGTACGGGAACTTCATCCTGTGCAGCTTTGCGCCGGGCGTTGCCGGAGCGGTCTACGACGGGCTGGCGGCTCGCGGTATTTTCGTAAGGCGCTTCAGCGCCGAGCGCCTCGCCGACACTTTTCGCATAACCGTGGGCAGCGCCGGGGAGACGGACGCGGTGATCGCGGCCATGAGGGAACTGGTGCCTGCTCCTTAGGGCGCCTGAGGGGAGCCCCCATCTCAATCTTCCCCCCAAATGGGGGAAGAGGTAAGAGCATTCGGGTACAATGGTGCCCGGTTTCAGCGGCTCTCGGAGGTGGCAGCTTGGGCAGCAGGAACGACGTAGCCGACGTTGTCGTGATAGGGGCGGGCGCATCTGGCGGAGCCTTCGCGTGGCGCCTGGCCAGGGCCGGGTTCGACGTGGTCTGCCTGGAGCAGGGCGGGTGGGTCGATCCCCACGACTACGCCAGCGGCAGGGACGACTGGGAGTTGTCCCGCCTCTCGTATATGAGCCCGGACCCGAACGTGCGCGGCCTCCCGCAGGACTACCCGGTCAACGACGCAGACTCGCCCATAGCGCCGCTGATGCACAACGCCGTGGGCGGCAGCACCATCCACTGGAGCGCCCATTTCCCGCGCTTCCGCCCGTCGGACTTCAGGGTGAAGTCGCTGGACGGCGTCGCCGACGACTTCCCGATGACCTACGACGACCTGGAGCCGTTCTTCGACGAGAACGACAGGATCAGCGGCGTCGCCGGCATGACGGGCGACCCAGGCTATCCCGACAAGTCGGAGCGCCAGACGCGGCCCATCCCCCTCGGCAAGGCGGGAGAGACGATAGCCCGGGGTTTCGACAGGCTGGGCTGGCACTGGTGGCCGTCGGACAGCGCGATCCTGACCGAGGCGTACGACGGGCGCGCGGCGTGCAACAACTGCGGCCCGTGCGACATTGGCTGCTACCGGAAGGCCAAGGCCAGCACCGACGTGACGTACTGGCCCAAGGCCATAGCCGCGGGCGCGAAGCTAAAGACGTGGTGCCGCGTCAGCGAGATCACGCTCGACGGCGACGGCCGGGCGGACGGGGTCGCCTACTACGATGAGAGCGGCGCGCTGCAGCGCCAGCGGGGCAGGGCGGTCGTCGTTGCGTGCAACGGCGTGGGCACTCCGAGGCTGCTGCTCAACTCGGCGTCGAGGCGGTTCCCGAACGGCCTTGCGAACAGCAGCGGGCTGGTAGGCAAGAACCTCATGTTCCACCCCTACGCCATGGTTACGGGCCTGTTCGACGAGCGGCTCGACGGGTACAAGGGGCCGATCGGCTGCGCGCTCATGAGCCAGGAGTTCTACGAGACTGACCTGTCGCGGGGCTTCGTGCGAGGCTACACGTTCCAGATCGCGCGGAGCTCGGGGCCCGTCAACACGGCCTTGGGCGGGCTGGGCGGCCACGGGCCGATCCCATGGGGCGCGGAGCACCACGACGTGATGAGTGAGCGGTTCGGGCGCTCGCTGACCATTGCTGTGATCGGCGAGGACCTTCCCGAGCACCACAACGCCGTCACCATCGACGACGACCTGACCGACGGCCACGGCATCCCCGCGCCCAAGGTCTCGTACGCGATGAGCGAGAACAGCACCAGGATGATCGACCACGGCATCGAGAAGTCCACGCTCGTGCTGGAGGCAGCCGGCGCAAAGGACGTGCTGGTCAATCCGCTGCTGCGCCCCGCCGGCTGGCACCTGATGGGCACGGCGAAGATGGGCACCGACCCCGAAACGTCGGTGGTCGACGCGGAGGGCAGGGCGCACGACGTGGACAATCTCTACGTCATCGACGGCAGCATCCTGGTCACGGGCGGGGCGGTCAACCCGACCTCGACCATACAGGCGCTGGCCCTCTACGTGGCCGAGCGGTTCGTCGAGCGTGGCGGGGAACAGGGCTAGAGGAGGGGCGCATGACCGCAGGCGGGACCACGATGTCGTTCACCGAGGAGCAGATGGCCCTGGCGTCCGAGGTACTGGACCAGCTCATACCGTCCCAAGGGGGATTCCCGGGAGCGGGCGAGCTAGGTGTAGCCGGGCATCTCAGCAGCACCGGTGGATCCAAGCCGGCGCTTGGGCAGCTATTCCAGGACGGACTGGCGGCTATCGAGTCGACGAGCCACAGAACGCACTCCTCGGCCTTCGCAGGCCTTGCGGACGACCGGAAGATCGAGGTGCTCAGGACGGTCGAGGCCGAGAGTCCCGAGTCTTTCGCTATGCTGGTCAGGCATACCTACGCGGGCTACTATTCGAACCCCATGATCATCGAGGCGATGGGCCTCGAGGCACGTCCACCCCAGCCGATGGGCTTCGAGCTGGACCCATTCGACCCGAGTACGGTGGAGAAGGTGAGGGAGCGCGGCAAGGTCTGGCGCGACGCCTAGCTCTTGCCCCTTCTCCCCTTGCGGGAGAAGGCTGGGATGAGGGGGAAGCTGCTGGCGAGTGAGGCTCGTTGACCAACCCATCAACTTAGGACACTCGTATCTGCGAGAGGTGACATTGGACAACAGGACGGCGAAGCTGACGCGAGAGACGGGAGAGACACAGGTCTCCGTCGCGGTGAACATCGACGGCGAGGGCAAGTACGACGTTGCCACGGGAAACGGAATGCTGGACCACATGCTGGCCCAGCTTTCGAGGCACGGGCTCATCGACCTGGAGGTGTCGGCCACGGGCGATATCGAGGTCGGGTGGCATCACCTGGTGGAGGACACGGCGATAGTGCTGGGCCGCGCGCTCAACGAGGCCGTGGGAGATGGGAAGGGGATCGTGCGGATGGGCCACGCATACGTTCCACTCGACGAGGCGCTGGCGTTCGTGGCAGTGGACTTCAGCGGGCGCGGATATGCTGTTGTGGACACGCAGCTGACCGAGACCGACCTGGGCAGCCTTTCGCCCCAGCTCGTCCACCACTTCCTGGAGACGCTGGCGCTGGAGGGCAGGTTCAACCTTCACGTCCGGGTCATTGCCGGGATGAGCAACCATCACAAGGCCGAGGCGACATTCAAGGCCCTTGCGCGGGCCGCGAGGGCGGCGCTGTCGCTCGACCCGCGCCGTACCGACATCCCGAGCACCAAGGGCACTATCAGCTAACGCGGGGCGGAGACTAGATCGTTCGCCCTGAGCCTGTCGAAGGGCAGTGCTCAGCCAATTCGGTTAGTCTTGGGATAGCACCGTAGGAGGACTGACATGCCCGACATCAAGATAGCGCAGGTTGGGTGCGGCGGTATGGGCCTCCGGCACCTGTACGGGCAGGCCGAGTCCCAGCGCACGTACGGCACTTTCGACTACGTGGCGGTGTGCGACGTGAGCGAGTCCGCCGTCAGCCACGTAGCCAGAGAGGCGGAGCGGCTGCTGGGCAAGCGCCCCAACGTCTACACGAGCTTCGCCGACCTCCTCTCAGGTGAGCCTGGCCTCGATGCCGTGGACATCGTGACCGCGGCAGGGCAACACCACACCATAGCCGTGCAGGCGGCCGAGGCGGGGGTGCACGTCGCGACCGAGAAGCCGATGGGCATCACCGTCCGGGCCTGCATGAGGATGATGGAGGCCGCGGAGAAGGGCGGCATCGTCCTGTCGGTGTCGGAGAACTACCGCCGCGACCCGCTGAACCGGCTCAACAAGGCCATACTCGACGCCCAGGTGCTGGGCAGGCAGCGGCTCTTTCTGGACATGGCGGCGCGCGGCACCAGGCTGATGCCCCACGGCACCGCGTGGCGGCACATCAAGACGGCGGGCGGGTACATGCTCGACTATGCGGTGCACAATGCCGACCTGCTGCTCTACTTCATGGGGCCGGTGGAGCGCGTCTACGCCGAGACGCACCTGTGGGAGGAGACGAGGCTCGTCACCGACCCCGAGGCCACGCAAATGAGGCACTTCTACGCCCACCGGGAGCAGACAGAGGCCGAAAGGGCAGGGACCGTCGAGTGCACGTCCGAGGACATGGCCTCCGGGGTCGTCAGGTTCGAGTCGGGGGCCGTGGCGAACTTCCTCAGCACCATCGCAGCCCCCGGGGAGGGAACCGGCGCGAGCATCATCTACTGCGACGACGGCTCGATCCGCCTCGGCGGCAGCCGGTCGGGGCGCCCGTCAGCGATCACGAGGATCGACAGCGAGGAGCCCATACCCGAGGGCGAGCTGCTGGACCTGGTCCCGGAGTTCGAGCTGGACGACATGACTGCCCGCATCTTCGGAGGGGAGCGCCGGTTGTCCTCGTACGACATCGACTTCCCTGAGATCGACGCGAAGATCATCGCGCTGGAGCTGGAGGACTTCGCCGAGGCCATCCGCACCGGTCGGGAGCCCGAGGTGACGGGGCAGATCGGACTGGACGCGGTGGCGCTAACGTTCGCCTTCCTGGAGTCGGGCGCCGTCAACGAGCCCGTATCCTTCGCCGACGTAGCCGCCGACCGCACCAACGCCTACCAACAGGAAATCAACGAGGCATTCGGCCTGTAGGGGCAAGTTTAAAACCAGCCCCTTTTAATGCTGGCCGTGCACAAGCTGTATAATCGGATGTGAGTGGGGAGTCAATGGGCATTACCTACATAGATGGGAAAGTCCGCAACGACGGTACGGAAGAGCAGGTCAGGTTCCTGGTCGACAGCGGGGCAGGCTACACGCTGCTTCCCGAACGAGTATGGAAGTCGCTCGGACTGAAGCCCACCCGGGAGATGGACTTCATCCTGGCCGACGGGACTACGGTGAGCCGAGGGATATCCGAATGCTGGATCGAGCTTCCGCAGGGCAGGGGGCATACACCCGTCATCCTCGGAGAGCCACGAGATGGTGCCCTGCTTGGAGTGGTTACGCTAGAGATATTTGGGCTGATCCTCAACCCCTTCGAGAGGAGTCTACAGCCGATGCGAGCCCGCCTCAGCTAGGGTCAGTCCGCCACGACTTCCGACCGGGTGGTTGGAGGCCCGCACACACAACCCCGGTAAACGGGCAGGTGCATCAGACGCCTTCTGACTTAGCCCGCTCCTAGCGACCCGGCCACATTTCGAGTCGCGACATGACCTCGATCATCTGGGTCGTGCGCTCTCTCCGGACTTCCTCCGGGTCGCGGCCGCTCCAGTCGAAGAACCCCTTGCCGGACTTCAGCCCGAGGTCGCCGCGTTCCACCATCTCGACCACGGGCGGGAAGGGCCCATCGGACTTGCTGAGGTGCGGCCACAGCCCTCGCGCCAGGGCGACGTGCAGGTCGAGCCCGCCCAGGTCTCGCTGTTCGAGCGGGCCGGATACCATGAAGCGCAGCCCGAAGCTGGTCTGGACGGCCAGGTCGATGTCCTCCGCGCTGGCGACGCCCTCCGAGACGAGGTTGGTCGCCTCCCGCACGAGGGCGGCCTGGAGCCGGTTCGCGACGTAGCCGTTCACGTCCTTCTCGATACGTATGGGCCGCTTGCCGCAGGACCGCCAGAGCTCGATCGTCCGCTCCATCGTGTCGTCGCTCGTGCGGGGTCCGCGCGACACCTCGACGAGAGGTATGACCTGCGCGGGGAGGAAGAAATGCGAGCCGACGACGCGCTCCTGGCGGGCGAGATGGCCAGTCATGTCGCCGACGGACATTCCCGACGAATTGGAGGCGAGGATCGCGTCCGGGGACACGAGCCGCTCCAGCTCGGTGAAGAGGCGCCGCTTCAGGGCCATGTCCTCGGGCGATGCCTCGACTACGACCGAAGCCCCCTCGACGGCCTCGGTAAGATCGGTCGTGCTGCTGATTCGTCCCGCGGTCTCGTCCGCCTTAGTGCGGTCGAAGATGCCGTGCTCCACAAGGCAGTCGAGCGTATCCCGGATCCGGGTGTCCGCCAGCTCCAGCGCCTCGCGCGACACGTCGTACATCGTCACGGAGTCCGCACTCTGCGCCAGCACGTGGGCTATGCCGTGGCCCATGAGGCCGGCCCCCACGACCGCCGCCCTGAAGCTTCCGTCACTCAACGGCCGCGGCCCTTCGCCAGACGATGCGACCTGTTCTGAGCACACCGGCCAGCACCATCGGCGGTGTGGTCAGCGTGAGGGTGTCGCCGTCCAGGTCCACGAACCTGGTCTGCTCCGTACCCACGCGGTTGGGGAAGAACGCTGCCTCGATCTTGTGGATGACGCGGTCGCCCAGGTACTCGTACTTGCCGCAATAGGACACATACGAGCCGGCCGCGGCGATCTTCTCCTCGTCCGTGCCGGCGAACATGTCGCCGCCGGCGAAGTTCGTCCGGCCAGTGGCCATCATGGCCACCGACATGTAGCCGTCGTGGGTGTACATGATGTAGCCGGTCGCGTCCTCCCCAAGGGGGTAGAGCACGTTGTCGCCGGTGCGGCCCTCGTACGTCACGAGCCGCCACGCTCCGATCAGCGGATTCGCTTCCATCGACACCCCCTCAGGTTCTCCTGTGACATTTTAGAGTTGGTTTAGGCATGGCCAGCCTTGCTCGTCGGCAGTGCGAGAGCCCCCATCTCAATCTTCCCCCTCGGGGGGAAGAGGGGGAGCCATCGCTCTGCTAGACCGCCAGTTGCCTGGCGAGCGCCTGTGGTTCGGCGACCGGCAGGTCGCAGGTGTAGTTGCGGCACACGTATGCCGTGGCCCTGCCGTCGATGCGGCCCCGGTCCTTCAGCAGCGGCAGCTCGGCTGTCTTGTGGTCGTCATCGTCGTGCAGCCCCACCAGCACCCTGTTGGGCAGGTAGTGCCTGAACACCTCATCCGCGAGGCCTCGCGCGCCGTCCCTGTCGTTCCCGATAATCGCTATCTCCTTTACAGTATCGAGATAGAAGTCGAGGGCGGAGAGCCAGTGGCCCGCGCCCATCGGGTACTGTGTCATGAGCGTCATGGTCGAGCGCATGGACGTGACCGCACGCCTCTCCAGGTCGCCGTCGCCGGTGATGACCGCCAGCCTGAGAAGCACGTCGGCGGCCATGGCGCTGCCCGATGGCGTGGCGTTGTCCTGGACGTCACGGGGCCTGACCACAAGCTCCTCGTGGTCGATGCCGGTGTCGTAGAATTGGCCGGCGGCCTCGTCCCAGAACAGGTCGACCATGTCGCGGCCCAGGTCGATCGCCTCCCGGAGCCACCGGCCCTCGAATGTCGCCTCGTGGAGCAGGAGGAGTCCGCTGACGAGGTAGGCGTAGTCTTCCAGGTATGCCTTCAGCTTCGCCTCGCCGTTCTTGTATGTGCGCAGCAGCCGGTAGCCGTCCCGCAGGTTGTCGAGCACGAAGGCGGCGCACTTCGAGGCGGCGGCCGTATAGTCGCCCCGCCCCAGCACCATGCCGGCCTCCGCGAACGCCGCGAGCATCAGGCCGTTCCACGAGGTGAGCGCCTTGTCGTCCAGCCCGGGGCGGATGCGCTCCTCGCGGGCCTCCAGCAGCTTCGCGCGGCCCCTGGCTAGCAGGGCAGCGAGGTCGTCCTCGCTCATCCCTTCCTTGGCCGCGAACTCCGCGGGAGGCGACTTTACGTTGAGGATGCTCATTCCCTCGAAGTTGCCGTTGACGGTCACGTCGAAGTAGCGGTTGAATGCCTCGCCGTCGTCCTTACCCAGCACCTCGACGATCGCCTCGGGACGCCAGACGAAGAACTTGCCCTCCTCGCCCTCGCTGTCGGCGTCCTGGGCCGAGTAGAAGCCGCCGGTGGCGTCCGTCATCTCGGCCAGCACGTAGTCAAGAGTCTCCTCGACGATTCGCCTGTAGAGGGGCTTGCCCGTTACCTGGTAGGCGTGGAGGTACAGGCGCGCCAGCAGGGCGTTGTCGTACAGCATTTTCTCGAAATGGGGCACCAGCCAGAACGTGTCCACTGAGTACCGGTGGAAGCCGCCGCGAAGCTGGTCGTATATGCCGCCCATTGCCATGCGGTCCAGCGTGGTCTCCACCATCTCCAGCGGCTCGGGGTCGCCCGTCCTGAGGTGCTGGCGCAGCAGGAACTCGTACGTCATGGGCTGGGGAAACTTGGGCTGCAGGCCGAAGCCGCCGTGCTTGCCGTCGAACTGGGCCGCCAGGTGGGCGAACGCGCGGTTCATCACGTCGGTCGTGAGCGGCTCCACGCCGCGCGTACCCGCCGACGCCTGGCGCATGTGGGCTAGGAGCTGTTCGGTGGTCTGGACTATCTGCGACTTGTTGTTCCTGTACGCGGACGCGATGGCTTCGAGTACCCTGGGAAACG
>DAOULA010000014.1:0-6811 GCA_034420735.1 Dehalococcoidia bacterium
GAGAAGCGAGACACGGACGCCGTCACCCGCAAAGCCGTCAGGCAACTCGAACGGTTGGGCCACAAGGTCAGTCTCATAGCTGCATGAACCATCTATTTTCATAGCAATGACAGGTAGCTGACGGGCTATGGACCTGCTCAAATGTCAACGCTGCCTAGCGGCTGGCCCCACGACTCCATCATCGGCTCCGGCGGGAGCGTAACCCTCTCCCCCGTGTGGGCTGAGATGGCGACGGCCTCGGTGAACTCCATGTAGCGCACGCCCTCCTCGAAGTCGGGCTCGACCGGGCCGCCGTGGAGGATTGCGTTGACGAACTCGGCGTCGGTGGTCTGCAGGCGGACCTCGTCGTCGGCGACCTCGATCTCCTTCAGCTCGTCGTCGCCGGCGGTTGCGCCCCTGACCACGTCGCCGAACAGCGTGTAATGGATTTTGCCGCGGGTGCCGTATATCTCGATGGCCTGGGGCGGCGCGAACGACGCGTGGGTCGAGAAGTGGTAGGACGCAGTCGCGCCGCACTCCAGCTCGGCCGATATGGCGATGGAGTCCGGCACCGTGGCCGGCGTGAGTCCTCCCCAAGCGGTCGTCCGGCTCTCCAGGTGCGACGTGGCGGTGGCGCTGAGCGACCGGGCCGGGCCGACCCAGCGGTTCAACACCTCGGCCCACATGCCCATCGTCATCGTGTTGAGTCCGGCCACCTTGGGATCGATCTGCCAGACGTAGTCGTCGCCGGGCGGCTGGTGGGCGAGACCGGCCACGCGGACCTCCCGTATCTCGCCCACGTAGTCGCCGTCCCCCAGCAGGCGCCGGACGACCCTGTCGCCCCTGAGCCCGGGCATCGGCGGGTACAGCGCCGTGACGAGCTCCGACTGCCGCGCCGCCGCCAGCATCTGCCGCGCCTCCAGCAGGTTCCGCGCCATGCGCGCCTGGCAGAGGACGTGCTTGCCCTCGGACAGGGCCGCCAGTGTCGCGGGCAGGTGGTTGACCGGCGGCGTGGCAACGATGACCGCGTCGACCAGACTCGACTCCACGACCTCGCGCCAGTCGCCCACGACCCGCCCAATGCCGAACTCCGATGCAACCTCGGACGCCTTAGCCTCGTCCCTCGACCAGACCACGGCCAGCTCCACCTCGTCGATGGCCGCCAACCGCGGCAGGTGCCTGGCCCGCACCACGCCGCCCGCTCCGATCAGCCCGATTCTAACTTTGCTCATATATGTACTCTGACCCCTCTATTGCTTGACCTTCTCAATTGCGAGAAAAGTGGACCCCAACACATAGATTATCTGCCCATCTACCTCCGTTACTCGACCTTCAAGTATGTCAACTGCCATTAGTCCATCTTCGCTTCCGTCGGGTACTTCGATCCTAATGCTATCGTCGACTCCAATCTCGTGACTCTCTTCCCAGAGAGTGACCTTGTATGTCGATGTCCTTTCTTCGCCCAGAGGTTCACCTAGCCAATGGGCCTCACCATAGATACCCTGAAAGAAGTCGTGCTTCGTACCCACGATTCGGAGAAGTCGGCAGTCTGCATTCAGGGTGACCTTAGCGAGCCTGCTTAGCAGAGTAGCCAAGTAGCATCGGGCGTCCGTCTGGCTCGCAGCCTTGGCCGACACCGTCACGGCCCCGTCTCGAAGCGGAGTAATGTACCACAGCCCGTCCAGACCGCGGTCTATGAATCCAAGTACTTCTCCGGCGGTAGTCTTGACACACCCACTGCGTTCCTTCTCTGGACCCAACCACTCCACACATGGGATCACCCCCCTGGATTGCCTTGGCAGTACGTCCAAGGTACTGGCGAAGTACCTAACCGCCGAATCAGGGACCTCCAAGAGGGCCATATACGCCTTGCGCGTGAGGTCTGCCATGAAGTCGTCGCCAACGTTGAAGTCCTGTTGAACTGCACAGGCCAGTGCTTCGGCCCAGGTCCTGAATCCCTGACGCCACTCCATGTAGGCACGGACAGAGTGCTCCTTGGGGGTTCCCGGACTGTAGGCGACTTCTGCCGTTCGCCACATTTTGCCTTCGACTGCCCGTTCTACTCTGCCAACTACATTCATTGGTTGGTTCGGTGCCAACAGGATCTGGCTGACCCCGTACAGGAGCTCGATGTGCAAAGAGAGATATATGCGACCAAGAAGGACTTCATCGAGTGACTGGCCCAGTTCCCAGTAACGTATATCTTGGAATGCCCGATCTGAACCCACAGTTTCGAGGTACGTTTCGAGGGTCCTGAGGTGTTTCATGTTGCCTGCATTGGGGTTGTACCGATAGTGACAAACTGCGGCCTCGAAGACTTCGCCAAGAAACGTTGCCGACGCAGGGTCATGCCGAAGCAGCCCTCGGAATTGGCGTCCTAGATCATGTCCCCTCTCCGCAGATCCTCCCGCCTTGCCGATCAGAGACTTTAGTGCTCTCTCAATAGACAGATGCGCTATGGCCACCCTGTTCATGACCTGCACGGCTGTTATCTCAGGCACCATATCGCCCTTGACTGGTTCGTTCTCCAAGATGCGGATCACGTCCTTAACGGAGTGCCACAATGTGAATCGCTGAGTATCCACCACTCGCCGCCTTACTCCTTTATCCGTGCTGGTCTGTCAGTGGACCATGTACCAGCTGTCTTCGTGACTAGCACTACGGGAAACCCCGTGAGCCCGGCTCTTCCGGGTTCGCCAGGGGCGTGGGCTCCCGCTCGCCCCGGAACCTGAATGCGTAGAGCGCCGCGTTGTCGAGGTGGAAGCGCAGCCGCACGGGGAGGCCCTCCAGGCCGCCAAGGTAGTGGCTGCCGTTCCAGGTGACCGTGAGCCGCACGTCGTCGCCGGTGAAGGTGTCGCAGTCGTGCCGGGAGAACCCCGGTATGGGCACGGAGTTCTCGTCGAGCACCTCGACGGCAAGCCGGCCGTGGGGCCGCTCGTCCGGGGGAGTCCCGCCCGCCGCCTCGACCGGCGCACGGGCGTTGACCTCCAGCCTGTCGCCCGCGAACCGGAGCGGCCTCGTCGTGACCGATGACTCGGGGCCGCAGCCGTCCAGCGACACGAACCCGTCTAGCCTCATCGTCGCGACGCCTATCGCCTCGCGACGCCCCCAGTCGAACTGGGGATGATCGGGGTCGTTGGCGTTGTTCGCGACGCTGCCGCCGCTGTAGTAGATGTAGACCACGTCGTCCTTCACCAGGGGCTTGTGCAGGGCCACGTGGTCGCAGTCCCAGGCATCGTACATCCCGGGGCGCATGAACTCGAAGAACGGCGTGGCCCGCCGCCAGCTACGCCCGTCCCTGCTGACTACAAGCTCCGTCCTGTACTCCGCGAACTCGCTGCCGTGTATGCGCCACATGGCGGGGTCGACGTCCTCGACCATGTGCGAGTAGACCGTGTCCACGAAGCCGGCGTACAGGTCGTCGGTGTACAGGACGCCGGCCAGGTCGATGCCGTGGCTGGGGCTCCAGTTGAGGGGATCGCCCGGCCCGCGGGTCAGCGCCTCCGTCGTCTCGCCCCAGGTCTCGAAGTCGCGGCTCTCGGTGCGCATGACCGCCGCCTTGCGCCGCGTGGTCCTGCCGTCCACGTCGACCCGGAGCCGCGCCCCCTTCCGGTGGTAGTGGACGAAGCGCTCCAGGCGCGGGTCCCACCCGAACAGGACGCCGTTCGGCGCGATGCCCGGCTCGAAACGGTGCGGCGTGCCAACGTTCATCGCCCACGTGATCCCGTCCGGCGAGTACGCCTTCGAGAGGCCCCACGCGCCGTCCACGTAGTCCATGTACACCATCTTGTAGCGCCGCGCCGGGTCGGGGTCGTCGTAGTCCTTGACCAGGTTGGGGCGCCTGATGAACTGCATCCCATCGGCGGAGGGCGGCAGCAGGTTGTTGCGGGTGTCGCCGCCGAACTCAGACGCGCCCAGGTCCGGCTTGTGCCACTCCAGCCCGTCCTCAGACATGGCGTAGCACGCCCGGTAGCCTCCCGGGTCCTCGCCGCTCTTCGCGCCGCGGTCGCTGGAGATGGGGCCCGACGTCCTGTACCACATCTTGAAGACGCGCTCCTCCGAGTCGAACAGGACGCTGCCCCCGTACATGTACACGCCGCCGCCGTCCGTCTCCCACGGCCTGTCCGCCTCGAGCACCGGCGGGCCGTGCCGGACCGGGCGGTGTGGCTGCCTCTGCACATTCGACGACGCGGCCACAACCCAGTCGTCGATGAAAAGCTGCTTCGTGCTGCCAATGTCGAGCGCGGGGCTACCCATCGTTCTCGCTTCCAAGCAGGCCCTGGTCGCACAGCCAGTCGACGACCGAATCGAGCGCGGCGACCGGCACCCTCGTCCCATCGTGCCCCGGGATGGGCATCAGCTCGCGCGTGAACCTCGAACCGGAGCCCCGGCGCTCGTACTCCTCGGTCAGCGGGGAGATGAGCGACTCGATCCAGTCCTGGCCTACGCGCCGGTCGGCGTAGCCGGTCTGGATGTACAGCGGCCTCGGCGCGAGCCGGTCGACCAGGTCGTAGAGGGAGTGGCGCATGACGACGGGGTTGCCATCCATGCCCTGGAACTCCCTCATGCGCGGCCAGTGCACGACGGGCTGGTGGGCCACGCCGGCGGACACGTCGGGGTTCCTCGCCATGGCGTGCAGAGTGACGAAGCCGTGGCGCGAGCTGCCCATGAGGACGACCCGGCCCGGCGTCGCCCATCCCCTCGACAGCGCCCCGTCGATGGCCGCCGCCATTCGCGCCTCTATCCGGGCGAAGTAGTCGACCCCCCTGGTGGCCATCGACGCCGAGGCCCACATGTTGTCGAGCCACTTGCCGTGGACCAGCAGGATCCCCGCGCCCCTGGCCGTCAGCCGGTCCAGCCACTCGGACATCACGTTGGGCTTGACCTTCATGCGGACCGGGTCCTCGACCACCGCCGGCCTGTGCGTGGGGATGACGCAGAGTGCGGCCCTGCCACCGAGGTCGGGGTTGACATTGAAGTTGCAGGAGATAAGGTCGCCGTCGACCGGGATACGGCAGGGCTCCCAGGCATCTTCGATGTACTGCCTGGAATTCAGCGGCCTCCCGGCCGGGGCCTCGTCTTCGGAGATGGGTGTGCCGGTCGCGGTCAATCCCCAGGCTACCAGCCGAGGCGATTTATGCCGTCGAGGGCGGCCGTCTTGTAGCACTCGGCCAGCGTCGGGTAGTTGAAGACCGTGTCCACGAAGTAGTCGACCGTGCCCTCGTGGGCGAGGACGGCTTGGCCGATGTGCACTAGCTCGCTGGCCCCCTCGCCGATGATGTGGACGCCGAGGAGCTTGCGCGTCCTCGCGTGGAAGAGCAGCTTCAGCAGCCCGGAGTCGTCGCCGATTATCTGGCCACGTGCTATCTCGCGGTACTGGGCCCTGCCCGCCTCGTAGGGCACCACGTCCTCGGTCATCTCCTCCTCGGTCCTGCCAACCATCGAGATCTCTGGGATGGTGTAGATGCCGTAGGGGAACAGCTCGGGGACGCTGCTCGCGGGCATATCGAAGGCGTGGCAGGCGGCGATGCGGCCCTGCTCGCCGGATGTCGACGCGAGGCTCGGGAAGCCGATCACGTCGCCGGCGGCGTAGATGTTCGGCACGGTGGTCTGGTAGTTGCCGTTCACCTTCAGCCTGCCCCGGCCGTCCGCCTTCAGGCCGACCGCGTCGAGGTTCAGCGACTTGGTCGCGCCCGTCCGGCCCACGCTGTAGAGCGCCGTGTCGGTGACGATCTGCTTGCCGCTGATCAGCCTGATCCTGACGTGCTCTCCCCTGTCGTCCTCGAACGTCTCGACCCAGGTGACCTCCTCGTCCAGCCTGAACGTCACCCTCTTTTGGCGCATGTGGTAGACGAGGGTGTCTACGAGCTCCCGGTCGACGAAGTGAAGGAGGTTCGGATAGCGGTCGATGAGCGTGACGCGGATGCCCAGGGTGGCGAATATGCTGCCGTACTCCAGCCCGATCACCCCAGCGCCGACGATGGCCAGGGTGCGGGGCAGCGAGTCCATGCTGAGGATGTGGTCGCTAAGGAGGATGCGCCTCCCGTCGACATCCATGTCATCGGGGTACGCCGCCGAGGTGCCGACCGCCACGACGATCTTGTCGGCTGTGACGGGCTGGTGCGCCTTCCCGTTGACGGATGACAGGTTGACGGTGTGAGCGTCGACGAATGACGCCTCCGCGGTGATTAGCTCCACCCTGTTCCGCATGAGCTGGAGCCGCAGCGTGTCCTTGTTCTGCTGCATGACGTGGTTGGTGCGGACCGTCAGGTCGCTTATGGTGATGTCCTGCTTGACCTGGTAGGACTCGCCGTAGATGCTGCGCTCCCTGTACCCGGTCAGGTACATCACCGCCTCGCGGAGGGTCTTGCTGGGGATGGTGCCAGTGTTGACCATGACGCCGCCGATCTCGGCCTGGCGCTCGACCAGCGCGGTGCGCTTGCCCAGCTTCGCAGCCTGGATCGCGGCCCGTTGTCCCGCAGGGCCCGACCCAATCACCACCATGTCATAGTCGTACTCAGCCATCCTTCACCCACTCGCCCCAGGAGGGCGTGGCTTCACAAACGGCTACATTGTACACGCTGCCGCAGCCCGGCGAGTGTTGAGGGCCGCAGCGGGCGGAGCATATATAATCGGCGGCATCATGCGCCTTGCTGACATCGGCGAGACGGGGACCATCGACCTGATCGCGCGCGCCATCGCGGCGAGGGCCGGTACGGCGCCGGATGCGCGCGGAGACGGCGGGTTCAGGCTCGTCCGCGGGATCGGCGACGACGCGGCCGTGTGGCAGAGCGGCCCGGGAACCCGGGTGCTGACGACGGACACGATGGTG
>DAOULA010000015.1:0-8856 GCA_034420735.1 Dehalococcoidia bacterium
GCGTGTGGGTATGCACTCCGGACGCCAGGCCCGCCCTGGCCGCGTAACGCCTGACCTTCTCCTGGATACTGCGCCTGCTCAGCCGCGTGCCGAAGCGGTTGAGGAAGAGCGCCGAGCCGCTTCCCGGCTGCGACAGCTTCGGCCGCACGTCGCGCAGGTAGAGGGCTATGGCGTCGTGCGCCTCAGACCCGATGAGGACGGCACGCTCCTTTCCACCCTTGCCCACGACGCGCAGCTCCCTGCTGTGCAGGTCGAGGTGATGGACGTCCAGGTCGTGCACTTCGCTGACGCGGAGCCCGGCTGCATACACGAGCTCCAGCAGGGCGCGGTCCCGCACCCCCAACTCGTTGCCGGTGTCGGGCGAGGATACGAGTAGCTCGGCCTCGTCCTGGGAGAGAAAGCGCGGCAGCCGTTTGTCCCGCTTCATGACGCCGCGCCGGGGCAGCGGGTCTTTGTCGATCAGCTTCTCGGCGAGCAGCCAGCGTAGGAACGAGCGCAGGGCGCTCAGCTTCCGAACGACGCTCGACCGCTCGTACCCGAGCTCCACGAGCCAGGCCAGGTAGGCGCGCAGGGAGTACCTGTCGAGGGCCCTCAGATTCGCGATCCCGCGCCCGTCCATGTAGTCGAACAGGGGCTTCAGGTCGGTCCTGTAGTTCCTGACCGTCAACTCGGCGAGCCCCTTCTCGGCCTCGAGGTGGGTCGTGAACCGGTCGAGCAGCGCAACTCGTTCCGCAGCGTCCATAGTGGGGAATTTGTACACCGGGCCCGGTCTGACTTGGAAGGGTAACCGGACGCACTTTAGGGACTATCTCAGAATTGGCCGCTTGGCTGAGAACTGGCCTTCGACCCTTCGACGGGGCTCAGGACAGGCAGGCTCAGGCCGAACGTATCGCGGCAGTTACTGACCATCCCTGGACGGCGCGAGCGGGCGTAACGCTGCTCAGCGCGAGCGCTCTGCCCCGGCAGGGACTCGCCGAGAGGCATTCTGTGAGACGGCGGCGGCTAGGATGCCAGCTCGACTACCTCTTCCTCCGGCACGGGGCCCCTGTAGCCGCACGCGCCGCAGCGGGCGTTCTGCCTGCCCGAGGCGACCAGCAGCTTGCCGCATTCGGGGCAAGGCTGGGGTAGAGGCCGCTGGTTCGTCGTGAAGGTGCACTCGGGGTAGTTGGTGCAGCCGTAAAACTTCTTGGGGCCGCGGCCTTTTCCTCCCCTGCCCTGGCGCTCGACCAACTCGCCGCCGTCCTCGGGGCAGTCGACGCCGGTGCGCTGCATCAGCGGCTTGGAGCTCCGGCAGTCGGGGAAGCCGCTGCACGACAGGAAGCGCCCAAACCGCCCGGACTTGATGACCATGGGGCGCTGGCACTCGTCACAGACCTCGTCGGACTCCTCGTCTATCTGGTCGCGAGGCACCCGCTCCGCCTTCTCGAGGGCGAGCTTGACGGCATCGTTGAAGGGTCCGTAGAACTCCTTCAACACAGGCGTCCACTCCCTCTCTCCGGTGGCGATGTCGTCCAGCTCCTCCTCCACGCGCGCCGTGAAGCCGACGTCCATGATGTCCGGGAAGTGCTGGGTGAGCAGTCCGCTAACGGCAATGCCCAGCTTGGTAGGCGTGAGCCTGTTCCGGTCCTTGCGGGCATAGTCCCTGGCGAGCACCGTCGCGATAGTGGGGGCGTAGGTGCTCGGACGTCCGATTCCCTGCTCTTCCAGGGCACGGACCAAGCTAGCCTCCGTGAACCGAGGCGGGGGCTGGGTGAAGTGCTGATTCGGGGTGATGCCGCGAGAGTCCAGCGCGTCCTTCTGCCGTAGCACGGGGAGTGGAGCGTCGGCGTCCTTGTCCTTCGCCGCGTCGTCTCGCCCCTCCAGGTACAGGCGGCGGAAGCCGGGGAACTTGATGACCGAACCGGTGGCACGGAACTCGTACACCGTCCCGGAACGCGTGCCGGAGGCTTCGATGTCCACAGTCGTGCCGTCGAGGAGCGCGTCGGACATCTGGCTGGCCACCATGCGCTGCCATATCAACTCGTACAGCCGGCGCTGCTCCGGTGAAAGGTAACGGCCTACGGACTCCGGCTCGCGCCGTACCGACGTCGGCCTGATGGCCTCGTGGGCCTCCTGTGCGCCCTTGACCCTCTTGGTGTAGAAGCGCGGCCGCTCCGGGGCATAGCCGGGCCCGAATTTCTCGCGAATGAAGTCCCTTGTCTCGTTAACGGCGCTCATCGCGACGTTCGTGGAGTCGGTTCGCATGTAGGTGATGAGGCCGACAGACCCCTCGCTTCCAATGTCGACGCCCTCGTAGAGCTGCTGTGCGACCGCCATGGTGCGGCGGGTGTTGAACCGCAGCTTCCTGAACGCCTCCTGCTGTAGCGTGCTGGTAATGAAGGGCGGGGCCGGGCGGCTCTTCCTCTCCCTGGTCGCGACCTTTGCGACGCTGAATCCGGCGGGCTCCAGGTCGGAGGTAATACCGGTGGCCTCCTCGCCGTTCGGTATGGAGATGCGGCCGCGCTTGCCCTTGACCGCACGGAGATCCGCCTTGAAGGCCACAATTTCCTTGCCGCCGTCCGCCTTTGCCAGCAGCGCCTCGATGGTCCAGTACTCTTCGGACACGAACGCGCGGATCTCGTGCTCACGGTCGACTATCAGCCTCAGGGCGACGGACTGCACCCGTCCAGCCGACAGGCCGCGGCGCACCTTCTTCCAGAGCACCGGGCTAAGGTCATAGCCGACCAGGCGGTCGAGGACTCTCCTGGCTTGCTGGGCGTCGATCAGTCGATCGTCGATTTTACGAGGGTGTTCGAACGCATCCCTGACCGCACCTGCGGTGATCTCGTGGAAGACCACGCGGCGCACCTTCGACTTGGCGATCTTCGCGGCCTCCATGAGGTGCCAGGCGATTGCCTCCCCTTCCCTGTCAGGGTCTGTCGCGAGGTATACGGTGTCGGCCGCGGCCGAGGCCTTCTTGACCTCTGCGACCACCTTGCGCTTGTCGGGCAGCACCGAGTACTTGGGCTCGAAACCGTCCTCGACCGCAACTCCGACCTCCCGCTTCGGCAGGTCGCGAACGTGCCCCATCGAGGCCATCGCGGTGTAATCTCCCCCCAGGAAGCGCCCGACGGTGCGTGCCTTCGCGGGAGACTCGACTATTACTAGGTCTTTTGCCATTTAGTTTCAAACGGCCTGGTATTCCGCAGGCCTCTCCTTGATTCTGATGTAGTTCATGCCGCCCACCTGCCGGACAACTCCCTTCAGCTCCATCATCGCCAGGGCGCCGCTGACAAGGGAGATGTCCATGCCGCTGGTGCGGACCACCTCGTCAATGTGCACGGGGTCATACGTGACGAAACCCAGCAGGGCCGCTTCGTTCTCGTCTTCCGGGAAGTGGGCAGCCATCTCGATCTGCTCGCCCTGTTCGCCCACGTATGACAGGTTAAGCTCTTCCAATACGTCTCTGTAGTCTACCACCAGCTTGGCGGCGGAGTCCCTGATGAGCCTGTTCGCACCCAGGCTGGTGGGCGAAAAGACATTGCCTGGGACCGCGAACACCTCCCTATTCTGCTCGAGCGCGTGATGGGCAGTGAGCAGAGCGCCGCTCTTCTCCCCGGCCTCGATCACGACTGTGCCCAGGGTCATTCCGCTCATTATCCGGTTCCTGCGGGGGAAGTGCTGTGCGGTGGGCCTGGTGCCAGGAGGATGCTCCGATATGAGCGCGCCGTTCTCGACAATCTGCCTCGCAAGCCTGTCGTGGCTCCAGGGATAGATTACGTCGACGCCGCTGCCCATCACGGCGAGGGTCCGACATCCCGCGTCCAGGGCCGCCTGGTGCGCAACGCCATCTATCCCCAGGGCGAGTCCGCTCACTACGGTCACTCCAGATTTTGCCATATCCTGCGAGAGATTGTATGCGGCTTCCCTGCCATATGCCGACGGCTTTCTCGTGCCCACCACTGCGATCGAGCGCTCGTCGTCCGGAGACAACTCGCCTCGAATGTACAGGACCGGCGGCACGTCGTAGATCTCCTTCAGGCGAGCCGGGAACCCGTCGTCGTGCCATGTCAGGGCCGTGATTCCGGCCTTTGCGACCCGGTCCAACTCGGCATCGGGGTCGATGCGGAGCTTTTGGGTGGCCACCGAGGTGGCGGTCCTGCTGTCGAGGCCGGCCGCCTTAAACTCGGCGAGGCCGGCTCTCCAAGCATGCTCCAGGGTGCCGAAGTGCTCCTCCAGCAACCGGGTACGTACCCTGCCTACTCGGGGGATCTTGTTGAAGGCCAGCCAGTATTTGAGTTCGTCGGGCTTCATAGCGGCGACAGATTCTAGCACAGAGAAGGGGCCTGTTTGTCAACCCGCCGCCGCTTCAGCAGATGACTTTCCTGACGTTCACGCTGGAGACGCCGCCTAGGACCTCCAGGCGTATCCGGTTGTCGGACTCCCTGTAGCCGGGCGACTGGTAGACGTTGGATGAGGGACGGCCCGCGGCGGCCGAGGCATCCCGCAGGTCCAGGCTGGGGAACCGCCTGTCGACATCGAAGGACGAGAGGTTCGTGTCGTTTACGATAGAGGCCTCCACTTCGCCCGGAATCCTCACGTCGATGCTGGCGGCTGCGACGCTTATCACGGCCTCCATGTCCCCGGGGTCGGCGGGCATCCAGATCTCGACGCTGGCCGCACCGCCGTCCACGTACAGGCTCCTCGTTTTGAGGTCCGTCAGGTCGAGGTCGATGGAGGCCGCGCCAAGGCCGAGGTCGATGGTGACCTCCGGGAGGCGGGAGAGAGACAGCCGCCAGTCGGCGTCCCGGAAGCATAGTGCGAGCCTGCCCGGGTCCATCTCCGCGTCCAGGTCCTCCCGCTCGATGTCCAGGCTCACCGCGTCCCCGTCTCGCCGCACCCTTATCTCCGGAGCTGCGCAGCGCGACTCGAACGTTCCCACGACCAGGTTGGGCGAGCCTTCCGGCAGAGAGTCTATCGTCAGGCTTCCGAGGCCGAAGGCCACCCACAGGTCCAGGCTCCTGGTATCATCGAGGGGCACCGTAAAGTGGTCCACGTCTACATCGCCGGAGGACTCCGCGAGCAGGGCGGCCCCGGCTATCGAGCCCGCGAGCATGGCGGCGACGATGCCCATCGACAGCCACCGGAAACGCTGCCCCAGGACCAGTCCCACTCCGATTGCGATCAGCAGAACGGGCCAGAACCGCCAGATTTCGAGCCACAGCTCCCAGCTTAGGACGCCCAGGTTCTGAAGCAGCAGGACCACGCCGACCGCTATGAGGAGCAGGGCAAACAGGGAGAGGGCCGGCCTGCCGTTCCTAGCCATCGCCGCCCCGCCTGGCGACTGTCCGGGCCACCAGCAGCACGCCCAGGACTATCAGGACCACCGGCCAGAACTCTCCCCAGTCGAACCAGTCGACAAGGCCCAGGTTCCACAGCAGGAATAGCACGCCGATCACGATGAGCGCCGACCCGCCGATCATGCCGCCCCGGCGCCGTCGTGCGCCATCGGCCGCAGGCGCAAAGGCCCGCTCGTCATCTTCGGCTTCCGCTTCCTGTGGGGCTGGGCTGCCCGTCCGAGTAGGCACGATTATCGCCAGGGCGATGTATGCCAGGAACCCGACGCCTGCCGACATGATAGTGACTATGACCCACGCGATGCGGACCAGTGTCGAGTCTACGTCGAGGTACTCGCCAAGCCCACCCGACACACCGGACAGCATCCTGTCGGACGTACTCTTGTACAGGCGTTCCCTCATGGCATACCTCCGCCGGCGCTTTGTCGTCGCCATGATAGTCTATTTCGGCGTATCGTGTAAAGGCAGAGAGCATCAGTCAGACTTCGGCTTTCTCGGCCAGGCCCACCTGCGCAGGGGCCACCCTGCTAGGGATAATGGCACGAACGGACGGGTACGCGGCCTTGACTGCCCGTAGGGCGTAACTTACGCTACGCATAGGGATGGCCGCAGTCGATATGGTCGTCCCACCCTTACTGGGAGGTTTTTATGGCTCCCCGCATCCTGGACCGCATAGACGAACCGAGCGGCCTGAAAGAACTCACGCTCGAAGAGCTCGAGCAGGTCGCCCAGGAGGCGCGAGACACGATCATCTCCGTGATCACGGAGAGGGGCGGCCACCTGGCATCGAACCTGGGTGTCGTCGAGCTCACCCTCGCGCTTCACCGCATCTTCGACAGTCCCAGTGACAGCATCGTCTGGGACACGACGAACCAGACGTACACCCACAAGCTGGTGACCGGGCGGCGAGACGACTTCCAGAACATCCGGCTGGAGGGAGGTCTCTCCGGATTCGGGGAGCCGATGGAAAGCCCCCATGACGCGCTCTGCGCAGGCCACGCGGGCACCGGTCTCTCGATCGCGCTCGGTATCGCCGAGGCTGCAGGGAATCGCAAGACCGACTCTTGGACTATCGCGGTCGTCGGGGACGGCGCGATGACCTCCGGCTCCAGCTTCGAGGCGCTGAACAACATCGTCCACCTGAACCCGGAGAAGCTCATCGTCGTGCTCAACGACAACGGGATGTCCATCTCCGAGAACATCGGCTTCCTGACCAACTGGCGCAAGCGTCTCATCACCCACCCCGAATACACCGCCATGGTCGGGCGGATGAAGGCCCTCTCGAAGAAGGTGCCGACCGGTGAGCTGATGTACAGGCTGGCCAAGAGGGTCAACACCGGGCTCGACGGGCTCATCGTTCCCACGACGTTCTGGACGGAGATGGGGTTCCACTACCTGGGCCCCGTCGACGGCCACGACTTCAAGCAGTTGGAGGAGACGCTCCGCCAGGCCAGAAAGCCCTCCGGCTCGGTGCCGCTGATCCACGTGGTCACCCACAAGGGGCACGGTTACGAGCCGGCCGAGGACGACCCGGTGAAGTTCCACCAGCCAAGCTCGCCGCTCGGGGATGCCTCGGGCGCACCGACCTATTCGAAGGTCTTCGCCCAGACGATCACGGAGCTGATGCGACGCGACAACTCGGTCGTCGGCATCAGCGCGGCGATGCTCGAGGGCACCGGTCTCGCCGAAGTTCAGCGCGACTTCCCCGACAGGGTCTTCGACGTGGGCATCGCGGAGCAGCACGCCGTGAGCATGGCGGCGGGCATGGCCTCGAACGGGCTCAACCCCTTCGTATCCATCTACTCGACGTTCCTGCAGCGCGCTTTCGACCAGGTCGTCCACGACATATGCCTGCAGAACCTGCCTGCCACGCTCATTGCGGACCGCGCCGGCATCGTTGGAGAGGACGGCAAGACGCACCACGGAGCCTTCGACATCTCGTACCTGCGGTGCCTGCCAAACGCCGTGGTGGCGGCCCCCATGGACGAGAACGAGCTGCAGCACCTCGTATACACCGCGTACAAGTACAAAGGTCCCTTCGCCATACGCATCGCGAGGGGAGCCGCGGTCGGCACTCCACTCGACAGCGAGCTGCGTGAGCTGCCCATAGGGAAGGGCCGGGTCGTCCGGGAAGGGAGCGACGTGGCCATATTCGCCCTGGGCAAGCCGGCCAGCGCATCGGTCGAAGCGGCAGAGATACTTGCCGAGCACGGCATCTCATGCCGTGTGGTGAACCCGATATTCGTGAAGCCCATGGACACTGACCTGCTGCTCGACGCGGCGCGGACCGTCGGACGCGTTGTGACGGTGGAGGAAAACGTGCTCGCCGGGGGGTTCGGATCGGCAGTGCTCGAGGCCGTCTCGGAAGCGGGCATGGAGAACGTGGCCGTACACCGCATCGGCATGCCCGACTCCTTCATCGAGCACGGCACAGCGGCCGACCAGCGGCGACAGCTGCAGCTGGATGCCCAGGGCATCGTCGACCAGGTGCTGAGCGTCTTCTTCCCCGAGGCTGCGTCACGCACCGGCGCCCAGGAAACAGCAGTCACGGCCTAGGACGACGCCAGGCGCACAGGGAAAGCCGTCGACAGGCGAGGCTACGGCCTCAGCCTAAGGGCTTCTCGCCCACTTCGCCAGCGCCTTGTCGGGAGAGGCCAGCTCTCCCACAGAGGTGTAGTAGTAGTCCTGCCAGCCGTCCTGGGGCAGCCCGGTGAACAGCATCAGGTTGAGCGGGTACGTCTCGCTGTCCGTGGCGCGTCGAAAGTCGTCCCGGAACAGGAAGGTGGGCTTTCCCAGGGCGATGGCCATGCCAAGCTCGACCATCACGCCCTCGTCCGGGGGCACGCCGTTGACGATGGCGAAGATGGCGTCGGCAGCCTCCACGTCCCTGAGGTCGTCCTGGCCCACCCTGTAGGCCCAGCCCGCTTCCGAAAAGTCGACCTGGTTGTTCCGGGCGAACGGCTCCCATACCTCCAAGCCTAGCTCTTCCAGCGCCGCCACTATGGGCGGCAGGAGCAGCTCCTTCTGCTGGGTCGAGAAGCCGTAGGGGTTTGCGAGGTAAATGGTCTTGCTCATGCCATCCTGCGTTCAAAGGCGAGGGTCCGCGACATCCGAGAACTGCCCTTCGACAGACTCAGGGCGTACGTGCCCAGCTACGCCTGCCGGCTAAAGGTCGAGGCCGTAGAAGTCGATGGCGTTGCCGCCCATGAGTTTGGCGCGGTCCGCAGGCCCGATATCGCCGACGGCCTGCAGGGCGGAGTTCACCACGTCGTCGTAGCTCGAAGCGAGCAGACACACAGGCCAGTCGCTGCCGAACATGAGCCGGTCGAAGCCGAATATGTCGACTATGTGGCGGACGTAGGGTTCCAGGTCTGCGTACTTCCAGCTGTCGTGGTCGGCCTCGGTGACCATGCCTGAGACCTTGCAGTAGACGCCCGGAATCTCGGCCACCCTGGCTATGTCGGCAGCCCATGGCTCCATGCCGCCGCTCGCTATGGGAGGCTTCGAGATGTGGTCGACC
>DAOULA010000016.1:0-2780 GCA_034420735.1 Dehalococcoidia bacterium
ATATGGTCGCGCGAGTGGACATGGCGCTCAAGGACGACCTCGGCATCGAGGAAGGGCTGGCCGCCGACAACGTGTATGTGCTCGACCCCTGCTGCGGCACCGGCGCGTACGTCAGCGAGGTGCTGAAGCGCATCGCGCACAACCTCCAGGACAGCGGACTTGGCGCGCTGGTGGGGTCCCAAGTCAAGAAAGCGGCCACCGAGCGCGTGTTCGGCTTCGAGATCATGCCCGCTCCGTTCGTGGTGGCGCACCTGCAGGTCGGTCTGACGATGCAGGGCCTCGATGCTCCGCTGTCGGATAGCCTGCCCCCGACTGGATCGGGGGATGAACCGGAACGCGCCGGGATCTTCTTAACCAATGCGCTGACGGGCTGGGAGCCGACGGTGCAGAAGCCTCTCCCTTTCCCTGAACTGGAGGAGGAGCGAGACCGCGCCGAGCGGGTGAAGCAGGACACGCCGGTGCTGGTCATCCTGGGCAACCCGCCGTACAACGGATTTGCGGGTGTGGCCATTGAGGAAGAGCAGGAAATGTTGGAGGCATACCGGCGACCCAGGCGAGTTGCATTGCCTGACACTAGAGCCCTGCACGACCTCTACATTCGGTTTTTCAGAATGGCAGAGCGACGCATCACTGAGAAGACCGGACAGGGTGTAGTCTGCCTAATCTCCAACTACTCGTGGCTGGATGGGCGATCCTTTGCAGGTATGAGAGAGCGTTTTCTACAGGAGTTCGACGCAGTCCGCGTGGACAACTTAAATGGAGACAAGTTCAAGACCGGGAAAGTTGCGCCGGACGGGTCACCCGATCCCAGCATTTTCTCGACGCCCAGCGATCCAGCCGGCATACAGGTCGGAACGGCCGTTACAACTCTGGTGCGCAAGGTTGACCACGTCCCCGCTGGGACGGTGAGCTTCCGCGATCTCTGGGGACAGGCTAAGCGCGAGGCGTTGGTCGACACTGCCGAGTCAGACCCGGATGATATCTACGACCGTATTTCACCGGTTTTGGAACTGGGCCTCCCATTCGCGCCCATGGAAGTCAGCCGCGACTGGCATGATTGGCCGTCGCTGACTGAACTGTTCCCAGTTCAGTTTTCGGGAGTCAATACCAACCGTGATGGGTTCGTTGTCGATATAGACCTTGCTTCGCTGAAGTCTCGTACCCGTGACTATTTCGATTCCGACCTCAGTGATGCAGAGATAGCTCGACGCTACCCAGTGGCGATGCAGTCCAGGGCACGATACAACCCCAGTGCAATCCGCGACGTGCTCCTCTCGCGAGGCGGTCCGACTGAGGACGGTTTCATCCGCTACGCCTACCGACCATTCGATACCCGGTGGCTCTACTGGGAAGCTGACACCAAGCTACTGAACGAAAAGCGTCCAGACTACCGACCACATGTGTTTGATGGGAACTTTTGGCTATCTGCCGTTCCGCACCTGAGGAAAGATGTGACAGAGCCGCAGGCTTGCATCACCCAACAGATGGCGTGCCTGCACCTGATCGAGCGTGGCGCCAACATGTTCCCTGCCTATCTCCGCGACGAAGGCCTCGGAGTCGAAGGAGACGGCATCCAGCGTCGGTCCAACCTGTCGGGAGAGGCTGAGCGTTACCTCGAAAGCATCGGCGCGGATGTCGAGGACCTGTTCCATCACGTGCTCGCGGTGCTGCATGATCCAGCGTATCGGGAGGCGAACGCGGGCGCGCTCAGGATGGAGTGGCCTCGCATCCCGGTACCGGGCTGGCCCGATGCGGCAGACGATGAGGTCGGAGCGGCTGGGGAGCTTGCGGAGTCGGCGGCGCGTGGCCGGGAGTTAGCCGCGCTGCTCGACTCGGATACTGACGTCGCGGGGGTCACGTCGGGGTCGCTGCGTCCCGAGATCGGGGTCATCGCCGTGCCGTCCACGACGGACGGGGGCAACATGGGCCACGATGACTTTGAGGTCACGGCTGGCTGGGGTCACTTCGGATCAGGCCAGGCAGTGATGCCGGGCCAGGGCCGGGTCGTGGAGCGTGCGTACACCCCAGACGAGCGCGCCGCGCTGGCCGACACCATCTCCACGCTCGGCGATACCACTTTCGACATCTACCTCAACGACCGCGCCTACTGGCGCAACGTCCCCGCCAACGTGTGGGCATACAAGCTCGGCGGCTATCAGGTGCTCAAGAAGTGGCTGTCCTACCGGGAGGGCAAGGTCCTGGGCAGACCGCTGAGGCCGGAGGAGGTCCAGCACTTCATGGAGGTGGGAAGAAGGGTTGCGGCGATTCTGGGGCTGGTGACAAAAAGGTAAGGCTGATATGTCAAAACCAGCCCAAGGCATTTCCTCACTCTTTCCTTTCAAATCCATATGGGATCGTGCATGGTCGATAAGCTGCGGCCTAGCAATTCTGTTTCTTGTGTTATCAGGGATATGGGGTGAGGTGAAGGGGCATTACAGTTCTATCCAAGAGGTATCCAGCACAATAAATTTCCTTGAGGGTTCTCTGGGGGACATTCTGGACAGTCAGATTCCACTTAGATCCCTTGTTGTCATGGTGTGCCTTGTCATTGCAATACGGTTAGTCGCTTTACGTAGGTGGGATGGATTCTGGTGGGTCACTGGGATATTTATAGTACTGGCAATCTGTCTCGTCATCTCTCTGCACTATTGGCCAGACTGGAGGCGTGACGGAGACTCTAACAGCACGATCATTCGCAACGTCGGAATAGTGATTGGCGGAATAATTGCAATGCTTCTTGCGATCTGGCGCAGCGTAGTCTCCGAACGCCAAGCCTATAC
>DAOULA010000017.1:0-124552 GCA_034420735.1 Dehalococcoidia bacterium
ACCCACGCCGTGCTGCTCCAGCAGGTCTGGGGTCCGGAGAAGGTCGGCGAGCCCTGGCTGGTGCGGGACATGGTGAGGAGGCTCCGCCGCAAGCTGGGCGACGATGCGGACAGCCCCAGGTACATATTCACCGAACCCCGCGTCGGCTATCGGATGGCGAAGGGGGAGGGGGAGGGGAAGGGGCGGCTGGATCACCTATAGTAAGTGAGCAATCGCCCAAACCTCATCGTTGCCGACCCTCATCGCCTCTAAACGGATTTCGCCATCGCCGATAGGTCCTCCAGAACTGGTCTCCCAGGTGGCAACTGCTTCCTCTCCCTGTTTCGGCTCCCCCCACGCGTCGTGAAACCCGAGAGTCACAATGCTGGACTTCGGGACACGCATATTCGGGTGAAACCTAATCCCCAAGTCTTCTGCGGAAGGGCTGTAAGAGGCATGTCGCACTCTCAGCTTGGCCTCTGGAGACTCTTCAGGGAAGAAGGACATCTGGGGGTCGTTGAGTTTTCGCATCTCAGAAGCTTTCAGGCCCATGCGACACTGCAACAACCACACTGGAGATGGAGCGTGCCGCAGGCAGGCGTTTGCCGTGGCTTCGCGGCTTGCGTCCGGCGCGATTCGCTCGCGCACGCTGTCGACTACATCAAATGTGAGCCGCCCCGCCTTGGCGATCTCGTCGCTAACAACGGGCTCGAACATGTCAGGGTAAAACGCCAGAGTGGCGGCAACTAGATCCACCAGAGCCTCTCCGGGTTCAGGGCGATTTTCACTCGTGCGGCGGAAGGCGAAGGCCAACTGTTGGCCGTCGACAAGACGGTGGACGATTTCATGCCACTTGCTATAGTACCGCCGGTACTCGTGCCATCCCTGGCAGTTGATGATCGCCCAATACTTCCTATCCCAGGGCTTGGGGTCCAGGCGGCGAACGGTGATGGCATCCGTATCCCCTCCGAACTCGGTCTTCAACTCGCCGATGACGGCCTTCTGGACAGGTGCTACTTCTTCAAGAACGGCATCAATGTCGTCCTCAGTGCGCACTTCGGTGATCCGCATGTCCAGCGAGGCAGCAAACTCGTTCGCTAGGTCACTAAGGGTTCGAGGAGTGCCATGGGCGGCCACCCAATCTCGAAGGCGTCTGAGACAGTGCTCAACGATCATGTCCTCGAAGTTGCCGGTTGTTCCCAGGCTCAATTCCTTGGCAACGCGCTTTAGCTCCAACTCGTAGGTGCCGCTCCGGGTCATACTCACTTTGCCTCCTCCAAGAACGGCTTTACTGCCAGATATAGGGAGCGCCAGTCTTCCTTACTCTTTGTACCCCGGGGGCCTCCGCCGCGACGAGCGACGATCGAGTGTTCGATTTCGAGGAGGGTCATCGTCTGTCGATATGTCAATCCTTCTTCCTCGGCGATCTCACCAAGGCTCCGCGGGACCTCAATCGACGGCGGCTCGTACTCCTTGGGTGCAGGACCGCCTCTGAGAAGGAATTCCACCGACGCGTTCAAGGCATCGGCCACCTGGAGTAGACGTCTACCGCTTATGCCGGAGCGATCCTGTTCTACCTCCCACAGGAAGCTCTTCGACAGACCCGAATGGTCTGCCAGGGACTCCAAGGTGAACCCCATCTGGTTCCGTATGTAGCTGATCCTCTGGCCCACAGTATCCAGCTGTGGCATATCACCCTCACTTTCGGACTTGACATATCGAAATCTCGAAACTATACTGAGATATTGGACTAGCTTGGTCTGCCAATCCGACCCCCATACTACCTCTCGAATCTTATTTTTACAAGACAGGCAGTAGTCAAGGAACAGGATAGCGGGAGTCAAGCCGGTGAGGATGTATCAGGGTTCCGTAGTGGGGTCTGCGCACGACAGACCGAAATGAGCATACGGCACGGCAGCCGTAGGAAAAGGAGACTGGGAATGTCTACAGATGGAAAGATTACGCTGAAGATTGCGACTCCGGCAGGACCGTTCGAGCACACCTTCGAGGCGACCTCCAAGGTCCATGAGGTGGTGGCCATAGTCGTCAAGGCGATGGGGCTAAAGGAAGGGGATGCATTCGAGTTGGCATACGATGGTGTGACGCTCTCGAATGAACGCGAGATCGGAAGCTACAAGGTTGACGACGGGGCGGTTCTGGACCTAATCGCATCCGGCTCGGCGGTCTAGAGTGGCAACGGTCGAAGATCTCGCCATTGAGCGAGAAATTGAGGCGGTCCAGAAGAACGCGAAGCTACACGGGTTGGCGTTCGAACGGGTTGGTGCGTGCTGCTTCCGAGTAGCCCTTGGTGCCCGGAACGGTGACGCATATCAGATTGAGGTGGAGTGCGACGGATTTCCCGGCCAACCAGCTGCGTTCCACTGGCGGAACCAGGAGACTGGTCAACTGGATGGCCTCTCGGATTCACCGGAGCCTTATAACTTCTTCTACCCGACAGGCCAAATCTGCGCGCCATGGAATCGTCTCGCTTCTGCCGAAGGTGGACCCCATCCAGATTGGGTGCGGTCCAACTGGATGCAACAGGCGGAAACCAGGGGCACCGTGACCTTGGCCGCGATGGTGTCACGGCTACACTACGAGCTGCGCAGTCCGGAATATAGGGGGCGCCGGCAGTGCTAGGTAGATTCTACAAGCTATTCGCACGACTGCTACATCGGTCCCCGCAGCCTGCTCCCAGATTGACGGTCGTCATGACTGGTCAATGCCGCGACCAGCTTACCGACCAACTGCGAAGAAGCCTCAAGAGGGGTCATGAAGGCATTGTCTACTTTGTGGGACTAACGACGGGCACCACAACATTGGCACTGTCCGCAATGATCCCCAAGGTGTCGGCGACGCCTGGGAGCGTTGACGTTTCGGCACCTGAGCTTGGAAAGGTGATTCGATTTGCTGCCTTGTCTGGGCTACAGGTTGTTGGGCAACTCCACACTCATCCGTGCGGTGCCTTCCACAGCGACGGAGATCTGGAGGGCATGAGAATTCGGTATCCAGGCTACTGCTCCATAGTAGTGCCCAATTACGGTGCCGAGCTCCCGTCGCTCGAAGACGCCCATACGTTGATGTGGACTGCGAACGGGTTCCGAGAGGTCAATCAGCAGGTCATGATCTTTGACGGGCTTGGCATATGAACCAGCAGGAATACGAGCGGCGATTGTTGGAACGCGAGCGGCGATACCCCGACTGGAAGCCACTCCCGGATGACCGCCCTTTGCATGTTCAAATTGATCCCACGTACGGCGCAACGTACGCGGGCCAAGTAGCCGCCATAACTGCCGCTAGCCTCTTGGGACGGATGAGCAAAGCGGTCAACGTAGATATTGTGCATCAACCAGTCGTCCCACCTTTGTCATGGATGGGCGCAGAACTTGATGAAGTCGTGATGCGGACGTTGCGAGCGGCCGACCCCTATGGCCACTATGAGCAACGTCCGGCACAAGACAGGGACCTGCGGCTGGTTGTAGGCCCGACCGGGGACGGCCTTGTAGTTCATGGATGCGGCTGGGGAGCGTACTGCGGCACTGAGCCGTCTCCGATTCCTCAAACGGAGGAGTTGAATCCATTTGGAGCGGCGTTTGCCGTGATCGCAGCGTGCTCGCGGTTGCGACATGACACCCGGGCGGCATCCATTGAGCCGGTGCTGGTGGACACGTTTAGTTGGAGTCCCGGTGTCCCTTCGCCCGAGGCGCCGGAGGTATCTCCCGCCTTCGGTCTCGGTGAGCTCTGGTGTGTAGGAGTCGGGTCCGTCGGCAGTTGTGCACTCTATTTCTTGAGCTTGGCTACAAGTGCTTTCCGTGCCGTCCTGGTCGACGCAGATCCCATCGAAATCGAGAACGTTAGACGTTCGGCACTGTTCTCGTCGCAAGACGCCTTGAATAAGGAATACAAGGTCGAGGTGGCGCGTCGCTGGCTAGGTAAGGCCGGAGTCAAAGAGGTTGAAGCATACACCGCATGGCTGGACGAGATACCCGAACGGTGGCGTAAACGCCAACTGGGTACACCTGACATCTTAATTTCGGCCGCGAACGAGCGTAATGTCCGGTCTCAGTTAGAGTCCGCCTTCCCACCCCTCCAGGTATACGCGACTACTGGTCAGAACTGGCAAGCGACTTTGTTCCGTCATATCCCACTAAGAGACTCATGCTCACTCTGCATCCCTGGCAGGGAGACGCAGCGACAGCCAACACCTTGCGCCACTGCTCCATCTACGTCTGTGAACGGCAATGGCGAGGAGGATGATGTGGCCCTCCCGTTTCTATCTTACGCAGCCGGCGTCATGACCGCAGCAGAGATCACGAGGCTCGCTATCGCTGGAGATACGGGAACACGTAATCGTGTCTTCTTTGAACCTCGGACCAACAATCTCATCCGGGCGGTGGGGCTCAGCCGACGGCAAGGATGCATTTGCCAACTGCGGAACGCCACTGTTCATGAGATGGCAATCGAAGGTTCGCGATTCGCCACGTTGTCTGTCACAGAGTCACTCAGGAGGTAGCAGAATATGGGAGACGGTTCTGCCTGCCGTTTGACGTATAGCTACAGAACCCCCAACCACATCTCGAAGACGGTGCCATCCACCGCCCACTCAGGCCCACAGGGAGGACGGTCGCAGGCATGGGGTAGTGCGGTTTTTTCCTATCATCGCCCCCGTGGGCCGGCATAAAATGGAAGGAGACCTAGGCGACCTAGAAGAGGAGGAATTAATCGTTGCAAAACACGGCCGCTTTTCTCAATGAAGTTCATGCAGAGTTGGCCCCGTCTGACGACACCCTTTCTGCAGCCAGGAGCCGCAGGGACGAAGTCCTCGCGAAGGCTAGGAGTTTCCCCGGAGCACTCCGGACGTACATATCAGGTTCAATCGCCCACAGGACGGCCAACCACGATACCGATGCCGATTGCGGCTTGGTGCTAGACCGGCGGTCATACCCAAAGCTGGGGCCGGACGGTGACGGAGAGGGACCGAACCAACTTGTCGAAGAGGTCAGACAGTTCCTGCGCGATCGGCTGAAGGAAGACCACCCCGACATGAGGTTCAGGGTCACGAAGCGCGCCATCAAGGTGTCGTTCAACGAGCCTCTGGATGACGGAACGGACCCTTCCGTGGACCTGATAGTCGCTTTGACCCGCAAGGGCCAGGGCCTTTGGATACCGAACACCGAGACTAAGGGCTGGGACGCCTCTGACCCCGAGTATCACACGAAGGTCTTGACGGATGACCCTGCCGAACTCAGACGTGTCAGGGCGAAGGTCATTAGACTCGCCAAGGGGTGGAACACGCAGTTCTCGGAGCCTGGCCTATGTAGCTTCAACATAGAGGCCCTGGCCTTGAGCTGCATTGGAGAAGAGCACGGCGTCCCCGATGGCCTAGCCGAACTCTTCCGCTTTGCCGCCAGCGACCTCAAGAAGCACTTGACTCCCGACCCTGCCGGGGTATCCAAGTCCATAAAGCTCCTGATCGACCGAAACACCGTCGTCGGCCGTTTGCAGCGGGCAGCCAAGTCTATGAGGGAAGCCTTGGACAACGACGACGACAAGACGAAGGTTCAAGAGGCCATGGCGGGCCTGTATTGGCAGTATGTCGCCCCACCAGGCGGGGGCGGCTCTAAGGAGGTAATGGCATCTGCGCTCCGCAGTGGAGGAAGCCCTCTGCTCGGTGTCTCGGGGGGCGCACTGACTTTTGGCGGCACCGGCACCACCAGCCTCAAGACGACCAGATCGTACGGAAGTGAGCGCGCGTAGGAGGTTCGCCGGACCGCCCAATCGCAACAAAGGTCCGTGGTATGGGCTTACGGTTGTGCGGCTGGGGTTCGAGCGAGGAGTCAAGAGCCAGTTTCCTCGGCTGAAAGGCGCAAGGGTGATGAAGGGCTACGAGTACAGGGTTACAGTGCCGGTACCCTACTACGAGCCCAGGAACATCCGCATCCGCTTCAACGGCGTGTCCGATGTACCCTCCGTATTCGCCGATGGCCCATCAGACTCACCGCACCGCTACTCTGACGATAGCCTTTGTATGTGGTATCCGTCCGATCCAGTGGAGTGCAGATGGGTCTTCAAGGATGGCCTGCTCGTCCTGATTGGCCTGGCCATGGCTCACCTGTTCAGGGAAGCGTGGTGGCGCGATACAGGCGAGTGGCTTGGCGAGGAAGTCTCGCACGGGCCGCAGGCAAAGGAGAAGGCAACGACGTGACCGAGATGCAGCAGTTCAGCCTGCCCTGGCCTGTTGTCGGAGCGGCGATCATCGCATCCGTCTCGTTCATCGTTTTCGTTCTAACCAACTGGTGGAACGGCGAACGCGAGCGGCTGAGCCGTAGCCGAGAGGCCTTCTCGAAGGCTTACACAGCAGTCCAAGAGTACAAGGAATTTCCTTATGTGATCATGCGGCGTAGGTCAGATGTACCGGAAGAGGAGCGAGTACGCATCTCTTCCGAGCTGCGAAGGGTCCAGACCGACCTAGCATTTTACTCTGCCTGGCTAATGACCGAATCCCGCCATGTCCACCGCAGCTTTGATGAGCTTCTAGGGCAGATGCGGCATGTCGCGGGTATGGCGATGCACGAGGCTTGGTTGCAGCCCGCCGTTGAGGACGACTCAAATATGAACATGCCCAAGCTGGACATGTCTAGCTTGGCATCCTACGAATCTGCGTATCTCGAGGAAGTGGTCGATCATCTCTCTCTTTGGCCTCGCAGTCTCCGCCGGTTGCTTCGGTGCAAGCCGAAGGGGTGATGACAAATGTGCATGAGCGAAGTCCTACTCCAGCCATTAGGGACTGAGCACGCCGTTGCGCCCCAGTCCCTACGCGTCACACTACAGGAATCGCGAGTCCTTGGTGCGCCGACAGGCTACCGAGCGACATCTCGAAGATGGCGGTATCTACCGTATATGGTGGTGGGCCAGCCTGGACTCGAACCAGGGACCTCAGTCTTATCAGGACTGCGCTCTAACCGGCTGAGCTACTGGCCCTCGCGAAACTAGATGCGGTCGAAGGTGCTATGGCTGGATGAGTACGCGGGTCATCCCGTCAGGGTCCTTGCGCTGGGTGAGCACGTTGTGACCGCCGTTCTCTGCCCATACTAGCACATCGTAGGTGTTGAGGACATCCGGCATGACGACCTCGACGAAGGACTGGGAGTCGGCCGCCACCTGTTCGGTAAGCTCTGCAAGGATGCTGGCGCAGGACTTGCCGGTGCCGTCGATAACGATCCAGCCGCTGGCAGCCCCGTTGCCGGAGGCGGCGTGCGCGCCGTCGCGCACGTCTATCTCGCCCGTGTGCCTGGCGTCGAGCTGGCGCTTGAACTCGGCGACGGCCTCCCAGTGGACGCCCTCGACCCGGTCGCCCTTGGCGCAGACCGCCCCGCGCACGCCCACGATGTCGGGGTTGATGCGGGCAAGCTCGTCCAGGTCATCGAGCTTGAGGTGGCCGGACAATGCCGTGCTCATGCCCAGCTCCTTGCCCTCGTACACCATCTCCCGGAGCTCGGGCTCGGGGATGAAGTCGAACAGGTTCCGGCCGTCCTTGGTCAGCGTGTCGATGAGCCAGCCGTCGCACTCGGTGTCCTTGGCAAGCTCGACCATCCGGCGCGGCTCCAGGCCTTCGTACAGGTGGTTGTCGGCGAACAGGGACCCGATGAGCTTGGTCTCGAAGCCTTCCAGCGCTCGCCTGGAGGCCTGGAGGACCTCGACGGCGTCGCTGTACTCGGACTGCATGAAGCCGACCTTGACGGACGTGGCGTCGAGGAGCCCTGCCGTGTAGACGGCCATTGCGACCGTGCCGGCCTGGTTCGGTACCACGCCCAGCGTTACGCTGGCGTGGTGTGCGGAGGGCACGGTCTCGCGGACCTGCTTGACCAGGCCAGGCTCCGCAGAGCCCACCAGGGCCTCCTGCAGGTTCTTGACGTCGACGATGTCCGCACCGCCCCTGAGGGCCTGTTCGGCTTCCGGAAGGTTCTGGACACTCACCATCAGTATCATTTATGCACCACCTACGGCAGTCAGCCGTTCTCTCTTAACCGCTGCGAGGTCTGCCTCGAGCTCGCACTTTTCTTCGCCGGTCATGTCTATCAGGGGTGGCCTGACGCCGCCGCCGGCCATGCCCATCAGCTCGCCCCAGCGCTTCACCATCGGCACGGGCAGCGCTCCCTTCTGCTTCTGCATCGTGCGCTGCCACCAGCTATCGGACAGCGCCTTGAGTGGCTGGATGTGCCCGGCGTACATCTCGTCGTCGATGTCGCCCCTGGTGGCCCTGTCGATGAAGTCGACGTAGTGAGTCGAGCCGGGCGTGTCGAAGCGCCAGTCGGACGTGTTGGCGAACATCACCTGCTGCTGGAAGCCGAGCTCGCGTCCCGAGAAGAGCACCCACTCGTCCGGCGCGCTGACTATGGCCGTGTCGCCGATGAGCCGGTGCGTCTCGATGGTAAGGTCCCTGTCGAAGCTGGCTTCCTTAACCCCGACGACGTTCGGGATGGCGCAGAGCTGCTTCAGCCCCTGGGCGCTCATGACAATGCCGAACTGGGGCGAGTTGTAGAACATTACGGCCAGGTTGGTGTGATCTGCCAGGATGCGGGTGAAATCGACCACCTGCTCCTCTGTCCTGGTCACGAAGTAGGGCGGGGCGGCTATGAGCAGGTCGAATCCGGCGGCCTCGGCGTGATCGGCCAGGGCCAGCATGTCGGCCGCGGACGTATGGGTGACGTGCGCTCCGATGTTCCAGCCGCCGGCGGCCTCGTCGGCAACTATGTCGTAGACGCGGGTGCGCTCTTCGGCCGTCAGCGCCCAGAACTCGCCCATGCCCCAGGTGCAGCCCGCGCCCCTGGTGCCGAGGGAGCGCACGTGGCGGATGTTGGTCCGCAGACCGTCCTCGTCCACGCCACCATCAGGCGTGAAGGGCGTGACCAGGGTGGACCACTGGCCCTGCAGGGTCTCCCAGGCCCAGTCGCGGGCTTCGTTTTTCGTGTATCGAGCCATAGGGCAGGCTCCTGGATGTAGGACAAGGAACGCCGTGACCGGCGCCCGATTAAATCATAGTGAGGGCATAGGCAGGTGTCAACGAGGATCGGCACCGACACGGATCGAGTATGGGCGGCCTAGAGCGGCGGTTCGAGCGACACTCCCAGGACAGCCTCGCACCAGGATGCCGCCGATAGCAGCGACGCCTCGGCGAACGGGGCGGCCACGAGCTGGATTCCGAAGGGCAGACCGGACGTGGCGAGGCCCGATGGAATCGAGATAGCGGGGAGTCCTGCGGTCGTCCAGGGGGCCTGGAACGCGGCGTCGCCGGTGGTCGTCAGGTCGCGCGGGGAGGGCGTTGGCGTGGACGGGGTGAGTAGGGCGTCGAACCGGGAGGCCAGCTCCACCACCTCGCGCCTGAAGGCGGCCCTGTGCCTCTGCGCCTGTATGTAGGCGGTGGCGGGGGCGAGCAAGCCCCACTCGACGGAGCTTCGGACGTTGGGCGAGAAGTCGCCGGGGCGTGCCGCGTAGTCCTCGCCCCGCGTCACTGCGGACTCGACGTTCATGGCGGTGCGGTGGGCTGCGAGCAGGACGTCGAAGTCCGTGGACGGCGACGCGTCTTCCAGGTCGGCGCCCGCGTAGGCGAGGCGTCCCAGCACATCCTCGGTGTGCGCGATCGTCTCGTCGTCGGCGTAGTCGAAGAAGAAGCTGCGGACCACGCCTATGCGCGGCGCCGATGAGGCATTCGCTGAAGCTTCGGCGTACCTGGAGACGGGCTTGGTGGATGACGAAGGATCGAGTTCGTCGCGGCCGGCGAGGGTCTCCAGCATGATCGCGGCGTCGTGCACGGTGCGGGTGAAGTAGCCGACGGTGTCGAGGGACCATGCGACGGGCGTTACGCCGTAGCGGCTGATGCGCCCGAACGTGGGCTTGAGTCCGACGACGCCGTTGTATGAGGCCGGTCGGAGCACGGAGCCGGACGTCTGGGAGCCGAGGGCGGCCGGGAAGAGTCGCGCGGCGACCCCGGCGGCCGACCCGCTGCTCGACCCGCCGGGGGTATGGCGCGAGCTCCATGGGTTGCGGGTAGGGGAGGGATCGAACGACGCGAACTCGGTCGTCACGGCCTTGCCCATGATGACCGCGCCGGCGTCCCTCAGCCGCGCGACGGCGGTCGAGTCGAAGTCGGGCACGTAGTCGTCGTATATGGGCGATCCCGAGGCTGTGCGGACCCCCGCGGTGTTGAAGATGTCCTTGATTCCGATGGGGACGCCGTGGAGCGGTCCCTTAGGTCCGGAGGTCTCGATCTCGGCCTGGGCGGACCGGGCAGCGTCGAGCGCCGCGTCCTCGTCCAGGGTCTCCCAGACCCGGAGTTTCGGGTCCAGGGCCCGGGAGCGTGACAGGAGGGCCTCCATCAGCTCGACGGGGGACACTTTGCCCACCCTGATGGCTTCTGCGGCTTGTGTGATGGTCAGGTCGTGCATGGCAACCTCGTTACGGTCTTGCAGCGTCAATTCAGCAACGCTAATTGAAGGTAAGTGAGACCTTGAGCGCGCCGTCCTCCTTGGAGTCGGCAAGGTCGAAGGCGTCTCCAACCCGGTCGATGGGGAACGAGTGCGTCACGAATGGCGACATGTCGATTTCTCCGTTTGCGATCAGGTCGACGGCGGTCCTGAATACGGGCAGGCCCGGCTCGTCCTGTGCGCCGTGGACGGCGTGCAGGGTCAGGCTCTTGCGGAATAGTGACGCCCAGTCGAATGGCACCGGCTCGGCCGTCGTGGGCAGGCCGAAGGCGGCGACCCGGCCCCACTTGGCGGCGACCGCAAGGGACTGGTTCAGCGTCCCGACGCTTCCAACGGCGTCTATCACAACCCCTGCGCCCTCGCCGTCGGTGAGATCGAGGATGGCCTCAGTCGCCGCGGGGCCGGTCTCGGCGACTGCTTCGTCGACACCCATGTTCCTGGCGGCCTGCAGCCGGGCGGGGACCGGGTCGACGGCGATGATGCGCTCGGCGCCCAGGCGGCGCAGTACGAAGTCGTGGAACAGCCCTACGGAGCCCTGGCCGATCACGGCTACCGTCTTGCCGGGCAGCGGGGGCAGGAGGCGGCACCCGTATATCACGGTGCCGAGCTGCTGTGCCATCAGCAGGTGGTCCATGGGCTTCGAGCCGGGAAGCGCGACGAGGTTGCCGGGCCGGAGGAGCTGGTACTCAGCGAAGGTTGCCGACTCGTGAATGTTGGGAACGGTGAGGACAGCCTGGCCCGGCTCGAACGCCGTGCCGCCGTGGTCCACAACCACGCCGACACCCTCGTGGCCCGGCCGGCCCGGAGGCAGGGGCAGGTCGCCAACGCTCCAGCCCTGGTAGGCGATGTGCAGGTCGCTGCCGCAAATCGACGCGAGGGAGGTGCGTACGAGGACGCGTCCGTCCCCAGGCTCGAGGGCCGGCACAAGATCGCACTCGACCCTGCCGAGATCCCTCACGACTGCCGCCGCCATCCTGTTCATCATAGTCCTTGTGCTGCCAGTTACGAGATAGGCTCCAGGCCCCGCCGAATTCTCACCTTGCGCTGCTGGCGTGTCAAGGACTGGGCGGAGCCTAACAGGGCGGGTTACAGATGTTGCAGGTCCGCCCTACAGGAGCCCCAGGCTGTCGTTGACTGTGCGACCGGTGCAAACTACACTGCTCGGCAGGCTTCTCGTATCACGGAGCGGCGATGAAGATAGTCGACGTCACCACTACAGCACTGCACTACCCGCACGGTCCCATCGTGGAGGACTCCACGCTGCGGGCGGCGGGTCAGCAGGCCGGCCGGGGGCAGCTATTCGTTCATATTTCGACCGACGAAGGGGTCGAGGGCCTGGGCGTCGGTGTCTCGTCGCCGGGGGTACGCCAGGTCATCGAGGCGGGCCTGAAGGAAGTGCTGCTGGACCAGGACCCCTTCGACATCGAGCGGCTCTGGTCGGACATGTACTGGCGGATTCGCAGCTACGGCAACAAGGGGATAGGGATCTGCGCGCTGTCGGCGGTAGACACAGGCCTCTGGGACCTGAAGGCGAAGGCGCTGGGCCTTCCTTTATACAGGCTGCTGGGGGCGTACACGGACACGGTGCCCATCTACGGCAGCGGCGGCTGGACGAACTTCAGCGAGGCTGAGCTGCTGGCCGAGATGAACGGCTACGTTGCGCAGGGTATCCCGCGCGTCAAGATGAAGGTCGCCAAGAACTTCGGCGAGTCGGAGCGTGAGGACCTGGAGCGGGTGACGGCCGTGCGCAAGTTCCTGGGGGACGACGTGGCCATCTACGTCGATGCCAATTACGGGTACTACCCTAAGCAGGCGATCTACATGGCCCGTGAGTTCGAGCAGCTGCAGGTCGGCTGGCTGGAGGAGCCTGTGCTCACCGACGACGCCTCCGGCATGGCGGAGGTGAGACATGCCACGACCATCCCCATCGCCGGGGGCGAGCTCGACTCGGGCAAGTACAGGTTCCGGGAGCTGATAGCGGGCGGAGCGCTGGACATTGCACAGCCGGACGTGGGCAGGATCGGTGGGGTTACGGAGTGGATGAAGGTCGCCCACCTGGCCCACTCGTTTAACCTCAAGGTGGCGTCCCACGCCTTCCAGGCCGTGCATCTCCACCTGGCGTGCGCCACGCCTAATCTAAAGGTAGTGGAGTACCTGGGCGTCGTTCACGAGTCCGAGGCGGGCTGGTACACGGAGATACCGGCCCACAAGGACGGCATGTGGTCTCCGTATCCGGACAAGCCCGGGCTGGGCCTGGAGCTCGACCCGTACGCGGTCGAGAAGTGGTCGGTATGACGGGAGGGCCGATGACCGAAACGTACGCCAATCCCTACGCGCTGGTGTCCACGGACTGGGTTGCCAGGCACCTGGATGACCCCGCAGTGGCCGTAGTGGAGGTCAACACGGACCTGGACGAGGACTACCACACCGGGCATGTGCCCGGCGCGGTCGGATGGAGCCTCCACGTCGACCTGGAGGACAGGGTGAGGCGCGACATACCGGGCGTGGGGCAGATCGAGGCGCTGATGAGCCGTTCGGGCATCGAGCGCCGGACTACGGTGGTCCTCTACGGCGACGGCAACAATCGCTCGGCGACGTGGGCGTTCTGGGTGCTGAAGATATACCGTCACCCCGACGTGAGGATAATGAACGGGGGCCGGACAAAGTGGCTGGGTGAGGACAGGCCCCTGTCGACGGACCCGCCCGACCGCAGGTCGATCGACTACCGGCCGGGGGCGCCGGACCCCTCCCTACGCGCGATGAAGGAGTACGTGGCCGGGAACCTGGGCAGACCTGGGTTCAGGCCGCTCGACACGAGGTCGTACGAGGAGTTCGCGGGCGATCTGACCTCGGCTCCCGGGACTCCGCAGCCGGATATATACAGGAAAGGGAGGATTCCCGGCGCGGTCCACGTCCCCTGGGACGACGGCGCGTCGGAGGACGGCTCGTTCCTTCCGGCGGCGGAGCTGCGGAAGATGTACGAGGCACAGGGGCTCTCGCCCGGCGACGAGGTGGTGCCGTACTGCCGGCTGGGCGTCCGGGCGTCGTACTCGTGGTTCGTCCTTAAGTACCTGCTCGGCTATTCCCGGGTCCGCAATTACGACGGCTCGTGGACCGAGTGGGGCAATGCCACCGGCGTGCCGGTTGAGACGGGCCCGCCCGGGGCCCGCCCCTAGCTGGAAGATGGCCGCGCCAGTTCCATTCGAAGAGTGGCGCAAGTACGTCGAGCCGCTCAGGGACCGGGGCATCGAGCCCGTGCTGGTGACGTCGCCGGCGGATCTCGAATCGGCCGATACCACCGGCTCTTCCACGGTCGCCCTCATCCTGGCGGGCAACATTCCCAGGCGCAGCCTCAAGGCGTGTCTGACCGCCTGCGAAGAGCGCGGCCTGCCGTCCATAGCGCTTGTGAATGCAGACGGCCAGGGCTTGACCGAAGAGATGCTGGAGGTCGACGACTTCATCCTGGGACCCCTGCGGGCCGAGGAACTCGCGCTGAGAGCCGAGCGTCTCCTCAGGCGGAGGGATGACCTGGGGGATGAGGACGTCGTGCGCGCGGGCGACCTCTTCATCAACAAGGCCAACTTCGAGGTCTCGATAGGAGGCCGGCGGGTCTCCCTGCGTTATAAGGAATACGAGCTGCTGCTCCTGATGGCAAGCCATCCCGGCAGGGTATTTTCCAGGGAGGCCCTTCTGAACCGGATCTGGGGCTACGACTACCTGGGAGGAACGAGGACCGTGGACGTCCACATCCGGAGGCTCAGGAGCAAGATCGAGGACGCCGGCCATACCTTTATAGAGACGGTGTGGCAGGTCGGCTACCGGTTCAGATCGCCTGACAAATGACTTCGGTTAGGAGCTCAAGTCGTAGGCCGGCGCGGAGGGCCGGGCCCCGTGTTGCAGGGCAGGACCCAGCAGTTGTCCGGCGTTCTGCAAAGAGGCTGTAGAGATACTAGGGTATTGACGTAGCAGCCCATTACAGGTTAGACTCCCGCGCGATACACCACAAGGAGGTTAGTGCATGGTTACTAACTTGAAGAAAGGAGCGGCGCTGTGGGTCTCGCTGCTGGCGGTCATCGTACTTGCCGGCGTGGTCGCCTGCGGCTCCACGGAAGAGGGCCCCTCGGCAAACGAGATTGCCCAGGCTGTGCAGGCACAGATGGGTCCCCAGTTGACCGCTAACGACGTCCAGGCGATTGTTGACGCGTCTGCGGGCGGCGGCCTGACCGCTGCCGACGTGCAGAAGATCGTCAGCGATTCGACGGGACAGCAGTTGACGGCAGCTGACGTTCAGAGGATCGTCGACGCATCTGCCGGTGGGCAGCTGACGGCAGCCGACGTGCAGAGGATCGTCGACCAGTCCGTCGGCAGTGCCGTAGAGCAAGCCGTAGGGGCGATCGAGATTCCCGCGGCGCCAGCCGCCGGTGCAGCGCCTGAGGCTGAGAAGGTGCTGACGGTGCGGATGGCCAACATGTCGCCGCAGTTCACCCCGCACACGCAGGGCAGAGGCGACATGGCCCAGATCGGCGCATGGATCTGGTCTCGCATAGCGCAGGCCGACCCGACAGCCGGTCAGTGGTCCCCCGACCTGGCACAGAGATGGTCGCTGGCGGAGGACTTCTCCTCCATGACCTTCCACCTGCGCCCGGCGGCGATTTGGCACGATGGCACGCCAGTGACCACGGCGGACATCGAGTACACGGTGAGGAGCTTCCTGCATCCTGAGGAGTCCAGCTGGATGCTCGCCACCATGACCGCGGTCAAGGGCGGCGTGGCCTACCAGGAGGGTTCGGCCGACAGCGTTGCGGGCGTGATGATCGAGGACGACTTCACGATCACGCTCGAATTCGAAGCGCCGAGCATCAACTTCCTGGACGACCTGAACAACCTGTGCGGTCTGGCCCCGGTGCCGGTGCTTCCGGCGCATGAGCTTGACGCTATTCCCGACGCGGAGCTGTTCGAGCATGCTTTCTGGAAGGAAATCATGACCGGCTCCGGCCCATGGGAGTTCGTCCAGTGGGTCCCCGACCAGTTCCTCGAGATGACGGCCTTCGACAACTTCTACTTCGGTAGGCCCGGCATCGACAGGATCATCATGTCGATCATCCCGTCCAACGACGCGACGCAGATCGCTCTGCAGCGCGGCGAGGTGGACACGAACGTCCGCGGCGGCGTTAGCGTAGAGGCCCAGGAAGCTCTCCTGGCCGACCCGCGATTCGACGTCTGGGCGACGATGGGCACGCATTCCGGCGGCTGGTCGTTCAACATGCGAGTGCCGGTCATCAACGACCCGCGGCTGCACCAGGCGTGGGCATACTGCATGGACCGCAAGACCATGTTCGAGGAGTACGCGAATGGGCTGGGCAAGCTGGTCCAGACCCCGCTGACGCACTCCTGGTACCAGAAGCCCGAGTGGGAGGACGCATATCCCTACGATCCCGACAAGGGACGCGCACTCCTCGACGAGATGGGCTGGGACACGAACCGGGTCATCAAGATGCTGACCGGTGAGTTCACGAACGAAGAGGCGCGAGCCCGTGCGGCGGTCGTCAAGCAGTACGCTGCTGACTGCGGCATCAAGATCGAGTACGACGAGCAGTCCGGCGCAGCCTGGTCGAAGTCCTTCTACACGGACCACGACTGGGAGATGTCCAATGGCGGCGGCGGCGGCACGCAGGGCGGACCCGGGCAGTACCTGGGCGGCAGGTGGGTAACCTGCGACGCCCCGAGCTGCGACCCCTGGGGCTACTCGGCATACAGCGGGTGGGACGACCTGATCTATGAGGGCATGAGGATCACCGACCGCGTGAAGGCGGCCGAGCACTGGCAGATGATCCAGGAAGATTACCTGATGCACGACCTCCCGATCGTGGGGACGTGGATCAGCGCCGGTGTGAAGCTGAAGAACAAGCGGTTCAAGATGCCTATTCTCGAGCCCATTCCGAAGCCGCAACAGCTGAGCCAGATCAAGGTCTACCCGGTCCACATCGGCCGCGACGACAACTGGAGCTTCCACCCCGAGCAGTGGTCGATCCAGGAATAGTAGCTGCCAACAGATAAGACACCTCGTCTGTCCGCAGGACCTCAGTGGATGCGGGCAGACGAGTAGTTAGCAACTAATACTCGGCGGTGGGGGAGAGAGACGGGAAACCGCGCCCTTTCCCCCACCGCAGGGTTCTCTTGTCAAAGTACCTCTTTTCCGCTATGCGGGACGGCCCGGATACGGCTCGTCTCTCAACGGACATAAGGACAAGAAGACAAGGAGCAGCATCAAGTGACCAAGTACATCATACGCCGCACCCTGATAGCCATACCGATGCTGCTGGCTATCTCGATCATGACGTTCGCGTTCATCAACCTGGCGCCGGGCGATCCGGTGGACGCGATGATCGACCCGGAGTTCTTTGTAGGCGGTGCGGGTGACAAGCTCCGAGCCCGGCTGGGACTCGACAAGCCGATCCACGAACGTTATCTGCTATGGCTGATAGAGGTGACGCCGTTCTCGTCGTCGTGCGAGCCCAGGGACGACAGCTGCGAGACACTCAGGCTGGACCGGATACCCGGGACCGACTCCTGGCCTGTCCCCACGGACATCATCCCCACGGCCCTTAATCTGAAGATATGGCCCCCGGACGTGAACTTCGGCTACTCGTACCAGTTCGGGGTTTCCGTCATGAGCATGATAGGGAACCGAATTATCCCCACGCTGGAGCTGACGATAGTGTCGCTCCTGGCCGCTACGATCATAGGCACGGCCTTCGGAGTGGTGCAGGCGCTCAGGCAGTACAGCTTCTTCGACTATTCGTTCAGCGTGGCGGCCCTCTTTGGCCTTTCCATTCCCACATTCTTCTTCGCTCTACTCGCCCTGTATATATTCGTTGCGATTCTTGGCTGGTTCCCGTCCTACGGCATGCGTGACTATACGATCACCCACTTCGAAGTGACCAATCTCTCGCATCTCCTCAACCATGCTCATCACCTGATGCTGCCCGTGGCCGTAGTGATGCTCGAATCGCTGGCTGGCAACATGCGCTACATGCGCACGGCCATGCTGGACGTGATGAGGTCCGACTACGTGAGGACGGCGCAGGCCAAGGGGCTTGGCAGCTGGCTGGTGTTCGGGCGGCACGCTTTCCGCAACGCCCTGCTGCCCCTGGTGACCATCACGACGCTTCGCCTTCCGGGCCTGATCGGGGGGATTATCATCATCGAGCACATGTTTGCCTGGCCTGGGATGGGGCAGCTGGGCATCCGGGCGATCAGCGACCGGGACTACACGATCCTCATGGGCCTTGCCATGATCACGGCCACCCTCGTGCTCTTCTCCAACCTGCTTGCGGATGTCCTGTACGCCTTTGTGGACCCGCGCGTCAGGGTGGAGGAACAGGGCTAGGTGTTAGGAGGATAGATTGGCGACAGCCGAAGCATTGGCAGGAGCTATCGAAGAGTCCCCACGCCGTACACGGATGAGCGTCTGGTGGCGCTTTCGCCGGCACAGGCTGGCCCTCTTAGGGTTCGTCGTTCTGGGAATACTGGTGCTGATCGCGATATTTGCCCCCCTCCTCGACAGGAACAGCTTCGACTGCCTGGGGGGCCTGGTGCGCGACCACGACCGCGGAGTGCTGGGACTGCTGTTCCCGGAAGTCCAGTCGCGCAGCTGCGCCGCCTACGGCACGGACATAGGTAACACACAACAGGATCCTAGCCTGTCGCACCTCCTCGGGACCGACAAGGCCGGACGCGACGTGTGGTCCAGGATAGTTTTCGGAGCCCGGATCTCCCTCGCCGTCGGCGTGGTGGCCGCCCTTATTTCTTCCGCGATCGGCACGCTTATCGGGATCGTATCCGGGTACGCAGGCAGGTGGATCGACACCCTGCTGATGCGCTTCACAGAGCTCATCATGACCCTGCCGACTCTGTTCCTGCTGCTGATCGTATCGTCGCTATTCGGCAGGAGCGTGGTCCACCTGATGGTGATCATCGGCCTGCTGGGCTGGACGGGCAAGGCCCGGCTCGTTCGCGGGCAGGTGTTGTCGCTTAAGGCCATGGACTATGTGACGGCGGCGAGGGCGCTCGGGGCCAGCGCCAAGAGGATCTCCTTCGTCCACATCTTCCCGGGCACCGTGCCGTATGTCGTGGTGTCGGCCACGCTGACCGTCGGCGGGGCGATACTCTCCGAGGCAAGCCTGAGCTTCCTGGGGTACGGTGTCGGCTTCGAGGTGCCGACCTGGGGGAACATAATGAACTCCGCGCAGTCGCTTCACGTCCTGGAGAACGAGCCGTGGCTCTGGCTCCCGCCAGGTCTCGCAATCGGCTTGACGGTGCTGTCGGTGAACTTCGTCGGTGACGGGCTCCGCGACGCACTCGACCCGAGGACCAAAATCGACTAGCTGTCCCCGGCGCTCCGGACGGTATTGCTGTGGACAGGCCACGGAGCGCCGGGAGTGGCACTTCCAGGAGGTCTGACGCACGATGATTAGCCATCTGGCTGAGATTGCTAGACCCAGGTACCTGGTGCTTGTTGCACTTGCCGCCTTCGCCGTAGGGGCGATTTCATGCGGCGGCTCGTCTACGGAGGAGGAGAGCACGCCAGCGACGCAGCCGGTGGCGACGCCGACCACCGCGGCCGCGGCGGTCCCCCCGACCCCTCTACCCGCTGCAAGGCCGACTGCTGCCGCACAGCCTACCGCCGAGCCCACGGCGACGGCGACGCCTGAGGCCACGGGGCCGGTAGTGCTGCAGGCCGAGACTTCGGGTTTCGATCCATCCACGTACATCGGCTCCTGTGAGGGGCTGGACTACGACGGCCAGAAGGCGAAGCTGATCGAGATCGGCAGCGAGATATTTACGGGCATGACAGAGCACGACCCGGAGATGGCCAAGCTCCACAACCCGCCCGACGCCAGGGACCGCAGGCAGGGCGGCATCTGGCTGGTGATCGAGTTCAATGGCGACGAGCGCCCCAATGTGCCCCAGAAGAAGGCCCGCCTCGACGTCCAGATGCGCGATGCATTCGAGGCCTTCTACCGGGCGGGCTGCACCGACCTGCAGGAGGTCCATATCTCGGCGCGCATGGTGGCCCTGGGCGCGGGCGTAATCGGCCCGATGACCCAGACACTGGCCGCGGTGTTCAAGACGAGGATGAAGCCGGACGTCGCCACGACCGTGGACTGGGACAACAAAGAAGAGCTGGACTTCAACGAGATATGGGACACGATGCTGCTGCACACCCGCTGGAGGAAGGCCCTCCAGGAGTATGAGGAACAGCAGAGCCAGTAGGCTGATGCTCGCGGGCTGGGGGAGCACGGATGAACCGAGGACACAGCGTCCGGAAGGTCTTGGCCGGCAAGTCTAGGGCGGTCCCAATCGCACTGCTCGCGGCGGGGTTGATCGCGCTGCAGGCGTGCGGAGGTTCGGGCGGAGAGACGACAGAGCCAACACCGACCTCTGCGCCTGCCGTTCAGCCGACGGCGGCTCCCACGCCCACGTCAGCCCCGGCTGCCACGCCCACTTCAGCGCCCGCCGATTCCCCGACACCTGCAGCCGAGGCTACGCCACAGGCGGAGGCCTCGGAGCCCGAGGTGGTTCCGGACTGGGCATATACGTCCAGCATGGACCCGTCCAAGCACCACGGCACTTGTGATGGGTTGGACTACGACGCGCAGAAGGAGAAGCTCGTAGAGATTGCCTACGACCTCTTCGCCGGGACCACGAACTTCGAGGAGCGTGAACGGCTCCAGCAGATACCGAATGCCCGGGACAGCCGCCGGGGCGGCATCTGGCTGGTGATCGATTTCAATGGCGACGAGTTCGACAGCCTGCTGGTGAAGAAGAACCGCCTCGACCTCCAGATGCGGGATGCCTACGACGCCTTCTACAACGCCGGATGCGCCGACCTTGGGGAGGTGAGCATCACGGCCATACAGAAGGAGGTAACGACGCGAGAGATCGGCCCCTCCACGGTCCTTCCCATCGTCGTGTTCAAGACGAAGATGACCAAGGCCCAGGCCGACGAAGTCGATTGGGAGAACAAGGACGATATCGACTTCAACGAGGTGTGGAGAGAGGAGATCCTGAATCCTCGCTGGCGGGAGGGCCTGCGGGAGCTTCAGAAGGGTGGATGAAGCAGGGAGTCGTATCACCTGCTGCCGCACAGGGTCTCGAAAGGAGTTGATGTCATGGCGCTGAGAAATGTTCGATCCCGGATAGTCCCGGTCATGTTCATGGCTGTGCTGGCGACCTTCGGACTGGCCCTGGCGGCGTGTTCGGGCAGCTCCGAAGACCCCACCGCCGAACCGACCGCACCGCCGGTGGCTGCGTCGACTGCGCCCACAGCAGCTCCGCAAGCGACCGCGGCGCCGGCGCCCACGGCCGCGCCACAGGCCGCACCGACTATCGCCCCGACGGCCGCGCCGAACTTTGGGCCTTCTCCCACCCCGTATCCCACACCGGCGCCTGTCGTTGAGGCCACTCCGGTTGTGGTGGTGATGCAGCCGAAGTCCGATCTGCCCACCGACGAGCAGATCGCGAAGCTCTCGGAGCTTGTCCAGGGATTTCTGACCGGCATGAACAATATCGAGAGGCCGCGGCTCAACATCCCGCCGGACGTGCGGGACGACAGGCGCAGGGGCGGGATAGTGGTCAATATCGAGTTCAACGGCGACGAGTACGAGACCACGGCCCAGAAGAAGGCCGGGCTGGACCTGCTGATGCGGGAGATGTACCACATCCTCTATGCGTCGGGCTACGACCTCGCCGAGGCGACGATGTCGGCGGTGATGATGGGCACGGCCCACCGGAACGTTGGCGGGGCCTCCACCGCGCCGATAACCGTGTACAAGACCCGGTTGAAGCGGGACGCGGCCGAGGGCATCACCTGGGACGACAAGGAGAACCTGGACTTCAACGAGATATGGGACACGATCCTCTTCAGCCCGGAGTGGAGGAGGAAGCTCAAGGAAGAGAGCGGGGGCTAGGCGCAGGGGAGTCTCGCCGGTACGTCCAGGTCCATAGTCGCACGGAGGGGGTTGATATGTTGCAGGGTAACGCTCGCAGCATCCGCGTCACGACCGTAGCTATCTTCATGTTCGCGGCGTTGGCTGGGGCGACCCTGGTGGCCTGCGCGGGTAGTACCGAGGAGGCGGAATCGCCCTCCGCGCCTGTCGCCGCATCGGCCCCCACGGCCGCTCCCAAGACCGCTTCTCCTGCGCCCGCTTCCACGACTGCTCCGCCCACGCCCACTTCCAGGCCCGTGCCGAACTTTGGGCCTTCGCCCACTCCGTATCCCACGCCGGCGCCTGTGGCAACCAGGGCCCCGCTCGTTGTGGTGATGCAGCCCAAGTCCGACCTGCCGAAGGACCAGCAGATCGCCAAGCTCTCGGAGCTCGTGCAGGGCCACCTGACCGGGATGAACAATATCGAGAGACCGCGCCTCAACATCCCGCCGGACGTGCGGGACGACAGGCGCAGGGGCGGGATCGTGGTCAACATCGAGCTGAACGGCGACGAGTACGAGTCCATCGTGCAGAGGAAAGAGGAGCTCGACAGGCTCATGCGTGACACGTACCACGTGCTCTACGCCTCGGGCTACGAGCTGGTCGAGGCTTCGATTTCCGCGGTGATGATGGGCATGTCCCATCGACGCAAGTCCGTCCAGGCGCCGATCACCGTCTACAAGACCCGGCTGAAGCGGGACGCGGCGGAAGGCATCGAATGGGACGACAAGGAGAACCTGGACTTCAACGAGATATGGGACACCTTGCTACTGAGTCCCACCTGGAAGACGGAGCTGAAGGAAGCCCAGGGAGGCGGGTAGGGAGACGCCAAGCCTCGCCAGGGAACAGGGGCAGTCACCCGGACGCGGGACGATGCCAATCCAAAATCCGAGGGAGTGCGGCAAATGCGGTTGACACAGCAGCAGCTGGGGTATTTCGAGACGTTCGGGTTCCTGAAGTTCCCGGGTCTCCTGGCCGACGAGGTCGACGAGATCACGAGGCGGTTCGAGAAGGTCTGGGCCGACCACGGCGGCGGGCATCACGGGCAGGAGCACGACAGGGAGCAGAGGTCGGCGCTGCTGCCGTTTATCGACAAGGACGAGTACCTGTCGGCGATGCTGGACAACCCGAAGATCGACGGCATTGCGGCGTCGATCCTGGGCGACGACTACAACTACACGGCCAGCGACGGGAACTTCTACGTGGGCAATACGGGCTGGCACTCCGACGGGTACGACCGGGGGAGGTACAAGTCCATCAAGATGGCGATGTACCTGGACAAGGTGGGCAGCGACTCGGGCTGCCTGCGAGTGATACCCGGCAGTCACCACGTGGGGGATACGTTCGGGGACGCGCTGCAGAAGGGCGCACCCAGGTCGAAGATCTCCAACCAGGAGGAGCTGTGGGGCATCACGGGCATCGACGTGCCGGCGGTGCCTCTGGAGTCGGAGCCCGGCGACCTGGTGGTCTTCAACCACTCGCTGAAGCACGCCTCGTTCGGAGGCGGCGACCGGCGGCGCATGTTCACGCTGAACTTCCAGGAGCGGTACGCGGACGAGCACATCGACGAGCTCAGGGAGGAGATAGCGGGGATAGCGAGGTTCTGGACCGACACCGCCTACGGGCCGATCATGGTGGAGACGGCGGGTCCGGCTCGCATGGTGCACCTGGAGCAGCGCATGGCGAACCAGGACCACCTGCCTGAGCTCGTCCGCAAGGCCAGGGAGGAGATGGCTGAGCCGTCGAGGGGCTAGGCGGCAGGCCTAGCGCCGGGTGCGCTTCGTGCTGACCTCGAGGCCGCCGAGCCCGATGGGTACGTTCTTCGTCTCGATCTCGTCGTAGGCCATCAGCAGCGAGCGGAAGTGCCTGGAGTGCTCGTCGTCGATGTCGACGTTGTCCGTGGTCATCAGGCCGCCCTCACGCAGCAGCGGGATGACGTGCGGGATGATCTCGGGGTACAGCCTGTCCCAGCAGTCCAGCAGGATGTAGTCGAACTGGCCGTCGATCTGCGTGAGTGTCTCTCTCGCGTCGCCGGGGACGAAGTCGACCACGTCCAGGAGCCCAGCCTCCTCGAGGTTCGCGGTGGCGATCCCGATGTTCCGCTCGCTTATCTCCAGGGCGGTGAGCCTCCCGCCGGTGATGCGGGCGGCGTGGGCGAGCCACAGCGTCGAATACCCGTGGGACACGCCGACCTCCATCATGCGCTTTGCGCCGACGGTCTGCACCAGGATGTGCAGAAGGCGTGCCGTGTCGGGGTGCAGCGCCCATAAGCCCTCCTCAGGGTTCTCCTGAAGTCCCCTGGCGCGCAGGTCCCTGTCCTCGACGTCCATCTTCTCCACCCGTTCCACGACCTGTAGGAACGAAGATTCCATGACGCTTCCCTTTCCGTGAGTGAATGACGACATATTACCGCCTGGCATCGTCCGAGTGCCAGAATCGAGCTGCGGGGACAGCTTGTTCAGTAATCGCAGGATGAGAGGTAACTGTTCAGAATTGATGTGATATAGGAATCGCCCCACACCTTAGCTGTCATTCTGAGGAGCGCAGCGACGAAGAATCTACGAGCCTTGCGCACGCAGAGCCCTCCCAGGCCAGGTTCGTAGATTCCTCACTGCGTTCGGAATGACATTTGTGGCGTTTGGAATGACATTTGTGGAGAACCTCTCAACTCATGGGGACTGAACAGTTACGGCGAGAGCGCTGGCATTTCGGGTGTGCGTTGCGCAAGGTAGAATAGGTGCCCTGTCCTCAATGCCGATCGTGTGGAGCGCAGAAGTCGCCGATGTCCAAGCAAGAGCCAGACGCTGCCATGACGCCTACGCCTCCCGTTGCGGGGGAGCGGGCGTATAGGTTTACTCGTCACGGGGTTACGATCGATGACCCGTGGCACTGGCTTCGGGATGCCGCGTACCCGACGGTGGAAGACCCGGACGTGCTGGCTTACCTGGAGGCGGAGAACGACTACTTCGACGCGAGGATGTCGCCGCACAAGGAACTGACCGACACGATCTTCGAGGAGATCAAGGCGCGCCAGCAGCCGGACCTGTCGAGCGTTCCGTGGAAGTGCGACGGCTGGTACTACCACTGGCGCTACGAGGAGGAGGGCCAGTACCGGGTGTGGCAGCGCTGGCCCGCCGGCGGTCCGGATGCGAGGGAAGGGCCCACGGCCGACACACAGACGATCCTGGACGAGCCGGCGTTGGCTAAGGGCCTGGACTACTTCATCCTCGGCTCGGTCTCGGTGAGCAACGGCGGTTCCCTGCTGGCGTACAGCACGGACACCGACGGCTCCGAGCGGTTCAGGATGGTGGTCAAGGACCTGGCGACGGGCGAGCTGCTGGAGGAGGAGATCGAGGACACCATCGGGGGCGCCGTGTGGGATGCGGACGACGGGTCGTTCTTCTACACGGTCGTCGACGAGAACTGGCGTCCGCGAGAGGTCCGCAGGCACGTGCTGGGCGAGCCCGTAGAGCAGGACACCGTCGTGTATGTCGAGGACGACCCCGGGTTCTTCGTTCGCGTATCGCTCTCCGCTTCGAGGGAGTACATCGTCATCGCAGCGGGCGACATCGTCACGTCCGAGATACGGCTGATCCCCACATCCGATCCCGGGGCCGAGCCTCTGCTGGTCTCCGCACGACGGGCCGAGCATGACTACTGGGTGGACCACCAGGGCGACCGGTTCGTCATCCGCACCAACGACAGGCACAAGAACGGCCGGCTGGCGACCGCGCCGGCGGACGACCCGACGGAGAGGGCGTGGGCGCCGCTGGTGGAGCCGTCGGACTCCCACCACATCCGGGACTTCGACGCTTTCAAGGACTTCATCGCCGTGGAGGAGCGCATCGAGGGCCTGGACCAGGTGCGCCTGATCGACCGGGCCGGTGAGTCGACATACGTGCCCTTCCCTGAGCCGGTGTATTCCGCCTACCTGGGCGGCAACCCGGAGTTCGAGACCGACGAGGTGCGCCTGGAGTACACATCGCTGGTCACGCCGAACACAGTGTTCGACTATCACGTGGACACGGGCGAGCTGGAGGTGCGCAAGGTCCAGGAGATACCGAGCGGGTACGACTCGTCCCGGTACGTCTCGGAGCGCGTAATGGCGACGGCCCGGGATGGCGTGCAGGTGCCGGCGTCGGTCGTTCGCCGCAGGGACACTCCCGTGGACGGCACCGCGCCTCTCTATCTCTATGTGTACGGTTCATACGGGCACGCCGTGCCGCCGTCTTTCTCGGCCTCGCGGCTCTCGCTGCTGGATAGGGGCTTCATCTATGCCATCGCGCACGTTCGCGGTGGCGACGATCTCGGCTTCCACTGGTACGAGGCGGGCAAGCTGGAGAGGCGCAAGAACACGTTCAACGACTTCGTCGACGTCGCCCGCCACCTGACCGGGCAGGGATACGGGAGCGCAGGGCGGGTGGCGATTTCAGGCGGCAGCGCGGGGGGGCAGGTGATGGGCGCCGTGGTGAACCAGGCGCCGGAGCTCTGGGGCGCGGTCGCCTCGCACGTCCCCTTCGTGGACGTGCTGAACACGATCCTGGACGACACGCTGCCCCTCACGCCCATCGAATGGCCGGAGTGGGGCAACCCGATCGAGGACGAGGCCGCATTCGAGTACATCCGCTCCTACTCGCCGTACGACCAGGTAGTGGCGCGCGACTACCCGCCGATGCTCGTGACCGCGGGGCTGAACGATCCCAGGGTGACCTACTGGGAGCCGGCCAAGTACGTGGCGAAGCTGCGCAAGCTGAAGACGGACGACAACGTGGTGCTGCTAAAGACGAACATGGGCGCCGGTCACGGCGGCAAGTCGGGCAGGTACGACAGCCTGTACGAGACGGCCGAGGAGTATACTTTCTTCCTGGTGAACGTGTGCGAGCAAGAGCACAGGGCATCGAGCCATAAGGAGCCGACATGACCAAGAAGACCCACCGGGTTGCGATCATTGGGTGCGGGAGGATGGGGCAGCACTACGCGGAGGCGTATTCGACCTATCCCGACACCGAGGTAGTTGCGATAGCCGAGCACAATCCCGAGCGCCGGGCGGCGGTCGGGGAGCGATTCGGGGTGAAGGCGCTCTACCCGGACTATGAGTCGCTGCTCAGGGACGATGTGCCGGATCTCGCGGCGATCATCACGCCCTCAAAGTTCTACAAGGATGCGGTGATAGCCTGCGCTGAGGCCGGCGTGAAGGGCGTCTCGACGGACAAGCCCATCGGGGCGGTGCTCGCGGACGCGGACAGCATGGTGGAGGCTTGCGAGTCCCGCGGCGTGGTGTACGCCGGTGGGAATCTCCAGCGGGCGATGAGCGAGGTGCAGGAGGCCGCGGCGATGATCAGGCGGGGTGACTTCGGCGAGATCTTCGGGGCGGCCGTCCACCGCTGGTCGCTGGAGATTTCGGGCGGGGGCTGCCAGCACATCTGCGTGCTGCGCCTGCTGGCCGGAGCGGAGGTCGAGGAGGTGACCGCATGGGGCGCTCCACTGGAGGTCCTGGACAGCGACACAGACCATAACCTGGCGATCAACGGCTTGTTCAGGATGAGCAGCGGGATAGAGTGCCCGGTCTTCAGCCCGGAGACGCCCTACCGCGGCGTGGACGTGTGGAGCGCGGACTCGCTGGTGCGGTGGGACTGGGGCCCGCCGGAGATATACAGGGGGTTCGACGAGGCTGGCAATCGCGTGCGGGTCGACCACCGGTATGCGCCGTTCGAGTGGAGCGAGTTCAGGTACCTGACGACGTCCATACGCTCGTTCATCGCGGCGGTGGAGACTGGGAGCGAGATGGCGATATCCGGCCACGACCTGCGGCAGGCGCTCGAGGTGGCGATAGCCGCCAAGTACTCGGCCAAGTGGGGCAACGTGCCGGTCTCGCTGCCGCTGGAGGACAGGTCGCTCGCGCTGTATCCGCGCCCATACCGCTGGATTGGCGGCGACGAGTCGGGCCGCCCGCAGCCGGCTCGGGAAGCCAGGACAGGGGTCATCGAGTCCTGAGCGGCTGGGGGGCACGCTCACCCCTTCGACCCTTCGACAAGCTCAGGAGAGCCAAGCTCAGGACAGGCCCGGCCCTCTCCCGTCGAGGGAGGTGGGTAACTGTTCAGGTTGATGAGACGCGGACAGCTTTGCTCTTCGGCAGGGCGAGAGCCCCCATCTCAGTCTTTCCCCCTCCGGGGGAAGAGGCCGAGCCCCCTCCCCTCGACTCTGAACACTTACTGGTGAGGGGTAGGTCAGCTGCCGTTGCCTCCGATGGCCTTTCGGACTGCCGCCGGGTTCATGGGCAGCTCGGTCATTCGGATACCGGTGGCGTGGTATACCGCGTTTGCGACTGCCGCGAGCGGCGGGACTATGGAGACTTCGCCGACGCCCCGGACTCCGTACGGGTGGTTCGGGTTGGCGACCTCTACGATGACGGTGTCGATCATCGGCAGGTCGAGGGAGGTCGGCATCCTGTAGTCGAGGAAGCTGGTGTTGGTCATGCTGCCGTCGTCGGCCATCACGTACTCTTCGTTGAGCGCCCAGCCAATGCCCTGTACGACGCCGCCCTGGATCTGGCCCTCGACGTAGCTAGGATGGATGGCCTTTCCCGCGTCCTGGGTGGCCGTGTAGCGCAGTATCTCCACCTTGCCGGTCTCGGCGTCGACCTCCACGTCGACCACGTGGGTTGCGAAGGCGCTGCCCGCGCCCTGGGGGTCCATGTTCGCGCTGCCGACGACGGGCCCGCCCGTGGACGATAGCTCGGCGGCCAGGTCCTTGAAGGTGATGCTCAGCTCGGGGTCCGACTTGTGCCGGAACACGCCGTCGGCCAGCTCGATCTCATCCGCGGGCTGGTCCCAGAGCAGGGCGGCGCGGTCTGTCATCTGCCGCTTGATGTCCTGTGCGGCCTCGTAGCTGGCCCAGCCCGTCTTGAAGGCTGCGCCGGAGCCGCCGGTCATCGACGTGTATCCGATCTCCTCGGTGTCGCCGATGTGCGGGTTCACGTCCTCGACCGGTATGCCGAGCACCTCGGCGAGCTGCTGCGCGGCAGCGGGGCGGGTGCCTCCGATGTCCACGGAGCCGATGGTGAGGCTGACGGTGCCGTCGTAGTTCACGTTAGCGGTGGCGCAGGCCGGGCCCGAGCCGTTGATCCAGAAGCCCGAAGCCACGCCTCGGCCACGGTAGGGTCCCTCCAGCGGCGTGGAGTAGTGATCGTGATTGAGGGCCGCCTCAGCCGTCTCGATAGCCCCAATTACGGGGTTGACCATGCCGCTGGCCCGGCGCGTGCCCTCCTTTGCGGCGTTCGTTATGCGGAGCTCGAGCGGGTCCGTCGACAGCTTCTCGGCGAGCTCGTCGATGAGCGTCTCGGCGGCGAAGGAGCCTATCGGTGCGCCGGGGGCCCGGTATGCTGTGGACTTGGGCTTGTTGTCGACCACGTCGTAGGCGTCGATGAGCACGTTATCGATGTCGTATGGCGAGAACATGCACTGTGCAGCGGCCCCCACGGGGGAGCCGGGATAACCGCCTGCCTCAAAGCGCAGGTCTGCGTAGGCGGCCGTGACCTTGCCTTCGTTCGTGGCGCCCATCTTGACCTTCATGTAGGAGCCGGCGGTCGGGCCGCTGGCCTCCAGGACGTCCGCACGGCTCATGCTGATCTTCACGGGGTGCATGCTCTTCCGGGAGAGCAGGGCGGCGACCGGCTCCAGGTGGATGGTCGTCTTACCGCCGAACCCGCCGCCAATTTCCATGGGCACGACCTTGACCGTAGACGACGAGAGGCCCAGGACCTTGGCCGTGTTCTCGCCGATCTGGAAGTGGCCCTGGGAGCTGCACCACACCGTAAGCTTGCCCTCGGGAGTCCACCAGGCGGTGGCGCTGTGGGGCTCGATGTAGCCCTGGTGCACGGTCTGGGTGCGGAACTCGCGCTCGACCACGATGTCGGCCTCGGCAAGGGCAGCGTCGACATCGCCCAGCTTCAGCTGGGAGTGGTCGGACACGTTGCCTGCGTATTCGGGGTGGAGCTGCGGCGCGCCTTCGGCCATGGCCTCCTCGGCGCTGGTGACGGCCGGGAGCACCTCGAACTCGACGTCGATGAGCGAGAGCGCGGCCTCGGCGGCGTGGGCGTTGGCGGCTGCAACGCCGGCGATGGCGTGGCCCTTGTACACGACCTTGTCGGAGGCGAGGACCTTGTTGCTGAGATGGCGGTCGCCGATGTCCCAGTCGCTCGGGTCTGCCAGGTCCTTGGAGGTGACGACCGCCCGGACGTCGGGATGGGCCTCGGCCTTGCTGGTGTCTATGGACTTGATTCTCGCGTGGGCATGCGGGCTGCGCAGGACCATCCCGTGGAGCAGCCCGGGGAGAATTATGTCGGCGCTGTACTGGGCTTTGCCGGTGACCTTGTCGTAGCCGTCGTGCCGGACCGGGCGCTTGCCGACGGTCTTGTACTCGGTGTTGGAAAGGACAATGTTCGACGTCATATGAGGGGCTGGACCTCCCTGGATTTCGTACTTGCGCGTGGATTGTAACACAGCGGTGCCGGCCTACTCCGCAATGCTGTCCTCGTACTCGGTGGACAGGATGCCCATCACCACGGAGTCGAACCTGGAGCCCTCGTGGGGCCGGCTCTTGCGCAGCGTTCCCTCGTGGACGAACCCGAGGTGCCTGAACATGGTGCGGGCGGCTTCGTTGTACTCCGGCACGTCGACCCAGAGGCGGTACAGGCCCCATGCGCCGAAGGCCATGCTCATAGTGGCGCGTGTGGCCGCCGTGCCATAGCCGTGGTGCCAGTTCTCCTTCTCGCCTATGAGAATGGATAGCTGGCCGTCGCCGAGCGCCTCCTCGATGGCGACGTGGACCTCGCCGATGTGGTCGTCGCCGACGTAGACCGACATCATCCGGTGCTCCGGATCGTCGAAGATGCGATTCCACTCCTCGTCCGAGACGCCTTCCATCTCCTCCGGGTGGTACCCGAGATGGGCGGGATCGCCGTATGAGTATCGTCCGAACCAGCTTTCGGCCACGTCCTCGTCCTTCAGCCACTCCCTGATTCTCGCCACGTCTTCCCGGGTAACCGGCAGCAGCTTGATCTCCAAGTCAGCCATATGTCCTCGACCTCCGGCAGTCATGCTTCGGGCCATATTCTTACAGCGCCGTACCGGCCGTCGAAGCCGGGCTCGATCGACACCTCGCCCCGTCTCACCCTGGCCACGCCGTCGGCTACTCGCTCGCCCGCTGCAAGTTCGATGTCGTGTATTGGTGCACCAATCAGTATATCCATCTCAGCACCTATGGCGCCAATCAGCGCGGAGTAGGTGAGGGCGACGGTCTTAGTGGTCGGCCCAACGTCGAGGGCCTCGGCGATGATCTGCCTGAGTGAGACGAGCATCCTGAAGGGCGGCCGGCCGTTTTCGCCTCTGACGAGGCCATCGGACCCCATGTGCGTCGTCACTTCCCGTGCGGCCAGCTCCTCGACCCTGTGTAGGACGCCGAGGGTTACCCTGCGGCCGCAGGCGGGGCACTGCGGGCCCCGGGCGGCCACGTCCTGGGGCGACATGCTGACGCCGCACTTCCTGTGGCCGGAGTTGTGGTACTTGCCCTCCTCTGGGAAGAACTCGACGGTGTACTCGATGGCCTGCTCCTTCATGGCAGCGACGAGACCGTCGTAGCTGGGCTCTCCCGACATCACGGTTAGCTCGCGGCCGAGTTTCTCAGGCGAGTGGGCGTCGGAGAAAGACATGATCGACACGCCGTCGAGCGAGGGCACGCGCCAGTTCATGGCGGGCTCGCTGGACAGGCCGGTCTCGACGGCGTGCACGTGGTCCGCCAGGTCCTCGAAGCACTCTTCGAGGGAGTCGTAGCCGGACTTGGAGCCGTACAGGCCGAAATAGGGCGTCCACAGGTGGGCAGGGATGACGAAGCATCGGTCGTCGATGCTCAGCAGCAGGTCGAGCAGCTCCCTGGGGGTCATGTGGAGGGTGGGGCGGCCGTCCCACTCCAGCTTGCCCTTCGTCGACATGGCGGACGTGACGCGCTCGGCCGCTTCGAGGGCCGGCACGAAGACAAGGATGTGCACGCGCCGCCTGCGCCCGGCGTGAATCGCGCTGCAGTTTACCTCGGTGCCCAGGATGAACCGGACGCCGCCGTGCTCGAAGAGGCCGTCTCCCAGGTCGCGCAGCTTTGTCCTGGTCTCGGCGGCCCACACGGGCTGGGTAAAGTCGCCGCTGGCGAGCAGGTCGATGCCCTTGATGCGCGCCCACTTCGCGAGGTTCTCGAAGGTCAGGCGCTTGCTGGTGCCATGGGCGTAGGGTGAGTGGGTGTGCAGGTCTGCTGCGTAGGACAATGTGGCCGTTCGTCGCGCATTTGGTCTCGCCGATATTGTACCGTCAAGCCGAAGAACGCAGAGCGCCCAATTCCACCACCAAATGGCAGCGCTGGCCCCTGGGCGAGGACGGGTCTGGCCCCCCTATCTGGTAAGGGGCAGGCCCTACGTCACCACACACCCGTTCCTCTGATGGCGGACCCCATGTGTCCGCCCTTCCGGGGAGACGGCTGATGGATATGGCGTACAATGCGTAGGTGCTGGGTTTCGAATTCGGAGGCTCAGTTGACGGCAGAGATTGCCTGGCTGAACATGGTCCAGGAGCTCCCTCGAAGGGGGAATGAAAATTCGACCTCTCATAGTGGCTGTCCAGATACTTGGGTCCCTTCTGCTGGTCGCATGCTGGGCCCCTGGGTCTCCATCGTCTACCGGAAAGGCGCTCACATCTACCCCTACGGCCGCTCCGGCGCCAACTGTTTCCAGTTCCCCGACCGTCCCTGTTGGCTGGCGAGAGGAACTCATGGAACTGGAGCCCGGCGATGTGTGCGAGACCCTGGGACAGGGGCCACTCAAGCCCTACGAGCGGTTCTTTCCCTACCCGAATTTTGCAGACAGGTTCATGCAGGATGGCTGGGCGCTTGGTGAGAGATCGCCCTTCTTGCTTGATCCCCCAATCGACTGGGAGCACCTCGTCTCGGTCGACAGGTCCTGGAACTACCAGTTGAACGCCTGGACTCCGCTCGATTCGATTCTCAGGGAGCACACACGATCATCACAGCCGCGATACCTCTCCTTTGCCCTCGCACTGGCTGTCGATTGGATCTCGAAGAATCCCTATCCACCCCCGGAGAGCGACTCCGACGTCGAAGATTTCGGCTGGTACGACATGGCCGTTGGGCTTCGAGCCTACCGACTGGCCTACATGTTGGATGCTGCATGCAAGAGCCAGGGTGTCCCGCTCGAGCAGATCAGCCGGCTCTGGAGCTCAATGCTCGATCACTTTGACTACTTGGCCGACGACGAGAACATAGTCTTCCACAACAATCACGGGCTGTACCAGGCGTCGGGCCAGCTCGCCGCGGCTTCCCGCTTGTCAGACCTTCCAGCTATATCCCAGTTTCGAACGCAGGCAGTCGACCGCTTCGAGCGCATGTTTGCCCAGCAGTTCAGCTCCGAAGGCGTTCACAAGGAGCACTCACCCGGCTACCAGCGACTCGTGACCGCCCTGGTCTCGTGGATCGCCTCATCGGGCCTCCTGGCCGAGTACCCGTCGTTGTCGGCCCGCATCGAGGCATTCGAGGAGGTATTGGCCTGGATGATCCTGCCCAACGGCAGATTGGCCAACCTGGGTGACACCGACTACCACCGTCTCACGCCTGATGACTTTACACCTCCCAGATCCCCTCTTCTCGAATACGCCCTGTCGGGAGGGGAGAGTGGGCAGGCGGTCTCCCAGCGGATCCGTGTCTTTCCGGAGTCCGGGTTTGCGGTGCTGAGGTCGGGATGGCCTGATGCTGAATCCTTCGAAAGTGCGTCATACCTGGCGCAGCAGGCCGCGTTTCACTCGCGCATTCACAAGCATGCCGACGACCTGTCCTTCATCTGGTACGACCGCGGCACCGAAATCCTCATCGATGCGGGACGCTATGGATACCTGGGCAGGACCGAGACCGGGTCCGACCTGAGGAACGGGGGTTTCTGGTACTCGGACCCGAGGAGGATCTACGTCGAGTCGACCCGCAGTCACAACACCGTCGAGATAGACGGCATGAGCTTCAATCGCAGGACGTCCCCCCCGTATGGTTCGGCGATCGAGGGCTGGGGCGAGACTCCTGAGGGCCTGCTGTTCGTGGAGACGCGCGCGCCACAGCTCGATACCATGCATCACTCGAGGCTCCTGGTTCTAAGTCCGGCGGAGTGGCTGCTGGTCTACGATCGTGTCTGGGACGATGCTTCAGAGGAGCACGACTACCGCCAATGGTTTCATTTTGCGCCCGACCTCACCGTTGAGCCCAGGAATGGGGGACTGGAAGTAACTGGAGACGACCTGGACACGGCGCTCACAGTCGTCTCACTAATCCCGGGCCCGGTTGCGAGCGATCCGGTGGCCGGACAGGAAGATCCGGATCTGCTTGGGTGGTGGTCGGAGCGGGACAGCGTGTTCGAGCCAACCACCAGCGTGAATTTCAGCCTCCTCCAGTCCAACGAGGCAGTCTTCGCCACCCTGTTCTCGTTCTCCGATGGCGTCGCGCCCGATCTCGACAACCAGGGCGTGGGCGCTGCCGGCGGTGATGGGAGTCTCAGCTGGGTGGCTGACGGACGCACCCGTACCCTCACGTTCTCGATGCCTCCCGAGGGTGACCTAACCCTCAATTACTCATCCGCCACCAGCCGGTGAAGATCCTGACACTTCTTGGACGAATTCCGAAAGATTCCAAGTTGCTGGCGCCGCACCCGGCGCCGTGCTAGGATGGGCAAATAGTGCAAGCTGGAGTCACGAATCCCATGAGGGCCGGTCGCCGACGCGATTCAGGCGGCCAGCAGCAGGCGGCGTGAGCTTGAGTGACCTATCGGTTCGAGTCCACTCTTCCCAGTCGGGACTCTTTGCCGGGCTGGACGACGTCATTCGGTCGTTTGCCCGCCCGCCTCTGTGGATCACACTCGGGTGGTACGACTTCACCCTCCGGTACCGCCGCACATACCTCGGCCCGTTGTGGGAGATCCTGGTAGTCGGGATCTGGATCGCCGGGCTGGGACTGCTGTTCGGAAGGCTGCTGGGGCACTCGGCTGAGGACTACCTTGTGTACCTGTCGGTCGGCGTCATACTGTGGTCGTACATATCCAGCACTCTCACGACGGGCGCGGCGGTGTTCGTGTCCAACTCGAGGGCCATCTCGTCGATCAACAACCCCCTGTTCACATATGTTCTGAGGAACGCGGTGGAGCACTGGGCGAAGATGGTAGTCCACTCGCTGGTCCTCCTGGGAGTCCTGGTGTTCAGCGACGTGCAGTTGGGGTGGGGGTCGCTTCTCGCAGTGCCGGGGCTGCTGTTGCTCTTCCTGGGGTCGATGGCGGCGGTGCCCCTGTTGGGGTTTGCGGGCGCGCGCTATCGTGACCTTACGCACATGATACGGGCGGGGATGCGGTTCCTCTTCTTCGCGACACCGGTGTTCTGGTACGCTGACGGCCTCGGAGACCGCGACTTCCTGGCGCTCCTCAACCCGTTCACCCACTACCTGGAGCTCGTTCGCGCCCCGCTGACCGGCGAGACCGCTTCGGCGCTCTCGTGGGCGGTGGTGCTGGCACTGAACGCCTTGGGGCTGGTGCTGTTCGCGGCCACGTACAACTCGTTCCGCCGCCGCCTGGCTATCTGGATCGGATGAGAGACGACCTGGCAATCCGCCTCAGCAACCTGACCATGGAGCTTCCAACGTACCGGAGGGTCCCGAGGCGGCACTCGTCGAACGGTCTTGGGTCGCTGAAGGCCAGCGTGGGGGGCCGCCTGAATTTCTCCCGCGGCTCCACGCTGACCGTGACGGCGCTGGACGACGTCAGCGTCGAGATCGGACTGGGGGAGAAGATAGGATTGGTCGGACTAAACGGGGCAGGGAAGAGCACGATGCTCAAGGTCATGGCAGGCATACTCCCTCCGACCCGCGGCACCGCCGAAGCGCGCGGCAAGATCTCGACGCTGTTTGCCGAGTCCCTGGGGCTCAAGCCCGAGGCCACGGGCATCGAGAACATCCTGCTGTCCGGCGTTTCCCTCGGTCTCACTCACGGGCGTGTCAGGAAGATGATCCCCGAGATCGTGGAGTTCACCGAGCTGGGCGACTACATCTACATGCCGCTGCGGACCTACTCGACGGGCATGAGGGCGCGCCTCGGGTTCGCCGTCGCCACGTCGATCAACCCGGAAATACTGCTGATAGACGAGATCATCGGCGCTGGGGACCTCCGGTTCAAGGAGAAAGCCAAGGAACGGCTCGATGAGTTCATGGAGTCGGCAAACACCCTGGTGGTTGCGTCACAGTCGGAGGATGTCATCAGGGAGTTCTGCGACCGGGCAATCCTGCTGGAGCGCGGCAGGGTGCGCATGACCGGTGGGGTGGACGAGGTCCTGGCGGAGTACAAGGGGGCGCGCAAGTCGCGCTGAGGCAGGTCCGTGCCGCTATTTCGAGTCCATCACACGGCGGAAGTCTTGCCATGACCCAGGATGCGGGCGGGCCTGACGCAGGCCATGGAGGCTCCCGGCGCGGGGCAAGCCGTGTCTCGCAGGTGTACCTGGGTGCGCCGGACATGGGTCCGGCGGCAGACAGGCTCCGCGGCCGGATCGACTGGCTGGCCGGCCTGGCCCGGGGTCCGCGTGTGCTCGACGTTGGCTGCGGCGATGGCATCCTGGGGCTGCTGCTCGCCCGCCGGGGCATTTCGGTTACCGGAGTCGACGTCGATTCGGAGGCCATCGGGTTCGCAGTTGAGCTTCTTGCCGAGGAGCCGGACGAGGTGCGGGAGAGGGTCGAGCTTGTCCAGGGGGACTTCGCCAGCCCCGGGCCGGTGGAGGGCCGCTTCGACTCCGTGATACTGGGAGACGTGCTCGGCTGCTTCGACGATCCGGGTGCGATGCTGGACAGGTGCCTGGCGCACCTCGTGCCGGGGGGGCAGGTGGTCATCACGGCGCCCCTCGGCGTGGAATCAGGCGACGACCGGCGCCCGCCGCTTCGCCTGACCGACATGATCGAGCTGCTGAAGCCGAGGTTTGCGCTGGACACGATGGAGGTCGAGGCGGGAGATGTCCGCTTCACGGGCAGCCTGACAGAGGACCGCGAGTCCTCATGGGACCGCATGGACCCGCAAGCCGTCCTGATGATGACAGAAGCGGCGTTCGCAGAGGCTCAGAACAGAGCCTATGGTCTCGAACGGCAACTGGAAAGCGACCGGATGGCGCTATCGCAACACAAGATAGCGGCATCGCAGTTCAAGAAGGGCCTGGATGCCAAGTCTGGGGAATTGCGAGTGCTGAGACATCGCCTGCAGGGATTGCAGGCGGTACGATCGAGCACTTCTTTCGTTGTCGGTAGTGCAATGGTGCGTGCTGCGAAGCAACCTCGCTTGCTATGGAGACTTCCCTTCCAGCTGTTGCGGCTGTATCGGTCGGCATCCCGACGGGCGTCGAACGCCTCAGGCGAGAACGATCCCGACGCACGGTATCAGCACCTTCCCAAGAGCATGGGTCTGGATATCTCCAAGTTTGTCAGTTACCCACCGTTCCCTATCCCTGAGGCCAAATCCGACGGCCCGCGGGTAGCTGCAATCCTCGACACGTTTACTGCGCACTCTCTTCGGTACGAGGTCGATCTGTTGCTGTTGTCGTGGGGAAACTGGCGTGCCGAGATCGACAAGGCTCGACCGAAGCTGCTGCTTGTAGAGTCGGCCTGGGTGGGCAATGGGGGCGAGTGGCGAAATAGGATTGTGGGTAGTGAGGGCCTGGAGGACAAACCGCTAGGCAAGCTGTTGGAGCACTGTCGCACGCTGGGGATTCCAACAGCGTTCTGGAACAAGGAAGATCCTCCACACTTCGACGAGTTTATCGGAGCTGCCAGGGAGTTCGATCTAGTTTTTACGACGGATGCGGACTGCCTCCCCCTTTACAGGGAGGCTTTGGGGCACGACCGGGTGTACGTCTTGCCTTTCGCGGCTCAACCCAGGCTCCACAACCCGTCGCGTGAGGAAGGCTGGCCCAGGTATCCCGTTTGCTTTGCTGGGAGCTGGGTTCAGCACAAATACCCTGAGCGAGCGGAGGCGCTCCGGCATCTACTGGACCCATCTCTCCCAATGGGTCTTCACATCTTTGACAGGAATCTCGAGCAGGAGATCGATCTGGGTCCGAATTTCCGCTTTCCCGAACGCTACAATGAGGCAATCAAGGGAACGCTCAGCTACGAGGAGATGCTCACCGCCTACAGGTGCTATGACGTGATGCTCAACGTCAACACCGTAACTGAGTCTCCAACGATGTTTTCCCGGCGCGTGTTGGAGAGCCTGGGTTGCGGCACGCCTGTGGTTTCATCTGAGTCCGTCGGCATGAGCCGGATGCTTGGAGAGAATGTCAGGGTCGCCCGCAGCAGCGAGGAGACGGTTCGCCACCTGGTCGATCTGCTAGGTGACGAAGAGGCGCGTGTTCGAGAGGGGCACCTGGCCTACAGGCACGTGCATGAGAATCACACATACCGGCATCGGATAGATGAGGTATTCGTCCGGGCCGGGCTTGGGCCGATCGACCCGGAGCAGCCGGCTGTAAGCGTTCTGATGCCTACCATGCGTCCCTCCAATGTGACGAGATGCTTAGAGAACTTCGCGAAGCAGTCGTATCCGCGCAAGGAGCTCATTCTCATCCTGAACAATGCGGAGTTCGACATCGAGGCTGTCCAGAGAGAAGCCGAGTCAGTGCCCAACGTGCAGGTACTCTACGTGGACGGCCGCACGACCATTGGAGACTGCCTGAATAGGGGTGTCGAAGCGGCGTCGGGCAAGTACATAGCGAAGATGGATGACGACGACCACTATGGAGAGCGCTACCTTTCCGATAGTGTTCTTGCGGCATCGTTCTCAAATGCGGAGATAGTTGGCAAAGGGCTGCTCTTTGTTTATTTTGAAGCAGTCGATGCTACGGCTCTGTTCGAATGGACCTCGGAGCACACATTCATGTCGTTCGTAACGGGTGGGACGCTGTTTGTTCAGGCCGATGTGGCAAAGGATATCCCGTTCGACTCTGTCTCGCTCAGGGAAGACACGAACTTCCAACGGTCGGCAGTCCGTGCAGGATGCCGTATCTACTCGGCTGACAGATTCAACTATATACGCGTGCGTCATCAAGGGTTGTCCGGCCATTCTGACCGAACCCCGGACGCCAGCTTTCTGCAGAGGTGCAGAGCACAAACGCCCGGCCTGGGTCTTGGCCGCGCACTAATCTGAGGAAGGGTCTTAGTGACGTCACCAGTAACGGACCACGTCTCCCAGGTATACCTCGGCCTGCTCGATGGTGGGCCGGCGGGCGACGGGCTGCGGCGCCGGATTGACTGGATGGCCGGTGAGGCAAGGGGGCCGCGCGTGCTGGACGTGGGCTGCAGCGAAGGGATCCTCGAAGTGCTGCTGGCCCGACGCGGGATCGAGGTAACGGGGGTGGACATCGATCCCGAGGTGCTTGAATTTGCCCGCGACCTGCTCGCCAGGGAGCCGAGCGAAGTGCGCGGACGTGTGGAGTTGGTGCATGGAGATTTCACGGGAACACGGCCCGTGGCCACTCTCTTCGACACAGTGGTGATGGGGGAGCTCCTCGAGTTTGTCGATGACCCAGGTGCAGCACTGGACAGAGGACTTGAGTGTCTCCAGCCAGGGGGGCGCGTGATCGTCACAACTCAATTTGGTGTTCCACCGAGGGAAGGCCATCTGCGGGTCTTCTTCCTGACCGACATCATCGAACTAGTCAAACCAAGGCTTGCGTTGGAGCACCTGGACGTAGAAGACAATCACATCCGTTTCGTGGGGCGTCTATCAGAAGACCGAGAAGACTCATGGCGGCGTTTGGATGCCAAGGCGGTGCTGTCCATGACCGAGGCGTTGTTGGCAGCCTCTCAGTCCAAGGCTAATGAGGCTCTGGCGAAGAGCGGTAGCCGAATTGAGCGGCTACAGCAGCGACTCCAGCGATGGGTCGATCTGGACCGGGCCACAGTTGGGCGTCTACGTCGCAAGGCGCGTTCCGACAACGCAAGGGTCAAGATGTTCGAGTTCCAGTCCAAGTTAGACCGGCTCGATTTGGTTGGCCTCAAGAAGGACATCGGGGCGCAGAGGAAGGAGCTGGCGGAAACGAAGCGCATGCTCCATGCGACGCGCACGAGCACCTCGTTCGTGGTCGGGTCGGGGCTCGTGCGCGTGGTGAAGAACCCCTTGAGGCTCTGGAAGCTCCCGATCTGGCTGCTGCGATTCCTCCGCTCGAGGGTCGGGCCTGCGAAGGGGGACCCAGTCCCAACGGGACCGGAGTCCGCAGCCCCCGGAGCGTCCAGGGAACCGGCTCCCGCTGCGGAGAAACCACCGTATCCTGACCAGTCACAGTTTATTAGCTTCCCGATACTGGATGTCCCGGAGACCCTGGCGGAACGCCCTACGGTGGCGGCGATTCTCGACACCTTCACGGAGTCTGCCCTCCGTCATGAAGTGGACCTTGTGCTGATGTCACCCAATGGCTGGCGGGAACAGATGGAGAAGGCGCGTCCCGTGTGCCTGTTCGTAGAGTCAGCCTGGAGGGGCAACAACGGCGGCTGGCGGAACCTGATCGTAGGCTTCGAAGACCTCGATACCAATCCGCTGCGCGAGCTGCTGGAGTATTGCCGCTCGGAGGGGGTCCCAACAGTATTCTGGAGCAAGGAAGACCCGCCTCACTTTGACAATTTTCTCGGGGCGGCGAGGGAGTTCGACTACGTCTTCACGTCGGACTCGGACTGCGTTCCGCGGTACAGGGAGGCCCTGGGGCACGACCGCATATACGTCCTGCCGTTCGCGGCGCAGCCCCGCGTGCACAACCCCTCAAGGGAGAGAGCCTGGCCCAAGTATCCGGTGTGCTTTGCCGGGAGCTGGGTCTCGAGAAGGTACCCCGAACGGGCTGAGGGGCTCCGGGTCCTCCTGGATGGGGCGATGCCTCACGGCCTGCACATCTTCGACCGCAACCTCACGCGGGCCGACTTCGGGCTGGACTACCGATTCCCCGACGAATACAGGGAGGCGATCAGGGGGACCCTCACATACGACGAGATGCTCACCGCGTACCGCTGCTACGACGTGATGCTGAACGTTAACACGATCACCGAGTCGCCGACTATGTTCGCTCGCCGGGTGTTCGAGAGCCTGGCCTGCGGCACGCCCGTGGTGTCCCAGGACTCGGTCGGCATGAGGGCGATGCTCGGGGGTCACGTCAGGGTCACGCAGAGCGCTGAGGAGACATCCGGGCACATCGAGGACCTGCTGGGGGACGAGGAGGCGCGCATTCGCGAGGGCCACCTGGCCTACCGCCACGTGCATGAGAACCACACATATCGGCACAGGATGGACGAGGTCTTCCGGAGGGTTGGGCTCCAGTCCCCCAGTTTGGACAGGCCGGCGGTCAGTGTGCTGATGCCCACCATGCGCCCTGAGAATGTGACGCGGTGTGTCGAGAACTTCGGAAAGCAGACCTACGAGAACAAGGAGCTAATCCTCATTCTGAACAACGCGGAGTTCGACCTCGACGCCATCCAAAGGGACGCCAACTCGATTCCAAATGTGCAGGTGCTCCATGTGAAGGAGCGCACCACCCTCGGGGACTGCCTGAACTGGGGAGTAGAAGTTGCATCGGGCAAGTACGTCGCCAAGATGGACGATGATGACTACTATGGAGAGCAGTATCTTTCCGATGCAGTGCTTGCTGCCTCGTTTTCGGATGCAGAGATAGTGGGGAAAGGGGTGTGTTTCGTATACTTGGAAGCTATCGACAGCACAGCTCTAAGAGAAACTGCTCCGGAGCATACGTTTGCCTCAGCCTCAGTAGCTGGCGGGTCTCTGTTCATCCAATCCGATGTGGTGAGAGACATCATCATACCTTCGCTTTCGCGAGGGGAAGACACGAACTTTCAACTGTCTGCACAGCAGGCGGGATGTCGAATATACTCGGCAGACCGGTTCAATTACCTGCGGGTACGGACGAGACACCTGTACGGACACTCCTGGCAGATCTCTGACGCCGAGTTCAGTCAGAAATGTCGAGACTTTACACCCGGGTTGGATATCGCCCGCGCAATGGTCTAGTTGCGAAATCAATGGGAGAGATCGAATGGAGTTGCCGCGCTATGACTTGGACCTGTTCATGGAGCTCAATGATTCCTACGCTTTAAACGGAGCTGCGCGGGCGCGGTCGGCGTCGGTGCTGCGTGACAGCGAGGAAAAGCTCGAATCTTCAGCCAAGAGGGTCGCGCAGGTCGACAGGGAACTCCACTTCAAGGAGGGTATGCGCGTCCTGGAAATCGGGTGTGGGAGAGGACACCTAAGCGCCATACTGAGACGAGGCTACGGCTGCGAAGTGGTGGGGTTGGACATACGAAGATACCCGGATTGGGACGACTTCCTCAGTGAGGGCCTGGATCTTCGGCTGCACGACATCAGCCTTGGACGAAACGAGGAGTTGGGTGTCTTCGACCGGATCGTCTCGCTGGCTGTCTGGGAGCACATGCAGCATCCCTACGCGGCTCTCACAGCCGTAAAGCACCTGCTGAGACCGGATGGGGGGAGTCTGGCCTACATCACCGCCAACCTGCACCGTGGCACCAAAGCCTCGCATCGATACAGGGACGTCTTCTTCCCCTGGCCGCACCTGTTGTTCGACGATGACGTGTTCGTGCAGTTCCACAAAGTCACCGGCCTCAGTGATTTCAGGCCCGCCGCCTGGGTCAACAAGCTTACCGTCGCGCACTATGAGAAGTACGCTCGGCAGCTCGAATTCAATGTGGTCAAGCAGTGGACCACGGGGACTCCGATCGACGAAGAGTTCTACGAACGGTTCATCGACAAGCTCGGGCGCTATCCCCGCTACGATCTTGAGCAGGACTTCATCTATATGGTTCTCGGACGCGAATCCGACGGGTCGGCTGAGGCTGAGGCGCTCAGGACCCAGCTCAAGGAGAGCAGGGCGGAAGCTGAAGACCTCGCCAGGCGCATCCACGCAATTCAAGGTAGCGCCGCCTTGCGAATTGGCAGAGCTCTGGTCGCGGTCGCCAGGGATCCCCTGCGGGTTTGGAGGTTGCCGGCGCAGCTGTGGCAGATATGGAGGGATAGGGGAGTGCGCAGGGACGACCCCACTCGCAATGCCCGGGCGACCTGACGGTGAGCTACCCAGGGCGTCGCCTCTACCTAGAGGGCCATCCTTGCAGATGAGTGATATCGAGTACCGACTACTCTTCGAACATTGGCCAACGAGGAGCTTCTGCTGGGCCACCCCAGGCTTGTGAGAGGGGCACTCCTTGCTGGAATCCTGGTGCACCACTTTCGAGCGTTGAACGGCCCCGGAGTTGCGGGGAGCCCTCGCTGTCCTTCACCATAGACGTGCATCGCCCGGTTGGGCGGACCGCCAGGGTAGGAGTTGCTGGCTGAGATGCGTATTCTGTCCGTAGTCGGCACGCGTCCAGAGGCTGTGAAGATGGCCATGGTTGCTCGCACGCTGGCGGCAGCCGAGGGCATCGAGCACAGCCTGTGCGTGACCGCCCAGCACCGAGAGATGCTGGACCAGGTGCTGCGCCTGTTCGAGCTGGAGCCCGACTATGACCTGGACGTGATGCTGCCCGGCCAGCACCTGGCGGACGTCACGAGCGGCGTCCTGCAGGGAATGCGGGGCGTGCTGGAGGAGGCCAGGCCCGATCGCGTACTCGTGCAGGGCGACACCACCACCGTGCTGGCGACGGCAATGGCCGCGTTCTACGCCGGGGTACGAGTAGGTCACGTCGAGGCAGGCCTGAGGACCGGCGACATGTCCGCGCCGTGGCCCGAGGAGATGAACAGGAGGGTTGCCGACGTCCTCAGCGACCGGCACTATGCTCCCACCGAGATGGCGAGGCAGAACCTGCTGGCCGAGGGCGTGCCCGATTCCGGTATCGTGGTCACGGGGAACACGGTAATCGACGCGCTGCTCCACGTGGTCGGGCGCCTGGAGAACGAGCCCGGGCTGGCGGACCGCGCGAGGGCTGCGCTTCCCGAACGGGACCCGGAGCGCCGGCTCCTGCTGGTGACCGGGCACAGGCGAGAGAACTTCGGGTCCGGGTTCGAGCAGATTTGCCGCGCTCTCGCCAGGACCGGCGACAGGGACGACGTGGAGATCGTATACCCTGTTCACCTGAATCCGAACGTCCGGGAGCCGGTGTTCAGGCTTCTTGGCGGGCATCCCAACATCAAGCTGATCGAGCCGCTGGACTATCTCGCATTCGTACACCTGATGACCCAGGCGCATATCATTCTCACGGACTCGGGCGGCATACAGGAGGAGGCCCCGTCACTGGGCAAGCCTGTGCTGGTCATGCGTGACACGACCGAGAGGCCTGAAGCCCTGGAGTCGGGCAACATCAAACTGGTCGGGACGGACGCCGGGCGCATCGTGGGCGAGACGGCCCGCCTGCTCGACGACGACGAGGCCCATTCGGAAATGGCGCGCGTCCGCCACCCCTTCGGCGACGGCCATGCGAGTCGCAGGATCCTGGAGGACCTGACACGTGGCTGAGCACGCCCGCCCTTCGACAAGCCCAGGACGCACTAGGGTGTGCGTTGTGGGCCTGGGGTACGTGGGGCTGCCGACGGCCGCGCTGCTGGCAGCCGGCGGCATGGACGTGCTGGGAGTCGACGTCGACGCGCAGCGGGTCGATGCCGTCAACGCCGGGGAGGCCCCGATCGGCGAGCCGGGTCTGGACGGTGCGGTAGCCGTCGCCGTCGCCTTGGGCAGGCTCCGGGCCGGTTGTGAGCCGGAGGTCGCCGACGCGTTCATAGTGGCGGTGCCGACGCCCATCGATTCCGACCACAGCCCTGATCTCAGAGCCCTACACAGCGCCCTCGAAAGCCTCGCGCCGCAGCTTCGAGCGGGGGACCTGGTCGTCGTGGAGTCCACGTCGCCGGTCGGCTCCACCGAGGCCGTGAGCGCCCGGCTGGCAGGGCTTCGCACCGACCTGTCGTTCCCTCACGCCCTGGGCGACGACAGCGACATTCGCGTGGCCTATTGCCCGGAGCGCGTGCTTCCGGGTAACGCGCTCGCGGAAATGGTCGAGAATGACAGGGTGATCGGCGGGGTCTCGCCGTCCTGCGCAGAGGCGGCAAGGGGGCTGTACGAGTCGTTCGTGAAAGGCGAGTGCCATCTGACGGACGCGCGGACGGCGGAGATGGTCAAGCTCTCCGAGAATGCGTTCAGGGACGTGAATATCGCCTTCGCCAACGAGCTTTCCGTCGTGTGCGACGCCCTTGGCGTCGATCCCTGGGCGATGATACGCCTCGCCAACAGGCATCCGCGGGTGGACATCCTGAATCCCGGCCCTGGGGTAGGTGGCCATTGCATACCTGTCGACCCCTGGTTCATCGTGCACTCGGAGCCGGAACGGACGCCCCTGATCCAGGCTGCGAGGGTGGTTAACGACGGGAAGCCGGAGTGGGTGGCGCGCAGGGTGGCCGAAATGTGCACCGGCCTGGACGGCGCCGTGGTTGCGTGCCTTGGACTCGCGTACAAGAGCGACACGGACGATCTTCGAGAGAGCCCGGCCATTGCGGTAATACAGGGTATCCGGCGCATGTTCGACGGCCCCATCATGGTGGTGGAACCGCACCTCGAGGCGCTTCCGGAGGAGCTGCTTTCAGACGGGCTTTGTGAGCTCGTGGACCTGCGGAGGGCGTTGGATGCGGCCCACGTGGTGGTGCTATTGACCGACCACAGCAGCTTCCTGGAGGTCGACCCTCGAAGCCTCGGCGGCAAGAAGGTACTGGACTCCAGGGGTGTGTGGGCCAAGCGGTGATGTCGCTCTGCCGCCGGTGTTGCCTGGGGAGCGCAGCCGGTCTCCACAGTGAGGACGTATGAAGATCACCGTACTCACTCAGAACTTCGCGCCAGAGATGGGGGCGACGGCGGTCCGCCTGTACGAGCTGACAACCCGGCTGGCCGCCCGCGGGCACTCCGTGACCGTGATCGCGCCGATGCCGAACTACCCCACGGGGCGCGTGTTCGAGGGGTACCGGGGGAAGCTGCGCGTCGAGGAGGAGATGTCGGGCGTCCGCGTCGTCCGCACCTGGGTGCGCCCATCGGAGTCGGCCAAGCCGTTACCCAGGCTCCTGAGCTACCTCTCGTTCGTGTTGTCCAGCATGGCGCTGGGCTGGCGCGGGCTTGGCCGGCAGGACGTGGTGCTGTTCGACAGCCCGCCGCTCTTCCTGGTCCCGGCGGGGCTGGCCCTTGGGCGAATCTCGGGGGGGCGCGTTGTCATGAACGTGTCCGACATCTGGCCGGACGTGGCAATTCGATTGCGGCTGCCGATGGGAGGTCCGACTCTCCGGTTCCTCCGTGGGCTGGAGAAGCTCGGCTACAACGGTTCGGACGCAGTGGTGACGCCCACGCCTGTCGCCCGCGACCAGATCGCCCGCCGTTACCCCAATGTGAAGCCCACGGTAGTCCCCAACGGCGTCGACCTGGGCATGTTCAATCCGTCGCTCAGGAGTGACGAGGTCCGCGGGTCGCTGGGGGCGGGCCCGGACGACTTCCTGGTGGGGTACTGCGGGCTGCACGGGCTGTTTCAGGGGCTGGAAGTGGTGGTGGAGGCCGCATACAGGCTGCGCGGCCATGCGGCGATCAAGTTCGTGATGGTTGGCGATGGGCCGTCCAGGAAATCGCTCGTCTCTCTCGCGAAGGACAGGGGTGTGCCGAACCTGCGGTTCGAGGACACGGTGCCCAGGAGTGAGGTCGCGTCGATCCTTGCGTCCTGCGACGTGGCCGTCGTGCCGCTGGCCGCGAAACTGCCGGGCACCATGCCGTCCAAGGTCTACGAGGCGCTCGCGTCCGGTGTGCCGCTGATCGCCAGCCGAGGCTGCGAGGCCGAGTCGCTCGTGAGCGAGCATGGGGTGGGGCGAGTGTTCACCCCCCTCGACGCAGACGACCTGGCGTCAGCGATAGTCGAGATGGCCGGCCAGGGCGACGCCAGGCGGGAGATGAGCAGCAGGGCCCGGGAGCTGTCTAACCAATTCGACCTCGAACAGGTTGTGTCCCGCCAGGAGGCGATACTGACGGCTGTGTCGAACGGGGAGCCCATCCCCGCTTTCGAGCGCTGACTGCCGCCCGGCGGGCAAGTCGCCGCGAATCGGATGAGCGTCCGATGACGTATCATGGGGGCATGAGAGCCAGGACCATAGCGTTGGCCGGACTGGCTGCTGCCGTCCTTGTTGCTTCGCTCGCATGCGGGGGGCGGACCGACCCGCCCGAGGTGGAGGCGCGGATCGAGTACCAGAAGGGCCGGGCGCTCCAGGAGCAGGGCAGCGTAAAGAAGGCCGGCGACGCCTACGCCCGCGCGATCTATCTCGACCCCAACTTTGCCGAGGCTTACGTGGGGCGCGGCTACGCGTACCTGGCGCACGAGAACCTCGAAAGCGCCCTTGCCGACCTGGACAAGGCCATAGAGCTGGATGCAGGGTTGCCCGAGGCGTACAACTACCGCGCCCTCGTTTCCCTTGGAATGGGCGACGCCGAGCAGGCAATGCTCGACTTCACGAAGGCCATCGAGGTGTCGCCGGACTTTGCCGATGCCTATGTGAACAGGGCGAGGCTCCACTTCAGCCGCCGGGACCTGGCGAGCGCGATAGAGGACATGACGGCAGCCATTCGCGAGGAGCCCGATGGGATGGAGCACTACCTGGCCCGCGCGCAGATGCACCTCTTCAACAACGACGCGGAGGGGGCCGCCGCCGACCTGGACCAGGTGCTCTCGCTGACGGACGATCCTGACCTGGAGCTTGCAGCCAAGCGGCTGCTTGCCCAGATCAGGGGCGGGTAGGGGGCGGTAGACCTGGTCGCCGTTGACGCTCCGGCGGGGCGCTGGCTATAGTGCGGCTCATATGGTGAAGCCGGGCCCGCACGACGCGCCGCCTCCGCGAGAACCGGGACAGACCGGCCTGGGAGACACGGCCTGGCTGCTCCTGATGTCGGCGATGCTGTTCGTGCTGCTGCTGCCGATCTCCAGCTACGTGGCCGCGCTGTCGCTGATCAGGGAAGAGTGGGCGCTCAACAACACGCAGGCCGGAGCGATCTACTCTGCCTATCTCACCGGATACGTGCTAGCCGCGCTGTTCGTAGTGCCCCTCACGGACCGCGTCGGCCCCACGCGAATCCTGATAGCCTCCGCCGTCCTGTCCACGGGGGCGCACCTGCTCTTCCCATTGGTTGCGCATGGAGTGGTTTCGGCTGTGCTGCTGCGGGCGCTGGCGGGGGCGGGGCTGGTCGGCCTGTACATGCCGGGGCTGCGGCTGATAGCGGAGCGGTTCGGAGGCAGACGTGGAGCCGCCATGGGCCTGTACGTGACGGCGCAGTACGGGGCCAACAGCGTCTCCCTAGCCCTAACGGGCCTGTTGATGTCGGGTCTGGAGTGGCGGGACGCGTACCTGTACGTTTCGGCTGCGGCGGCGGCAGGACTGCCGATGGCGGTGTTCCTGCTTCGCGGCAGGTCTCTGAGGCCGCAACCCGGGGCAAAGGGCCGGATCGACCTTGCGGTATTCAAGAATTCCGCGGCCAGCTACCTCATATTCGGCTATGCGGCCCATGCTTTGCAGCTCTTCGCGGCGCGGGTCTGGCTGCCGGTGTTCCTGGTGGGGGTGCTCGTCGGTCGTGGCATGAGTGCGTCGGACGCCGCGGTCGAGGGGGCCACGCTGGGAGGGCTCGCACTGATGACCGGCTCGGTGGGGCCCCTAATGGGCGGCGCGATCTCCGATAGGTGGGGGAGGGCCGCGTCGGCCTCGGCGATATTTGCCCTGAGCGGCGGGTGCGCGTGGATCATCGGGTGGACCGCCGGGCTGCCGCTCCCGGTCATTGTGGTCCTGAGCGCCGTCTACGGGTGGGCGATAGCCGCCGACTCTGCCGTATACTCTACCGGTATAGTGGAGGTGACGCCGCCGGCAAGCCTCGGGTCTACGATGGCGGTGCAGGCGTCGGTTGGGTTGATCGGGGGCGCGGTCGGGCCGGTGGTGTTCGGCGGCATTCTCGATCTTGCGCCGGACCACCTGGAGTGGCCCGCGGCCTTCTCGTCACTCGGGGTGCTGGCGATAGTCGCGATAGCTGCCATGCAGCGACTCCGCCGCCTGCCGCGGGCGGGGGTGGTGTGGGCCGAGGGGGCGTCTCAGCCCCGGCGAGACAAGACCGCAGGGAGGGTTGACGATGACGACAGTGACGGTGAAGAGCGTTGAGAACCTACAGCAGCTTGTCGTAACCGGCGACCACGCTTTCGTCGCCGACGAGCCGGAGGGCAAGGGTGGAGACGGCCTGGGACCGACGCCGTCCGAGCTGCTGCTGTCGGCGCTCGGCACCTGAACGGCCATGACGATCCTCCTGTATTCTCGGAGGAAGGGCTGGCCGGTCGAGGGAGTCAAGGTCGAGTGCAGCCACCGGCGCGTGAGCCGCACCGGAAGCGAGCCGGGGGCCGGGCACGAGGAGATACGAAGCCGCATCGAGATCGAGGGCGACCTCACGGATGATCAGCGAGACCGTATACTCCAGATAGCGGGCCGGTGTCCCATTCACCGCACGCTGGAGTCTAAGCCCCGTATGATCGAGGAGATAGAGGTCGTTCGCAGCAGGGAGGAAACATGAGCCAGCGTGTGCCGATTCTCGTCTACCACCACGTCTACCCGGACGGCGACCCGGGCCTGACCCATCCTACGCCCGACAAGGCCACCGGCACTATCGAGGAGTCCGAGCTGCGGCGGCACCTGTCTTACATCGCGGAGAACGGCTGGAATGTCGTTAACACGAGCCGCGTCGTCGACTGGCTGGAGGGCAGTGAGTCGTTGCCCGAGAGGGCGGTCGTCCTGCACTTCGACAACGGCTGGCTCGATACGCGCACGATTTCCATGCCCATATTGCGCGAGATGGGCATGACGGCTACGTGCTACGTCATTAGCGAGGGCACCGAGGCCGCCTCGAAGGGACTCCCTGCGGCGATTCGCACTTCGACGGAGGGAGCGGTGCAGAAGCCCTGCATCACCTGGCGTCAGGTCCAGGAGCTGCTACAGGAGGGCTGGGAGATCGGCGCGCACACGGCCACCCACCCCAAGCTGGCCGAGGTCCTGGCCACGGAAGGGCCCGAGGCCGTTATGGAGGAGATCGGGCGGTCGCACGATGCGTACTGGATCAACCTGGGCTTCCTGCCCGACCACTTTGCCTACCCCAGCGGGTCGCGGGACGAGCGCACGGACGAGATGCTGGCGCCCCACTACCGGTCGCTGCGGGGGTGGACCTTCAGCAGTCCACCCAGGTGGGAGTTCACTGACGAGGGGACTCCGCCCCGGGCGCTGGAGTGCCAGAACATCGACAACACGGTGTCGTTCAAGGACTTCACGCGCATCTTCGACGAGGCAGCGGCGTAACAGTCGGACTCAGAGAGCACTCCCGACGAACTAGGCATGAACGGGGACAAGACGGTACTCCGACATACTAGGCATGAAGGGACAAGACGTTCGCTCTGAGCCTGTCGAAGGGCAGTGCTCCGCCAGATTCAGCTGGTCTCGGGGGACCTAGCCCTAGCGGCTAGCCCAGCGCTCTCCAGTCCGCGAGGATCCGGTCGTCGTGGGGGAATGGCAGGTCGGGCAGCCGGTCGGGGTCGAACAGGGCCGCGTCGTCTGCATCGTGCCCCGCCTGCATCGTACCGCCGACGACCCCGGCCTTGTACACGACCAGCACGACAGGGCTGCCAGTATCGGAGTAGACGCCGATCAGCCGCTCCAGGCTGGCGTCGAGGCCCGTCTCCTCCTTGAATTCGCGGACCGCTGCGTCCTCGACGGACTCGCCCCGGTCCACGAACCCGGAAGGGAAAGCCCATCGGCCCATCTGCGGCTCGATGCCCCGCTTGACGAGCACCAGCTTCTCGTCGACGAGGGCCAGCACCACGGCGGCAACCTTGGGATCGAGAAACACGGTGCGGTCGCAGTGGTCGCAATGGCGGCGCGGCCTTCCGTCGATGGACCGGTCGACCAGGCCGCGGCCGCAGATCTGGCAGAACCGGATCTCCTCGTTCATGCCGAGAGGGTACAGCGTTACACCCGCCGGTGCCACGCCACGTCCGTTTGACCGGGTCTGGGGGCGTGTCTATAATCGGGCCGCTTATTCGGAAGGACAGAGAGGGGTGTGCCATTGGCTGAGCTCAGGCCGAACAGGGTGAAACGGAAGCTGGATAACGGCGAGGTCGCGCTCCTCGTGCAAGGCGAGTTGACGCCGGACCTCGTCGAGTTCTTCGGTCCGATGGGCTTCGACGGGATCTGGATCGAGGGTGAGCACGGGCCGGTGGACTTCGCGGACATACGCGACTTCACCAGGGCCGCCGATCTCTGGGGCATGACGTCGGTCGCACGGGTCAACCTGAACCTGCCCGGCGTGATCTACCGCACACTCGACCAGGGCGCCCAGGCGATCTGCGTGCCCCACGTCAACACGGCGGACGAGGCCCGGATTGTGCTGGATTCTGCGAAGTTCGCCCCGGTCGGCTCAAGGGGGTCGTACACGAGCCGCCAGGGCATCGGCGTCGACGACTACTACCACAAGGCCAATGACGAGGTCCTGACGATGATCCTGATAGAGGACATCGTGGCCGTCGAGAACCTCGACGAGATACTGGAAGTCGACATCGACGTCTTCTACGTTGCGCCGGGCGACCTGGCCCAGAGCATCGGCCACCACGGCAACATTGGGCACCCCGAGGTGCAGGCGACCATCGACCGGGCCCTTGCGGAGATCATCGGGGCCGGGCGCGTCGCGGGTGCGCTGGCGGCCGATGCTACCGTAGCCAGCTACATCGAGAAGGGCGCGCGCCTCGTCAGCACCGCTTTCCCCCAGTGGCTGGCGGCCGGCGCGGAGGCGTACCTCGACAGCGCCCGGGCGGCCATAGCCAAGCTGGAAGGCTGATCCCGAATCTTACCGCAGAAGGGGCGCGGCTCATGCGCCTCCGCGCCCAGCACCTGGATTCCAGGGCGTCGCTGGGAGTCCGCCAGGTCGTGGCGGACATTTGCGGCGTGCAGGCGCAGGACACCGTTGCCGAGGTCCTGTCGGTCCGCGTGAGGACAGCCGGACTCACAGCCTCCAACGTAGAAGTGGCTCGTACAGGCGACCGGTCCGTCGTCCGCACGTGGGCCATGCGAGGCACCCTGCACCTTGTGGCATCCGAGGACGTACGCTGGATGCTGTCGCTGCTCGGTCCTGTGATGATCGGGAAGAGCAAGGGGCGTCTCACGGAGCTTGGGCTGACGGAGGATGTTCGCCCGAGGGCAGTCGAGGCACTCCGCGACCTGCTGGAGTCACGCGGGCCGATGGGCCGCGCGGAGATCGCGGACCGCCTGTCGGGCGAGGGTTTGCCGGTGGAGGGGCAGGGCGCCTATCACCTGGTCAGGCTCGCCGCCCTCGAGGGCGTGGTCTGCGTGGGGCCTGAGCGCGACGGCGAGGGCACCTACGACCTGCTCGACCGGCAGGCGCCTCATGCCAGCAGCGTCGACGATCCCCAAGGGGAGCTCGCCCGGAGGTACGTCCATGCATACGGGCCCGCCGGGCCTGACGACCTCGCGGCGTGGTCGGGGCTTTCACTCCGAGATTCTCGCGCTGCATTCGAGGGCCTGGCTGGCGAGCTGATGGAGGTCAAGGTCGAGGGCTTGCCGGCATGGATTCCGGCAAGCCGCTCGGACTGGCTGGACGCGCCGCCTCCACGCCCATCTACCGTGCGGCTGCTGCCCGCGTTCGACACCTATCTGCTGGGCTACAGGCAGCGCGACCTGGGCGTGTCGCCCGAGTATGCCCGCAGGATCCACCCGGGCGGCGGTATAATTCGACCGACGCTGATGGTCGATGGGAGAGCTGCCGGCGTATGGGCGCGAAAGAGGACGAGGCGGGGCATCGCCATCACGGTCAACCCCTTCGAGGACCTGTCGCCAGGGGTCATGCCAGGCCTCGAAGAGGAAGCAGCCGACATCGGCAGATTCCTGGGAGAAGAAGCTACGTTGAGCTTCACCCCCGGCTAGGGGCGAGCGTGCTTCCGGCGCTCTGTCCTGAAGGAGACGGAGCGGCTTGTCGACGATTCTAGACGGGCGCCTGAGCCGCGAGCACCGCGCACTCCTCATGCGTGTGGCCGATGCCGCCGCTCGTGCCAGTGTAAGAGTCTACCTCGTAGGGGGAGCCGTCAGGGACCTCCTTCTCGAAGTCGCCCCCCGTGAGCTGGACCTGGCGATCTCCGGCGAGGGCGAGAACCCCATTGGGTCCCTGGTCGGCGCGCTGGAGGGCAGAGCGACCATGGAGTCGCAGTTCGGCACGGCGAGGGTGGAGGCGGATGGGGTCGGGTTCGACGTTGCGAGGGCCCGACGGGAGACCTATGCCAGACCCGGGGCCTTGCCCTCGGTGACCTTCACCGACTCGATCGGGGAAGACCTGACCAGGAGGGACTTCACGATACACGCGATGGCTGTCTCGCTGAACTCCGGCAGCTTCGGCGAGCTCCTCGACCCGCTGGGCGGACAGAGAGACCTGGAGGCCGGGCAGGTCCGGATCCTGCACGCCCGGAGCTTCGAGGACGATCCCACGCGCATTCTCCGGGCCGTGCGGTACGCGGGCAGGCTGGGGTTGGAGATCGAGCGGGAGACCGCCGGGCTGCTGGCCGAGGGCCTGCGCTGGCTGGACTCGGTCAGTGGCGACCGCATAGTGGGAGAGCTGGGGCGCACCGCAGCCGAGGAGCGACTCGGCGTCATCCTCGGGCTGGCTGAGCGACTTGGCGTGCTGCGGGCTATTCACCCGGCCCTCTCGGCGCCGGAGGGACTCGCAGACGGTTTGCGCTGTGACTCGCCGCCGTCCCTGCCGGGTCTGCTGGCCGCCCTGTCGTCGAGCGCCGGCGACCCAGACCGCGACGGCCTGGTCGGGAGGTTGGGGCTTTCCGCCGGCAATGCCAGGGCTGCCAGGGACGTGGGGAAGATCGGATCGCGCATAGCGGTGCTGAGGGGTGAAAGCCTGAAGTCGAGCGAGGTCTACGGGCTGCTACAGGACGTGGACGCTGGCGCAGTCGAGGGTTGGATGCTGGCGCATCGGGACACCGTCGTGCGTCGTCGCTTAGCGGACTACCTTAGCCGCATGCGCGTCACGCGGCCCATGCTGGACGGCAGGCGCGTGATCGCACTCGGTGTGGAGGAGGGGCCGCCGGTGGGCGAGATGCTGAGGGCGCTGCTGATGGCCAGGCTGGACGGCGAGGTTGAGACCAGGGAGGACGAAGAGCGTTTCGTGAGACGCAGGCTGGAATCCCGGCCCCGCCTGCCCCGCGTATGCTAGTATGGATAGGAACGTTTCGCAGGTACGATGGCCGAAGTCAACGAGAGCACAGCCCAACCGGAAGACGTGGATGGTGAGCAGGACCGGGGTCGCACCGGCGAGCTTACCATCGAGGTCGAGGGCGTAACCAAGCAGTTCGGCCCCAACATCGCCGTCAACGACGTGTCGTTCGAGGTGAAGAGGGGCGAGGTGGTCGGTTTCCTGGGCCCCAACGGGTCGGGGAAGACAACGACCATGCGGCTCATCACGTCCTTCTACACCCCCGATAAGGGGCGCGTGATGGTCGAGGGTCTCGACAATCAGCAGCACGACGTCGAGACCCGGCGGTTCATTGGATACCTTCCCGAGAACAACCCGGTGTACGGCGACCTGCTCGTGCACGAGTACCTCCAGTTCGTTGCCAATCTCCGCGGGCTCAAGGGCGCCGGGAGGCGCGAGAGCATCGCGTCGTCGGTCGAGGAGACGGGCATCCAGGAGGTATACAACCGGCCCATCAGCCACTGTTCGAAGGGGTACAGACAGCGGGTCGGCCTGGCCGCGTGCATCCTGCACAGGCCCGATATCCTGATCATGGACGAGCCGACCGAGGGGCTGGACCCGAACCAGCGCATCCCCATCCGGGAGTTGATCAGGACGATGGGCCAGCAGCGCACGGTGATGCTCAGCACGCACGTGCTGCAGGAGGTCGAGGAGACCTGCGACAGGCTGCTCATCATCAGCCGGGGCCGTATCGTCGCCCAGGGGACCGTGGACCAGCTTACGACGGACGCTCACGGCCTGCGCTATGTCACCCTGGAGGTGGTGGGCGACAACATCGAGCCCGCGCTGGCCAACGTCAGGGAGATCCAGGAGGTGCGCCGGCTGGCTCCTGTGGGAGGCCGGCAGAAGTTCACATTGTCGGTCGACCCCGCCGAAGAGAAGGATATCAGGCCCCAGATATACAATCTCGCCAGGAGGCGGGACTGGGTTATCTGGGAGCTGCACCAGGAGGCGGCCCGCCTCGGCGACCTGTTCCACCAGCTGACCCACGAAGACCAGGGGCCCCGAGTCGAGGGCGAGGACGACGAGGGATAGCATGAGGACCTTCGCCGCCCTGGTCCGCAAGGACCTCAAGGGCTACTTCGACCAACCGACCGGCTTCATCCTGCTCGTCATCTTCGTAAGCGTCGCCGCCTACATGTTCTTCAGGACGGCGCTGATAACCCAGGAAGCCTCGATGAGGCCCCTGTTCACGCTCCTGCCGTGGATTCTCGCCGTGTTCGTCCCTGCGGCGACGATGCGGCTGGTAGCCGAGGAGCAGCGCGACGGCACGCTGGAGATACTCCTGACCCAGCCGCTCAGGACGTGGACGGTGCTGCTGTCCAAGTTCCTGGCGGGGCTGATTTTCGTGGGCGCGGGGGTTCTCGCGACGGTCGTAATACCGGTTACCCTGCAGACGGCGGGAGACTTTGACAACGGGGCCGTGATAGCCCAATACCTGGGCACAGTCTTCCTGACGGCGTCGTTCGTGGCGATCGGCCTCTTCACTTCGAGCCTGACCCGGAACCAGATAGTCGCCTTCGTCATCGGCCTGTCGATCATCGTCGCGCTCATGGTCGCGGGGATGCCGATAATCACCCTGGCGATACCGCCGTCAGTCGCCGTCCTGGTCCAGGACCTGAGCCCGCTCACCCACTTCGAGGGGATCGCACGCGGGGTGTTGGACCTGAGGGACGTGGTCTACTTCGTGGCTCTCGTCTCTACCTTCCTGAGCGCCACCTACCTGATGGTCAGGGGCAAGAGCGTCAGCCACCGGTCGGCCCTCTACCGCAACCTCCAGCTCGGCGTTGGCGGCCTGGTGGTATTGAGCATCCTGGTCGGATGGTCGGGAAGCTCCATAGGCGGCAGGCTGGACCTGACTGAGAACAAGCTGTTCACGCTGGACGACGCGACGGTCGAGCTGCTCCGCGACCTGGACGACATCGTCACCATCAGGCTCTTCGTGTCGGAGGACCCGCCGGTGCAGGTGGCCCTGACCCAGCGTGACGTGGAGGACCTGCTGGAGGACATCGTCAACGTGTCCAACGGCAATGTGAGGCTTGTGAAGTACCAGGCCGACAAGGACGAGGAGTCGGCCCAGTTGGCAAGGCAGAGCTTCGTGCCGCCCATCAACTTCAGCGAGCAGACCGGCGGCGAGTTCAAGGTGAAGGTCGGCTATCTCGGCATGGGGATGACGTACGCCAACCGGCAGGAGAACGTGCCGTTCGTCGAGACGACGGACGGGCTCGAGTACCGGCTGATGGCGAACATCCGGAGGATGTCGCAGAAGCGGCCGAGCACGATCTCGTTCATGCACGGGCACGGCGAGTGGAGGCGGGACGCGGACCTCCAGTCCTTCCGCGACCAGCTCGAGCGGCACCACCTTGTCCTGGAAATCGACGCCGACCGGGAGGATGGACTGATACAGGGTTCGTCGGACGTGTTTACCGGCACGGACGTGCTCGTGGTGGCCGGGTCGCGCGAGGAGGTGCCTCCCTGGGTGCGTGCCTCGGTCGACGAATACCTGGCCGAGGGCGGCAAGGTACTGATGCTGGTGGACTCCCTGGAGGTCGACGACAGGGCGCTGCGAGCGAAGAAAGCCAACACGGGGGTGTCGGGCTGGCTGGCCGAGTACGGGGTGCTGGTCCAGGACAATGTCGTCTTCGACACCCGATCACATGAGACCCTCCTGTTCAACACCCAGTTCGGCGGCGTCAACCTGCCGTACCCCTTCTGGCCTCGAGTCCAAACCGAGGAGCAGGCCATATCGGGCGGCGTCACCAGCGTGGTGTTCCCCTGGACCAGCTCGATAGAGATAGGCGACGCAACCGGCGAGACCATAGAGACAGAGGTCAAGCCGCTGGTGGTCACGTCCGACTTTGCGGCGGTCGACCCTTCGTTCAGGGACCTCACGCCCAGGTCCCCGACGCTGGAGGAGTACACGGAAGAAGACCTGGGGAAGCAGGTCCTTGCCGTCGCCGTTACCGGTACCCGCTGCTCTTACTACAAGCCGGAGTGCCAGAAGGACCCCGAGAACTCCTTCCGGATGATAGTCGCTGCGGACTCGCTCTGGCTCACCGAGCGGTTGGTCAACGGGTTCCCCGAGCACGTCGTGCTGGCGGTCAACTGGATCGACTGGCTGAGCCAGGAGGACCAGCTTGCTGCCATCCGGTCGAAGGGCAGGGTGGTCCGGCAGCTGGTGTTCACGTCGGACCTGCATCGCGACGTGGTGCAGTACGGGAACATCTTTGGCGTGTCTGCGGTCCTGATAGTCCTGGCAATGGCGCGTTTCTTCCTGCGACGCCGGACGACCAGAAAGGCATACACGGTTGAGCGGTAAGTACGTCGGCTTCGTACTGGCTGTGGTTATCCTCCTCGGCGTGATCGGAATCGCGTTCCGGCTCCTGTCGGCCGAGGGCGAGGGCATAAAGAAGTTCGGCGAGGTGAGCGCGCTGGGTCCGGAGGTCATCGACCGCGTGGTCATGCGGGACGCCGAGCAGCAGACCATCGTCGAGAAGCGGGGCGGCGGCTGGTGGGTCGACGCCTATCCCGCGATAGCGATCAGGCTGGAGACGCTGTGGGAGACCGCCTCGAGGATCGGCGACGCTGAGCTCGTAGCGACGAACTCGACGAACCACGACCTGATGGGCGTGCATCCCGACAACCACACGGTGCTGGAGTTCTGGAGCCAGGGCGAGGTGGTGGAGAGGTTCATCGTAGGCGACAAGCAGTTCGCACCCGTGGGCGAGCGCGTGATCACGCCCTGGACCGCTACGGTGCAGCTGTGCTACCTGAGGCGGCCCGACGAAGTAGAGGTCTACTCGCTATTCTGCGAGTTCCCGGAGCCCTTCGGCACCGACGCCGACTACTGGAGGGACCCCATCGTTGCAGCGGTGCCGCCCGACGAGATCGAGTCCGTGACCTTCAGCTACGCCGACGAGTCGTTCTCGATCAGGCTCGTAAACTCGGCCTGGTTCATCGAATCGGAAGAGGGAAGCGAGCCAGCGAGCATCGAGGCGGTCAGCGCCCTGCTGCTGGAGTTGCGAAACGTCGTAACCCGGAGGTTCCCGACTGAGGAGGAGGTCGCAGGGCTCGATTGGGAGGAGCCTCACGCGCTCATCTCAGTGGCGGTCAGGGAAGGCTCCAGCGCAAATGGGGTGCTGCTGCTCTTCCGTCAGAAGGGCAGGGACCCAGAGTTCTTCGTCAAGGATGCCCAGAAGCCGTGGACCTACTTCCTCGACGAGGAGGCGATAGGGTACATCCTGAAGAGAAGACAGGACTTCGTGGTGGTCCCAACCCCCACGCCGACTCCATTCCCCACGCCCAGGCCAGGCACGTAGAAGTACCTCAATACTCCACAGACGAGCCCTGGCCCGGGAAGAACGTTCGGCCTGAGCCTGTCGAAGGCCGGTGCTCACCAGCGCACACAGCATTTGAGATAATCTCCTAGATCATCACTCTGAGGGAGGGACGGTTCCTCCGGTGAACAGACACTCCGACAGATTCCACCACCAGCGAGCGCTCGTCCTGTCGCTGGCGACGCTCGTCCTGCTGGCCCTGGGCTGCGGCTCGTCCACGCCGGCAGCGGAGCCGACGCCGACCCTCGACAACTCGACCATGTCCCGGATTGCATTCGTGTCCAAGCGGGACGGCAACTGGGAGATATACGTGATGAACGCCGACGGTTCGGACCAGAGGAACATCACGAACAATCCAGGGCTGGACAGCTACCCCTCCTGGTCGGGCGACGGCTCCAGGATCGTCTTTGCCTCGGACAGGGACGGCGACAGGAACATCTACGCGATGGACCCGGACGGCTCCAACGTCGTGCGGCTGACCGACAGCCCTGGAGTCGACGACATGCCGGCGCTGTCTCCTGACGGAGAGCTGATCGCGTTCGTGTCGGACCGGGACGACCGTCCGAACCTGTGGGTGATGAACGCCGATGGATCGGAGCCCAGGAACCTGACTCCGAAGCAGGTGAACACACGCTGGCCGTCCTGGTCTCCCGACGGGCTGTTGATCGCGTACGAGCACAGCTCGGCCATCTACACCGCCGCGGCGTCGGACGGAGCCCAGGACAGGCTGGTCCGCAACAGGACGGACATCGACGGGCACTTCGTGGGATGGCCCTCGTGGGCGCCCGACGGTCACAGCATGGCTCTAACGATCCGTTACGGGCTGAAGGGCTCACCGCCGAGCATCTACACGATGGCGTCCGACGGCGAGGACATCCAGCCGATACAGCGGAAGCCCGGTGAGGATACGGAGGAGCGGCCGACGTACTCTCCGGACGGCCGGTACCTGGTGTTCTCCGCCTATGGAGGCGGCGCTGAGCCGGACGTGTACGTGGTCGAGATCGAGACCAACGAGCGAATCCGCCTCACCGACAATCCAGCGCTGGACGCGTTCCCCGCCTGGGAGCCGCGCGGCTTCGTACCGGACTACCCGAAGCAGCCGGACGAGTAGATGTCATTCCGGCCTTCAGCCGGAATCCATCCCCCTCCGGGTCGCTACTCCCACGGGACCTCGAGTGCCCGGAGTCACCTCGACTGGGCGCGGGATGATCCAGTCCCTTCCGATCTTGTGTGCGCCTTCTATCCTGCCCTGAGAGGCAAGCTGCCTAACCCGCGCCTCCGTGATCCCGAGCTCGTCTGCAGCGCCCTTTACTGTGAGATTGTCCACGGAGCCGGTGGGCTTTTCGGGTCCCAGATCCAGATCAACGAAAGAGCCTTTCATCGATCCGACCCCTTGCACCATGAAGCCGATGACCTCGCCATCGAGGTTCACTCGTTTGAGCACGCGCTCGTCGTCCGTCTCGGTGAAGTAGCCCTTCTCGACGCTCCACCCGACCTCCAGCAGGTCGCCTTCTGAGTCCAGCCATATGTTAAGTGTGTCCATAGAATTCACAGGTACTTTCCTATTTGATTTTGTGCGTGGGGTACGCAGTTAGTATGAAGCTGTCTCCCTTTTCTCGCTTGACCACAACACATATGTATTTCGTACCCAGATCTCCAAGATTATATTTGCGATAGTAGCGCGATACAGTTGCGTCGCTCGTGGACGGCGTAATCGCATCAGGTTGCGCGACCGCCTGTAAGACCTTCTCAAGATGGGGCTGCATGTACGGATGTTGCTTGAGTATATGGTGCTGCCGCTCTTGTGGAAACCTTGTTTCCATAGTATCTCCCTGCCGTTATCACATCGTGTGTCCTCCTGATTCTTGGGATTTCTATGTTGTCTGCTCCTCGTGTTCACGTCATGTACAGCGCCTCCTTCTGAAGGGTCTTCAACCTTATCCCTCACTGCATAAGTATATCCTATACGCGAGAGTATGGCAAAATAGTAGGCGTATGGCGTCCACTGCCCATTCGGGTGCGACTTGATTGGGTGCGTCGGTCGAGGCTATATTTGTCACCATGAGCACGGTATCGGTTTCCGAACTGAAGGCGGACCTGAATCGCTACCTGCGAGAGGCTCGTAGTGGGGGCGAGGTCCAGGTTCTCGATGATGGCACACCCGTTGCGAGGCTGGTCCCTCCGGCGCCGGGGGGCGATCTGGATGTCAGAGAGCGATTGATTGCCCAGGGGGTGTTGCGGCCGGGTAGCGGTCCTGCCGCGGACATCTTGGAAGAACCTCCGTTGGAGCTGCCGGTGAGCATCCTGGATGCGTTGTACGAGGACAGATCAGACAGGCTGTGAGGTATTGGGATGCATCCGCGCTTGTCCCTCTAATCGTTGTCGAGACTGACAGCGAATTGGTTCGTACATGGTTGTCGGAAGACCGGGCAATTGTTACCTGGCTATGGTCGCGCACTGAGGTCACAGTGCGATAGAGCGACGCACTCGAGAAGGTGAGATCTCCAGTCCCCAGCGTCGGCAGGCACTGGAACGGCTGGCCGCTTTTTCGACCGCTTGGGATGAGGTAGCTGATGTACTCGCCGTTCGTTCCAAGGCTGAGGCCTTGCTGTCGAGGCACCCATTGCGGGCGGCCGATGCGGGCCAGCTAGCGGCGGCCATACTGTTTCGGGAGTACCTGGACGACACGCTCTCGTTTGCCTGCCTGGATCAGCGGCTCAGGGCAGCGGCACGAATGGAGGGGCTGGAAGTACTCTCGTAGTCAGCGTTGAACGAGTTCATACCCACTCCAGTAGCACGGCCAGGGCCTCGTGGGGCTTGTTGTAGAGCAGGTGGTAGGCGTCCGGGGTCTGCTGCCAGGGCAGGCGATGCGTCACCAGGTGGTCGACGGCGATCCCGCCGTCCTCAATCATCTCGATTGCCGAGTCCTGGTGGTAGCTTCTCGGCTCCGCGGTCCTTATCCCTGAGACGAGCATCTTGTCCATCATGATGTTCGAGTCCAGGGGCAGCAGCCCAGCTCCGGGCCTGGGGCCGCCCTGGTATGCGGCGATCAGGTGAATGACGCCATCCCGCTTGAGCATGCGCTGGGCCTGCGCGAAGGACTTCACGCCTGCCGGCCCGCCCACGCAGTCGACGACAACATCCGCGCCGCGTTCGCCGGTCAGCCGGAGCACCTCCTGGACAGGGTCGGTCCCGGAGGCGTCCACCACGACGTCAGCGCCGCTTTGCTGCGACGCCGCTATGCGTAGATCCAGCGCGTCCACAGTGATGACGCGCCCTGGGCGGCGTTCTCGCACGGCCTGGCCGTAGAGATTGCCGACAATGCCCTGGCCGAGCACCACGACATCGTCGCCCGGTTCCACTGGGGTCGTTCGGGCCCAGGCTACGGCGCTGGTAGACAATCCTATGAACGGCGCCCTGTCGTATGACATGGAATCGGGCAGCAGGCGGGGCTGGCCGGCCACATACTGCGCGTGAGGGCCACCCACGAAGACACGGTCGCCCGGATGGACTTCATCCAGGCCGGGCCCGGACTCGACGACCTCGCCCGCGTCCGAATAGCCCATCATGGACGGGGGGACCGGCTCCTCCAGTACGTAGCGCCGGAACAGCTCGGACCCACGGCTGATGAGGCTGCGATGGACGCGTACGAGGGCCTCGCCTTCGCCCGGCTCGGGCAGGTCCGTCTCGACCATGCGCACATTGCCGAACCCGGCGAGCTTCTCCAGTCTTAGCATTCCTCGCTCCCAACAACCCCGGTGCCGTCAGTTGCCAGCGTCGGTCGCCTTGAGCCGGTCCAGGCAGTTAGCCTGCGTGGTGGTGCTGTTCGTAGTGGGCCTTGAGCAGGTCGAAGCCGAAGTCGTGCTCGACATCGCGCCAGACGGAATGGATGTGGTTCGCCATGTCCTGGATGTTGTCGTACTCGACGAAGAATGTCGGGCCGTGCAGCCGGTAGTAGTGGGGCTGCCCGCGACGCTTGGAGCCGGCCCACGCGAAGTGTATGCCGCCGATGCCGCCCGCCTCGATCCTGGCCATCGCGTTGGCGGCCAGGTCCTCGGCGTGCTTGTCCACGTAGAGCCTGATGAGCCGCATGAGGATCTCGTGCTGGTCGCCCGTCATCGATTCGGCCGGCAGTCCGGCCCGCTCGCCGACCTCGACCCGCGGGCTGGCCCGCGAGACTATGTCGCCTGGAGTCACAGGGTAGATCTTGGCCCTGTTGTACTGCCGGTCGTCCAGGCTCAGCAGGAGCTCCCTCGCCGTGTCCTCCTCGTCGCTCAGTATCCGCAGCCCCTTCTCCGGCCCGCTCTTGACCTCCGCGGGGTTCGCTCCGAAGAAGGACGGCGTGGACGCGACAGTGCCGCCGTCTACGATCGTGTAGTTGAGCGACAGGTGGTGACCCTCAGCGCGCCAGCCCCAGGGCGCGTCCCCGGAAGGGTCGCCGAACATGGCGTGGTAGTAGCGCCCGGGGCTCCTGTCGAACCGCGTGCCGCCCTTCACCTCCTCGATCCTGTCCAGGATGCTCTCGTGGGCGATGATGGACTTCGCCTTCTCGAGGCCAACCACGCTCAACCCTGCGGCCATCAGCCTGTCTGCCGCCTCCAGCTGGGCTGCGTCCATCCGGCCTCGCATGACGCCGCCCCTGACCTTGGGGATGTAGTGCCAGTTGTGCCGCTCAGAGGAGTCGAAGTCGAAGGCCGCCGAGGCTCTCAGCTCGGGCGAGAGGGCGGGCAGGAAGGCCTTGGCAGCATCCGTCATTGCTTTGGCAGACGCCAGTTTGCGGCCCATGGGGCACCTCCTAGTGTTCGTCGTGGGTCGTCCCGAGTATACCCCTCGCGTCGCTCGGTGTCATTCGAGTGAACCCGGCTACACGCGGGATGACTTGCGGTTTCGTGGGTGATATGCTCCCACTACTGGAGGTGCGTTATGGGCATCGAGCAGGCGGTCACCCGGGTAAGAGAAGACGGATGGACGGTCGTCCCCGGTATCATTCCGGACGGTGAGGTGGCGGGAATCAGGGAGAGCGTGCTTGCGACGATAGAGGAGGCGGAGGCGTGGGCCCCAGAGCGGAAGCGACGGGTCACGGGCAGCTTCTTCACCATAAACCAGTCGCTGGCCCCCTACGTGAGCGACCGGCGCATCGTGGGCGTTGCCGAGGCGCTGTGGGGCAGGCACGTCAAGATCACCGTGTCGACGCCCGTCGTAAGGCAGCCGGGCAGCAATCCCCAGGGATGGCACTCCGACTGGCCCTTCAACCAGAAGCACGCGGCAATCATCGAGGCGCCCTATCCCGACACGCCGATGCTGCTGACAGTGATATTCATGCTGTCGCCCTTCACGAACGAGAACGGCGGCACGTGGCTGGTGCCGGGCAGCCATCGCATTCCTAACAACTGGACCCAGATCTACGGGGAGGACAACCTGTCCGCCCACCCGAGCCGCATTCAGGCGACCGGCGACGCGGGCAGCGTGCTCATATTCGACAGCCGGATGTGGCATGCCGTGCCCACGAACGGCACAAACGAGGTCCGGGCCGGACTGACGGTACGCTATGCTCCGTGGTGGCTGAACGTCAACGTATTGGTGCCCGGTACCCCCGAGCGCGAGGACATGGTCGACGACGAGGGCGAGCCTGAAAGGAACCTTGTATTTCCCATGTCCCAGGACGAATACGATACGCTGCCAGACGCCGCCAAGCCGCTGCTACATCACTGGGTTAGATAAGGAGGAGATATGAGCACAGGACGCACCGAATCGCTGCACGTTACGCCGTCCCATCGCGCGCCGGTCGAGAGCCTCGAGGAGGCCAGCTTCGTGGCCGGATACGGTATTGAGGGCGACCGGCACGCCACCGAAGAGCCGGGCAGGCAGGACTACCAGGTGCTGATGATAGACGTGGAGACGCTCGCGGAGTTCGGGCTGAAGCCCGGCGACGTCCGGGAGCAGGTCACGACCTCAGGCTTCGACGTGGAGTCGCTGCAGGCTGGCCAGCAGGTCGCCCTGGGTTCGGACGTCGTCGTCAGGGTCACGAGGCCCGCGACGCCGTGCGCCCGCATGGACGAGGTGCGGGCGGGCCTGCAGGACAAGCTGAAGGGACGGCGCGGGCAGCTCGCTACGATAGTAACCGGCGGCACGGTCCGCGTCGGCGACGAGGTCCAGGTGGTATGAAGCGGCTCGTCGTAACCGGTCCGAGGCAGGTCGAGTTCGAGGACGTGCCGATTCCCGAGTGCCCTCGCGACGGCATACTCGCTAAGGCGATCGTCACGGCGATCAGCACGGGCACGGAGATACGGGTGTACCGGTGGATTCCCGTGGACGACGAGGGCACGATGCTTCATGGCGGGATGCCGTTCCCCGACGGGCCGACCGAGAACGGCTACTCGATGGTGGCGGAGATCGTGGAGGTTGGCGCTGACGTCGAGGGTCTCTCCGTTGGCGAGCGCGTCTTCCTGGGTGAGACGCACAAGGAGTATGCCGCCGTTCGCGCCTCCGATGTTCTCAAGCTGCCGGACAGCATACCCACCGAGCAGGCCGTGATGCTGAACCTGCTGGGTGTCGCACACATCGCACTGCGCACGGGTCAGCCCGCGCCGGGCGAGAACGTGGCGGTCGTCGGCCTGGGAGTGATCGGCCAGTCGGCCGTGGCCTGGTGCCGGGCCTTCGGGTTCCGCACGGTCGGAATCGACATGGACGGGGGGCGCCTGGAGGTTGCCAGGGCGATGGGGGCGAACTCCGTCGCAAGCCCGGCGGACGGCGAGTTCCAGTCCAGGATCGACGAGTTGTTCGATGGCGAAGGGGCCGACATGGTGATCGAGGCCGCGTCTACCTGGAAGGCGATCAGGACCAGCATGGACATATCCAGGCAGGACGGAAGGGTGGTAGTGATCGCCCGGCACACCGACAGGCCCGACTACAACCCGGTGGGCCATCCGTACCTGTCGAAGCGGATAACGCTGAAGACGGCCTATGGGTACGAGGACCCGGGACAGAGGTGGGACCGCGAACACTGCGTGAGGCTGACCGTGGACATGCTGAGCCGCGGCCAGCTTGAGATCGAGCCTATGATCACCCACCGGGTCCCCTGGCACCAGCTCCCGGACATGTACCGCCGCCTCGACCAGGGCGACCTCAGCATCCTGGGCGTGGTCATCGACTGGAATTAGGGCGGGCTTCCGAGTCGCCTCTCGACATGAAGAGGCTGGTCGTCAGGGGGCCGAGGCAGGTCGAGTTCGAGGACGTCCCTATTCCCGATTGTCCGCGCGACGGGGTGCTGGCCAAGGCGATGGTGACGGCCATTAGCACCGGCACGGAGACACGGGTGTACCGCAGGACTCCCGTGGACGAAGAAGGCACGATGCAGTACCCGGGCATTCCGTTTCCCGATGGCCCGGCCGAGACCGGGTACTCCATGGTGGGTGAGGTGGTCGAAGTCGGGGCGGCCGTCGAGGGTTTCTCGGTTGGCGAGCGCGTCTTCCTGAGCGGGGCCCACAAAGAGTACGCGACAGCTCCGGCATCAGACGTGGTCAAGCTGCCGGACAGCATACCCACTGAGCAGGCGGCGATGCTGAACCTGCTGGGCGTCGGCCACATCGCGCTCAGGACGGGGGAGCCTGCGCCCGGCGAGAACGTGGCGGTCGTCGGCCTGGGCGTCATCGGCCAGTCGGCCTTGGCGTGGTGTCGGGCCTTCGGGTTTCCCACGGTGGGGATCGACCTGGACCTCAGGCGGCTGGCGGTTGCCACGGCGATGGGCGCAGACGCGGTCGCCAGCCCGGCGGACGCCGAGTTCCAGTCCAGGATCTACGAGGTGTTCGACGGCGAGCGCGCAGATATGGTGATCGAGGCCGCGTCGACCTGGAGGGCCATCCAGACAGGCATGGACATCGTCAGGCGCGATGGAAGGGTCGTCGTCACCGCCACCCACGTCGACAGGCCCGACTACAACCCAGTGGGCCATCCGTACCTGTCAAAGGGGATCACGCTGAAGACGGCCTACGGGTACGAGGACCCGGGCCAGCGGTGGGACCGCGACCACTGCGTGAGGCTGACCGTCGACATGCTGAGCCGCGGCCAGCTTGAGATCGAGCCTATGATCACCCATCGGGTCCCGTGGCACCAGCTCCCGGAGATGTACCGCCGCCTCGACCAGGGCGACCTCAGCATCCTCGGCGTCGTCGTCGATTGGTCATAGGCCACGTTGGCGCTACTGAGCCGTTGACCGGCCTTCCCGCGCGGGTGTACGCTTCTACGTGTCACTAATCGGCCCCCCGCAGCCTCGTTCGGCGAAACCGGAAGCCCCGGATACGGCTACCGCATCCGCGAAATCCGCCAGGCGCATCCTCGGCATCGGCGCCGACACCTTCGAGTCGTTCGGCATCCCTGACTTCCGGTGGCTCTGGGCGAGCTCGATGACCTCGTTCACGGCCATGAACATGCAGATGGTCGCGCGGGTGTGGCTCGTCCTCGAGCTGACCGACGACTCGCCCTTCGCCGTCTCCCTCGTGACTATCTCGTTCGCGCTGCCCGTCATGTTCGTGTCGGTGATCGCGGGAGCGCTCGCCGACAGGATTCCCAGGCGCCGCCTGGTGATACTCGGGCAGTCCGCCAACGCCCTGGTCACGCTTGCCATAGCGACACTGGACCTGACCGACCTGATCGCGTTCTGGCACCTGATGGTCGCGGGGGTGATCAACGGGTCGCTCATGGCCCTCAACATGCCGAGCCGGCAGGCCCTCGTCTCGGAGATAGTGCCCGAAGACGGGCTGATGAACGGGATAGCGCTCCAGAACTCGGCGATGAACGCGACTCGCATAGCCGGGCCCGCCGTCGCCGGATTCCTGATCCTCTTCATCGACACCTGGGGCGTGTTCTACCTCGTGGCGGCCATCTACGGCATTTCGGTGCTGTCGGTGGTGCCGATGATGGCCGGCAGGGAGGTCAGCAGCAGGTCCGGCAAGGGCATGACCGGCGACGTGAAGGCGGGGTTCGGATACGCGCTCGGGGACCCCGTGCTGCGCAGCCTCATCCTCATGGCCTTCATCCCGGTGATGTTCGGCTTCTCCTACTATGTGCTGATGCCCGCCTGGGCCCGGGAGGCCCTGAACGTCGCCTCAGACGACCTGGGCGTGCTGATGATGACCATGGGCATCGGGGCGCTGGTTGGCAGCCTCCTCGTGGCGGGCCTGAAGGGGATGAAGTCGCGAGGGCTGATGCTGCTGGGGTGCTGCCTCGTCTGGGGGCTGTCGCTTGCGGCATTCGCCCAGACGACCTCCTATGCCGTCGCCCTGCCACTGTTGCTGCTGGTGGGCCTGGCGAGCTCCGTATTCATGTCGCTGAACATGACGCTGCTCCAGTTGCACGCCGACCCCGAGATGCGGGGCCGGGTGATGAGCATTGCCATGATGACATTCGGCATGATGCCGCTCAGCGCCGTGCCGTTCGGAATCCTGGCGGAGCAGACCGGCACGCCGTTCGCCCTCATGCTGAGCGGCCTGATACTCGTGGGACTTACGGTCATCGCCGGAATTGCCAGCCCCACCTTCCGCCGGATCTGACGGAAGGGCCTTCCAAGAATTCCTTCTCCCCTGGCGGGAGAAGGTTAGAGCCTGCCCCGTACTCGATACGGGGATGAGGGGGAGCAATTGAGGGGCGCACGCGAGCGCGAGGCTGTAGAATCTTCGTCCGAGCGATTGTCCACCGCAGGAGGTACTGATATGCCGGGATCCGTGCAGACCGTGCTGGGGCCTGTCAGCCCCGGAGACCTGGGGCCGACGACGACGCACGAGCACCTGCTCATCGACTTCACGTGCATGTTCAACGCGCCCGAGGAGGCGAGCGAGCGCTTCAAGGCGTTCGCGCCCGTGACGATGGAGAACCTGGGCTGGGTGCGCTACGACCCCTTCCGGAACAGGGACAACCTGGAGGTGATGGACGAGAGCCTGGCGGTCCACGAGACCCTGCAGTTCAAGGCCCAGGGCGGCCGCACCGTCGTCGACGCCACGACCTACGGCATCGGCCGCGATCCCAGGGCTCTAGCGCGCATCTCGCGGCTCACTGGAGTGAACATCGTGATGGGCGCGGGCTACTACGTCGACATCGTCCACCCCCAGGACATGGACGACAAGACCGAGGCCGAGCTGGGGGACGAGATTACCGCCCAGCTCATGGAGGGCGTCGACGGCACCGTCATCAGGGCCGGCATCATCGGCGAGCTGGGCTGCTCGTATCCTCTCACCGACAACGAGCGCAAGGTGCTGGTCGGCGGCGCGAGGGCGCAGCAGGCCACGGGCGCGGCCATCCTGATCCATCCGGGCCGCGACCTGCAGGCGCCGGGGGAGATCATCGATGTGCTCGCCGAGTCGGGCGCAGACCCGGGCAAGGTGATCATGGGCCACCTGGACCGGACGCTGCTGGACGAGGACGCACTGCTGGAGTTCGCCGGGCGGGGGACGTATCTCGAGTACGACCTGTTCGGCTGGGAGACCTCGTTCTACCCCCTGGGGCCGATAGACATGCCGAGCGACGCCCAGCGCATCGGATACGTGAAACTGCTCGTCGACGCCGGCTACGCCGACCGCATAGTGCTCGCCCACGACGTGTTTGCCAAGAGCAGGTTGACGAAGTATGGCGGCCCCGGAATGGGGCACATACTCGAGAACATAGTCCCCCGCATGATCGAGGCCGGTATATCCGAGGACGATGTCCACAAGATGACAGTCGAGAACCCGGCCCGCATACTCCCGTTCTAGCGAGTTGGCTAGATTTCAAAGGAGGAGCAGTTGAGCACGCCTGAAGAGAGATTGGAGGAGCTTGGTATCGAGCTGCCGAGGCCGCAGCGGCCGGTAGCGAACTACGTCTCGGCCGTCGAGACGGGCGGCCTGTTCTTCGCCGCAGGCGCCGGGCCTCCGCCCGGGGCCGACGGGATGATTCCCAGCGGCAAGGTTGGACGCGACTTCACCGTAGAGGAGGGCTACGAGCTTGCCCGGGCCGTGGGCCTGGTCCAGATTGCCAGGCTCAAGGACGAGCTGGGCGACTTGAGGCGCGTAAAGCGGATCGTGAAGCTCCTGGCCATGGTCAACTGCACACCCGACTTCGACCAGCACCCCGCAGTCGTCAACGGCTGCTCAGACCTGCTGGTGGAGGTATTCGGAGACGCCGGTCGGCATGCCAGGTCGGCCGTGGGCATGAGCAGCCTGCCCTTCGAGATACCCGTCGAGATAGAGATGATTGTAGAGGTCGCCGGCTGATACGTTGGACACTCCCGTTTCTCGCCTCGCCCAATAGACTAAGCATCACAATGGAGGAAGTACTGTGGGATCTATCGAAGAGCGTATATCAAGCCTGGGCTACACACTGCCGGACGCAGCCGCGCCGGTCGCCAACTACGTGTCCACGGTCAGCGTGGAGGGGGCCGGTCTCGTGTTCACGTCGGGGCACGTTCCCCGCAACGAGGACGGCAGCTTCGTCACCGGACGCCTGGGCGACGACGTGACGATTGAGCAGGGTTACGAGGCGGCCAAGAGCGTCGGCCTGGCGCTGCTGGCGTCACTCAAGGTCGAGCTGGGCGACCTGGACCGGGTGGAGCGCGTCGTGAAGGTGCTGTGCATGGTGAACTGCACCAGCGACTTCGCCGACCAGCCGGCGGTGGCCAACGGCGCGTCCGACCTCATGGTCGAGGTATTCGGCGACAAGGGCCGGCACGCACGCTCCGCCGTCGGCATGGGCTCGCTCCCCGCGAACGTGCCCGTCGAAATCGAAATGGTCGTCAAGGTCTCGTAACGGAGACGTTTGCGTACCTCTTCCAGCGTAAGAGGGAGTCCTTAGTAGGGCGCAGGCCATCTAATCCGTCATTCCGGCCCCCGAGCCGGAATCCAGTCCCGGGCCTGCTATGCCCGCAAATGAAACGCCCTTGAGGTACGTAAGCTCAGGTCCGATTGACCGTCCTGAGAGGCCGCCGCAAACGGCGTTTCCTATTTCGAGGAGCTTGGCGCCGAGGTCGCCAAGCATGGGCTAGATACGACACCATGATATGACTATGGTCATGACTATGCTAGAATAGTGGTCACATGGGAGAGGTCTGGTGACAGTCGACAGTAACGAAACGAAGGGTCCCCGGGTCGTCAAGGCGTCTGAGTTCAAGGCGAAGTGTCTGAAGCTCATGGACGAGGTCGCGGAGAGCGGCGAGGAGATCGTCATTACCAAGAACGGCCGCCCCGTCTCTCGGCTGTTGCCTTACCGTCAGAGGCCGAAGACCCTGTTTGGCCGTGACAGGGGCAGGCTCGTGATCCTTGGCGACATAGGCGAACCCATCGACGCGGAGTGGGATGCCGAGACCGGAGAGAACTGGGACGGGCTTCGTTGATCCTGTTCGACACCCAGGTACTTCTCTGGCTCCTAGCTGGAGACCCCAGACTGGGCAGGCGTGCCCGTCAGGTGATTGACGACGCCTTTGCCGCCGGACGTGCGGCAGTATCCTCAATAACGTTCTGGGAAGTCGCAATGCTGCGGGCTGGAGGTAGGATTGCGCTTCAAGCGGACATCCACTCATGGCGAGAAGGGCTGCTCGCGGAGGGGCTGATCGAAGTGCCCGTCGACGGTGGAATTGCGGTGCGCGCTGGCCTGTTGCAGGACATGCACGGCGACCCGGCTGACCGGCTGATCGTTGCAACTGCTTTGGACGGCCACCAGCTTGTCACCGCCGACCGCCGCATCCTGGACTGGCCCGGCCAGCTGGATCGACTGCGGGCTACCGCCTAGCATGGCTGGGCCCATTGCCCTGGTAGGCGGCGACGAGTTCCGGGCTGGCTGCGAGCCGATGGACCGGGAGATACTCGCTGCCGCGGAAGCGTCCCGACCCAAGGTGCTCATAGTGCCCACGGCGGCTGCTAGGCAGAATCCCTCCAAGGCCGCCGCGAATGGCGTTTCGTACTTCGAAGGGCTCGGAGCCGAGGCCAACTCACTGATGGTTCTGGAGTCCGATGATGCCGATGACGAAGGCCTCGTCTCCCGCGTCGGGTGTGCTGATATCGTATACCTCACGGGCGGCGACCCCGCACATCTACTCGACGTGCTGAGCGGCTCCAGGCTGCTCGACGCCATCAAGGCCTCCGTTGCAGGCGGCGCAGTGCTGGCGGGATCCAGCGCCGGCGCGATGGTGCTGGGCTCCTGGATGCGCTACCGCGGCGCGCGTCCGGCCCTCGGACTGCTGGACGGCCTCGCTGTCCTGCCTCACCATGAGCACAGCAGCCCGGATACTGTCGCCGCCGAGCTTGCGGAGGCTTCGTACCCCGGCGGCGCCGTCCTGGGAGTGGATGCGGGCTCGGCGTGCTTTGGTGGGAGTGACGGCTGGAAGGTCGTCGGGGAGGGCTCCGTAGTCCTATACTTCCAGGGAACATGGCGCCGCTTCCAGCCGGGCGAGGCAGTGCCGTTGGATGCTGTTCCGCACCTGTGACGGAACGGCGTCGGGATTAGGAGCTACGCCGCTCTATCTTCCACTACGAGGCGGCGTCCGACTGCCCGGAGCGCCCTTTCGACCCGGTCCATGTGAGAGCGGTGGTCCGGGTTGCATATGCTGCGGGCGGCGTTCTTGCCGATGTCCAGTCTTTCCGCGAGTTCTGCCTCGGTGATGCCCTGCTCGCGCATGGCAGTGCAGAGAGCGACCTTTGCGGCGGGAATGGGCGGAAGGGGGATGGATTCATGCCCGTCAGCGATGGGACTGGGGAGCGGGATGTCCTGTCTGAGCCGGAAGTACGCGCCCAGAGCGGCGACGAGTGCGTCTTCGGCCATCTCCAGGGCCTCGGCACGATCTTTGCCTGAGGTGAGAGCGCCCCGCACGTCTGGAAAGGACACGTAGAACCCCCCACCCTCCTCGGGATGCAGGTTGCATGGATAGACGTATCTCATTGGTCGGAAGGGATTATACCAATCCGCTTTGAATACGCCTCGAATCCGTTCTTCCTCTGGAAATAGTACCTGCCACCGCTATCCGTCATTCCGGCGAAAGCCGGAATCCAGTCCCCGGACCGCGTTGCTTGTCTGCCATTGCGAATCCTCCCTCTCGTTTGCCCCGCGATGAAGCGTGGGATCGCCAGGTGCGTTCGTGGCTACCCTTGCCGCGACGGAGTCGATTTGGCATCTCTGGCTGGTTGCTCTAGCATATCCCTTTACTGAAAGGAGAATCGAGAATGATAGTGCTCAGTCCCCCCGTAGCCCTTCCCAGGACGGACGAAGAGCGCGAGCAGTTCCTCGAGAAGACCGAGGCCTTCGGGTCCACCACAGTCAGCGGGTCCACACGTCCGGACTGGACCGACGCAGAGGTTGAGGGCGTGCGGCGTTTCCTGGACGACAACGGCATCAGCGTTGGCGAGTTCAGTGCCTTCCACTTCGGATTCGACCATGAGGACGCCGCCCAGCGGGACGCAGCGCAGGCGCACTACGCCCGCCTGCTCAGGCACGGCAACATGCTGGACGCCCACTGCGTCGGCTTCTCCACCTACGGCGACCGGGGCAAACCCGGCATGTGGACGGAGGCCACCTGGGAGCGCTGCCTCGACTCGGTCGCCCGCCTCGCTGAGCAGGCCGAGCGCGCCGGCATGGACGTGGCCGCGCATCCCCACGCCATGGCGCCCCTCTGCTCCGTCGAGCGCTACCGCGAGATGCTCGACCGCACCGGCTCGCCCAGGCTAAAGGTGCTCATCGACATCGTGAACCTGACCTGGCCGCAGCGTGTCTTCGAAACGACGGCCCTGGTCGACGAGGTGTTCGACGAGCTCGGCGGCGACATCGTGGCGCTGCATGCCAAGGACGTGATCATCTCCGGAGGGAGCGGCGTCAGCGCCGCCAAGGGCATGGGTGTCATTCATGTCGACGAGGCCGTGCCCGGCACGGGATTCATGGACTTCGATGCGATAGTCAGGCGGCTGGATATGCTCGACCACGACGTGACCGTGCACGTCGAGCACTTCGAGTACGAGGATACCCTGCAGGGCCAGGACTTCGTACGCCGCACGGCCGAGAGCGCCGGAGTCGCCGTCCGATGAACAGGCTGAAGGACAAGACGGCCCTCGTAACAGGCGCGGGTTCGGGCATAGGGCGAGCGGCTGCCACGCTGTTCGCATCCGAGGGTGCAAGCGTCGCCTGCGCCGACCTGTCGCATGACAGCGCCGGCGAGACGGCGGCGGAGATCGAGCGAAACGGTGGCAGGGCCGTCGCGCTGTCGGGCGACGTGTCGGCAGCGGGAGCCGCGGCTGCGATGGTCGACGGCGCGACCGAAGCCCTGGGCCGGCTGGACATCGTGGTCAACAGCGCGGGAGTCACGGCCCGCAACGCGCTCCCGCCCGGGGCCGACCCCGACGACGTGTGGGACCGCGTGATCGAGGTGAACCTGAAGGGCACCTACCTGGTCTCGCGGTGCGCCGTCGACCACATGCGGCGCGGTGGCGGCGGGTCGATCGTGAACCTCGCGTCGACCATGGGCATGGTCGGCTATCCTCCCGGCCTGGGCGGCGCGCTCAACCCATACCCGCCCTCCAAGGGCGGCGTGATCCAGCTCACGCGCAACATGGCCGTCGATCTAGCCCGGGACAACATAAGGGTGAACTGCCTGTGCCCCGGTTTCGTCGAGACCGACCTCACCAAGTCGCTCACCGACGACCCGCCGACGCTGGCGATGCTGGAGAGCCGCCATCCCCTCGGCAGGCTGGGCCGCCCCGAAGAAGTCGCCAACGCCGCCCTCTACCTCGCCTCTGAAGAGGCCTCCTACGTAACCGGCGCAGCCCTAACCGTGGACGGCGGCTACACCGCAGTGTAGGAGAGTCAATTGAGTGTGAAGATTGTCTCGTGGAACATTGATGGCAAGATCGAGCCATGGCATGTCGTGGCCGGTATGGACGCTGATATTGCCCTATTGCAGGAGGCTGGAGAACCACCGTCGGACTTGCACGACAAGGTCTGTGTCGATCCCGCCCCCTGGGATACTGCAGGCTGGCGATGGCGGCGCAGGACGGCCGTCGCTAGCCTATCGGACCGCGTTGAAGTGAACTGGATTGAGGCGAAGTCGCTTGCCGATGGGGACGGGCAAGCACTCGGGGTGAGTCGTCCGGGAACACTTACTGCTGCACACGTTAGCTCTCCCGGCGTCGACCCTTTCGTGGTCGTTTCCATGTACTCGATGTGGGAGAACCCGCACTCTTCAACAGACAGCGGGTGGATCGTCTCGGACGCATCGGCCCACCGCTTGGTGTCAGACCTTTCCGCGTTCATCGGGACGCAGGGGGGTCACCGCATCCTGGCCGCCGGAGACCTGAACATTCTCCTTGGATATGGAGAGTACGGCAACGAGTACTGGGCGGGGCGCTACGGCTCAGTGTTCGACAGGATGGAGGCCCTGGGACTGCCCTTTGTAGGGCCTCAACATCCGCAAGGTCGGCAGGCCGACCCATGGCCGGAGGAGTTGCCTGGTCGGAGCAAGAACGTTCCCACATACCATACGAATCGCCAGACACCTCTCACTGCAACCAGGCAGCTTGATTTCGTGTTCGCCTCCAAGGGCATGGCAGATTCCGTGTGCGTTCGAGCACTCAACGACCCGGACCCCGACAAGTGGGGTCCCAGCGACCACTGTCGCATCGAAATCGAGGTGTCATAGCCCCTGCTATGACGGCTCCGCCAGGCGGACGACCCTGCTCATCCAGACCTGGCGCTGGATGTTGTCCAGGGTGGCTTTGCCTGGCCTGTCCACGTCGAGTCGGCGGGGCAGCACCTCCATGCCCGACCGCTTGATGTAGCCGCATCGCTTGGTGAAGGCGAGCAGGGTCTGGCGCTCGCCGCCCAGCAGCAGGTACTCGATGCGATCGCCGTATGGGCGGAACACGTCCTCGGTGACCGTGCACACCTTGTCGTACAGCTCCCTCACCAGCCGCTCCCTGCTGCGCTCGAACCTGCGCTGGGACGAGCCGCCCTTCCGGTGGCGGTTCTTGACGTACCGCGTGTCGGACTTCGACGCCGCCAGCCTGCCGTTCTCGACGACGCCAACGGCATAGCGCCCGAGCCGCAGCAGCACCACCCCGACCGTCACGTCGCGCGACAGCAGTTCGAGCATCGGCCCCACCTCCACGCCGTCGCACTGGAGCTCCTCGTCGATAGGGAAGGGTGGCGCGATTGCTATTGCGGCCCGGCTGCCGTAGAAGATCGCCGCGCCAGTGCCCAGGTCCGGCAGGGCCTCCAAGGCGGCCTTCGCGGCTGCGTCCGGAAGCGACACACCCGTAGAGGTCAGGTATGCGGTCTTGTCGTAGTCGGAGGACGCGGAGATCTCGGCCAGGTCGCGCCTGAGCCGCCCGCGGCTCGCCCACGAGCGGCCCACAACCTCGATCTGTTTTGGCAATTGAGCCTCGGTCATGCCCGCATCTCTTATGGTCGTCATTGGTCCAGGGAGCGAAGTCTCATTATTGACTGGCGGCTTGGGCTGATTCTACACTTGTTGCACCCCTCTTCCAGTCAGGAGCAGTATGCGAATAGCCGTCGGAGCGGACCACAACGGGTTTCCTCTCAAGCAGCCCGTAGTCGAGCACCTGGAGTCCCTGGGTCACGTCGTCGTAGACGTTGGCGCCCACGATATGGACCCGGCCGACGACTACCCCGACTTCGCCGCCGCCGTTGCGGATAGCGTTGCGCGCAAGGCCGTGGACCGGGGCGTGATCGTGTGCGGCAGCGGCGTGGGCGCAAGCGTCGCCGCGAACAAGATTCGCGGCGTCCGCGCCAGCGTGTGCCACGATTCCTACTCAGCGCACCAGGGCGTGGAGCACGACGACATGAACGTCCTGTGCATAGGCGGGCGCATAGTGGGCGACGAGCTTGCGAGGGAGATACTCTCAGCCTTTGTAGGCGCTGTCTTCAGTGGCGAGGAACGCCACATGAGGCGGCTGAACAAGGTTCTAGCGCTCGAGGCCGCCATGACAGGAGAGTCCGGCCCCGCCTAGGGCAGGCGAAGTGCAGGCTTGGTAGGGGCGGACCCGCGTGTCCGCCCGTCCGGTAGCCCAATTCAAAAGGCATCGGCCGGCTACCCGTACTCCGCCCCGATCAGGCAGGCGACGGGCCGCTGTGTGCGCTCCGCCTCCTCGAACGCCGCCGATATCCGGTCCGCGTCCGAGTCCGTCTCCACCAGGTAGTAGTTGACGCCCCAGGCGTAGAGGGTCGGCTCCGTGAAGCGCGCCGCCGAGTCGTCCGTGACCCCGCGTCGCGTCCACCCCCTGTACCCGATTATGAGCACGAGGGGTATTTCGATGTCGGCCCCCAGTCCCCTGATGGAATCGCCTGACTCGAACAGCCCTGTGTTCTGGATCATGACGACCGGCTTCTTGCCGCCGACCCAGAGCCCGGCGGCTATGCCCAGGCTCTCGCCCTCACGGCATATGGCCACGATGTCAATGGACTCGTCGGCGGCCATCTGCTCGTACATGAAGTTGGTCTCGCTGTCGGGCAGCCACACGACGTGAGTCACATCGTTGCTGTGAAGCTGGTCTATTATCGCTGAAGGGGACAGCCCGCTGAGCTCTTCCATATCGACTCCAGTTCGTGCTTCGAGGCGCGGTAATTCTAGGACTGGGCTTGCTGGCGGTCAACATACGTCGAGGAGGGACCCTTGCCGGCGCTCTCCTTCGAGGACGAGAGCGTATGCGAGGCCGGGGGTGGGTTTCAAACCCACCCCTACGAATGCGGGATCGGCGATGGCGGCGTAGCCCAGGCGAATTGGTGTTATAGTGCGGGCGATACGATGAAGTGCCCGCACTGCGAAAGAGAGAACCACCCCGACGCCCATTCGTGCGAGTGGTGCGAGACTCCCCTCGGAGGTGGGCGCGTAATACATCGCCCGGACCCCTCCACCGCCGACCTTTCCAGCAGGGTAATCGCCAAGGTGATCGACCTGCCCTTCACGGCGGCCTCCCTGATAGCCGCGAGCCTCATCCCCGCTGCGGTGCCTTCCTCCGAGACCATACAGCTAGGCCTTATACTCGTGGGAGCCTTCGGCATGATCGTGCAGGTCGTTCTGCTGTCGTCCCACGGTCAGACCATCGGCAAGAGGCTGATGGGGCTCAGGATAGTGAGGGCGGACACGGGAAGAAACGGGGGATTCGTGACCAACGTGTTACTGAGGGCGGGAGTGAACGGCCTCCTGGGCCTAACGATCGTCTACTTCGTCGTGGACTCGCTGTTCCTGCTGTTCAGGAACCGGCTGTGTCTGCACGACTACATAGCGGGAACCAAGGTGGTGAAAGTAGTCCAATGAAGCTCATAGTAAAGGCTGACAGGGTAATAGACGGCACCGGCTCGACAACAGACGGGCGCGACGGGGTACTCATAGAGGACGGACGCATCTCCGCGGTCGACCGGTTCGGTGCGCTCGGGCCGACCGCGGACGCCGAGGTGATCGACGTGCCCGGCGGCACTGTGCTGCCCGGCTTCGTGGAGGTGCATTCCCACATGCACTGCAGCGCCAGCGCCACGACCTTCGACGACCTGGCGACCGACTCCCACGAGGCGCTGGTAGCCAGGGCGGTCGAGGCCGTCCGGGCGGCTCTGGGGTCAGGCGTGACGACGATGCGGGACCTTGGCAGCCGCAACGAGATCGCGTTCCCCATGCGGAGCGCCGTGGAGTCCGGCATCGTCCCCGGGCCGCACCTGATGGTGGCGGGCACGCCCATCACTACCACGGGCGGCCACTGCCACATGTTCGGCACGGAGGCCGACTCCCTCGACGAGGTCCTGACGGCTCTACGGGGACAGGTCAAGCTCGGCGCCGACTGGATCAAGATCATGTCGACGGGCGGCAGGTTCACCCCGCGCACCAACCCCCGCATGCCCCAGTACCCGGTCGAGGTGCTGCGGGCCGCGGTCGCCGACGCAGAGCGGCTCGGCGTCCGCGTCGCCGCCCACTGCCACGCCGCGTCTGGCGTCAGGAACTGCGTCGAGGCAGGCGTGCACAACCTCATCCACGCGTCGTGGATGGCGGAGGACCCCGACGGCGGCTACGACTACGACCCTGCCGTGGCGGACGAGATAGCGGAGAAGGGGCTGTACGTCGATCCGACCATCGCCGCGACCGGTGCGCTCAGGGAGCTGAGAGCGCCGGGCTGGCTGGAGTGGACCATCGGCAGCGGGTTCGACCTGGAGCGCCGGTACGAGATACTGCGCGATATGTGGTCGAGGGGTGTGAAATTCGTCACCGGCCTCGACTCCGGCATGGACTACCTGGGCTTCGACGACTACGCCTGGGTCCCCACGCTCATGGTCGAGAAGATGGGCATCTCGCCGATGGAAGCGATCGTGAGCGGGACGAAGACATCCGCCGAGTGCCTGGGAGTGCTGGACGAGACCGGCACCCTCGAGCGTGGCAAGAGGGCCGACATCGTGGTAGTGGGAGGCGACGCCTCATCGGACATACGCGCCCTCCACAACGTCGACACCGTGATCAAGGCGGGCAAAGTCGTCAAGCGGTCGGGGGCGCCAACAGTCTGACAGGCGCCTCCATGAGGAGTGAGCGATGCTGAGAGCCGGGACGGCCGCCGTCACCATCACGCCCGAACGCCCGTCGTACATGCAGGGTTACGGTAACCGCACGGGCTGGGCCACGGGCACCCTCGATCCCCTCGAGGCCCGGGTCATCGCCCTCGACGACGGCAAGACGTCGGCGGCCATAGTCTCGCTCGACCTCCTGGGCCTGGACGCGGCATCCGTGGCCCGGATTCGCGATGCTGCCGCCGGAGCGAGCTCGATGCCATCGGGCAACGTGCTCGTCGTGTGCTCCCACACCCACGCCGGCCCCGCGATACAGGCCATGGCCGGTGTGCCGGTCGACCAGGAGTACCTCGCCTGGCTGGAGCGCAGGCTGGGCGAGGCTGTGGGAGAGGCCGCGGCCTCGATGGTGACCGTAACCATCGGCGCGGGGGAGGGTTGGGCCGACTTCAATGTAAACAGGCGGCTGCGGAAGTCCGACGGCTCCGTGGGCGGGGCAAACCCCTCGGGCGCAGTCGACCACAGGGTCCGCGTCCTGCGCCTCGACCCTGCAGATGCGCCGGATGCCCCCGGCACCCTCGGCGACAGCGTGATGCCCCAGGCCGACCCGCTCGCGGTGCTGTTCTCGTACGCCTGCCACTCCACCGTCCTGATGTCGGCGAACTCCCGCTACAGCGGCGACTACCCCGGCGCCGCCCGCCGCTTCATCGAGTCGGCATACGCCCCCAGCGGGACCGTCGCCGCGTTCCTGCCGGGCTGCTTCGGCGACGCCAGGCCCCACCTGCTGAACCCGGACGGCGGGTTCAGGGGCGCGTCCGACCACGAGCTCACCGTGCTGGGGCGCATCCTGGGCAGCGAGGTCGTCGCCGTCGCCGAGCAGCTCGAGTGCGAGCCTGTGGGCGACATCGCCGTCGCGAGCCGGGAAGTCGAATTGCCGTACTCCGAAGTGCCCGGCGAGGCCGAGCTTCGCGCTGCGGCCGGCCCGGACGACGCGGGCTGGGCCGGGGCGCTACTGGATGTCATCGAGCGCGACGGCCGCCTCCCGGACCACGAGACGGGCGAGGTCGCCGTGCTACGGCTCGGCCGCCACTGGATCGCGACCACGCCGGGCGAGACCCTGGTCGAGATCGGCTGGTCCATCGAGCGGGGCCTCGTGGAGCTGGGCCTCGCCGACCCTGGGCGCGACGACATGACCCTCACCCTGGGCTACGCCAACGGCAACTCCGGCTACCTCTGCACGGCGGCCTCGATGTTCGAGGGCGGTTACGAGCCCGGCCGGGCCTACAAGTACTACCTCCGCCCCGGCCCCTTCGCCCCCGAAATAGAGCCCACCCTGATCCAAACCGCCCTCGACCTCGCCAGGCGCTCCGTACCCTGACCGAACGCCTCCGGTGGCGGGTCTCTTGCCCCTTCTCCCCTTGCGGGAGAAGGCTGGGATGAGGGGACGCTCCCACCGACAGCGCGCCTGAGCCAGCGTCTCATCGACTCTGAACACCTGCCAGAGCCGGCCCCCGGTTGACTGGCCGGAGCCGCTGGTATATATATGTGGACTCACTCGATGCGAGGTGACGAGAATGGCCGCCTACATCGCCCGCCGGTTGATCCTCGCCTTCTTTACGATTTGGGTTATCTCCGTCGCCGCGTTCGTCATCATCGAACTCCCGCCCGGCGACACCATCGACAGGATGTTCGACCGGACCACGCGGACCCACGGCGAAGCTGTCGCGGAGGAGATGCTCGAAGCGCTCCGGCTCCGGCTGGGACTGGACGAGCCCAAGTACGTCCGGTACGGCAAGTGGATGGTGGCGCTGCTCCAGGGCGACCTCGGCCAGACCATGGTGCCGTACGGAGGGCTTGGCAACCAGAGGGCGGTCAAGGAAGTCATCGGAGACAGGCTATTCACCACCATTGCCCTAACCGGGTTCACGGTGCTTGTGACGTGGACCTTCGCCATCCCCGTCGGCATATACTCGGCCGTGCGACAGCACTCTGTCGGCGACTACTTGTTCACCTTCGTGGGCTTCAGCGGCCTCGCTGTGCCCGACTTCCTGCTCGGCCTGGTGCTGATGTATATAGCGTTCGCCTACTTCGACCAGAGCGTGGGCGGCCTGTTCTCGGCCGACTACGCGCAGACGGACTGGATAAGCGGTGGGGTGGTCAACTGGGGCAAGATACTCGACATGATCAACCACCTCTGGGTCCCAGCCATCGTGCTGGGCACTTCGGGCACCGCCGGGCTGATCCGCGTCATGCGCAACAACCTGCTTGACGAGCTGGGCAAGCCCTACGTGGTCACGGCCCGGGCCAAGGGCGCCGTGTCATGGCGCCTTATCCTCAAGTACCCCGTCCGGGTCGCCATCAACCCTATGGTCAGCACCGTGGGTTACCTGCTCCCGTCCCTCGTGGGCGGCAGCGTCATCGTCTCGGTTGTGCTCAGCCTGCCGACCCTCGGCCCCGTACTGCTCAGCGCGATCCAGCAGGAGGACACCTACACCGCCGGCCCCATCATCCTCATGCTTGGGACGCTCACCGTCGTGGGCACCCTCATCTCGGACGTCCTCCTCGCGGTCGTCGATCCGCGCATCAAGTACGTCAGCTCCTAGCGGCGCCGGAGGCAGCGCATGATCGCGTACATTGCACGCCGTCTCGTGATGGCGTTCATGACGGTCATGGCCATCTCCATGCTGGCCTTTGTCATCATCGAGCTGCCCGAGGGCGACTCGGTCACCAGGGCCATGGACCAGTACATGACCGTGGGCTCGACCCAGTACAACCCGGAGATCGTCGCCCACTGGAGGGCCTACTTCGGCACGGACCAGCCGCAGTACATCCGCTACCTGAAGTGGATAGGCAACCTGGCCCGCGGCGACATGGGGCTGTCGCTGTGGCACCACCCGTGCGACTCCCTGTTCCAGCAGCGCGCCATCCGCGAGGTCATCGGCGACAGGCTATGGCTGACCGTTGTGATGACGGGGTTCACCGTGCTCGTGACGTGGACCTTCGCCATACCCGTCGGCATATACTCCGCCGTGCGGCAGCACTCCATCGGCGACTACCTGTTCACCTTCATCGGTTTCAGCGGGCTGGCGGTGCCCGACTTCCTGCTGGGCCTCGTTCTGATGTACATCTTCTTCGCCTACTTCGACCAGAGCGTGGGCGGCCTCCTCTCAGCGGACTACGAAGAGCAGCCGTGGAACTTCGCCAAGTGGATGGACCTCATCAACCACCTCTGGATTCCTGCCATAGTGCTTGGAACGGCGGGCACTGCCGGGCTGATTCGCGTGATGCGCAACAACCTCCTGGACGAGCTGAGCAAGCCCTATGTCGTGACCGCCAAGGCCAAGGGCGTGCATCCCGCAAAGGTCGTCATGAAGTATCCCGTGCGCGTGGCCATCAACCCGCTCATAAGCACGGTCGGCTACCTGCTGCCGTCGCTGGTGAGCGGCAGCATCATCGTGTCGGTCGTGCTCAGCCTGCCGACCCTGGGACCTGTCCTGCTCGAGTCGATACGCATCCAGGACGTCTACCTGGCCGGATTCATCGTGCTGATGACGGGCGTGCTGACCGTGGTGGGCACCCTGGTGTCCGACATCCTGCTGGCGGTCGCGGACCCGCGGATCAAGCTGGTACGGTAGGCAAGTGACCGTGCCCGAGCCGAGCCGGCCGTACGTTACCGACTACGGCATTCCCGAGAGCGACGAGGGGATGCTTCCGTGGAGCCATGCGCTGGAACGGCTCACCGAGGCCCTCCACTACTGGGTGTGTACGGTGGACTCCGCCGGTCGCCCCCATGCGACCCCTGTATGGGGAGTGGTGATGGACGAGACGCTGTACTTCGACGGCAGTCCGGAGACTCGCAGGGGGCGCAACATGGCCGCAAACCCGGCCGTCGCCATTCACCTGGAGAGCGGCACGGACGTCGTCATAGTCCACGGCGAGGCACACGAGATACACGGCGCCGGCAGGGACTTCTACGAACGCCTGGCAGCCGCGTACAGTGCGAAGTACAAGTCCCTCGGCTACGAGCCCACGCCCGATACGTGGGCGATTGGAGGGCTGTACTCGGTGGCGCCCCGAACGGCCTTCGCGTGGACCTCGTTCCCCGAGGACGCAACTCGCTGGCGGTTCGACGCCCGCAGTGACCACTGAACGGCCCCGGGCACCGGCTCGGCCTCTTCCCCCGAAGGGAAAGACTGAGCCTGTCCTGAGCTTGCCGAATGGGATGGGGGCTCTCGCCCGGCGGGAGCGCAAAGCTGTCCATGTCGCACCAAGCCTGAACAGCTATCCAGCCTTGCCATTCGTCCACCTGCTCGCGGCGGTGCCCCTGCTGATGGCGCTCGTCGTGCTGGCCTCCTGCCACAGGGCTGAGATGATCGAGGAGCCTCCCCTTGCTCCTCTCGACCCCTCGGCCGTGCGGGTTGATCTGGACGTCGACACCGACCGCGACGGCCTGGTCGACGACGACCTCGATGAGGCCGGCGAAGATGCCTGGACCACTGACCGGGGCGCGATGTTCATGGTCAACCTGGACAACGACGACGCCAGCAGGGACGGCAGGCCGGACGCCATAGACTTCGACGTGAGGGGCGCGCCGGTGTCCGAGAGCTTCGAGATCGACGGGCCGCGCGACGCCCGCGACCTTACCGAGCTTATAGTGCGCATTGAAGGGGTCGAGCCGGGCCATGTCGAATCGGCTGTCCTGAGTGTCCCGTCCCTCGATCACGTCAAGGGCGTGCACCTGTTCGCCGCCATCGAGCCGGGCGGCAAGTCCTTCTGGGGCGGGCCGGAGGAGCTGTTGGTGTCGGTCGACCTGTCGGACATCCTGGCTGCCGGCGGTCAGACGACGCTGGGGATAGAAGGGCTGTTCTTCCGCTACACGGAGCCGATGGCCTATGGGGGCACGTTCGAGGACGGCTACTCGGGTGAGCTGGAGCTCGAGCTGACGGTCACGGGCGTAGGCGGCGTGCCCCTCGGCTCAGACCGTGTGCTGCTCAGGGTTGCCCCGCTGGTCCTGCTCCCCAATACCCAGGACGCCGTCGAGATGTGGGGCAGGGACTCCAGCCTGGCGGATTTCAGGCCGTTCATCCAGGACACAGTCGCACTGCACACCTACCACACGGGCGGCGATCAGTGGACGCAGGACCACGTCGAGATAGGGTACACGCACGCGCCGGGCCGTCCCAGGACCCACGTTGTGCTCCGGCTTCCACGGGCGCGGCTGACGACCGGCGGCATCGAGGATGACACGCCCGAGTGGCCGAGGGAGCATCTGCTCGCGCCCGACGTAGGGCTGTTCAGGTTCTGGAACTTCCACGTCGACAACGGGCTGAACGCGGGCGACTTCGGAGGCAACATCGAGGTGGTGCCGCCGGCGGCCAACTGGCCCCTGGGCCGTATCCTCGTCGGCGACACGATCAGCCCCAAACTGCTGCGGTTCCTGGAAGACCAGGGCGTGCAGTCTCCGTTCAGGATCGGCGTGGACTGGCTGCGCGTGGGCCACGTCGACGAAGTGCTGGCCGTCGTGCCGGGTGACGGGGGGTGGGGTCTTGTCGTTGCGGACCCGACCGAGGCCCGCGCGCTGCTGGAGCCTCTGCCGCCCGATGCGGTCTTCTTCGCCCGGGGCCGCGCAGCCGGCGGGCTGGACCTAACTGCGTCGACTGGAGGCTCCGACATCGAGCTGGTCGACTCCGAAGGGACCGATTTCAGGCGACCCGAATGGGACTCGATGAAGTACGTCCGCATCTACGAGGGAAGGGGAGCAGGGCAGGTGGCGAAGATCGCGACCCGCGGCAACGGCGTCCTAACAGTCGACAAGGTGTGGCAGACGCCAACGAGGGCAGCCGACATGGGTTTCAGTGGGTTCCGCGACTCGGCCGCAAACTCGGTCAGCGGCCTGATCGACGGGATCAGCCCCCATCCTCGCGGCAGATGGTTCGAGCCCCCTGATGACACCAGCCGCTACGTGCTCGTCGAGGACACCCTGTTCTGGCTGGATGCGGTGGGCAGCGAGGTGCCGGCCGTCATCAGCGTGCATGAGGTGCGGAGCGACTCCCTCATGTGGGCCATGAACGAGGAGGCCGCGTCGAGGCTGGATGGGATAGTGGGACGGATCTCGCAGGCCGCCGGCGGGGACGTCGACGTGGTCCGCGTGCCGGACTTCTTCATGGGCTCCTTCGTCCCGGACACGGGAGAGATAGAGGACGCCTTCGCCTTCGCCCCGGCGCTGGCCAACCTGCAGGTGGCCGGCGGGCGCGTATTCTTCGGACAGGGTTACGGCCCCCACGACGCCAGCGGCGGCGATATTCTGCAGGGTGGCTTCGCCGCGCTGATGCCCGGGCCCGTCCACGCCATCGATGGGTGGGACCGCTACCACCGCTGGACGGGCAACGTGCACTGTTTCACCTACGTCAAGCGCGAGCCGTACGATTTTGACTGGTGGACGCGCCAACCTGTCGGAGGCGGCTAGGGAGGCGCTGTCACCAGTCTCCCTTGACGCTGGCCGGGGGGCTATATATATTTCGGGCGGCTAACGACACGCGGGGAAGGCTATGGCTGCCTACATAGTGCGACGGATATTCCTGTCGATGTTCACCATCTGGGTGATCTCGATGCTGACGTTCTTCATCATCGAGCTGCCGCCCGGGGACCAGGTGGACCGCTTCAAGGAGATAACGGAGAGCAGGCGCCAGATCCCGGACCCCGAGAAGATAGACCTGCTGCGAAGCTACCTCGGCCTCGATCAGCCCCAGTACATCCGCTACGCGAAGTGGATGTGGAACCTGGCCCAGGGCGATCTTGGGCTGTCCTTCCAGTACCGCCAGGAGGTCGACCTACCGGTCAAACAGCTGCTGGAGGACCGGTTGTGGCTCACGATCGTGTTGACCGGGTTCACGGTCCTCGTGACGTGGACCTTTGCTCTCCCTGTGGGCATATACTCGGCCATCCGGCAGCACTCCGTCGGCGACTACGTCTTTACGTTCCTGGGATTCAGTGGGCTCGCCGTGCCTGACTTCCTGCTCGGGCTGGTGCTGATGTACATCGCGTTCGCGTATTTCGACCAGAGCGTCGGCGGACTCAACTCGGCGGACTACGCGAATACGCCCTGGAACTTCGCGCGGTTCATGGACCTGCTGGACCACCTGTGGGTGCCCGCCATAGTCCTGGGCACGTCGGGGACGGCGGGGCTGATTCGCGTCATGCGCAATAACCTGCTCGACGAGCTGAGCAAGCCCTACGTTGTGACGGCGCGGGCCAAGGGCCTGCGGCCCATGCGGGCCATCCTGAAGTACCCGGTCCGCGTGGCGATCAACCCCCTGATCAGCACCGTCGGCTACCTGTTGCCGTCCCTCGTGAGCGGCAGCATAATCGTGTCGGTGGTGCTGAGCCTCCCGACGTTGGGGCCCCTGCTGCTCGAGGCGATCATCACCGAGGACGTCTTCCTGGCGGGATTCATCATCCTCATGGCCGGGACGCTGACGGTCTTTGGGACGCTGATCTCGGACATCCTGCTGGCGGTCGTGGACCCGCGAATCAAGTACACGGCTGAGTAGGGACTGCCGGCGCCCCTTTCCCGGCCTGCCTTGACGGTGAGGCGCGGGCCCATATATGTTGCGGGCAGTATAGACTCGCCGGGAAACGGCCATGCTTGCCTACATAGTCCGACGTGTATTCCTCTCGATGTTCACCATATGGGTGATCTCGGTCCTGGCGTTCGTCATCATCGAGTTGCCTCCCGGGGACCAGGTCGACCGCTTCAAGGAGATCACCGAGAGCAGGATCGAGATTCCGGACCCCGAGAAGATAGCCCTCCTGCGAAGCTATCTCGGCCTCGACCAGCCGCAGTACATCCGCTACGCGAAGTGGATGTGGAACCTGATGCAGGGCGACCTGGGGCTGTCGTTCCAGTACCGCCAGGAGGTCGATCTGCCGGTCAAGCAGCTGCTGGAGGACCGGCTGTGGCTTACGGTGGTGCTCACCTTCTTCACGGTCATCGTGACCTGGACATTCGCCATTCCTGTGGGGATATACTCGGCCATCCGTCAGCACTCGGTGGGCGACTACGTCTTTACGTTCCTCGGCTTTAGTGGACTGGCCGTGCCGGACTTCCTCCTGGGGCTGGTCTTGATGTACGCCGCTTTCGCCTACTTCGATCAGAGCGTGGGGGGACTCAACTCAGCCGATTACGCGAACGCTCCCTGGGACTTCGCCCGGTTCCTGGACCTGGTGAACCACCTGTGGGTTCCCGCCATCGTGCTCGGCACGTCTGGGACCGCCAGCCTCATTCGCATCATGCGCAACAACCTGCTCGACGAGCTGGGCAAGCCGTACGTGGTCACCGCGAGGGCCAAGGGAATGCGGCCTTTGCGTGCCACACTGAAATACCCGGTGCGCGTGGCTATCAACCCCCTGATCAGCACGGTTGGGTACCTGCTGCCGTCCCTTGTGAGCGGCAGCATAATCGTGTCCGTGGTGCTGAGTCTCCCGACGCTGGGGCCGTTGCTGCTGGAGGCGATCATAACCGAGGATGTCTTCCTGGCAGGCTTTATCATCCTAATGGCAGGGATACTGACAGTGGTAGGGACGCTGATCTCGGATGTCCTGCTGGCGGTCGTGGACCCACGAATCAAGTACACGGCTGAGTAGAGATTGGCGACGCTCCCCCTCAACGACGACACGGACTATGGCCTCTGCTTCGCCTGCGGGCCGCGCAGCCCCTCCGGGCTCCGCCTCAGATTCGAGCGCGACGGGGACAGGGTCGTCACCTCGTATACCCCTCGAAGCGAACACCAGGGCTTCCCCGGCTACCTGCACGGCGGCGTGATAACGGCGCTGCTCGACGAGACGATGAGCAGGGTCTCGCTGCTCGAGGGCCGCTGGACGATGACGGCGCGTCTGGACGTACGCTACCGCAAGCCCATGTACGTAGGCCAGACGGTGCGCGCCTTCGCCGAGAAGAAGAGCGAACGCCGCGGCGTTATCGAGGCTGTGGGGTGGGTCGAGCTTCCCGACGGGTCGACGGCCGCCGAGGCCACCGGGACCTTCGTCCCGGTCAGGGACGAGACGCTGGCAGACATGAGCGAGGAGTATCCCGAGCTCGCTCGAACGTGGATGCGCGGGACGGATTGAAGCTATACTAGGCTGAGAGGAAGTCATGGTTAGCGTCAAGCCGAAAACAGGGCTTACCTACGAAGACTACGCAAAGACTCCAGATGACGAGCGCTGGGAGCTTCTGGACGGAGAGCTGGTGATCGTACCGTCGCCGAACATACCCCATCAGAGAGTAGTCACTGACCTCATGACCCTACTCAACGTGTTCGTGAAGGACAGAGACCTGGGCAGCGTCTATGCTGCTCCCACGGACGTTGTGCTGTCGGACACGAACGTCGTGCAGCCCGATCTGCTGTTCGTATCCAGCGAGCGAGGGCACATCATCACACACGCCAACATACAGGGAGCGCCGGACCTGGCCGTCGAGATCCGGTCTCCTTCCACGGCCGACCGGGACCTTACGGTGAAGCGCAGGCTCTATGCCGAGCACGGCGTCAGGGAGTACTGGCTGGTAGACCCTGACGCCATGACAGTGACGGTCCTGCTGCTAGGAGAGCACGGCTATGAGGAGGCGGGCAGCTACCGGGGCGGGCAGTCCTTCGATTCAACCACAGTGGAAGGCTTCAGTGTCAACCTGGACGACATATTCAAGCCTTGACCCTGGACCCAGTTTTGGCTCCTTCTAACACGGCTCGCCCATGATCTCCAACAGCGACTTCCTGGTAGCCACGAACCTGAGCAAGAGCTTCGACGGGCTCCAGGCCGTCAGTGACGTCTCTTTCTCGATAGGACGGCAGGAGATATTCGGCCTGCTCGGTCCCAACGGCGCGGGCAAGACCACCACTATCCGAATGCTCGCCACAGTGCTGGACCCCGATTCCGGAGAGATAGAGATCGGGTCATACTCGGTCCGGGAGCAGGCCTCGGAAGTGCGGGACATCATCGGCGTCTGCCCGCAGGACCTCGCCCTCTACGAAGAGCTGTCCGCGATGGACAACCTGGTCTTCTTCGGCCGCATGTCAGGCCTGGGCAGAGGGGAGGCGAAGGACGCGGCCGTTACCAACCTCGAGCTGGTCGGGCTAACGGACAGGGCTTCCGATGCCGTCAGGAAGTTCTCAGGCGGCATGAAGCGCCGTGTGAACATCGCGGTTGCGCTGATGAGCAGGCCGAAGCTGTTGTTTCTCGACGAGCCGACCGTCGGCATAGACCCCCAGTCCCGCAACCACATCTTCGACACAGTCTTGAGCCTGCGGGAAGAGGGGATGACCGTCCTGTACACCACCCACTACATGGAGGAAGCGGACCGGCTGTGCGACCGCATCGGCATAATCGACGCCGGCAACATGATCGCCCTCGGCACGCCGTCGGAGCTCAAGGCGAGCATAGGCAAAGGCGATGACGTGACGCTGGAGGAGGTATTCCTCAGCATGACCGGCCGGAGCCTCCGCGACTAGATGCTCCGCCCTCTTCTCATAGCCTCCATCGAGCTGAAGCGCTACTTCTCGGACAAGGCCGAGATGGCCTTCAGCATCGCGCTGCCGATAGTGATGTTCGCCCTGATGTACGGCGCCTTCGGGGGCGAGCCCTCGGTCAACATCACGGCCCACGTCGTGAACCTCGACGACGGCCCGGTCTCCGCCGAGCTGCTGCAGCGGCTTGAGGCGGTGGACGGCGTCACGGTCGAGCTCCACGACAGCGCGGATGCAGATTCGGCCCTGGACCGGTCGGCCATACTCACGGCGTTCGTGATCCCTGGAGGCTTTTCGAAGGACCTCCAGGAGGGCAAGCCGGCCCAGATCACGGTGAAGCGCCGGGGTCGCGGTGGCGACGAGGGCCAGATCGCCGCGGCAATTGTGGGCGGCGTGGCCCAGGACATCGCGAGCGGCTTCGCAGTGCGCAACATGGCCTTGGCCGTACTCGGCGACATTGCAGACGCCGCCAGGATCGACGAGACCCTGGCGCGGCAGGACGGCGCGCCGTCAGTTGTGGTCAGGGAGCGTGCAGAGGAGGAGAGCGTCGATCAGACCGTGGGGATAGTGGCCGGTGTGCTGACCATGTTCATGATGTTCGCCGTGTCGCTCAACGCCCAGGCCCTCGTCGTGGAGAGGACGAACGGCACGCTGGAGCGTCTGATGACGAGCAGGCTCTCCGTCAACCAGCTGTTCATGGGCAAATTCCTGGCCTCGTCGCTCAGGGGAGCGGTACAGGCATTCGTGCTGCTGCTCCTTGGATTCGTGGTGATGCGCATAGCGGGGCCCGTGGACCTGGTGCAGGCGTTCGCCTACGCGGTGCTGTTCGGGGCTGCGGTGAGTGCGATCGGGCTGGTCATCGCCGGCCTGGCCAGGACGCGGGACCAGGCCATCTGGAGCGCCGTCTTCTTCACGATGCTGATGACCACGTTCAGCGGCACCTTCGTGCCTTTCGAGGGCGGCATCATGGAGGTGATCAGCCGCTTCACCCTGAACCGCCACGCCTACGAAGCCCTGCGGGAAATACTCGCCGGTTCCGGAGGGCTGACTGAGCAGGGACTTGGGCTGGCAGTCCTGGGCGCGGTGATCGTCCTCGGCCTCGGAGCGGCGCGCTCGGTGTTCAGGACCTACTAGCATGGCGACGATTCTCAACCAGACGCTGCTGATGGCGGCCAAAGACACCAGGATATTCCTGCGGGACCGGTTCGCCCTCGCCTTCTCGTTCCTCTTCCCGCTCGTGTTCGTGGCGGGTTTCTCCCTCGCGCTGGGCGACATAGGCGGCCAGGACGATGAGCTCCTCCTGTACGTCTCCACGCAGGAGGAGCAGGGGCGAGCCAGTCTGAGCTGGGTGCTCATAGATGCATTCACTGGCGAAGAGGGGTCCCCCGTCAAGTATGCCGAGTACGGCGTCGCCGTACAGTGGGTAGACAGCGGCGAGATCGACGGATTCGTGCTCTTCCCGGAGGACTTCACGGCGCGGCTGTTCGGGAATCCACCGGCAGAGGCAGAAATCGTGCTCGGCGACGCCTCCCCGGGGCGGCAGGCGGCGCTCAGGGCCCTGGCGGCCTCCATGGCGTCCGGGATCGATCGATCGGTCGACGTGATGTCTGTAGTAGGCGAGGTTGGAGGGCCGCAAGCACTGGCAAGTGTGGACCCGTCTCAGCTGTCCGGCGGACCGGGCCTGGTGGAGCTCGTCCCCGAGCAGGTTGGCAGCATCGAGCCAAGGTCCGCTTCCAGCTTCACACTCCCAGGCTACCTGACCATGTTCGTGTTCTTCGCAGCCGCCATGAGCGCCGAGGCCATAGTCAGGGAGCGGCGGAACCATACCCTGGAGCGGTTGATGTCCAACGGTGCGCGGCGGGAGTCGGTCGTGCTGGGCAAGTTCCTGTCGGCGCTCTACAGGGGTCTTCTGCAGGTGCTTGTGCTCTGGGTAGTGGGGATATTCGTCTTCAACATCGACCTGGGAATATCTCCGGCGGCGGTGGTCCTCATTTCGGTGCTCATGGTGCTGGCCTCGTCCGCATTCGGAGTGATGCTGGCCTCGGTGGTCAGGACTGAGAATGCCGCATCGGGACTGGGGGTGCTGTTGTCGCTGGCGCTGGCGCCGCTGGGTGGGTGCTGGTGGCCTCTGTTCATCACGCCCCAGTGGATGCAGTCCCTGGCCAAGCTGACGCCCCACGGGTGGGCGAACACGGCCTTCAACAAGCTGATGCTGTTCGGGGCCGAGTTCAGCGACGTATCTGTCGAGATGGGCATGCTGGCGCTCTTCGCCGCCGCCTTCCTGGCCGTGACCCTCTGGCGCTTCAGGCTATCGATAGACTGAGGGCGGTACGACGAGCAACGGCCTGGAGGTCATAGTCAGACCGCGTTTTCCTCGAGTACCTGCTTGATCCAGCCGTTGATACTCATGCCGTTCCTGCTTGCCGAAGCGGCCACGCGGTGATGAAGATCAGGGCCCAGCCGGAGGCTGAGCGTGCCAGAAAGGGGCCTCCGAGGTTCGACACCGTCTTCTTCACACGAGGCCAGATAATCGTCGACGGACAATCTGAATTCGTCCTTGAGGGTCTGGACGTCGGCAGCTTCGCAGGTCGCAATTGGATATGGGCCGCTGTTGACCACGCTGCCATGAAGCAACTCGATGGAGTCATCGTATTCGACCCTGGCAATGTAACCCTTGTACTCCATCATGGCGTTACTCCCATGTGCCTCAGGAACGTCGCGATGGCCCGAACGGTTGCTCGGCCCGTGTCCGGACTCGGATGGGGCCGGTGAACGACGATTCGGTCAGCACCCTTCCTGAGGAGTATCCTCGATCCTGATCGTTGCACTACGTCCACGCCAGCGCCCTCCAACATGGTTTCGATATCCGTCCATTTGATGTCTGATGGCGTGGGCCTGGCAAAGACACGTTGAAGTGTACGGCGATGTCTCGTTCTCACAGATGTATGGTATCACAGACTGGTACCAACGGGCTCCGTGCCTTCGCCAACCGAATGAGAGCCGTGTTGGACGGTAGGCGGTAATCTACGAGAAGAAGACCCGGGCTGCCGTGTCGTGCAGGATGCTCTGGCGGTCGGAATCTGACAGGCCCAGGCGGTCGCGCACGAGCCTGACGGAGTCCGAGTAGCTCTCGGACACCACCTGGTAGGGAGAGTCGCTGCCCCACATCACGCGGTCCGGCCCGAATGCTTCGATGACCCGCTCGATCATTGGCACCAGGTCATTGTGCGGCGGGCTCTTTGCACCCAGCGAGTGGAGCCGCGAGACCTTGACGTGGACGTTGGGGTGGCGCGCCAGGGCGCACAGCCTGCCGATTTCCCCGTCGTCGATGGGATTGAGTTCGCCGATACGCGACATGTGGTCGACGACGATCGTGGTCTCGGGGTGCTCGCCGCACATCCGGTCGATGTCCGGAACGCCGTCGGGGTGGGTGAGAGGACAGATCGCCTGGCCGGTCTGTCGCGCGGCCTCGAACATGGCCTTGTAGCCGGGGTTGTCGAGCCAGCCGGCGCCCCCGCCGGGCTGCGCGACGATGCGGAAGCCCATCACGCCGCGCTCCTTCAGCTCGGCCATGGTCCTGCCGACGTGCGGGTCGCTATGGTCGACCGACGCGACGATGCCGAAGACGCCCGGGTAGCGGGCCGCCGTGTCGAGCATGTAGGAGTTGTCGAAGCCGTAAATCGCCTGGACGAGCACTATGCGGCTAACGTCGAAGGGCCGGCAGTGGCGAAAGAGCCACTCTGCCGTGAACTCCTTCGGCTCGAGAGTCGAAACGTCAAAGCCCGGAGCAGGATACCCTTCGGTGTCCTGCGTCCAGACGTGGACGTGAGAGTCTATCCAGGTCAATGGACTTGTTCGGCTAGTTCTTGAAGAAGTCGAACTTCTCGAAGTGGCCGTTGACTATCGGCGCGGCCTCCATGCCGAACCAGTCTTCGATGATCGACGTGTAAGTGATCCTGAAGTCGTTGTTGAAGTGGAGGTCGCCCTCGAGCTGGTCCTGCGGCGCGAGGGACGGGTACTCGCCGTAGAGGCCGCCCTTCACCGAGTTGCCGATCAGGAAGGCCACCCCGCCCGAGCCGTGGTCGGTGCCGGACCCGTTGTCCTTGATCCGCCTGCCGAACTCGGTGAAGACGAGCATGACCGTGTCGTCCTCGTAGCCATGCTCCTCCACGTCGTCCACGAAATCGCCGACGGCCGGCGCCAGGTCTCCCCAGAGCTGCCCGTGTGTGATCAACTCGCCCGAATGCGTGTCGTAGCCGCCGTGGGTCGTGTAGTAGATGCGCGCTCCGAGATCGGCGAACATCACCTGGGCTGCGCTCTTCAGGTCGTTGGCGATCTGGTTGTCGGCGTACTCCACGTTCGACTTGTACATCTCGGGCGCCGTGCGGAGGATGTCCGCGCCCTTCATGGCGTCGAGGCCCGTCTGACCCAGGAAGTCCAGCACGGCGTCCTTGCCGCGCTCTCCTCCGTACATCATGGCGAACGTCTCGAGGGCGTACTTCCTGAGTGCCTCGTCCTTCATGTCAGGGAACAGGCCGTACGTCTCGAGATTCCCGACGGAAGCGACCGGGACTCCCTTGACGCCAAGAGCGCGGGGGAGGCCGCGGCCGAAGTTGATGCCCGTGAGTACGTTCTCGCTCGACGGGTCCATCTCGCGGATCACCCGGCCCAGCCAGCCCTCCTGGCCCACGTCGTCCGGAAGGGCCGTGTGCCATATGTCCATCGAACGGAAGTGGGACCGGTTGGGGTTCGGGTAGCCGATACCCTGGATGATCGCTACCTTGCCCTCGTCCCAGAGCTCCTTGATGGGCCCCAGGCCGGGCCTGAAGCCCAGCTCGTCGTCGATCTTCAGCACGTCATCTTCGGGGATGCCGACCGCCGGCCTGAAGTCGCGGTAGTGTCCGTTGTTGTAGGGAATAACCGTGTTAAGGGCGTCGTTGCCGCCCCCGAGCTGCACCACGACCAGCTTCCTGCCGTTGTGCCCGTTGCCATTTGTAGAAGCCATAACACCCTCCCATTTCTGGGTCAGCCGGGGCGCAAATGTGCCCCCAACATAATGGCTGTACACTACAGGAACGTATATGCTCAGTCAAGGCGCAACACGGGCGGGAAACGCCGGCTGGGGAGGCTGCTGGCAGGCGGTCTGGCGGCCCTCTTGTTCTTGACCTCTGGAAGCGCGCTACGTAAGATAGAAACGGGCCGAGGTAGCTCAGTAGGTAGAGCACAGCACTGAAAATGCTGGTGTCGCCAGTTCGATTCTGGCCCTCGGCACCAGGCGACGTGGTCGTCGCGCAAACGGTTCGTGCGGGAGTAGCTCAGTGGTAGAGCACTTCCTTGCCAAGGAAGATGTCGCGGGTTCAAATCCCGTCTCCCGCTCCACTTACCTCCAACCCCACCCGCATATCGACACGCAATGATAGTCGTGATTGGGGCCGGCGTCGCAGGCTGCGCGGCAGCCTACTACCTGGCCCGAGACGGACTTCCTGTCACAATCGTCGAGCGCGAGTCCCCCGCATTCGGGGCGTCCGGCTACGCCGTGGGACTCCTAAACCCACTCACCGGGACGGGCGTGCCTGGACCCATGGAGGCGATGTCCCTCTACTCGTACCAGACGCACCTGGCGCTCTGGGCGGAGCTGGGGGAGCAGTCCGGCGTCGACTTCCAGCCGGAGCTTGTACCTCACGTCGAGTTGATGCTGACGGAAGAAGACGTCGAAGGTGCTGCGGGCCTCATGGCGCGGTGGGGCAGCGCGCCGGGGTTCTCGGTGAAGTGGCTCGACGCCGTTGAGGTCCTGAAGCTAGAACCCCGCGTCAACAGCGGGGTTCATGGGGCCATACTACTTGAGAGCCTGGCGGCCCTGGACAGCCGCAGTTTCACCCTTGCGCTGCTGGAGGGCGCCCGAGCACACGGCGCGGTGCTGGTGAAGGGCGAGGTGACCGGCTTCGACGGCTCGCGAGTCACGCTCCATGACCGCGAGATCGGGTGTGATGCGGTGGTCCTCGCGGCAGGCCCATGGGCGGTCGATGCGTCGGGCTGGCTGGGCTTCGACCTGCCCATCAGCCCGCTGAAGGGGCAGATCGTACACCTGCAGCAGATGGACCCCCCGCTGTGGAAGCACATGGTAGGCCCGGTGCAAATCGCCTCCAAGCAGGACGGTCTCGTGTGGCTGGCGGCCACCGAGGAGCGCGAGGGCTTCGACAATCGGATAACCAGGGAGGCCCGCGACACCCTGGTCGAGAAGGCAGTGCGAATGGTCCCGTCGCTGGCGGACCAGCCCGTAGTTGGGCAGACTTCGTGCCTGAGGCCCGTCGCCCCGGACAGGCTCCCGATCATAGGCCGAGCGCCGGGCATCGACAGCGTCTACCTTGCCGCCGCGCTGGAGAAGAAGGGAATCCTGATCGGCCCGGCCGGAGGCCGCGCCATCGCCGACCTGATAGCCAGGGGCGAGACCTCTGTGCCCATCGAGGATTTCTCGCCGGCTCGGTTTCTCTAGACGGACAGAGTTGGTCGTCCGGCCCCGTCTACGACACCGGCGGACGGTGCTGGGCCCACGGCCTCGCCTCTTCGAACGCGGCTGAAGCCGCTATCACGCTAGCCTCGTCGCCGAAGCGCCCGATGATCTGCAGGCCGACCGGCAGCCCGTCCGCCGTGAAGCCGCACGGCAGGCTCGCCGCCGGATGGCCGATCATGTTCACGTTGAAGTTGAATGGGTTGTAGCCTTCGTACTCGTCGACGGCACGGCCCTCGATCTCGGTTGTGGGCTCGCCCGCCGGGAACGCCGCGACTCCCGTCGTCGGGTTCAGGAGCAGGTCGAACCGCTCGAACTTGTCCAGGAACTCGGCCCTGATCACGCTCATGCGCCCCAGGGCCTCGGCGTACTCCGCGCCGGTGACCTTCGCGCCGTCCTCGATCTTGCGTTGCGTGTACGGCATCAGGTCTTTCACATACTGCTCGTAGTAGCCACGGAAGCCACCGTAGATTCCGGCGCATGTCAATGTCCAGAACGTATCTGAAGGCGCGTCCAGGCTGATGTCGTACTCCTCGACCGTGCAGTCCACCTCCTCGAAGGCAGCCGCGGCCTGCGACGCGACGGCCTTGACCTCCGAGTCGACCGGGAAGCCGCCGAAGTCCGGGCTCCAGCCGAACCTGAGCCCGGCGACGGGCCGGTCCGCGGCGGCAAGGTAGTCGTCGGGCGTCTCCCTGAGGGATGCGGGGTCGCGTGCATCCCATCCCGCCAGTGCCTGGAGCATTATCGCCGCGTCGCGGACGCTCCGGGCGAGCGGGCCATGCTGGCTGAAGTGGTTGAATCCCGTGCCGGTCCGCCGCGGCACCCTGCCCAGGGTCGGCTTGATGCCGTAGACCCCGCAGAAGCTGGCCGGCCCGCGAATCGAGCCGCCGCCGTCGCTGCCCTGGGAGACGGCGCACAGTCCGGCGGCAACGGCGGCTGCTCCTCCGCCGGTCGAGCCTCCCGGGCTGTGGTCCGTATTCCAGGGATTCCTGCATGGACCGCCCAGCCGGTTCGTGGTGTCGCCTATCATCCCGAATTCCGGCAGGTTCGTCTTGCCCAGCATCACCGCGCCCGCGCCCAGGATGCGCTCGACGGGCAGCGAGTCCTCGTCGGGCACCCGGTCCTCGTGAAAGAGGGAGCCCATGGTCGTGCGGACTCCCGCGGTGTCCTCGGAGTCCTTGATCGAGACCGGGATGCCGTGGAGCGGCCCCAGGGAGTCGCCTCGCATAACGGCGTCCCCGGCTTCGCGCGCGGCCTGCAGGGCCTCGTCAGCAGTCACCGTCAGGTACGAGTTGAGCTGCGTGTCGAGCCGCTCGATCCGTGCCAGGTACATCTCGGCTATCTCGACCGGAGACACCTCCTTGGCCGCGATCAGCGACCGCAGCTCCAGCGCGCCGGCGAAAGCCAGGTCCTCGTTCATGCGGAGTTCCTCGTCCTCGCTGTGAGGGCCCCCGGTGTTAGGCCCGTGTGGTCGCCGTCGTAGACCACTTCGCCGTTCACGATCACCGTCTCGATTCCGCTCGGGTATGCCTGGGGTTCGGCGTCCGTCGTGTTGTCCCGCAGCTCGTCCAGGTCCATCACCACCAGGTCTGCGGCCATGCCCGGCGCTATCTTGCCCCGGCCTCGAATGCCTACCGTCTCGGCGGGCAGCGAGGTCATCTTGCGGACCGCCTCCTCGACGCTCATCAATCCGCGGTCGAGCGCGTACTCGCGGATGAACCTGGGGGCGTAGCCGTAACTCGACCGGTTCATCACCAGGCCGCTCAGTGTGCCCTCCATCGAGGCCACGGCGCCGTCGCTGCCGACGCTGCAATGCGGGTCCATCAGGAGCTTGTCCAGGTCGTCCTGGGTGGTGAAGATGTGCCGGATGATCACACCGGCGAAGTCCTCGCCGTCGTCACCGGCCAGCTTCAGAATGGTCTCGGTATGGTCCAGGCCCAGCGACTGGGACGCCTCCTCGAGGGTGTGCTCTACCAGGTCTGGGTGGGCCCGGGAGTGCGTCAGGTAGAAGTTGTCGAAGCTGCCCAGCCTCAGCAGGAAGTTGGTGGGATGCTCGACGTAGTCACGACACAGGTCCGCCGTCTTTGGGTCGCGCAGGCGGGCGGCGACCTCGTCCTTGGGCCCCTCGTGCACCCACGGCGGGAGCAGGTCGGTCAGGTGAGCGGGCCCCCAGGGGTCGGGGAAGGTGTCGATTCCAACCCGGAGTCCCTCGGACCTCGCCCCGGCGATGTTGTCCAGTACCCGGTCGAACGCGCCCTGCGGGGCGTAGGGCCTTGGAGCGAGGTGAGAGAGCTGGACGGGCAGGCCCGCGCTTCGCCCGATGTTCAGGGCCTCTTCGACGGCCTTCTCGAAGTGGTCCCCCCGGTTGCGGATATGGCTCGCGTAGCAGCCTCCATGCCGTGCCGACACCTCCGCCAGCGCTATCAGTTCTGGCTCAGCAGCGTGCTGGCCGGGCGAGTACTCCAGGCCCGTCGCGAAGCCTATTGCGCCTGCGGACATGGCCTCATCCACGAGGGCCCGCATCGTGTCCAGCTTGGCTGCGGATGGGGCGCGGGTCTCGAATCCCATGGCGGCGAGCCGCACGGGACCGTGCGCGACCAGGGGAGCGACGTTCATCGACTGGCCCTTCTCGAACAGGGCCTCCAGGTACTCCTCGAAGGTGTTCCAGGCAAGGTCGATGCCCCAGTCCTCGTCGTACCCGATCGTGACGATCTTGGCGAGGTCGCGGTCGGGCGCCGGCGCGGGCCCGTGGCCGCAGTTCCCTATGACCAGTGTAGTGAGTCCCTGCCGTATCCCGCTCTGGGCCAGCCCGTCCACGTAGATCGGAAAGTCGGCGTGACTATGCACGTCGATGAAGCCGGGAGACACAGCCTTCCCTGAGGCGTCTATCTCTCTCGCTGCCTCCACTTCGCCCACGCCGCCCACAACCTCGACGAGCCCTCCATCCACCACCACGTCGCCCACAAACGGTAGATCACCGGAGCCGTCGAATACCGTCGCGTCCCGAACGACTAGGTCAACCATTTGCAAGCCGCCTTCCAGATGTTTCTTTGGAATTGCCCATTGGACCAACCTCACTTGAAGCAAGCACTGCGTAGCTGCGCTCTATCTCCTCACGAAAGCTAAGAGGCAGGCGCGCCCAGTCGTGCACCTCCACGAGAAAAGGGAGAGTCGATTCGCGGAGGGCATCTGTCAGCCTTGACAGCTTGTCGGCCGGTATCGGCTCCAGGCCAGGGCCGCGGAGAGCCAAGTCCAGATCGCTTCCCTCATGACCCATGCCACTGACCCTGCTGCCGTATGCCCAGACCTCCACACCTGGCATGTATTCAGCCAGCAGCGTCGCAAGCTGCTCACGGTGCCTCGGCTTCAGGTCGAGCTGAGCGGCCATCGTCATGTCTCCTCGGCGATGATCTTGGACAGTGCCCTAGCGTCATCGATGAACGAGGGCAGGACGGCCAGCACGTCATCGGCGAAAGACTCCCCGTAGCGGTGGGCGGCGTTGTTCCGGAGGTCTCGGTACTGGAGCCAGCGCTCGCACTCGTCTCCTGCCATCAGCCCATGCCTGGCCGCGTGGCGGAAGATGTCCCTGAAGTAGAGCCGGTCGGCTTCCCTGTTGCTGGCGAAGTACACCCGTATTCGCTTCTTTAGCAGGTTGCCGCTCAACTCCTCGATGATCTCGAACTCCTTGACGCAGGCTGAGCGCGATATGCGGTACGCCATGTCGTCGGGCCCATGTTGCTGCAGGAGGGCGAATGCGCCCTGCAGCGTCTCAATGCAACTGTCGAGGTAGTCGGTGTTTATCTTCATCGGTCGGAGCACAGGATATGACGCTGGCGGCTGACCATCAAGGGAGTGTCCTGCGTGCTGGCAGTATTGCCTGGCCATTGTCTAAGAATCTGGACGGCCATCTCTATTGTGCGGGGTTGTGGCGTGATGTAAAATGCGCCGAAATTCCTGGGGCACCGGCAGGGGGTGAACAGGTATGGGTGACCGCGATCTGGCTCTGGCTGCTCACCTCATGAGGAGGGCCGGGTTCGGCGCCTCCCGCGGAGAGCTGGAGACCCTGGCGACCCGCCCGTACGACGACGTGGTGGACGACCTGCTCCACCCCGAGCGCTTCCCCGACGTCGACACCGACCTCTGTGATCGCTACTACGGCTGGGACAACTACCACGGCCCGGCCGTGGCCTGGATGTACCGGATGGCGGTCACGCGCCGTCCTCTCCAGGAGAAGATGGCCCTCTTCTGGCACCATATATTCGCCACGGCCTTCTTCAAGAGCGAGCACGTGGCCACCCTCAACCGGCAGGTGGAGATGTTCCGCAGGTCGGGCATGTCCGACTTGCGCACCATCCTGCTGGAGCTCTCCCGCGACCCGGCCATGATCTACTGGCTGGACAACAACGAGAACGTGAGCGGCGAGCCCAACGAGAACTACGGACGAGAGCTGCTGGAGCTTTTCTCGATGGGGGTAGGCAGCTACACGGAGCTTGACATCAAGAACGCTTCCCGGGCGTTCACCGGCTGGACTTTCGCCCAGCCCATCCCGCTCTACCCCCACGGTCACTACGACTCACAGTTCGAGCTTCGCCCCGAAGAACACGACGATGGGGTCAAGACTTTCCTGGGCGAGACGGGCCGGTTCGACGGCGGCGAGATCGTCGACATCATCGTCCGGCAGCCCGCCACGGCGGTCTTCATCGGGCGCCACCTGTATAACTTCTTCGTCGCCGACGAGCCACAGGTGCCGGCCTGGCCCATCGAGCCGCCGGGAGACCCGGAGGCCATCCGCGTCCTGGTCGCGGCCTACCTGGAGTCAAACGGCGACATGCGTGCCGTGCTGAAGGCGCTGTTCACGTCCGACTTCTTCAAGGAATCCCAGTTCCAGCGAGTCAAGAGTCCCATGGAACTGGTCACCGGCGTGATGAACCTCGTTGGGTTCCAGGCCATGCCGGAGCCGGGCGTCGGCGCCTACCAGTCGGCGGTCACGGCCATGGGCCAGGAGCTGCTGAACCCTCCCACGGTGGAGGGCTGGCACACCGGCAAGGAGTGGATAGACGGCGGCACCCTCAACGAGCGTGTCAACTTCGCGGTCAACGAGGTCGGCGACGGGGCCAAGCCGGGCATCAGGGAGATTGTCGACCGCGTGTCCGATGGCGGCGGCGAGCTATCGCCCGAACAATTCATGACAGTCTGCCTCGACCTGGTGGGCCCGCTAGACGTGGGAGACGAGACCCGCGAGGCATTGATGGCCTACGCCGAGTCGGAAGGCCCGCTCAGGTTCGACACGGAAGAGGACGAGAAGGCGAGCGGACGCCGCATAGTCAGGATGGTCCAGCTGATAGTATCGTCGATGGAGTATCAGTTCGGTTAGGAAAGTCCGGCCCCGGGAAGCCGGGACGGGCTCAGTGACACAGGAGGTCCGGGCAATGGCGCGAAACGGTCACAACGGCAAAGACCCGGTATTGGTCATCGTCCAGCTGTCGGGCGGCAACGACTTCATGAATACGCTTATCCCGTACACGGCCGGGGTCTATCACGACTCCAGGCCCGTCGTCGGCATTCCCGCGGACAAGGTGCTGCCGATGGACGACGAGTTCGGCTGGCACCCGTCGTCCGCGGCCCTCAAGGACATGTTCGACGACGGCACGGTTGCGGTCGTGCAGGGCATCGGCTACCCGAATTCCAGCCGGTCGCACTTCAGGGCCATGGACATCTGGCACACGTGCGAGCCCGTGGAGGTCGGCACCGAGGGCTGGCTCGGCCGGGCCACGCGTGAGATCGACCCCAGCGGCGAGAACGTCCTGACAACGGTCAACTTCGGGCGCGGCCTTCCGAGGGCGCTGGCGGTCCCGGGCGTCCCCATCACGTCCGTCGGCGACCTGGAGAACTACGGGCTGATGACCGGCATCGACGACGTGGACCAGCGCAACGAGGCCCTCGACATCTTCAAGCAGATGTACGCGCCGGCCGTAGGCACCGGCCCGGTCATGGACTACCTGGCCCGCACCGGGCTCGACGTGCTGAAGGGCGCCGACCAGCTCAAGATGGCGCCGGCCATGTACAAGTCCGACGTGGAGTACGGAGACAACGCCATCGCCCAGAGCCTTCGTGACGTGGCTCGCGTGCACCTCGCCGGCCTGGGCACGCGCATCTTCTACACCAACCACGGCGGGTACGACACCCACGCCAACGAGGTCCCGACGCACCCGCAGCTTCTGAGCGACCTGTCCGGGGCCATTTCGGACTTCTTCGACGACCTTCGAGCCCACGACGCCTCGGACAACGTGGTGATGCTGGTCTTCACCGAGTTCGGACGGCGCATCAAGGACAACGCCAGCGGGACAGACCACGGCACCGGCGGCGGCGCGTTCATCATCGGCGACCCGGTGAAGGGCGGGCTCTACAGCGAGTACCCGTCGCTGGACCCGAAGACATGGGCCAACGGCGAGGACCTGGCGCACACCATCGACTTCAGGGGCATCTACGGCACCATTCTCGAGCAGTGGCTGGGCATCGACCCCACGGACATAGTCGGCGGCCAGTTCGAGCAGATCAGCCCCTTCGTCGCGGCGAACTAGAGGGCGCACGGTATCATGGCCAGACCATACGCCCTGCTCAGGGCCGGCTTCCCATATCTCAAGACGGTGAGCATGCGCCGCGTCATCGACTTCCCTGTCGACGTGGCCGTCACGAGCGACATGAGGGTTCTGTCCCTGTGCAAGTTCGAGGGCGCCGGCGGCGTGGCCAAGATCGCCCGGGTGGCCTGGGACGACGACGCCAACCTGGGCGACATCGGCACGATGGGCACGGGCGAGGGTCAGCTGATGTGGCCCGCCCAGATGGTCCTCGACCGCGACGAGAACCTCGCGATTTCGGACGAGGCCCTGCACCGCATCACCTTCATGACCACCGAGGGCGACTTCGTCGGCATGTGGGGCGAGCATGGCAGCGGCGACGGACAGCTCGACCGGCCGTCGGGCATAGCATTCGACGCGGACGAGAATCTCTACGTCGTCGACACGATGAACCACCGGGTCCAGAAGTTCACCAAGGACGGCAGGTTCATCCTCAAGTGGGGCGGCTTCGGGGACGGCCCCGGCCAGTTCAACATGCCGTGGGGCATCGACGTGGACGAGCTGGGGGATGTCTACGTCTCCGACTGGCGCAACGACAGGGTGCAGAAGTTCACGGCCGAGGGGCGCTTCCTGTTCGAGACCGGAAGGACGGGCTCCGGCGACGGCGAGTTGAGCCGGCCGGCCGGGCTCTGTGTCGACGGCGACGGAGATATCTACGTCGCGGACTCGCAGAACGATCGCGTGGTGCTGTTCAATCCCGAGGGACGGTACATCGAGGCGTTCATCGGCGACGCCACGTTGTCGATATCGGGCAGGGCGTACCTGCTCGCCAACGCCAAGCCCCTCAGGCTGCGCGACATGGCGAATATCGAGCCGCAAAAGCGCCTGCGCAGCCCCAGGTCCGTGCGGGTGGACTCCCAGGGGCGCATGTTCATCCCCGACTACGGCTCCTTCCGCGTGCAGGTCTACCAGAAGGATGCCGTGCCGCTGTCCGAGGAGGAAGTCATAGAGATGCCCAGGTCGCCAACCCTGCAGGTGACCTAGGAGTGTGAGGCCGAGTTGAGAGGCCCGTACGGCCCAGACAGATTGACACCTCCAGATACGCGCTGGTAGACTCGGCATACCTTGACGGACACAGCGATGCACACGTTCAACTGCGCTTGTATCAGAGGCCATTTAGGGGCCGGCGCAGACGCCGGATGAGTCAGCCGCGCCCCGCTCACGTCCGAGCGGGGCGTTATTCATAGGGGCAAACCCCAACGAGGGACAACATGAGCGACAACGGTTGGAAGCCGCGCAACCAGAGCATCATCGAGATTCTCCCCGAGGAGATCGACGACTTCGAGGCGCAGGTCAAGCTGTTCCAGTCCGGCCAGTGGGACGAGACCGAGTTCCAGGCCTTCCGCCTGAAGCAGGGGATATACGGCCAGCGCCAGCCCGACTCCCAGATGGTTAGGGTCAAGGTCCCGTTCGGCGGGCTGTCCGCCGACCAGATGGACGCGCTGGGCGTCGTCTCGGCCAGGTACGCGCCCCTTAACAAGGGCCACGTCACCACGCGCGAGAACGTCCAGTTCCACCACGTCAAGCTGGCCGATACTCCGGACTTCATGCGACTCATCGGCGACGAGGGCCTCTCGACCAGGGAGGCTTGCGGCAACACGGTGCGCAACGTGACGGGCTGCCCGCTGGCGGGCGTATGCGCCGACGAGCCATTCGACGTTACGCCGTACGCGGCTGCCTACTCGCGCTACTTCGTCAGGCACCCGTACACCCAGGCCCTCCCCCGCAAGTGGAAGACGGCCTTCTCCGGCTGTGAGAAGGACTGCGCCATCACCGCAATCCACGACATGGGGTTCATCCCGAAGGTCAGGGGCGGTGAGAAGGGCTTCCAGCTACTGATCGGCGGCGGCACCTCGATAATGCCGCGCATCGCCGACACCCTGTACGACTTCGTGACGGTCGACGAGTTCCTCAAGGTCACCGAGGCGGCCATCAGGATATTCCACAGGTCGGACGAGCTCCGCAAGAACCGGATGAAGGCGCGGATCAAGTTCCTGATAGACCGCATCGGCATCGACGACTTCAGGAAGATGGTCGAGGAGGAGCTGCAGGAGGAGTGGGCGCAGAAGTCCTTCGACCCGACGCCCCTGCTGTTCATCGAGGACGAGGAGAAGGACGCGCCTGTCGCGCCGCCGGGCGGCTATTCGCGCAACGGACACTCGCCCGAGTTCGACCACTGGGTCGAGACGAACGTGGAGGACCAGAAGCAGGGCGGCTACAAGGTCGTCCACATCAAGCTTCCCCTCGGCGACCTCCAGGCCGAGCAGTGGCACGAGCTTGCGGACATGTCCCGCAAGTACGCGGGCGGACGTTCACGCATCACTCACCAGCAGAACATGGCCTTCAGGTGGGTGCCCGAGGGCGCCCTGCACGAAGTCTGGCAGGAGCTGGGCCGCCTGGGCTTGAACAAGTCGGGTGTGAACGAGATAACCGACGTGGTCTCCTGCCCGGGCACGGACAGCTGCAAGCTGGGCATCACCTCGTCGATGGGGCTCGGGCGTGCGATGCGCGAGTCCATCGAGGATATGGCGATCGACGATCCGCTCATCAGGCAGATGCACGTCAAGATGAGCGGCTGCCCGAACGGCTGCGGCCAGCACCACGTGGCGGACATCGGCTTCCACGGCGCGGCGACCAAGGCGCCGGGCGGCCAGGTCCCCGCCTACGAGCTGTTCCTGGGCGGCAGCTACGCCCCCGGGGACTCCCGCATAGGGCTCCGCGTCAGGGGCCGGATCCCCGCCAAGAGGACGCCCGACGCGCTAAAGCGGATCGTGGGGTTCTACGAGGAGAACAGGAACGAGGGCGAGCTGTTCAGGGACTTCGTGGTCAGGGTCACGCCCAAGGCCTTCGCGCCCCTGGTCGAGGAGTTCAAGGAGACGCGGGAGCTAAACCGCGAGTCCATCGACGCCTACATGGACTGGGACAAGACGATCATATACAAGATGGAGCGCGGCGAAGGGGAGTGCTCTATCTAAGAGGCTCATTCCGAACCCCCTTCTCCCCTGGTGGGAGAAGGGGGAGCCTGCCCTGAGCTTGTCGAAGGGCTGAGGGAGAGTCGTCTCAAGCCGACACTCCCACCCTCACCTCAATCCTCTCCCGTCAAGGGAGAGGAGGCCTTAGGGATGCCCGGTTAGCGGTTGCGCCGCTTGATTCGTTCCCAGAGATTCTCGTCGCTGTCGTCGATGGGCTGGCCGCGCCACCGCTTCTCGACCTTGCGAGGGCGGATGAAGAACATCGCGTAGCCCACGATGAAGAGGATGAGCCCGCCCCAGGCCAGGGGAGCCCAGATGCCTGCGGGAGCCAGCGAGGGCATCAGCAGGCCCAGCAGCAGCACGATGCCGGAAACGAGCATGACCCTGCCGGGTGTGATCGACCAGGTGCCGCCGCCTAGCAGCTTGGAGATGTAGGCGCCCAGGAGGCTCAGGAAGCTACGGCGGCGGCGTACGGGCCCTGGGCCCACTTCCCCGACCTGCTTCAGGATCTCCTCGATTTCGTCCTCGTAGCGTTGAGGCATCCCGTTCTCCCCCGGGACTCGGTCCCGCGACGGCCTACCCTATATATTGATGCTAGTTGTGCGACGGTAACCGTGTCAAGGCGGAAGACATGAGCCCGCCGTCGAGTTGAAGCTGGACATCGGTAGAGCTGAGCGGGCGATTCCGAATCGAAGAAACGTGCTACAATTCCCCGCCGGTAGACGAGAGACATCCAGCCTGTCCGGCACTAAGGAGAACGGCATTGGACGGTAATCGAGTCATAGCGAAGATACTGAAGATGGAGGGCGTGGAGTGGATGACCGCCTATCCACACCAGGACCTGATAGAGGAGGGGGCGAAGGAGGGCATACGCCCGATCATATGCCGCCAGGAGCGGGCCGGCGTCAACATGGCGGACGGCTACAGCCGCATCCACAACGGCAAGAAGATCGGCGTATTCACCATGCAGCGCGGCCCGGGGGCCGAGAACGCCTTCGGAGGCGTCGCCCAGGGCTTCGCAGACTCGGTGCCGTTCCTGCTCCTGCCCGGAGGGTCCGAGCGGAGCAGGATCGGGGTCCATCCGGGGTTCGACTCCATCGACCACTACAAGGGGATCACCAAGTGGACAGGCCACATCAACCTGGTGGAGCGCATCCCTGAGATGATGGCCCGCGCCTTCAGCCAGATGAAGCACGGCCGCCGCGGCCCCGTGCTCCTCGAGATACCCGCCGACGTCGGCGGCGAGGAGTACCCCGGCGAGGAGGTGCCGTACAGGCCGGTACGCGAGCACAAGTCGGGCGCAGACCCCGACGACGTGCGCGACCTGGTGGCGGCGATGCTCGCCGCCAAGGCCCCTTGCATCAACGCGGGGCAGGGGGTGCTGTACGCCGAGGCCACCAACGAGCTTGTGGAGCTCGCCGAGCTTACGAACATCCCGGTGCTGACCACGCTCGCGGGCAAGAGCGCCTTCCCGGAGAACCACCGCCTCTCGCTGGGCCCGGGTTCCCACAGCGCGACGCTCATGGTCGACCACTACCTTAAGAAGACCGACTTCGTGCTGGGCATGGGCACGAGCCTGACCATGTCGACGTTCAACGCGCCGATGCCGGCGGGGGTGACCATAGCCCACTCGACGAACTGCGCCGAGGACGTGAACAAGGACTACCGCGTCGACCTGGGCGCCATCGGGGACGCGAAGGTCGTCCTCAGGCAGATGATCGACGAGGTCAAGCGCCAGGTTGGGGAGCACGGCCGGGGCGACGTGGACGGCGTCGCGGACGAGATTGCCCGCGTCAGGGTCGAGTTCGAGAAGGAGTGGGGCCCGAGACTCAGGTCCGACGAGGTGCCCCTGAGCCCTTACCGCGTCATAAGCGAGCTTGCGGCCAACGTGGACGCGGCGAACGCTATAGTTACCCACGACTCGGGCTATCCGCGGGAGCAGCTCGTGCCGTTCTGGCAGACGGTCACGCCGCGCGGCTACATCGGCTGGGGCAAGTCCACCCAGCTCGGGTACGGCCTGGGCCTCGCGCTGGGCGCGAAGCTCGCCGCCCCCGAGAAGAACGTAGTGAACATCATGGGCGACGCCGCATTCGGCATGGCGGGCCTCGACATCGAGACGGCGGCGCGCAGCGAGATCGGCACGCTGACCATCGTTCTCAACAACAGCGTGATGACCAACTACTCCCACCACATGCCCTACGCGACCGAGCAGTACGGCAGCAACAGCTTCTCCGGCGAGTATGCCAAGGTCTCCGAGGGTCTTGGGGCGTACAGCGAGGTGGTGAATACGCCCGACGAGATAGGCCCGTCCATCCGGCGCGGGATTGCCGCGACCGAGAAGGGCCAGCCGGCGGTGCTGGAGATGATCACCAAGGAGGAGCTGGACGTTCCCAAGTTCTGGTAGGCCGGGACAGCAACACGCGACGCAATTGACATTGCGATAGTGTGCAACTAGGTTATGGCGGGCCCTGCGCCCGCGAACCCCAGGAGAGAGGAAAGAAATGGGTCAACGCAAATACCGTGTCGGGATAATCGGACTGAGCGGCATCACGTCGGGGGCGCCACAGCCTCCCGGACCGCGGGCCGCATGGCAGGGGCCGAAGGTCGGCCCTCCGTTCGGGCGCGAGATCATCATCTCGCACGCCGCCTGCCTAGCCCTGATGGACAACGTGGAGCTGGTCGGGTACTGCGACATCGTGCCGGAGATGCGCAGCAGGTTCACAGAGACGTGGGGCTCGACGTGGCCCGAGGCCAAGGCCTACGACGACTACAAGAAGATGCTGGCCGAGGCCGACCTGGACATCCTGACTGTCGGCACCGGGGACAACCGGCACGGCGACATGGTCGTCGACGGCGCAAACTCTGGCGTGAAGGCGATCCTGTGCGAGAAGCCGCTGGCCACGACGATGGAAGACGCGAACCGCATGATACAGGCCTGCGAGGACAACAGCGTTCCGCTTAGCGTCGGCCACACGAGGGCCTGGGACCCCATCTACCACAAGATCAGGGACACGATCAGGGGCGGGGCCATAGGCCCGCTGGCGTCCATAATCGCGATCCAGGGTGGCGCAAGGGCGATGATGTTCCGCAACGGGACGCACATCCTGCACGGCGTCACCTTCTTCGCCGACGCCGACCCCACGCACGTCAGCGGAGTGCTCGAAGAGGGCTTCGAGCACTGGACGGAGTACAAGGGCGACGGCGGTAAGAAGCCCGAGAACGACCCTGCCGTGAGCGGGATGATCTTCTTCGAGAACGGCGTGCGTGCCATGTACCAGTGCAACAAGCAGACGTACGGCAGCTCGACGCTCGTCCTCTCGGGCCCAGAGGGCGAAATCTCATTCGCGCTCAACGCCGGCTACGGGACCCTCACGAAAGAAGACCAGGACGGCGCGGAAGTGGTCCAGATGATCAAGCCGATCGGGCTTGTCAGCAGCTACCAGTCCATGGGCTACGTCGCCGCCTACGAGGAGCTCATCGCCCTGGCGGAGGCCGGCGGCAATGGACGCAGCGTCGGTTCGGGTCAGGAGGCTCGCAGGGTCGTCCAGATCATGACCGGCATGCTGAAGTCGCAGCAGGCCGGCAATAGCCTCGTCGAGGTCCCCCAGTAGAGAATCCAATAGGCCCGGGCACTACGTAAAGGAGCTTGTATGACCAGGAAGACTTTGAAGGCGGCGATGGTCGGCCTGCGCCATGGCCACATGGGCAGCATCGGGCCGGAGAAGCCCGGCTACATCCAGACGTTCAAGCGTTTGGAAGACGTGGAGGTTGTGGCGTATTTCGAGGACACCGAGCCCGAACGCCTAGAACCCGCGCGGACCGAGGACCCCAACGCCAGCCTGCACACGGACCTGGACGACCTGATCGCCAATGCGGACTTCGACGTGGCGATGGTGGGTCTGCCGGCTAACGAGGTGCCCGCAGCCGGTACCAAGCTCGCGGAGGCCGGCAAGCACTTCTACATGGAGAAGCAATTCTCCCGCCGCGCCCCCGAGCTGGCCGAGCTTGCACGCGTGTCCAGGCGCAACGGCGTTAAGGTCTTCCCGGGGTACCCGTGGCGCTTCCATCCCGCCATGAAGGAGCTGAGGGGCATTATCGACAGGGGGCTCCTTGGCAAGCCTCTCTCCATCGAGACCAGGCTGGTCACCGGCCAGGTGCGCCCTGGGAGCCGCGACCCCGGGCAGTTCTCCTACCGGAACGAGACCCAGGGCGGCGGCATTCTGCACCACCTGGGAGGCCACCATCTCGAGGCCATGCGCTACGTGATGGGGTGCGAGGTGAAGGCCGTTCAGGCCATCGTCGGCCGCCCGGTGGGGTACATCGAGGAGCCGCTCGAGGACGTGGCCGCAGTGGCCATGGAGTACGAGAACGGGGCCCTGGGCACGATGCACGACGGATATGTGCTCCCCGCGGGACTGCCCGCCCCGGAGGGGTTCCTGATGTATCACGGCATGGAGGGCTGGGCCGAGTGGAACCCCTTCTCGTCCTTTGGCCTGACGGTCGCAAGCACCTCGCCTGATTGGAAGGGCGCCCCAAAGCGGACCTTCGACTACGAGCCTGTTCCATACGTCGGTTACGGCGAGCACGACTGGTTCCTTCACTACGTCGCCGACTTCATGGACGACATCCGGGAGGACCGCACCCCGGCCCTTGAGATAGAGGATGCGGTCGCCGTGACCAAGACTATCGACGCGGTCTACGAGTCGTCCCGTACGGGGCGTCGCGTGGAGATCGACTACTCGATCTGACCCGCAGGCCCACAAGATTGGCCCGGGAGCCCACAGGTGTAGACCGTTGCTGGTGAGTAGCCGGAAGCGCGGCCGGGCGATGCACGTCGGTGCTATGGTGCTCGCACTCGTCGTGGTGGGTGCGGGCATTGGATGCTGGAACAGCGGACCGGCTGATGTGGTCCCAGCTACCCCGCGTGCGATTCCCACTCCTACTCCCATCCCCGTTTCACCCACGCCTACGCCAGTGAGACTCGTCCCCGCCAGCCGCGAGGCGACCTCCGACGTTGGCGCTGGTGGAGGGTACACGGTGCTGCTGCCCGACGGCAGGCCGCACACGACGGCGAACGTACGGGTGGACGACCTGTACGGGGACGGCAGCCTCCAGGTATTCGCCACCGAGCCGCTGTCCGGACGGGTCATGTGGCTCCGCGGACTGGACGACGTAGTGGAGCTCAGCGAAGGGCTTATCCAGCCCGTCCGGGTGCACGCTGCCGACGTCGACGGGGACTCGCACCGGGACCTACTGGTCGCCGACATCGGGCTCCTCGGCCCCACCAACCGCGACGTGGGGCGGGTGGTGCTTCTCAAGAACGACGGCAAGTTCGAATTCGAGGTGATAGTGCTGCTTGAGGGTGTTGGGCGCGTGGCCTGCGCCGAGGCCGCCGACTTCGACGCCGACGGCGACCTGGACATAGCCGTCTGCATCTTCGGGCACCTGGACGGGGGGGTGGTCTGGCTGGAGCAGACGGGGAAGCTGGAATTCGTCGAGCATGTCCTCGACGAACGCCCGGGCGCCATACACGCCTATCCCTTCGACGCCGATGCGGACGGCGACCTCGACATTGCCGTTGCGCTGTCACAGGAGTCCGAGGAGGTGCTGCTGTTCCGCAACGACGGTACGGGAGACTTCACCAGGGAGGTGATTTTTGCTGCGGGCGTGATGTACTATGGTCTCTCCGGAATCGAGCTAGCCGACCTGGATCTGGACGGAGATACGGACATCCTGTACACGAACGGCGACACCCTGGACCGCGCGGAACGTGAGATTCTGCCCAATAACTTCTACGGCCTTGCATGGCTGGAGAACGATGGGACAGGGACGTTCACGAGCCACGAGCTGACCAGGTACTGGGGGGCGTACGCCGTCAAGGCGGCCGATCTCGACGGCGACTCCGACATGGACCTGGTGCTTTCGGGGGTGCAGCTTCCGAACATGTACCCCCAGGACGAGGTACAGAACCTGATCTGGCTCGAGAACGACGGCGACCAGAACTTCGCCAGGCGCATCCCCAATGTCGTCCTCCCGCCATTCATGATCACGCTGGACGTGGCCGACGTGGACCAGGACGGCATACCGGAGGTCTTCGCGGGCAGCCACAACTACACAGGGCGCAGCGAAGGGCACCGGCTGGTGATATTCAACGTCCCGACGGACGGGGCAGAGTAGCCCCATGACGACGCTGAGGGACATCGGTCAGCGGCTGCCGCTCATGGGGCGCATTGGCATGCCCCGCAGCGCCCTGGGCAAGAAGCGCCTGGTGGGGCTCGTGATACTGCTCGTGCTCCTCACTTTCTTCTTCTCGCTCAACCGGTTCCCCAAGCTCGACACGGTCCGCGAGGACCTGGACATCGTAACGGGCCCCATCGTCCATTGCTTCCAGGGCTTCTGCATCGAGCGGGAGCCGGATACGACGTTTTGGGAGCGCTGGTGGGACTTTTCGATCACGTACCTCCAGCTGGTCACGGTCGGAATGGTGTTCGCCTTCCTGGTTGCCGGTCTTACGGAGGCATTCCTCTTTCCTAAGGGGAGCGGTGTCGGCGTGCTGTCCGGGGGGAGCCTCAAGAAGTCCCTCAAAGGCATGGTGCTCGGCCCGGTCATGAACCTGTGCTCGGCCTGCATCGTGCCGGTGTCCGCCGCGTTCCAGAGGCGCGGGGTTGGGATAGAAGCCGGCCTTGCCATCGTCCACGGCTCGTCCACGCTCAATCTCCCAGGCCTGGTCATGGCCGTGCTCGTCTTCACTCCCATGATGGGCGTGACCAGGTTCCTGATGGGCATGACGGCAGTAATCCTCGTTGGACCGCTCGTAGCGATGATCGACCGCCTTACTTTCAGGGGGGCGCCCGCGCCGGCTGAGGACCCTCCCGTGGAGGTCGAGCTGGAATTTGAACCCATAGAGGAGCCGTGGGGCCCGGCTATGAAGGAGGGGTTCACGGAGTGGGGGCGCTCGAGCTTCGGGTTCCTGGTGCGCATGGGTCCCATCATGGCGATCGCGGGATTCGCCAGCGGGCTGGCGATACAGTGGGTGAGCCCGGACGTGGTGTCCGAGTACCTCGGCAACGACCTCACCGGAATCGCCATCGCGGCCACCTTCGGCATCCTGATCAACGTGCCTTTGCTGTTCGAGATTCCGCTCGTGGCCTTGCTATTGCTGATGGGCATGGGCGAGGCCCCCGCGGCGGTCCTGCTCTTCACCGCGGCGGCCGGCGGCCCCGTGACATTCTGGGGCCTGGCCGGCGTCATGTCGAAGCGGGCCATCGCGGCTCTCGCGACGACCACGTGGACGCTGGGCGTGGCCGGCGGCCTGGGCGTCCTCGCGGTCGGGGCCTTCATTGCCACCGACGGCATCGTCGGGCTGAACGCCGAAACCGCCGCAGCGGCCGACGAGGGCGTGCGGACCCGCATGACCCGCAGCGTTGTACCGATAGAGGAGACCAGGGCAGATGTCGAGAGCGCTGCAGAGACGGAGCCCGCTGTCGTGCTGGACAGCCCCGCGTTTGTCGACGTGTCCGCAGAGGCGGGCATAGACTTCCTGCACAACGTGCCGGGTACCCTCGTGTTCCCGCTGGGCGGCGGCGTGGTCGTGTTCGATCACGACGGCGACGGGCTCGACGACATATTCATCACGAACATGCGCGAGCCGAACGCCCTCTACCGCAACAACGGGGATGGTACCTTCACGGACGTGGCCGTGCAGGCGGGGCTCGACGATCCGCTCTCCGAGACCAACGGCGGCTGCGCCGCGGACTTCGACAACGACGGCGACCAGGACCTCTATACCACGATTCACGGGTCCAACAAGCTATTCAGTAACGACGGCACGGGCGTGTTCGAGGACGTGTCGGAGGCCCTGATCGACGGTTTCGACGACAAGAGGCGGTTCAGCGGATGCGCCTGGGGCGACTACGACTCGGACGGCAACCTCGACCTGATAGTGGTCAGCCACCTGGGCGAGGTCGGCGAGGACCTCCTGACCCACAGGGACTTTGGTATCGCACTGAGAGGCCTATCGCTATTCCACAACAAGGGCGGCAGGTTCGCCAATGTAACCGAGCTGCTCGGGGATACGTCCGGCCCCAGCATGGGCGGCGAGGCCGGCAACGTATACGGCGCAGGGTTCCAGCCTGCATGGTTCGACTACGACGAGGACGGTGACCTGGACCTGTACGTGGTGAACGACCTGGGTCGCGAGATCCACCCCAACGTGCTCTGGCGCAACGACGGCCCTGGCGGCGACGGATGGAAGTTCGAGGATGTCTCGATCGCCTTGGACGCGGACGTCAGGATGGACGGCATGGGGATAGCGATCGGCGACTACGACCTCGACGGCAGGTTCGACATCTTCCTCACGAACATCAACGACAACGTGCTGCTCCGCAATCCCGGCGGCGGCAAGCCATTCGTCGACGTTGCGCCTGAGGCCGGGGCCGAGATCGGGCTGCTGGGGCGAAGGCCCCGCATCGCGTGGAGCACGATGTTCATGGACTACGACAACGACGCCGACGAGGACCTCTACGTGGTCAGTGGCTACCTCGACGCGCCGCAGCCGAGGAACTCCAAGGAGCAGCCGAACGCCCTGCTTCGCAACGAGGGCGACGGCACGTTTGCGGACGTCTCGAGCAGCAGCGGCGCGGACGACGACGGCATAGGCCGCGGGGGCGCATACATCGACTACGACCAGGACGGATGCCTAGACATGATCGTGGTCAACTACGGCCAGCCCGCCAGGCTGTTCCGAAACGCGTGCGACACCGGCAATAGCTGGCTGATCGTGAGGACCCAGGGGGCCACCGGCAACAGGGACGCTATCGGGGCCGTCATTACCGCCCACACCGGCGTAAGCTCGCAGATGAGGCTCATATCGGGCGGTTCGAGCTCGATGGGCCAGAACATGATGGGGGCCCACTTCGGGTTAGGAGAGGCGTCCCGGGTGGACTCACTCACCATCAGGTGGCCGGGCGGCAGGGTGCAGACCATAACCGACGTGCCGGTCAACCAGGTCCTGCAGGTGACCGAGCCTGAATAGCCGGGCGGCCCTTGGCCCCTCGCCGTGCTGCCGTGAGGCCGCTGCGTAGCATGTACAGACTTCCCACATCCGGGGTGGATAGCCAGGTAGCAGACCTTGCCGCGCGTGTGGCGGAGGAGTGCCTGTGGCCTCGCGCCGCCTCCTACGACGAGTCCGGGAGCTACCCGGTGGAGAGCTGGGCTGACGTGTGGCGGCATGGACTCCTGGCGGCTGCGGCCCCTGAGGCATACGGCGGGCTCGGGCTGGACATGCCGACCTATACGGCGGTCATCGAGCGTCTGGCCTACGGGTGCACGAACACGGCCATGACGGTGCACATGCACTCGGTGGTGCTGAGGTTCATCGAGGCGCTCGCGACGCCTGGGCAGAAAGAGCGCCTCTACGCCGAAGTGGTGGACGAGGGGAAGCTCTTCGCCAGCTGGGGCAGCGAACCGGGCAGGAGGGGAGGATCCCGGGCCGCTCGCAGCACCGTCGTTGCACCTGTCGACGGCGGCTACGTCATCGACGGCGTGAAGCACTTCTGCTCGATGGCGGGTGCGGCACACCGGAACATGGTCCATTGCGATATGGATGGCGCCGGCGACGGGGACGGATTTCAGCTTGTCCTTGTGCCGAGCGGCGCCGAGGGCATGGAGATCCGCGGGGAGTGGAACGTGCTGGGCATGAGGGCAACCGTAAGCCCTACGGTGGAATTCCGGGACTGCCGCGTGAGCGATGACGCGCTGCTCGGCAAGCCGGGTGTGGCGCTCGAGAAGGGCATTACGGAAGGCTTCGGGCTTGGGTACGCGGCCGTGTATCTTGGGGCGGCGCAGAGAACGTTCGACCAGACGGTCGAATTTTGCAAGAAGACCACCGTCTATCCGGCCCCTGACCCCCTGTCACGCGACGTGGTGGTGCAGCGCAGCGTCGCTGAGATGGCAATAGCCCTGGAAGGCGCGCGGCACATGCTCTACGAGTCGGCAGCCAGGTGGGAGGACGCCGGCCCGCATCAGCGGCGGGTCCTGGCGGCTCGCGCCAAGTACGCGGCTTCTTGCGCGTCGCTGGACGTGACCTCCCAGTGCCTTCAGACCGTTGGCGGACGGGGAGCGCGGAAAGAGATGCCGTTCGAGCGGATTTATCGCGACGTCCGCACGGCGACCCTGATGCCTCCCAACATGGATGTATCCATGGAGCTGGTGGGGAGGGCAGAGCTGGATGTTCACTGAAGCCCGCGGGACGCGCCTCGCCGGCAAGGTGTGCATCGTCACCGGCGGAGGGTCCGGGATAGGCCGGGCGATCTGCCTGGCGTTCGGACGGGAGGGGGCCACGGTCGTCGCGGCGGACAAGAACGCGGAGTCGGCGGCGCGCACCGTCGGAGAGCTGGAGTTCCTCGGAGCACAGGGCACGGCCGTCCAGGTCGACGTCTCGGTGGCGGACAGCGTGCGGGGCATGGTCGACGTGGTCGTCCGGGAGCACGATCGGATAGACGTGCTCGTCAACAACGCGGGGTTCGGCTTCGCTGCCACGGTGGTCGAGACCGAGGAGGCCGACTGGGACCGCCTCATGTCGGTCAACCTGAAGGGGGTATACCTCGGCTGCAAGTACGTCGTGCCCGTGATGATACGCCAGGGCGGCGGTTCGATAGTCAACACGGCCTCGGCGGCCGGCCTGGTGGGAGTGGCAGACAGGGTCGCGTACTGCGCCTCCAAGGGCGGCGTGATCGCCATGACCAGGGCGATGGCTATCGACCATGCAACGGACGGGGTGCGGGTCAACTGCGTCGCGCCCGGCACGGTCGAGTCCCCCTACTTCGACGAGATCTTCGCAAAGAGCGAGGACCCCGAGGCACTCAGGCGGCTCATGGAGGACCGTCACCTGATGAGAAGGCTGGGAAACCCCGACGAGGTTGCGGGCGGAGTCCTCTACCTCGCGTCGGACGAGTCGTCGTTCGTCACAGGCTCGGTCCTGAGCGTGGACGGCGGCATGACGGCCCATTGAGGCTGCGAGGCAAGGTCGCGCTCATCAGCGGCGCCGCTCGAGGCATGGGAGCAGTCGAGGCGCGCCTCTTTGCTCGCGAGGGTGCGAGCGTGGTGCTCGGCGACGTCCTGGAGCAGGAAGGCCGGGAGACTGCTTCCGAGATCGCGGCGACGGGGGCGGAGGCCGTCTTTCTGGGCCTTGACATCACCGGCCCATCGGGCTGGGAGAACGCCGTCGACGAGGCAGTGTCCAGGTTCGGCAAGCTGGACGTCCTGGTGAACAACGCCGCCGTGTACCTGCGCGGCTCCGTAGAGGAGACATCGCCCGAGGACTGGGACCGGGTGATGGAGGTGAATGCCAAGGGCGCATTCCTCGGCACCCGGGCTGCCATACCCGCGATGAGAAAGGCTGGCGGAGGCTCCATAGTCAACATCTCGTCGTTCAACAGCCTGGTGGGCACCACTACCTCAGCCGCCTACAACGCCTCGAAGGCTGCCCTGCGCCTGCTCACCAAGTCCACGGCCGCCCAGTATGCGGCGGACGGAATCCGGGCCAATGCAATACACCCGGGCCCGACCCGCACCGCCATGTTCCTGTCCGGCTTCCCGGACGAGGAGGCCATCGAGAAGCGGCGGGCGTTGGTGCCGCTGGGCAGGATAGGAACTGCCGAGGACGTCGCCTACGGCGCTCTGTTCCTTGCATCCGACGAGTCCTCATACATGACGGGCAGCGACCTCGTCATAGACGGCGGCTGGACCGCCCAATAGCCCTGAATCGGGACTGCCGTCCATACCCGTGGGGCTCGTTTGGGCTGCCTGACAGGCGATGGCTCGTTCGACCGCCTGTGACGCAGTGGGTATAATAGGCCTCCTAAGGAGTCCCAATTGGCGAGAGTGCGCGTCATGTACTGGAAGGAAGTGCCCGTGCAGGTGCAGGCAGTCGATGACGCCGGCGCCGTGTCGAAGCCCCTGGAACCCAGGTTCCAGGAGGCCGCTGACGCCATAGCCATGTTCGACGGGAGCGCCGGCACCGACGAGTACATGATGGCTTGGGAGTGGGGCGCATTCGACGAGTCAGACGGTCCCGCCGAAGCTGCGGCGGTCGCGGCGGCCGAGCGTTTCAACCGCGGCATGCCCCCGGACTTCGTGGCCCGGATCAGGGACCTGCACGCTCTGGGAGACCGGGACCCGAGCCCCGGCGCGATAGACCACTGGATGGACAATGATCGAAACTGACCTGGCCCCAAGGACCGCAATCGAGAGGCTCGACGCCGGGGAGTTCATTATCTCCGACGGAGCCACCGGCACCTGGCTGCAGTCGCACGGCCTGGAGCCTGGCGGTTGTCCGGAGGTGCTGAACGTAAGTCGCCCCGGGCTGATCCGGCAGATGGCCCGCGAGTACTTCGACGCGGGGTCCGACATGGTGCTCACCGCCTCATTCGGCGGCAGCAAGTTCATGCTGGACAAGTATGGACACGGCGGCAGCGTCAGGGAGCTCAACCGCCTTGCGGCCGAACATGCCCGGAGCCAGGCGCCGCCTGGAGGCCTCGTTGCCGGGTCCGTTGGGCCCACCGGTGAATTCATAGAGCCCCTCGGCTCTGTCAGTGCAGCCGAGATGCAGGATGCTTTCGCCGAGCAGATAACGGCGCTGGAGGAGGGCGGCGCGGACGCCGTGGCCATCGAGACCATGTTCGCCCTCGACGAGACCCGGCTTGCCGTCAGGGCTGCCAGGGAGAACACGAGCCTGGCGATCATCGCTACCATGACCTTCGACAAGGGCCCCCGCGGCTTCTTCACGATGATGGGCGTCACTCCCGAAGAGGCTGCGCGGGAGCTCCGCGATGCGGGCGCAGACGTGGTCGGGGCAAACTGCGGCAACGGCATCGAGAACATGCTCGAGCTTGCGCGGCTGATCCGCGATGCCACCGACGGCCCAATGCTCATACACTCCAATGCAGGGATTCCCGCCATACGCCAGGGCCAGATCGTCTACCCTGAGACTCCCGAATTCATGGCCCCGCGCTTCAAGGAGCTGACGGAGATGGGCGTCAATATCTTTGGCGGCTGCTGCGGCACCACACCACGGCACATTCGCGCCATAGCTGAGATACTGGACCGATGAAGGGAGCCGCCCCATGACTGTTGCCACAGCACCTCGCCTCAGCGCGGTCGAAGTCATAGAGACGTACGGGACCTGCGTCGAGCTCGTCCCGATCGACCCCCACTTTCACAACATTTCCATCGGCCTTTATTTCAAGGGCGACATAGCTACCGTCTGGACCTTCAGCCGCAGGCAGGGCGTCGAGGGCAGGATTGAGCAGGTGCGGGACCAGATTGCCAAGCTCGGAGACATGGATGCTGTTGCTGGGACGTACAACCAGCTCAGGCCGCGATGCGGCACGATCCACCAGCGGCCCCTCAAATTCCTGATGATGCAGGCCGTCGAGAAAGCCCCGACCTTCGACTATCCCCAGGGCCTGGTGAAGGACCTGCGATCGCCCCTGATGCTGGGGTTCGAGTCCGAGGAGGTCGATGGCCGCACGGTCTACCGCCTGACCGCCGAGGGTGAGGCCCCGAGGGCCGCCGGGCGGATGCGCGCCATCACATCCGGCTTCGTGCGCTACGGCGAGATGGAGAGGGCAGGCGACGGCGTGTCATTCAACTGCGGCGCCAGGCACGACCAGCTCATGCGCCTGCTGCTCCCATACGCCCGCAACGTGACCGGCACACAGGACATGCTGGAGGCCGACGCCCTCCGCGGCCAGATGACCACCGGCACCCTGGGCTTCACCCCGCCGACGTAGTAAAAGGAGGAGTGCTCGGTCCCAGGCTTTCGGAGCTGGCGAATTGATAGGCAAGAGGTGTGCCATGACTCAAACAGTCGAATACAAAGTAGCCGTAACCAAGCCTGGAGAGCCGCGCTCCTCAACGATTCATCTTGATGAGGATACGGCAAGAGGCGGCCCCGTTTTTCGGGGAACCGACGTGCCCGTGCAGTACCTGTTTGAGTATCTGGACAGAGTACACAACCTCCACGCCTTCCTTGACGACTTTCCGGAGGTGAGCATGGAGCAGGCGTTGACGGCGGTCAGGAAGCGTCTGAGCGCCAACAGCGTCATTCACAGTGACAGGAACTACGTGAGCGGCACGCCTGTTTTCAAGGGAACTCGTTTGCCCGTCAGGCTCCTGTTTGACTACCTGGCGCAGGGGCATACCGTCGAGAGCTTCTTGGACTCCTTCCATACCTCAGTAACCAAGGAGCAGGCAGCGGCGGCGCTTGAGACGGCAAGGGAGGCTTTGGAGAGCATCGCCTATGAGACTACTGCTCGATGAGGATATCCCCCATCCCTTGCGTCACTATTTCCCTGAGCATGATGTGCGAACAGTCCAGTACATGGGTTGGAGTGGCAAGAGCAACGGCGAGCTACTTGCCCTGGCAAGGGATGAGTTCGACGCTCTCATTACCCTTGACCAGAGGATTCCGTATCAGCGCAACATAACCTCTACGGACGTTGCGGTGATAATCCTCATACCAGGAACGGATAGCATCGATGTCTTGAGGACGCTGGTACCGCAGACACTGGAGTGCCTGTCTATTGTGAGCCGCGGGGAAGTCGTTCATATATACCCACAGCGTACTGAGGAATGACGCAGAAGGAGGAGCGCCATGACATTCACTGAGACCATGACGCCGCGTGAGCGAGTGATGAATGCGCTGGCGGGCAAGCCCGTGGACCGCCCGCCGATCGCGAACCCCACCAACGTTGCGACGGTGGAGCTGATGGACATGATGGATGCCCCGTTCCCGGACGCCAACCGCGACCCGGAGATGAACGCCAGGCTCGCGGCCACCGGCTACACCGAGCTCGGCTTCGACTCGATCATGCCCTACTTCACCATCATCCAGGAGTCGTCGGCCCTCGGCTGCGACATGCAGTGGGAGCAGAAGGACAACTGGCCCACCGTACGGATGACCAAACCGATCTGGAAGGGGCCGGAGGACGTCCACATTCCCCCGGGCTTCCTGGAGCACCGGGACACTATTGCCATGACGAGGTCGATCTCCATCCTCAAGGAGGAGTTCGGTGACGAGGTTGCCATCATCGGAAAGACGATGGGGCCCTGGACCCTCGCGTACCACGTCTTCGCGGTTGAGCCTTTCCTGCTCATGTCGATCGACGACCCGGCGATGACTATGCAGTGCCTGAACAAGCTCAAGGAGATCTCGGTCCTGTTCGGCCAGGCGCAGATCGACGCCGGCGCAGACGCGCTGACCTTCCCCGATCACGCCACCGGCGATCTGGTCAGCGGCGAATACTACCGGAGATTCCTGCTGGAGATTCACCAGGAAATGGTGGAAAGGCTCGACGTGCCACTGATACTCCACATCTGCGGGAAGACCCTCGACCGGATGGACTACATCGCCCAGAACAACATGTCCATGTTCCACTTCGACTCCAGGAACGACCCGGCGGAGGCGAAGGACATAGTCGGTGACCGGATCGGCCTCGTCGGGAACATCAACAACCCTGTGACGCTCTACTCGAAGGGCCCGGAGGAGGTCCGTGCCGAGGTGTACCGTTGCCTCGACGCAGGGATCGACATGATCGCTCCCGAGTGTGCTATCCCGCTGGCGACCAAGCTCGAGAACCTGCTCGAAATCCCCAAGGCCGTGCGTGACTGGTGCGAGGAGCACCAGGCCAACGGCGACGGGGGCCAGGAGCGGGAATGACGCCATCTACCTTGAATCATGGACCGGTAGAGCACCCGTCCCCCAGGCCATCCCCAGGTTTGATGCCGCTGGCATACCGCGGAACAGACCTCCAGCCGCGACCCGAATAGCCGCACGTCTTTACGCCGGAGTCAGCGCATGTCCAGAGTCGTAAACACGCCCGAAGACTTCACCATAGTTGGCGAGAATATACACGCCACGCGCGTCCTCTTAAGGAAGGGACGCAGGGTCAGGACCCTGGACGACGGCGCCGAGGCGGTCCCCTTCAGGGGAGAGGACGGCCAGCGCCTGATGCTCACGGTCCCCGAGTGGTTCAGGAGCACCCAGCCCTACGAGCAGGGCCAGATCAAGCACTTCATGATAGCCGCAATGAAGGGCATCGGCGACGACCCTGACGAGCGCGAGCAGGGCGCGGAGTACATCCGCGCCGAGATCCGCAAGCAGGTCAGGGCGGGCGCCAGGTACCTGGATGTCAACGTCGACGAGGTCCACTACGACCTGGACACGCAGAAGAGGGCCATGAGATGGACGGTGGAGACGGTGCAGGCTGCGTCCCCCGTGCCGCCCAGCATCGACTCGTCGAACTCCGAGATCGTTGCGGAGGGACTTGCTGCGTACGACGGTCGTGCCGGGAGGCCGCTCGTGAACTCCCTGTCGCTCGAGCGTCCCGAGGTGCTCGACATGGTCAGGGAGCACGACGCAAGAGTAATAGTGCTTGCCACCGGCGACTCCGGCATGCCCGAGGACGCGGAGCAGCGCGTCGAGAACGCCCGCACGGTCATAGACATGGCGCTCTCGGGTGGCGTCGAAGCCGGGGACATCTTCTGCGACGCGGTCATCTTCCCCATCTCGGTCGACCCCCAGTATGGCAACCATTACTTCGATGCCGTCAGGAGCATTCGCCAGGAGTACCCAGGTCTCCACATCGGCATGGGACTGAGCAACGTCTCGTTCGGGATGCCCAACCGCAAGCTGATCAACCAGGCATTCATACGCCTGGCCATAGAAGCGGGCATCGACGCCGGGCTCATAGACCCCATCCAGACCAAGCTGAGCGATGTACTCGGACTCGACATGGACTCAGAGCGGGTCGGTCTGGCCGTGGACATGCTCGAGGGCAGGGACGACTTCTGCATGAGCTACATCCAGGCATTCCGCGACGGTAGGCTGGACTGATGCCTGTCGCTCCCTCACGCCCGGTTCCGATTCACTAGCCTGGACGGGGGAGGCGTCGCCCGGTGACAACCCTCGCCGCCATCGACGTCGGCTCTAACGCGATGCGGCTCGCCATCGGCGAGACCCGAGACGGCGTAGTCGAGGTCATCGAGACTGCCCGTGAACCGGTCCGTCTGGGCCAGGATGTCTTCTCGAACAGCCGCCTTTCTCCGGCGATTATGGACCTCGCCCTGCAGGCCTTCCACAGGTTCTCCGCATCTATCGCAGACCACGGCGTAGAGCACACCGCCGCCATTGCTACCAGCGCGATGAGGGAGGCCGAGAACGGCTGGGACCTGGCAGACCGGATCCTGAACGAGACGGGGATCAGGGTGGACGTCATCAGCGGCATGGAAGAGGCCCGGCTTGTCCACCTGGCCGTGTCGAGGAAGCTGGACATCGAGACCGGCGAAGCGCTGCTCGTCGACATCGGAGGCGGAAGCGTCGAAGTGGCCCTGACCTCGGAAGGGCTGCTGGTCGACAGCCGGAGCTACAAGATAGGCACGGTGCGCATGCTGCAGGTCCTTTCAGACGAGGCGCTTGGCCCGAGTCACTTCATCGGGCTGGTCGACGACGTGGCGTCGGAAACTCGCGATTGGGTGGGCGACCACGTGGGCCACAGCCTGATCGGCTTCTTCGTCGGCACGGGCGGGAACGTCGAGACCGTCGGTGACCTTACGGGCCGGCGCGCCGGAAAGAAGGCAACCTCCTACGCCTCTATAGGGGACATCTATCGCACGAGGGCGGCCCTGGAACAGCTCTCCTTTGCGGAAAGGCGGCGCGAGCTAGGACTCAGGCCCGACCGCGCCGACGTCATCTACCCTGCCACGGTTGTCCTGCAGAGCCTCATGGGCGTGGTCTGGGCCTCCACGCTGACCATCCCGCGCGTCGGCCTGAGGGAGGGATTGCTGGCCGATCTGGGCAACAGGCTCCTCGCAGGCCCTCTGCCCCTGCTCCTGTAGGCTATCGCGACCGGGCCTGCAGGACGAGCGCGTCGAACAGCCTGTCGAAGTGAGGCGGCAGCTCGCCCCTTCGCTGGGGATCGAACTGCACGCCGATCACCCATCCGTGCTCCGGGCTCTCGAGCGCCTCGATCACGCCATCCTCCAGCGAATAGGCCGTCGCAAGCAGCCCCGGCGCCTTCTGGGCCTCCCTAATGCCGTACGCGTGGCGGCTGTTCACCCTGACGAAGCCGCCCGAGCCGACCACGGCGGCCAGCCTGCCGCCGGGGGCAATGTAGATGCGGTGATAGGCCGGCTCTTCGCCGTCAGGGTCAGTGGCGTGTCCATCGACCTCGACCACCGAACCGCCAAGCACAATGTTCAGGGTGAGAAGGCCTGCTCCGGTCGCCAGTACAGGCAGGCCGCCTTCGAGGGCTCGTGTCAAGTAGCCTTCCGTACCCGGCACTGCTTCACGGGCGCCCCCGGCAGAGGGAGCAGCGGCTACCACGAGCCCGTCGATCTGGTCGAAGGACGCGTCTGCGCCCGTCACGGCCAGTGGGTTACCCCCAGCCCTGCGTACCGCCGAGGCGTGGCCGGGCTGCTGGTGGGTATCCGAGACGATGATGCCGATCACCGGCGTATCCGACGGCGTGGCGCGATTTGCCGGACCGGGAGTGACATTGTGCCCGACTCCCTTCTCGAAACGGTCCATGTCCACAGGTTAGTGGGCGTTCTGCGTATGTCAAGTTGGATGTCGTTACTAGTAGGCTTTTGGTCAGTGCAATATATAACGAAAACGGGTGACAACAGGCTGGGGTTGACTGAATACGTCCTGTGGACTAGCCTAATCGCGACGTTTCGTACAAGGAGGATGTCGAATGATAGCTACATTTGGGACGAAAAGGGTGCTCTGGGCTGCTTTGATCGCAGCCTTGATTGTGGGCCTCGTGGCCTGCAGTTCCGCTGAGCCCACTGAGACAGGGCCGAGCGCGGCTGAGATTCAGAACATCGTGCAGAGCGCCGTGGCCGGAATCGACTCCGGCTCGCAGCTTACCGCTGCTGACGTTCAGAGGATCGTCGAACAGTCCGCTGGCGACGTACTGACCGCCGCCGATGTGCAGAACATCGTCAGGCAGTCGGTTGGCACGCAGTTGACTGCTGCCGACGTGCAGAAGATCATCAACGACTCGGCGGCGGGCCAGCTTACCGCTGCTGACGTGCAGAGGATCGTCGACGCATCCGCCGGTGAGCAGCTTTCTGCTTCCGACGTCCAGAAGATCGTCCAGGACTCGACCGGTCAGCAGTTGACCGCTAGCGATGTGCAGAAGATCGT
>DAOULA010000018.1:0-17304 GCA_034420735.1 Dehalococcoidia bacterium
AGCTGGTGCGGACGCCGGACATCGCCGCCGAGATCGACGGCGACGGGCTGGTCAAGGTCGGGTTCGCGGCGGAGAGCGACGACGTGATCGCGAACGCCCGCGCAAAGGTGGACTCGAAGGGGCTGGACCTGATCGCGGCCAACGACATCACCGCAGAGGGGGCGGGCTTTGGGTCGGACACGAACCTGGTCACGCTCATCGACAGGGAGGGGAATGCGGAGGAGCTGGGGCTGATGTCGAAGTACGAGGTGGGGCAGCGGATCCTGGACCGGGTGGTGGGGCTGCTGGTCGCGCCGTGCTCGTACCGGTAGCTTTGGCAATTGCCACAATCCAAGAGACTCCTGGTGACATGAGACGGGCTCTAGTTGAGACACCGCAATTTGAGACGAAGCCAGTAACCACTTCAATTGCGAGAATGCCAAATCCTCGTATGATGGGCGCCAGGGTGCGTCTAAAGTAGTCTGGAGTTATCCCAGAGTGCAACTGAGACGTCGCACAGACAACTGTCTCTCAACCTCAGGAATGCGTTGAGCAGTTTATTCTGTAGCGACCAGTGCCTTGATAGCCGCCTTCCACATTGCCAGTAACGAGCCTGCCATACTTGTCCATGAATGAGACGAGGCAATCGTTACGGAAGTTCATCAGTGTTCTCCTCACGATTCTCTCTGGGACTCCACTTGACTTTGCCGCCTTGGAGCGCACTGGACCAGATTCGTAAAGACTCTGCAACCTAACGGACGATGTGCAACCCCCAAGGCTCATCAAACCCTGCCACACTGCTGCATTCCATGTGCCATGACCCCATTGATCGAGAGTCTTCCCGCAATCCATGTGCCGAACCTCCTCCACTCCGTCTGGGTTATCCAGGCAAAGTGCACTGCATGGCAATGCTACCTCATTGTGGACATTGTGGACGCGGGCGAGCTAGTGTACGGGTCGCCAAAGTCTCTACGATCTGGCCCTCGCGATATTGAGTTGGTCTGGAATCCCGCCAGTTGGGAGGGCCACAGCGCACCACCCACCGTCCCTGGGCGTCTTCACTGAACAGCTTCTCAGAAGATCAGCCCTGGGACTACTAGTACTGCCGCAAGCAGGACGACCAGCCCGAGGGCGGCTCCTGCCCAGAGCAGAATGGTCTTCAGGGCGTTTCCCTGCCGAGGTGGCGGTGGGTAGTCGTCGTCGAGGGCCGGGACTGGGGACATGGAGCGGCGCTTCCAGAACCCATCCAATGCCCTGGGGCCTCGGAAATTAGACGACAAGGTCAACCTCCTTCCTCAAATGCAGAGGCTGGCGTGCTCATCGACCAGCAATAAGTCGCTCCCTTGGCTACGCCCACCTGCTACGATCATACCCCGCCAGGCAGAGTGCACCGCCTGGCGGGGGAACAACATCGCTTCCTGGACCCTTCAGGCCGCCTTTACCCGGCGGGAGTACACGCGTGCGGCCTGCACTCCGACGCCGCTCAGGAGAACGACGAGAGCCAGCAGGGTCCCAGTCAACGCCATCTTCTTCTTCATATCCCACCTCCTTAGATTCTGGTTGTGGAACAGCCCAGCCCTGGGGGTAAGCCGCTCCGGTCTTCCAATGCGGTCAGGCCGGGCTGCTCCTATGTTCCGGTCGTCACTCCGGGAGCTCCGCCAGGCCACATCTGCCACCCGGCGGGGACGATGTATCGACCATAGGCGCCTCCTCTTATCCAAGTACTCGCAAGTCCATGATAGAGGCCGCGCATTATTTTTTTGTGATCATCAAGCCCAAAACCGTTACTTTTTTGTGACTTTTTCAAAGCTCGGGGGCGCCGGCGCAGGAACGCTCTATGGAGGGCCCGGCGATTGGGGTCACATATGTGTGATACACTCGGCTCGTGTTCAGGCAGGGGCGATGAGCCAAGAGGACAGGCCGTTGACCGAAGTCGACGGGCTTAGACGCGAGAACGAGGCTCTCCGGGCGCAGCTTGCCAGCGCGGAGACCGAACGGCAACGCCTCGAGGCCCTTGTGAGGACGTCTCCGGTGGGCGTCCTGGTCGTCGATGCCGGGACGAGGACGGTGAAGTCGGTCAACGAGGAGGCGGAGCGCATCATGGGCGTCCCGCCCCGGCCCGGCAGCAAGCTGGAGCGGTACCAGGCGGTGGCAGCGTACCGTCGGCCGGATGGGCGCGAGTACTCGATCGAGGAGCGCCCTTTGTCTCGTGCCCTGGACCAGGGCGAGACGGTGCACGCCGAGGAGATACTACTCGAGCGCCCTGGCGGCGGCAGGGTCACGACCCTGGTCAGCGCGACGCCGATCTACTCGAAGGACGGAGAGATAGAGTCGGCCGTCGCCGTCATCCAGGATATGACGCCGCTGGAGGAGATGGAGAGGCTGCGCAGCGAGTTCCTGGGGATGGTGAGTCACGAGCTCAGGTCGCCGTTGGCCGCCATCAAGGGGTCTGCGGCCACCGTGCTGAACACGTCCACGCCATTCGACGACGCCGAGATGCTCCAGTTCTTCAGGATCATCGACAGGCAGGCCGACCGCCTCCGCGACCTGATTGGCAGCCTCCTCGACATAACGAGGATAGAGGCAGGGATGCTGTCGCTCACGCTGGAGCCCGTCAGCCTGGTGCATCTGGCCGACGAGGCGAGGAGCACCTTCTTGAGCGGCGGCGGGCGGCATCCCGTGGCCGTCGACCTGCCGATGGACCTGCCCCTCGTCGCCGCGGATGAACGGCGCGTCGCGCAGGTTCTGAGCAACCTGCTGGTAAATGCGTCGAGGTATTCGCCCGACTCGTCCGTCATAGGGATAACGGCGTCCCAGGTGGCGGACTCCCCCCACCTGGCCGTCTCCGTCTCAGACAAGGGTATGGGGGTGTCCGGCGACCTGCTCCCACACCTGTTCAAGAAGTTCTCGCGAGCCTGGGAAGACGGGGAGGAGCGGAGGGGCGAGGGAGCCGGGCTGGGCCTCGCTATCTGCAAGGGGATCGTCGAGGCTCATGGGGGCCGCATCTGGGCTGAGAGCGAGGGCGCGGGACAGGGCACGCGATTCACCTTCACCATTCCCGTGGCCGAGGTGGAGGAAGAGACCGGCGCGGCAGCCCGCTCCGCAGGGGAGACCGCGGCCCACGCCGCCCGGCCCAGGACCGGCAAGCGCACCCGTGTATTGGCCGTGGACGACGAGCCGCAGCTACTGAGGTTCCTGAGAGGCGTACTCTCGGACGCGGGATACTCGTCCTTGGGAACCGGCGACCCGACCGAGATACTCCCCCTGCTGGAGACTGAGGACCCCCATATCGTCTTGCTGGACCTGGTGCTGCCGGGGACCACCGGGTTCGACGTGCTAAAGCGCATACGGGGAGTGTCCGATGTGCCTGTGATCTTCCTGTCCGCGCACGACAGGGACGAGGAGATAGTGAGGGCTCTCAGCCTGGGCGCCGACGACTACATAGTAAAGCCCTTCTCGCCGTCCGAGCTGCTGGCGAGGATCGAGGCAGCGCTGCGCAGGAGGGCAATGCCCGGGCGGGCCGATAATCGCAGCCCCTATCGAGTGGGCGACCTGACGATCGACTACGCGAACCGCAGGGTGGAGTTGTCCGGCCAGACGGTGCACCTGACCGCGACCGAGTACACACTGCTCACGGAGCTGTCCGCCAATGCCGGGCGGGTGGTGACCCACGGCCAGCTACTGGAGCGGGTCTGGGGGCCCGGCTACGCCGACGAAAGGGAGCTCGTGCGAGCCTTCGTGACTAAGCTGAGGCACAAGCTGGGCGACGATGCCCATGAGCCCAAGTATGTCTTCACCAAGCCAGGCGTCGGCTACCGAATGGCCAAGCCATAGCAGCTCTCCAGCAGGGTCGATGGCCTGGATGCGTTGCCCGCCGCAGCTACCCGACCCCATCTCGCGCGTACCGGACAGCATTGGCGCCGGCCATGCGGCCGAAGACTGCGCCTGACATCAGGCCGGAGCCGCCGGGGTAGTTGTCGTAGAAGAGGCCGCCCACTAGCTCGCCGGCGGCGTATAGGGAGTGGATGGGGGTGTCGCTGGCGTCGAGGACTCGGGCATGGTCGTCGATCTTGAGTCCGCCGAAGGTGAAGGTGATGCCGCACGTGACGGCGTAGCCCACGTAGGGCGGAGTGTCGAGGGGCAGGGCCCAGTTGGACTTGGGCGGGTCGATGCCGAGGGTGCGCTTGCCGTCGAGGGCGGTCGGGTCGAAGTCGCCGGGCTGGACGGCGTCGTTGAACCGGCCGACGGTGCGGGCCAGCCCCTCAGGGTCGATCCCGAGCGCCTCGGCTAGACAGGGAATCGTGTCCGCCTCGGCCTTGGAGACCTGGGGGATGTGGTACTCGTCCCGCAGGAGGGCGGTGGTCCTGGCGTCGAATAGCTGGAAGGCCGCGCCGTGGGGCCGGGTGAGGATCTCGCGCCCATACCTTGCGTAGGTGTAGTTGCGGAAGTCCGCGCCCTCGTCCACGAACCTATTGCCGTCCACGTCGACGACGATGCCGAAGGGGTACGAGTGCTTCTGGTAGAGGTCGGCGATCTTGCGGTCGCCGAAGGGGGGCGCGTTGATGTCCCAGGCGACGGCATGGCAGCCGCCCCAATCGCCGAAGGGCTGGGCGCCGATATCGAGGGCCATGCGGATGCCGTCGCCGGTGTCGAACTGGGTGCCCCGCACCTTGGCGGAGGCCCAGGCCGGGCCGAGATGACGCTCGCGCATCGCGGGGTCGGCCTGGAAGCCGCCGGACGCAAGGACTACCCCGCCCGCGCCGATGGTGCGCTCGCCGCCGGGGAACCGGGCCGTGACTCCGGTGACGCCGCGCTCTGTGGTCTCGAGGCGTACCGCCGCGGCGTCGTAGGCCACGGTGACGCCGGCGTTCCCGGCGAGCTCGAAGAGGCGATCGGATAGGCCTACGCCGCCACCGACGGCCTCGACGATGAGGCCGCCCCAGAAGCGGACCCTGCCATCGCGCTCGAAGGCCTGGCGCCCGTAGGCGAGGGCCCAGGGCACGCCGCGGTCGCGCATCCAGGCCATCGTGGGGTACGACCGGGACGCGAGCACACGCGCCAGGTCAGGGTCCGCCAGGCCGCCGGTCGTACGCATCATGTCGCGCTCGAACGCCGATTCGGGGTACTCGCCGAGGTCGGTCCTGTCGATCTCGCGCCCGGTGAGGCCGGGGACGAGGTCGAAGACCTGGTCGGGGGCGTCGTATGCGAACCGGAAGAGGCCGCCGGTGAAGTAGGTGTTGCCGCCGCGCAGGTAGTGGGGGGCCTTCTCCAGCACGAGGACTGATGCGCCGGACTCGGCTGCGGAGAGGGCGGCGCAGAGGGCGGCGTTGCCCGCACCCACCACAATGACGTCGTATGTGGCGCTAATGTGGGTCATGGTTTGTGGAGTATCGGTCACTGAGGGATCGTGCGGGAATCACCATACTCTCGCGAAGGCCCCGTAAACACGCCCAGACACCGGGCCCCCCTGGATGAGGGACGGTTCCTGAGGCAGGAATCCGGCTCTCGCCGGAATGACGGAGTTATGCAGGGGTCTCCCTCCGCGGGAACGACGGTTTGCAGGGCTACTGGCTGCGTTGCTTGGCAGCCTCTAGCTGGGCGAGCAGGAGGGCCTCGTCGTAGCCTAGCTCGACGGCCTGGGCTATGTCCTCCTGGATGGCCTCTTCGTTGCCGATGATGGCGTTGGCAATGGCCCTGTTGACGTAGCCGAGGGGATGGTAGGGGTTGAACTTGACGGCGCTGTCGTAGTCCGCCAGGGCCGCCTCGAGCTCGCCGAGGGCCACACGGGCTATGCCCCTGTTAGCGAAGGCGCGGCCGTCGGTGGGCTCCAGGCGGATGGCCTCGTCGAGGTCCACTATCGCCCTCTCCTGGGAGCCCTGCCTGGAGTAGGCGATGCCGCGGTCGACGAACGCCCGGCTGTTTTCGGGGTCGATCTGCAGGGCTTGGTCGAAGTCCTCGATGGCGGAGGACAGCTCGCCGTCCCGTGCGAAGGCGGTGCCGCGGTCGATGTACAGGGCAGGATCGTTGGGGGAGAGCTCGATGGCTATGTCGAAGAACTGGAAGGAGCGGTCGAGCTCGCCCGTCAGCATCAGCACGAGGGCGGTGTTGGCGTAGGCTCGGTAGTCGTCCTGCTCGAGATCGATGGCCTTGTCGTAGTCGGCGAGGGCCAGCTCGAACTCCTGCAATTCCTGGTAGGCCTCGCCGCGGCCCAGGTAGAGCCTGGAGACCTCAGGCAGCAGCTCTATGGCCTTCGTGTAGTCCTCGATGGCCTGCTGGTACTTGCCGAGCTGGGCGTTGGCGCCGGCGCGGTCGATGTAATTCTGGGAGTTGCCCGGCTCGCGCTCGATGGCAATGTCGTAGGCGATGACCGACTCGCGCAGGAAGCCAAGCTCAGTGTACTTGTCGCCGGCGTCCATAAGGAACCCGGTGTTGTCGGGGTCGAGCCTGTGGGCCTCGTCCAGGTGGCGGAAGGCGATGTCGAACTCGCCCAGGGCGCTGTAGGCCGCGCCGCGGTTGTAGTAGGCGGCGGCGTTCTCGGGGTCGAGGTGGATGGCCTCGGCGAAGTCGCGGATGGCCTCGCGGAGAGAGCCAATCTGCCCGTGGGCAGTGCCGCGGTTCGTGAAGATCTCGGAGCTGGTGGGGTCGAGCTCGATGGACCTGTCGTAGTCCCTGACGGCCTTGTGGTACTCGCGCAGCTTGGCGTAGGAGTTGGCGCGGTTGTTGTAGAGCCGGGCGTCCTGGTCGTCGATCTCTATGGCCTCGTCGTAGGCGCGAACGGCGTTCCTGTACTCGCCCAGGCTGGCGTAGGCGTAGCCCCTGTTGGAGTGGGCGGCAACGATCTCGGAGTCGAGTCTGCTCGCCTCGTCCAGGTCCTCGATGGCCTTCCTGAAGGCGCCGAGGCCGATGTATGCGCTCGCCCGCTCGACGTAGAGCCCGGCATTGCCGTCGTCGATCTCGATAGCGGCGTCGTACTCGACCAGGGCGGCCTCGTTCCTGCCATCGGCGAGGTGCTGCTGCCCTATGGTCCTGTGCCTGGCGACCTGCTGGAGCTCCTGCTCCGAAAGCTGGTCACAGGCGACCAGGGACAGTAGGAGCAGGACGGCGGAGAGCGCCAGCAGCGGCTTGGTCTTTGGTGCGAAGTGGATCATGCCACTACAATTCTAACGCACGAGCGGGTGGTTGGTCGCTGGCCGGGACCAGCACCTGTGTACGACACTGTAGACTAGACCTACTACCAACGAAAGACTAGGCATGGTACGCATACCTACCGATCGCGAACCGACTCACCCAGGAGAGATGCTGCTGCATGAGTTCCTCTTGCCGCTCGGCATGACCCAGCGCGAGCTGGCAGACGCGATCCAGGTGCCCTACCAGCGTGTGAACGAAGTCGTGCGCGGCATCCGTGGGGTCACGCCCAGCACCGCGTTGCGGCTCTCAAAGCTCTTCGGTAATTCTCCGGGCTTCTGGATGAACCTGCAGCTACGCTGGGACCTCTATCACGCCCAGCGTGCCGAGGCGGACCAGATCGAGAGGATCCGTCCGCTCGCTTTGGTCGACGCCTCATAGGGACGCCCTCCCGGTTGTTTGGGTGACCGGGTTCGCAGATAATGGAGGCGTTATGGATGGCAGGAGAATTGTCATATCAGCCGGGGCCGTCGAGGTGACGGCGGAGCTGCACGATACGCCCACGGCGGACGCGGTGTGGGAGGCGCTGCCGTTCGAAGCGGCGGCGAGCACCTGGGGCGACGAGATCTACTTCGGGATTCCGGTCAGCGCGGACGAGGCGCCCGGCGCCAGCCCGGTGGTCGAGATGGGTGCGGTCGCGTACTGGCCGCCCGGCTCGGCGCTGTGCCTTTTCTTCGGGCGCACGCCGGCGAGCAGGGGTGACGAGATACGTGCGGCCAGCGGTCAACGTGCTGGGGAGCATCGACGGCGATCCCACGGTGCTGAAGCGGGTGCCCGACGGGGCGAGGATCACGGTCGACCGGGTTTAAGAACTAACTCGAGACTGCTAGCGTTCGCGGAGCACTGCCCTTCGACAAGCTCAGGGCGAACGTGCCTCCCTTGCTCCCGCCGCTACAGAACTCGTTGAAGCCGTATTCTGAGTAGGCGTTTAGCCAGGGCCAGGCCGAATGAGGGGCTCCCCTACGCCCCTCCCGCTCACACCGGTCACTGCCCTCGTTGCTCCCACGCCCTTGCACGCTCTACGGCGCGCTGGAAATCGGCGTAGAGCCTGTCTCGCTTCGCATCGGGCATCTGTGGCTCGAACTTGGCGTCGCTGCTCCACAGGGCCTCGATCTCGGCGGTGTCTTCCCACATTCCGGTTGCGAGCCCCGCGAGGTAGCCCGCGCCGAGCGCGGTCGTCTCGGCTACGGCGCACCGCTCGATAGGGACGCCGAGCACGTCGGCCTGGTGCTGCATCATCAGCCGGCTGGCGCTGCCGCCGCCGTCGACCCGCAGGACATCGATGTCCAGACCAGCGTCGGCAGCCATTGCGTCGACGACGCCGCGGGTCTGGTACGCGGTGGCCTCAAGCGCGGCCCGGGCGAGGTGGCCGGCTGTCGAGCCTCGCGTCAGGCCGACTATCGTGCCCCTGGCGTCGGGGTCCCAGTAGGGCGCGCCGAGCCCGGTGAACGCCGGCACCATGTACACGCCTCCGTTGTTTTCGACGGACTCCGCCAGCGCGTTCACGTCAGAGGACGACCGGATGATGCCCAGGCCGTCGCGGAGCCACTGCACGGTTGCCCCGGCGGAGAAGACGCTGCCCTCCAGGGCGTAGGTCACCCCATCGCCTATATCCCAGGCGATGGTGGTGATGAGGCCGGACTGGGAGGGGACGCGCGTGTCACCGGTGTTGGCCAGGACGAAGCAGCCGGTGCCGTAGGTGCTCTTGGTCATGCCTGGTCGGAAGCATGCCTGGCCGAAGAGTGCGGCGTGCTGGTCTCCGGCGATGCCGGCAACCGGCACCCCCAAGCCGTGAAACAGATCCGGCTGGGTGCGGCCGAATATGCCGCTGGACGGCCGGACTTCCGGCAGCATCGCCCGCGGGATGTCGAGGGCGCGGAGCAGGCCGTCGTCCCACTCTAACTCGGCGATGTCGTAGAGCATGGTGCGCGAGGCGTTGGTGACGTCCGTGGCGTGGACTGCGCGGCCCGTGAGGTTCCAGAGCAGCCAGGCGTCGACCGTTCCGAAGAGCAGGTCGCCACTCTCGGCGCGGGCCTGGCCTGAAGGCACATTGTCGAGAAGCCAGCGTATCTTGGTCGCGGAGAAGTACGGGTCTATGGGCAGGCCGGTCCTTTCCCGGACGTACGGGCCCAGTCCCTGGCGCTCCAGGGCATCGCAGATGGGGGCCGAGCGGCGGCACTGCCACACGACTGCGTTGGAGACGGGCTCTCCCGTATGCCGGTCCCAGACGAGCGTCGTCTCGCGCTGGTTGGTGATGCCTATGGCCTCGATTTGCCCGGGGGAGACGCCGGTCTCCTTCAGCAGCTCGACGGCGACGTGCAGGCAGGAGTCGAGTATCTCCATGGGGGAGTGCTCTACCCAGCCGGGCTTTGGGTACACCTGGGCGATCTCCCGGGCGGCCCTTCCCAGGACGGCGCCGGCGCGGTCCAGGAGGAGGGCGGTCGTCCCCGTGGTGCCCTGGTCTATGGCGAGGATGTGTCGGGACTGCGGCACGCCGTGGTCTCCTTCGGGGGTAGTCTTGCGCCTCTACTTAGCCACGATTCCGCCGGTCGTGTCAACGACGGGGTCTCGACGGTGGCACGCGGCGAATCGCTGGCGGGCATAATCGTGATGGAAGGCCATCGGCTGGGCTACGACGCTGTGCGGGGGCGTGAGGGCGAGTGTCTCGGCGCTGCCGGACGCGGGCGCGTAGGCATCGGCGGCGACGCCACAACAGGTTGTGAATCGGGGGGTGCGCACGCCGAAGATGTAGTGGTAAATTGGCCCCGAAAACGGCGCTTGGGAGCCTTGATTTGGGGAGTCTTCCCGCCCGTATAATTGGCACACGCGGGCGCCCCAGGCCGTTTCGGGCACGGGCCTGACGCCCGACGCAGACAAGCCGCAAGCCGGAGGTCCGGCGCACTCATCTGAGACGATCTACCGAGGTAACGCCGGTTGTTCACGCATCTTCACAATCACACAGAGTTCAGCCTGCTGGACGGGCTGAGCCGGGTAGGGTCCCTCGTCGAGCGTGCGGCCGAGCTCGGCATGAGCCACCTGGCCATCACCGATCATGGCGGGCTGTACGGGGCTATCGACTTCTACCAGGCGGCCAAGGCGAACGGGGTTACGCCGATCATCGGCTGCGAGATGTACGTCGCGCCGGGGAGCCGGCACGACCGGAACCCGAACGACAAGAAGCCGTACCACATGACCGTGCTGGCGAAGAACCAGGCGGGATACGGCAACCTGGTCAAGCTGGTAACGGCCTCCAATCTCGAAGGCTTCTACTACAACCCGAGGGTGGACAGGGAGCTGCTGGACCGGCACAACGAGGGGCTGGTGATCCTGTCGGGCTGTCCCAGCGGCGAGGTGCCGAGCCTCATAGCCCAGGGACGCATGGACGACGCCGTGTCGACGATCGAGTGGTACCGTGAGCGGTTCCCCGACTACTACCTGGAGCTGATGGAGCACGGGGGCGTGGACGAGCTGCCGGCCATCAACGCGGGTCTGATGGAGCTGCACCGGGACCTGGGGCTTCCGGTGGTGGCGACGAATGACAGCCACTACATCATGAAGGAAGACGCGCCGCTCCAGGACATCCTGATTTGCATCCACACGAACACCAACATAAACGATCCGAAGCGGCTGAAGATGGACGAGGACTCGTACTACCTGCGGAGCGCGGAGGAGATGGCGGCGCTATATCCGGACACTCCGGACGCCATCTCGAACACGATGCGCATAGCCGAGATGTGCGAGCTGGAGTTCGACTTCGACCGGCTGCACCTGCCCGAATTCCCCGCACCGGAAGGGATGAGCGCCGACGAGTACCTGGCGAAGCTGTGCTGGGAGGGCCTGAAGAGGCGGATCGCCCGCCCGGGCGAGGAGGAAGAGGCGCGGCTGACCTACGAGCTCGAGGTGATCAGGCAGACCAAGTACTCCAACTACTTCCTGGTGGTGTGGGACATTGCGCGGTTCGTGCTGGAGAGGGACATCGCGTTCGCGGTCCGGGGGAGCGCGGCGGGTAGCCTGGTGCTGTACTGCCTGGGCGTGACGGACGTGAACCCGCTGCTGTACCGGATCGTCTTCGAGCGGTTCCTGAACGTCGAAAGGCGGGAGATGCCCGACATCGACATGGACTTCCAGGACGACCGCAGGGAGGAGGTGCTGAACTACGTGGTCGAGAAGTACGGCCGCGACCACGTGGCGCAGATCATCACCTTCGGGACGCTGGGGGCCAAGGCGTCGATCCGGGACGTGGGCCGCGCGCTGGCGATGCCGTACGACGAGGTGGACAGGGTAGCGCGGCTTGTGCCCACCCGGCTGAACATGAAGCTGGAGACAGCCATCGAGGAGAGCGACGAGCTTCGGGAGATATACGAAGCCGACGAGGCCATCAGGAAGCTGGTCGATTCGGCGAAGGCGGTCGAGGGCACGACGAGACATTCGAGCACCCACGCAGCCGGCGTCGTCATATCGAAGGAGCCCCTGGACACGCTGGTCCCGCTGCAGCGCCCGCCGAGGGGGGACGACGAGAGCATCTCAACTACCCAGTACTCCATGGACCCGGTGGCCGACCTGGGCCTGCTGAAGATGGACTTCCTCGGCCTGTCGAACCTGACGATACTGGCCAAGGCGCGGGGCCTGATATCGAAGACGCGGGGCCTGGACGTGGACCTGCGCCGTGTGCCGCTGGACGACGCCAAGACGCTCGATATGCTCAGCAACGGCGACACCGTCGGCGTCTTCCAGCTGGAGGGCTCGGGCATGACGAGCCACATCAAGAACCTGAAGCCCAGCTCGATGGTCGACGTGGCATCGATGATCGCGCTGTACAGGCCAGGGCCGATGGAGCACATCGACACCTTCATCCAGGCCAAGCACGGGGAGATCGAGGTGACCTACCTCCACCCCGTGCTGGAGCCGATACTCGAAGAGACCTACGGCGTGATCGTGTTCCAGGACCAGGTGTTCCTGATCGCGCAGGCCTTCGCGGGGTACTCGCTCGGCGAGGCCGACGTGCTGCGCAAGGCGATGGGCAAGAAGGTCCCAGCGATCATGGCCAAGGAGAAGGGCAAGTTCATCGAGGGGGCGACCAACAACGGTTACCCGCTCGACCTGGCCGAGCGGGTCTTCGCGCTGGTCGAGCCCTTCGCGGGATACGGCTTCCCGAAAGCCCACGCGGTGAGCTACGGGCTGATCTCCTACTGGACGGCGTACCTGAAGGCCAACTTCCCAGAGGAGTACATGGTCTCCCTGCTGAACGCGTACTCGGAGAATACAGACAAGCTGGCGGCATCGGTCAACGAGTGCCGTCGGCTGGGGATCCACGTGCTGCCGCCGGACGTGCTGTTCAGCGATACGGAGTTCGCCGTAGAGAAGTCGAACGGGTCGACGTCCATACGGTTCGGGCTGTCGAACGTGAAGAACGTGGGACAGTCGGCCATCGAGCCCTTCGTCAAGTCGAGGGCTGAGGCCGAGGAGACGCCCAGGTCCATCGAGGAGATGTGCAGGGCGGTCGACATGAGTTCCCTGACGAAGAAGACGCTGGAGAGCCTGGCGATGGCGGGTGCGATGGACAGGTTCGGGGACAGGGGTGCGATTCTCGACACGCTCGACCGCATACACTCGCTTGCCCAGAGCGAGGCAGCGCTGAGGAACTCAACCCAGACTTCGATGTTCGACATGCTGGGGGAGTCGATGGACGCGCCGCTCGCCCACCTCGACCTTCCCGCCGCCAGTACGGCGGACGCGGAGAAGCAGGAATGGGAAACGGAACTGCTGGGCGTGACGTTCTCGGGGAACAGGCTGGACATGCTGGTGGGGAAGACAGACGGAGAAGCGATAATGTCCCTATCCCAGATTGGCGAGGAGACGAGCGGCAAGAAGGTCCAACTCGTCGGTCAGGTCTCCTCGGTGAGCGAGAGGACGACAAAGAACGACCAGCCATATGTGATCGCGAACCTGGCGCTGCTGGAGGGCGACATCGACGTGTTCGTCTGGCAGAACGTGATCAAAGAGACGGAAGGTGTGTGGGAGACAGGCAAGCTGGTCAAGGTCGAGGGCGTCGTAAGGACTAGGGACGACCGGACGAACATCTCCTGCCAGTCGGCGGCCGAATACGACCCGGACAAGCCCCCCGAAGAGAGCCTGAACGGGGCCGCAAAGACTCCAGCGCCTCCTGTCGAGCACACCAACGGAGCAAGCCCAAACGGGCATCCCACGCCCCCGGCCGGCCCAGGTCCCCAGGCCCTGAGGGAAAGTGCAATGCAGGCCCCTGCCCCTCCGGACACGTTCCCCGAGCCTCACTCCTCGAAGCCTGGCAAGCTCGTCGTCCGCATGAGGGAGAGCGGCGAGCAGGAGCGCGACCACCAGATGCTGGAGGACGTCAAGATTCTCCTGCTCAACAACCAGGGCAGCAACGAAATAGGCCTTGAGATCGCCGCGGACGGGAAGCTCTTCACCCTGGACTGGCCCACCAGTGTCGACATCACCGACGACCTGCTCGACGGACTGGAGGAGGCGCTGGGCGACGGCGGGAGCACGAGGGTAGTCCAACGATGAAGTGGACGGCTGCTGCGACTGCCCCCACCCAGACCCAGGCAGAGGTCTGGCAGAACATGCTAATGGACGCGGGCATCGCAGCCACGGTCCACCCAGGAGACACACTGATGCCATCCTACCTGGGGCTCTCGACGAAGCCCTGCAGGGTCATGGTTTCGGAGGAGGACCTGGAGTCCGCCCAGGAAGTTCTGGCGAGCGTATCGGCCGACCACCCCCGGATTGACCCTGACCTGCCTGACCAATAGAATCTTGGGGTGACTGTGCATACTCGGGGACATGGGAGCTGCTCCTCGGCAGGTCACGACGTAATCTAAGCTGGCCCCGCATCCCCTAGATTCCGGCTTGCGCCGGAATGACGGTTATGCAAGCCTGGGAGCTTCACATGCCAACCGTTGGAGAAGGCGATTACACGTACGAGGTCGTTCCGTCGTGGCCGAACGTTCCCAAGTACTGGAGCCTCGGCATGGCATCGGACGGCGCGGTCAACTCGAAGGACGAGGTGCACATCTTCAGCCGGGGGCTGCACCCGCTGACGATATGGACGACCGAGGGAGAATTCATCTCCTCGTGGGGCGAGGGCCACTTCTCGGCCAACCCCCACGGCATATACATCGCGCCGAACGACAACGTGTGGCTGGTGGACCGGGACTTCCACATTGCCACCGAGTACACGCCGTCGGGTGACGAGCTGAGGACCTTCGGCGAGAAGCTCGCGCCCTCCCCTTCCTTCGTGGGCGAGCCCTTCAACATGCCCTCCGGTCTCGCGATAGCGCCGGACGGCAACATCTTCGTGTCGGACGGGTACGGCGGGCACCGGGTCCACAAGTTCAGCCCCGAGGGCGAGCTGCTGCTTTCGTGGGGGAGGCAGGGCACCCGCCCAGGGGAGTTCGCCCTGCTCCACAACCTGTGGGTCGACAGCCGGGGCCGGGTGCTGATCTGCGACCGTGAGAACCACCGAATCCAGCTGTTCGACGACGTCGGCAACTACCTCGACGAGTGGCTGGACCTCGTTGCGCCGGGCGACATCTGGATCAAGGACGACGTGGTGTACGTCGTCGAGCAGGGAGCGGGCTGCGGCGTGAGCATCTGGACGCTGGACGGCGACCTGATCACACGCTGGCGCGGGGACCGCGGCCCAGGCAAGGGGACGCTCAGCGCCGGGCACGGCATCTGCGTCGACTCGCAGGGCAGCATCTACGTGACCGAAATCGGCGACGCGCAGCAGGTCGTCAAGTTCCAGAAGGTCTAGGTTGACCCTGCTGCGGCGCCTCGCAGGCCGCGGCCTGGACCTGCTCTTTCCACCCGAGTGCGCGGTGTGCAGCCGCGAGGGTAGCTTCCTCTGCCCCGGCTGCGAGCCCAGCCTGCCCCGCCTGACGCCGCCGTATTGCCGGAAATGCGCCGAGCCGGACGTGGCGCCCGTCTGCACATGGTGCCGCGCCGACGCGCCGGCCTATGAGCGCATCCGGGCGCCCTACCGGTACACCGGGCCTGTGCGCGACATGGTCCATGACCTGAAGTACGGCAGTATACGTGCGCTGGCCCCGACGCTTGGCGGGCTGCTGGTGGACTACCTCGGGTCTCTACGATTCGAGGCGGACGTGATCTCACCCGTGCCACTCCACTCGCGCCGAGAGCGGAGCCGCGGCTACAACCAGTCGCACCTGCTCGCCCGTGAGGTGTCCCGGCGCACCCGGATTCCGATGGCGGACGACCGGCTGCTGAGGTCGATGGACACGCCGCCGCAGGTGGCGATGAGCGGGAGGGAAGAGCGCCGGCAGAACATCGAAGGCGCCTTCAAGTGTACGCGAGACGCCGGCGGCCTTCGGGTACTGCTGATCGATGACGTGGTGACTACGGGCAGCACGATGTCGGCGTGCGCCTCGGCGCTCAAGGACGCGGGGGCGAAGTCTGTATTGGGACTGGCGCTGGCGAGGTAGCGGACGCTCCACCACCAAGCCCCCTCTGGATTCCGGCCTCCGCCGGAATAACGGGATCTCAGCTATCGCACGGACCGCACGTAGGGGTACCTGGCTATCTCATCATCGGAAGTTATCAGCGGGCAATCATGCAACCTGGCTGTGGCGACGATCATCTGGTCGAAGGGGTCGCTGTGAAATGCGCCGGGTAAGGTGGTCGACTCGATGGCGACTTCCGGTGTCAGGCCCAGGAGAGAGACCCCGGGATAGCTGAGAGCTGCCTCGAACCACTCGGCCAGCCCGACCGGCAGCTCCAGGCGTCCATACTCGCAGAGCTTTGCCACTTCCCAACACGAGATCGCGCTGACGCCGATCCGGTCGTCTTCATTGCGGGCGATCTCCTGGCGCTGGGCTTCACTCAACTGGGTTGAATCGTTGACCCACCACACCCAGACGTGTGTGTCCAGCACGATCATCCCAGTGCCTCCCACTCTTCCGCAGCGACGGGATCGTAGGGGCGGTCGTACCGGTATGGCTCGCCTCTCAGGGGATACCGGCTGTCGCCCTGCGGGACGCGCTTCACAGCCCACCTGGGTTCGGGCTCCAAAGTGAAGTGCCTGCCATGTGTCAGGAAATAGATGCGCGGGTTGGCGCTGGAGACTTCGACAACCCTGTATATCGAAGCATCTCCGTCTTGAAGGGCATCGTGCGACTTCTGGCTGGAAACCTTCAACTGGGGCCAGGCCAGCGTGGACGATTCAGTCCCCTTCACCTCAATTCTCTCGGTGCGGCCGTCTACGGAGACCCTTAGGTCCGCCCCATCCCGGTCCTCTTCGATTTCCGCCCTGTCTCCGTACTCGGCGAGCAAGTGCTTGTGCACAATGTGCAGGGCCTTCTGCTCCGTACTGCAACCGTCCAGGAGCTTAAGGTCAGTCGAGCCTAGGGCGATAAGGGCGGATGGATAGAGATCGGGACTGCCCGGCACCGACTGGGTTTCTGGACCGGGGCGGGCCTGGCGACGGGGTTCTGACGTCGATGCCTCGCGGGTATGGTCGTCTCCTCCCCCATTCCGCGATCTGAGCTCGGCGACGCGGGCCTTCGCCCGTCTCATCTCGTCTTCCTGGGTTGCCGCGTCGTCACTTGGGTCTGCTATCAACTGAAACAGCCCGCGGCTCACCCGCCACACCCTGGGAGTTTCGCCGTTCTTCACGAAATGGCCCATCTCGTCGCCCTCCAGTGAAATGTAGTAGCTGGACGGGTCAGTAGAGATGGAGTTCCGTGAATACTGGCCTTCGAGAAATTCTCGGAGATCACCGCTTCTCCAAAGGAGCGGGATATGCTCCTCCTCACGTAGATGGTAGACATGGTCCCAGAATGTGGTCGGTTCTCCATTCTTCATTTAACCCTCCTGTAATTGTGTTGAATTGTATTGTATACATATTTCTTTTACAAGTCAACTCGCGTTCGCCTCCCGGCAAATTCCACATTCTTCTGCCTACGCATGGACAGGCTCCAAAGGTAAGTGTTCAGAGTTGATGAGACAGAGAGGTCGCCCCACACCTTATCTGTCATTGCTATGAAAATAGATGGTTCATGCAGCTATGAGACTGACCTTGTGGCCCAACCGTTCGAGTTGCCTGACGGCTTTGCGGGTGACGGCGTCCGTGTCTCGCTTCTC